>MNJR01000019.1:9912-42031 GCA_001920415.1 Acidobacteria bacterium 13_1_20CM_3_53_8 | reverse complement strand
GAGATAACGATGGTGACTAAAGAGTAACAGATGTCAGTAGATGAAAAACGCTTGATTTTGTGCGTGGCTGCGTTCCGCTTCAAAATCAATTGGTTGGGTTTAGGTTAAGTTTTTGATTCGGGACCGAAAGGTCGGAGGTTCAAATCCTCTCGCCCCGATTTTTTCGTCAGAGGATATAAAAAGAAGAAGGCTGTCATCAAGCTCGGCAGCCTTCTTCTCTTTTCAACTGCTATTGAATAGCAGTTTCACCTTGCTATTGGATTATCCTCACGACAATCGGGCCGGACGGTGTTTTAACCGTGCCGCTCGGCTCAACAGTCATGAAGAGTCCGAAGTCTGTGAAAGGAACGTTGGTGTGGTTCCTGTCCGTATCAATCGTCGCAACGTTCGGATGACCCGTGTTCGTTGTCGAGCCTAGATTCATGAAACTGCCATCAGGCCCAACAGCCCACAGCGTCAGGTAGGCTCCCTGCTGAACATCTGACAGTTCATGGAATTTCGCCTTCACGCGCGTCGCGCCCTGGTCGTTGAAGTTGGGCGTAATGAAGACGGTCGCGCGGCGTAGATGGAAAGTGTCAGCGACGTTCAGGTGCATAGTTGTCTCTTTCTTCTTCGGGAAGGAAGCTATGCCAAGCATCGGGATGCTATAAGAAGGCGCAGCCGTCGCCGCTACTCTTTCTCCGGTTGCAGCACCGGGGCCTTCACCTGTCCTCGCCAAAGGAATAACCGCCAGCCCTTCCGGCACGCCGCTTCTGAAGATCATAGGCGCTGTTGCGGAATAGGAAGTCAGGTTGGTCTCGGGCGATGCGAAGAGCATGAACCGGGTGAGCGGAGTTGTTGTCGTGAACGTTCCTGTGCCGTTATTGACCGTGATAGGCCCAAGCATAGTCACCGCGCCCGTCGGATCAACGGCGTAGAGATTCACAGTCGTCAGGTTAGCGGGAACTCCTGTCAAGTTTAACTTGATCGTCGAACCATCAGCAGCGCGCAGCACTGTCGCCGTTCCGTTAAGTCCCGTGATGGTTCCCACAGGAGTTAAGTTCACCTGAACTTCACGACCGACAGGATACTCTACGACCGACCATGAGCCGTCAGCGTTCTGCACGGCTGTTGTCTGTGTCGTTTGCGTAGGTGTCGTCGTGATGGTTGTAGTGGTTTGCGCGAGCGACACGCTTGCCATAGCAAGGCAAAGAATTATCGCTCCCGCGAAGTAAAGCAATTTGCTCATGAGCATTCTCCTCCTAAAGTTACAGAATGTTTCCAGTCCTGGGAGATGAATAGAATCCAACGCTAAGCTCGTACTGCAACGAATATGCCACCCGAGAATGGTCTTAAGTTGTAGAAAACCCAGAGCTTTATACCTATAGAACGCCCGTAAATCGGAATATAACGATACACAGACTGTACTGGATAAGAATTGTCTGCGGTTCTGGCGCTATGAAGTGCGTGAGGCCGGGCAAGAGTCTAGTGCAGCGAGGAGACTATGCTCACGAATCGTTTGTGTACGGGCCTAGATGGATTCCGTTTGAAGATAGTCAGACTTTTATTCTGGATTCAACGTCAAAAACATTGACCCCGGAATGGGCGACTATGCTATATTTTGAGATGTCCCAAGGGATAGTTGGTCGCCCCTCCAAACAAGTAGCTCAATCAGCCTCAACGAAGTTTCAAGGAACGCGGTTCGGTAACCCGCGCTGATTCTGTCCTATGAAAAAGAATTTTCTACTGTGCCTGCGCCCATGCCTTCTGAGGCTTCTTTGCGCATGCGCCGCGCTAGCGCTCTGCTCATCTGTCAACTCGTTGCAAGCAGCGCCGGGCGTCGGGCCTGTGCTTCTCAGCAATAACGATTCCACGCGCGCCGTTGCCGTAGAATCCGTTACGCTCAAGTCAGAGCCTTTCACGCCGAATCAGATTGTGCCTTTTAGCGCAGACAATCGTACGCGGATCATAATCTTCGCTATGAACCTGGACACGATTGCGGGCGAGGGCGTCAACGCTTTCTCTGCGGATGCGGAAGCAGTTGTGAATGGCGCAACGACGCGCTATACGCTCAACGTAGAGTACATGTCGCCAGTGCCCGGCTTTGAAGGAATCACAGAATTCATAGTGCGGCTCAACGATCAGATGCCCGCAGACATGGGTGATGTGCTCATAAGACTTAACCTACACGGCATGGCGAGCAACCGTGTGCGCGTTGCTATAGGGCACGTGGGCGGTGGGCCTACGGACGATCAGGGCGCAGTGCCTACGCCTGCGCCGCAGACTCCGCCCGCTCCGATTCCAGCGCCTGCGCAAAACCCGTACACAGACCCTGCGCTTGCGGCTGGCGGCGACGGCGTTCGCTTTCTTGAGCAAGCGACATGGGGGCCGACATCTTCAGATTTAGCGCACGTTCGGAGCGTTGGATTCCGCGCTTACTTGAATGAACAATTCGCAGCAGCGCCAGTAGGCTCTACTAATTATCCGACTTTAAATCTCTTTCCAACAGATACAGAGGTTGGATGCTCAGCTACAGATTACCCTGTCCTTGCGGAGCGCACTATGTGCTTCCGTGATAACTATTCTATGTACCCGCTTCAAATTATGTTCTTCCAGAACGCTAGAAACGGGCAGGATCAACTCAGGCAGCGCGTGGCCTATGCTCTTCATAAAATTCTGATCGTTTCGGGGCGAGACCTCAACAACCAGCCCGCATGGGTCGCTCCTTATCTTCAGGTATTTGACCGAAATGCTTTTGGAAACTTTCGGCAGATATTGATGGACGTGACTTTGAATCCGGGCATGGGGGAATACCTGGACATGCGCGGAAATTCACGTGTAAGCCCGAACGAAAACTACGCGCGCGAGATTCTGCAACTCTTCTCGGTTGGCGTTGATTCGTTGAACGCGGATGGTACTCCTAAGCTTGATGCGAACGGCAACCGCATATCGACTTACGATCAGGCTACGATTACAAACTTCGCGCGCGTCTTCACGGGCTGGAATCTTTCGCCGAATAAGACCTGGACTAACCCGAAGACTGGCGCAACCGCGCCCGTGCCCAACTACATTGACTCTATGGCGCTGTCGAACAACACCAGCACATACGACACAGCATCGAAGACGCTTTTGAACGGTCAGGTTCTGCCTGCGATTACAGCAGGGCAAGACCTTAGACAGTACAAGACGGCTGAGCTTAATGCGGCGATTGATAACATCTTCAACAATCCGAACACAGGCCCCTTCATCGCCAAAGCATTAATCAGTCAATTGGTGACGAGCAATCCATCGCCCGCATATGTTCAGCGCGTGGCCGCTGCCTTCAATGACAACGGCGCTGGCGTGCGCGGCGACATGAAAGCAGCCATCACTGCAATACTGCTTGACCCCGAGTCGCGCGGCGATGTCAAGTCTGACCCGAACTACGGACACCTGCGCGAGCCTGTGCTGTTGACGACGAATCTGTTGCGCGCTTTCAACGCGACTACGGACGGAAATATTTCCAACAACGGAACAAGGTTCGGCCTTCTACTTGACATGGGGCAAGACCTATTCAACCCGCCGACAGTCTTCAGCTATTTCCCGGCTGACTATCAAGTGCCGGGAACGTCCGCACTGTTCGGCCCCGAATTCGGAATACTTTCAACAACGACTACCTTCAAGCGCGCCAATTTCATCAACGCGCTGGTGCTTGCCAATAGCGGCAACGGCTTTCTGCCTATCACACCGCCTATTGCGGGCAATCCTGCGTCGTCGGACAGACCTACGGGGACGAAGATTGATTACTCCGCTTATCAGGCTATGGCTGGCAATCCTGCGCAGCTTGTTGATGCGCTCAATCAACTCTTGATGCACGGCACTATGTCGCAGGCGATGAAGAATTCGATTGTGACGAACGTGACTAACGTTACCAACGCGAACCCGGATTGGCGAGCGCAGACGGCTATCTATCTCATTGCGAGTTCGTCGCAATATCAGGTTCAGAGGTAAAAGCAGTTTTCAGTTTTTAGTTTTCAGTTTTCAGAAAGAACTAGACTGGAAACTTAAAATTGAAGAGTTAAAATCGAAACGGAAAAACGATGGCACAATCACGCAGAAAATTTTTGCAGCAGACGGGATGCGCGCTGACGGGCGCGGCACTGGTCGCAAGCCTTGATCAACTCAACTTGATAAGCGCTATGGCGCAAACGTCGGACGTTGCTTCCGATTATAGAGCGCTCGTTTGCATCTTCCTGAGCGGCGGCAACGATTGCAACAACACAATCATACCGCTAGACTCCGAGTACAACTCTTATTCGAGTGTACGCAGCACCGCGCAGCTAGCGTTATCGCAGCAGGTACTTCTTCCCATCTCGCCTATAAGCGGTCGTCAGTTCGGTCTTCATCCGAATCTTTCGCCGGAGGTTGCCAACCCGACAACTACGTTCAAGGGTCTGCTCGATCTATGGAATCAACAGAAGCTCGCTGTGCTCTGCAATGTAGGCACGCTCGTGCAGCCGTTGACGCGCACGCAGTATCAGAGCGGAACGGGACGCCCCTATCAACTTTTCTCGCACTCGGATCAGGTTGCGCAGCAGCAGGCTTCCATCTCTAACAATCCAAGCCAGACGGGCTGGGGCGGGCGCGTAGCGGATTTCACAGGCGCTCTTAATGGCATCGTTCCGCTTCCCATGAACGTTTCAGTCGCGGGCACTAGCCTCTTCGCCACGGGTCAAACCAGTCGGCAACTAGCAATCTCGCCAGCGCCGACTTCACTCAACCAGGTTCTTGTTCTGAATATGTTTGGGGGCACGCTCTCGGATCAACAGGCGCGCAGGAATACGTTCGCGCAACTACTGGGATTTGATCTGGACAGAGCTTTGATTAAGGCTTCGAGCGATACAACTAATCAAGCATTGAGTACAAGCGCAGCGCTTAGTTCAAGTCAACAAGATGTTGTGACGGCCTTCCCAAACACTTCTCTTGGAAATCAGTTAAAGCAGGTTGCTAGACTCATGAAGTTCCGCGACACGCTCGGCATGAAGCGGCAGATATTCTTCTGCACGCTCGGCGGGTTCGATACGCACACTCAGCAGACAGGCTCAAGTCCTACGAGCACTGCGGGCGGCGCGGCAGGCTCTGGCAATCAGGGAAGCCTGCTGTTCCAACTGAGCACTGCAATGCGAGCTTTCTACGACGAGACTGTAGCGCAGAATATTCAGAACAACGTTGTGACCTTCACGCTCTCTGACTTCGGGCGCACGTTCCAGCCTTCAGGCTCAGGCTCAGGCACCGTAGGCTCGGATCACGCGTGGGGCAATCATGCGTTCATAATGGGCGGCGCTATTCACGGCGGAGATTTTTACGGAAAATATCCGACGCTCGCTCTAGGCGGGCCTGACGACACAGACAATCGCGGGCGCTGGATACCTTCAACTTCCATTGACCAGTACGCAGCGACGCTTGCCACTTGGTACGGGTTGGCCCAGTCCGATCTCCCGACGGTCTTCCCGTTCCTCAGCAGATTTCCGTCGTCGAACCTTGGATTTTTGGGTTAATTGCCCGGATTAAGTGAAAAAGTATTTCAGTGTGTGAGAGTTTTTTATAGGAGAACTGGCCGCGAGTGAACTTCGGTCAGTTCTCCTTAATTTTTTAGAGAATTGAAAGCTCGAACATAAGCAATCAACCCTTTAGCGAGCTTAAGTTTTTCTCTTTGCGCCTTTGCGTGAACATGCAATTTACATGAATCTTAAGTGTTAAGATAATTGCTCGTTCACGCTGGAGGCGCAAAGGAAAATGCTTAAGCTCGCTAAGAGTTTTGCTCCAACTGCATAGTTGTCATTAAAGTTTTTATGAGAAGAACTGATCGCCTCGCAAAGAAGATGTTGACAGCCTCGCTGGTCTTCGCTTCTATCTTCACGCCCCTTTTCACGACGAATCGCAGTCGCGCCGAGTCCTCTCTCTCTAACCACAAAACTTCTACGGTTGAGGCTGTTAATAGACAATCAAAAAACAGACTCGCTACGGCCAGTCCAAATCCGACAACTCGCGCGCGCATTACAGAATCGCTCGCGCATCTTCCCCTGAATTTTGAAGAGAACGAAGGGCAGGCGAACGCGCAGACGAAATTCATCTCAAGAAGTGGCGGCGGCGCTATTTACCTTGCCTCTTCGGGCGCATTCATCTCCCTGCAAGGTAAGGCCGCAGGGAGATTCCATAGCGAAGAGAATTCGCACCATGACAGACAGCGCAATGCCGCTTCTTCCCAAAAGAATCTTCACTTGAAGTTAATCGGCGCGAGCGATTCCGCTAGAGTCAGAGGCGTTGATGAATTGCAAGGGAATATCAATTACATCAGAGGCAACGACCCTGCGAAGTGGCGAACAAACATTCCGACCTACGCTGGAGTTGAATACGAAGAGGTTTACAGAGGCGTCAATCTAATATTTTATGGAAACCAGCGACAGCTTGAATACGATTTTGTAGTCGCGCCCGGCGTCAATCCGAACATAATCAAGCTCAGATTCTATGGCTCAACGGCGCGCGCGAGCATTGATGTAAACGGCGACCTTATCCTGCGCGCGGGACAAACAGAAGTGCGCCAGCGCAAACCCGTCATCTATCAAGATAGAAACGGCGTTCGCAAGGTTGTGGCTGGCGGCTACGTCATAAATGGTCGTAACGAAATCAGCTTCAAAGTCGGAGATTACGATGCAAGCCTTCCGCTCGTCATTGATCCTGTGCTGGTCTTCTCAACGTATCTTGGCGGAAGCGGCGACGACACTGGCAACAGCATAGCGGTTGATTCGAGCGGGAACGTTTATGTCACAGGCACTACGCTTTCATCAAACTTTCCTACTCAAAACCCGAAACAATCTTCTTACGCGGGAAACTCTGATACGTTCATTGCCAAGTTGAATGCGGCAGGCACAGCGCTCATCTACTCCACCTACATCGGCGGAAGTCTTCAGGACACTGGCGACTGCATCGCTGTTGATTCTGTCGGGAACGCATACGTCGCGGGCAAGAGTGTTTCTACGGATTTCCCCACAACGCCGGGTGCGCTTGCGCCTACGTATCGCGGCGGAGATTTCGACGGATTCGTTCTGAAATTAAACGCGCAGGGCAATGCTCTAATCTATTCAACTTATTTGGGCGGTAGCGCTAACGATTCTGCGGTCGGCCTTGCCACAGACGCGAGCGGGAACGCATACGTCACGGGCGGAACTAAGTCGCCGGATTTTCCAGCGACCCCGACAGCTTATCTTTCAAGCAGCAGCGGCAACACAGACGCTTATCTCACAAAATTAAATTCAACGGGAAGCGCGCTTATCTATTCAACCTATTTCGGCGGGAGTGACACAGATAGAGGAAGCTCTGTAGCAGTTGATTCTGTCGGGAACGCTTACATAACAGGCTTCACGGCTTCGCTCGATTTCCCGTTGGAAAACGCTTTTCAATCGAACACAGGCGGAAGCTTCGATGCGTTCGTTGCAAAGATAAACCCGGCAGCATCTGGCGCGGCTTCGTTAATCTACTCTTCATATCTTGGCGGCGGCGCAGATGATCGTGGCTTCGGTCTGGCGCTTGATCTTTCGGGCAACGCATACGTGACGGGTCAGACTGCTTCCAATAATTTCCCAGTCCTGAATCCGCAGCAAGCAACTTTCGGCGGCCTCTTCGATGCCTTCTATGCAGAGATAAGTCCTGCGGGCGCGAAGCTCAACGCATCTTATCTGGGCGGAAGCGGCGACGACCGTGCTACTGCAATCGCCCTAAATTCTTCCGGCAATGTTTATCTTACGGGCTATACAACTTCAACCAACTTCCCCGTATCAAACGCTACGCAACCTGCTAAAGCCGGAGGCGCGGACGCATTCGTCACAAAATTCAATTCCGCTGGCGGCGCGATTCTCTATTCAACATATCTGGGCGGCGCTGCCAACGAGAATCTTCAGACGAACGTTACCTACAGCGGCGGCATCGCGCTAGATTCAAGCAGCAACGCATATGTGACGGGTTACACTGCGTCAACAAACTTTCCTACGCAGACGCCGCTTCAATCCGCGAACGCAGGCGGAACGAGCGATGCTTTCATCACAAAGATTTCCGAAGCAGTCGCGTCGCCGGATTTCACTGTTAGCGTCGCGCCAGCATCTCAAACAGTCGCGCCGGGCGCAGGCACAAGCTACACTGTGACGATTACGCCCGGCGGCGGTTTTACGGGAAACGTTGCGCTTGGTTTGAGCAATCTACCCAATTCTTCAAGCGCGAATTTTAATCCGGCAAGCGTGAGCATCACGGATTCTTCAGCGAAAACTTCAACGCTGACGATTACTACAACGACTTCGACAGCGCCCGGCACTTACCAGTTGAACGTAAACGCCACGAGCGGCGCGCTTCAACATTCAGCTTCGACGCTGCTGGTGGTTCAAGGCGCGACCAGCGTTGATATTGTCTTGAGCAAAACAGGTTCGCCCAATCCTGCTCAGGTCAATTCGAATTTGACTTACAGAATCGTAGCAACAAACAACGGCCCGTCGCCCGCAACCGGAGTCACAATAACGGATACGCTGCCCATTGGGCCAGCATTCGTTTCGTCTGCGACAACTCAAGGCAATTGCATCGTCACTAGCACTGTGACGTGCAGCGTAGGGAATCTGGCCGTAGGCGATAGCACGATTGTGACAATCGTCGTCACGCCTCAATCAACCGGACAACTCAACAACACTGCGACCGTGACGCAATCGGAAGCAGACTTCAACACGGCGAACAACTCGCAGACCATCTCTACAACAGTTGAGGTTCAAGCCAACGGCCCTTCAATGCTCGACCCGAATCTCACTGTGCGAACTGTCGTAGGCAATCTGGACGCGCCGACCAGCATGGCTTTCATCGGCACCAGCGATTTTCTGGTGCTTGAGAAGAACACTGGAAAAGTTAAGCGCATAGTGAATGGACAGTTGCAAAGCACAGTGCTTGATCTGGCTGTCAACAACGCTTCAGAGCGCGGCTTGCTTGGCATAGCTCTTCATCCGAATTTCCCCTACAAGTCTTACGTCTATCTTTACTGGACAGAGAGCACTACGGGCGCGGATTCGAGCAATCTGGACGAAGTGCCGCTTCTGGGCAATCGCGTTGACAGGTATGTGTGGAATGGCTCGACGCTCACATTCGATAGAAACCTGATTCACTTGCGTGCCTTTCAAGCGGACGCTAATCAACCTCTTCGCGGCAATCACAACGGCGGCGTGATTCGCTTCGGCCCTGACGGCAAGCTCTACATCATCATAGGCGACAACGGGCGTCGCGGATTTTTGCAGAACGTGACGAGCGGAGGCACTGTGCCCGACGATCAATTCGGCGGGCCTGAGCCTGACAACGCTCACATGACAGGCGTCATACTTCGTCTCAATGATGATGGAACAACTCCGACCGATAATCCATTCTTCAATGCGAACGCAGGATTGACTGGCGAGGCCGCAGCGAACGTGAAGAAGCTTTTCGCTTACGGCATACGCAACAGCTTCGGTATGGCGTTCGATCCCGTTTCTGGAAAACTCTGGACGGAAGAGAATGGCGACGACTGTTGCGACGAGATTAATCGCGTGCCCGCAGGATTCAATGGCGGCTGGGTTCAGATCATAGGGCCTTCGAGTCGCATCAGCGAATACAAATCAATCGAGACGACCTACGGCGCTCGCAACCTTCAGCAGATCAGGTGGTCACCGACCTTGATTGCGGACACGCCGCAGCAGGCGCTCTCACGTCTATACATGTTGCCCGGCGCGCAGTATGTCGAACCCGAATTCAGTTGGAAGTACGCGGTCGCTCCTTCGCCAATAGGCTTCATGAGAGGGCAGGCGCTCGGCGCTCAGTATGATGGCGATCTATTTGTAGGAGCATCGCGCACGTTCCTGAGCGGCGGCTATCTTTTCCGATTTAAGTTGACGAGCGACCGCCTTCACATTTCAACAAGCGACTCACGATTAGCAGATAGAGTCGCGGACAATCTGGACAAGTTCGACATCACGGAAAGCGAGAGCCTTCTGGTTGGAAGAGACTTCGGCATCACCACAGACATAGAGACCGCGCCGAACGGAAATCTTTTCGTAGTCTCCAACACGAACAACGCCGTCTATGAAATCTCCGCGAAGGCGCCGACCATTTTCACTGCCGCATTGAACGGCGCGCAGGAGACGCCGCCTACGGGCGCAACCGCTACGGGCACGGCCACGCTCTTGCTAAGCCCGGACGAAACAACGGCTAAAATCTCGCTCAGCTTTACAACTCTGTCGAGCGCCGAAACCGCCGCGCATATTCATGGGCCAGCCGCGCAGGGCGCTTCGGCCAACGTTCTGTTCCCGCTGCCGCTAGGCCAGTTCAGCGACTATCAGATTTCTCTGACGCCCGATCAGGTGCAGGATTTGAAGAACGGACTCTTCTATGTCAACGTGCATACAGCAAATTTTCCTAACGGCGAGATTCGCGGCCAGTTCGGTTCATCGCCCTCGGCTTCGACCGTTCAATTCAGCGCATCGAACTACAGCGTCAACGAAAGCGGCGGCAACGCTCTGATTGTTGTCACGCGCTTTGGCGATACGAGCACAGCCGCGACCGTTGATTTCACAACGAGCAACGGCACTGCGTCTGATCGCTCTGATTACACATTCAACGCGGGCACTCTTCGCTTCGCGCCCGGCGAAACTTCAAAGGCGTTTCTGGTCAGCGTAACGGACGATCTTTATGTTGAAGGTAACGAAGCGTTGAATATTGTTCTCAGCAATCCTACGGGCGGAATTTTTATGGCAAGCCCAGCGACAGCCACGCTCACGATTCTTGATAACGACACAGCGCAACCCACAACGAACTCGATTGACGACGCTGGAGTTTTCGTGCGCCAACATTATCTTGACTTTCTTAACCGCGAGCCTGATGAGGGCGGGCTTGCCTACTGGACTGCGCGCATCAATGAATGCGGAAGCGATCAATCATGCATGGTTCGACGCCGTTCGGAAGTTTCTGCGGCCTTCTTCATAGAACAAGAGTTTCAGCAGACGGGCTTCTTCATCTACCGTCTATACAAAGCCTCTTACGGCAGGCAGCCCCTCTTTCAAGAGTTCATCAACGACCGCACGCGCATAGTGGTCGGAGCGGATTTGGATGCTACCAAAACTCTCTTCGCAGAAAATTTCGTACAGAGACCTGAGTTCATCTCCAACTACCCGCTTGCGCTGCAAGGCGCGTCTTTCGTTGATGCGCTGATAGCTAAGGTCAAAAGCTCGTCGAACGTAGACCTGACTTCTCATCGCTCCGAACTAATCTCGGAATACAATGCTGGAACGAGCCAGACGCAATCGCGCGCCCGCGTCGTGCGAAAATTGATTGAATATCCTGAGTACGTGCAGGCGGAAACAAACCCTGCGTTCGTCCTCTCGCAATACTTTCTCTATCTGCGCCGCGATGCGGACGTGGGCGGATACCAGTTTTGGCTTAATGTGCTTAACAACAAAGTTCCGGGGAATTATCTTGCGATGGTCTGCGCGTTCCTGACTTCTGCCGAATACCAGCAACGCTTCAGCCCCGTAGTCACTCGGAAGAACAGCGATTGCGCCGGAATTTAAGAGCGTAGTTATAAGAACTCCTTTGCGGTCTTTGCTCTTTTCTTTGCGTCTTTGCGTGAACCCTCAACGCACATGAATCTTGAGCTTAGAGAGAATTGCAGGTTCTCGCAAAGGCGCAAAGGGAAAACTTAAGCTCGCAAAGCGGTTGAGTATATGTTTGCGGCTTCGTGTCGGTGAGAAACAGTTAGCGAAAGCCCAGCATCAAAAGCGCAGAGCGATCTGATACTTCGCCGCCCTTGCTCTTCCAATCACGATAAGCCCGCAACTCATCTTCACTCACAGGGCGATTGCCCAAGAGTGCTGCCGGAGTTCTCTCGAACGCGCGATCTGTTAGAGCCATGTGCGGGGCGCGCACGTGTAACGCGCCGTGCTTTGATAGAGCAGCCTCGGCGGATTCGGCGTCCGGGAAGAACTCCTCATAAGCCAGAAGATGCCAGACAGCCTGCCCGCCCGTCTCTTCAACAGCCAGCACGCGCAGCAATCCGAAGCCGCTTTCGAGTTGAAAAAGAAGATCGTCGCCGGGCGAAAACGGTTGCGCCATAACCCCCCTTAAAGCAGTTTTCAGTTTTTAGTTTTCAGTTTTCAGAAAGATGCTAGCTGATTTTAACTGAAAACTGAAAACTAAAAACTGAAAACTGTTTTTGGATTGCAAAAGCGTGGGCGCAAAACTAAAATCCATAAAATATGGGGCAGTTCTATGCGGAGAAAGATTACTACTCTATCCTGGGCGCGCAAGAGGATGCGACGCGCAGCGAGATAGAGCGCGAGTACAAGCGACGCGCGACACGCCACCACCCGGACAGAGGCGGCGACGAAGAGGAGATGAAATCTCTGAACGAAGCCTACGGTGTTCTGCGTGACGAAGCAAGAAGGCGCGCCTACGATGCTGAAAGGAAGAGAGCGACCAACTCTGAGCGGACTCGAATCGTTGTTGAAAGAGATAGGCCGCCTTACTCTTCGCCTTCAGCCGAAGCGGACATGATTTATGGCAAGATTGCTGGCGCTATCTTGTGTTCGGCTATAGGACTGGTTCTACTCTTCCTGGTTCGCTTTCAGTGGATGTGGTTTCTATGGCCTATGGGCATGCTGGCCTTCTTCGTAATCCTGTTCGGCGTGATGATGGCGCGCGGAGCAATGATAGCCGCGCGCGAATCCTTAGCTCAAACGCATCCTGCGCGGCGCTACACAAAGTTGCAGGAGGCGCTATTCTGGTCTGTGGTCTGCGCGGCAGGATACGGAGTCTATCTGCTTCTGAGCGCGGTCTAGCCGCACAGAAAGTTTCCCTAAGCGATGGAGTTCACTGGTCTAGACGTTCTGTTCTTGGAAGTCAACAAGCTTGAAGAATCGCTACGTTTCTATGCGGAAGAGCTTGGGTTCACGATCGAATCGCACAACGCGGAATCTGAGCCTCCTGTGGCAACGCTCAGAGCCGGAAGTTTGAAGTTAAGTCTGGCGGAGCAGCCCGAAACAATGTTGAGGCGCGGGCGCGGCGTTCACTTCTTCATTGGTGTCCGAGACGTTGACGCTTTTTACGAAAGGTTGAAAGGGCGCGACATAAAAATCTCGCCGCCTGTGGACGAAGGCTGGGGCGCATCCTTCGTCACTATCGAAGACCCTGACAAGTATCGCCTGTTCTTCGTCACGTGGGGAGCGGAAGAATAAGATTTTATTTCAGTCTGAACATTAAGGCTAGAGGCTAATGATGAACTTGCAGCATGTGGAAAATCTTTTCCGACGTTTCAAAGGAGAAGAGGTTACTGTGAAGACCATCTCCGGCGGCGTCTATGACGGCGTGGTTGGAGAGATAACGAACGACTACGTTTCGCTCGCCATAAAGAGTGACGAGGGCGAAACTGACCGCGTCTTTATCCTGCTCCACACGATTGAATCCGTTCTGCCTCTGGAAAAGGTTTAGGCGACGCTCCACGCTTTGCGAGCTTAAGCATTTCCCTTTGCGCCTTTGCGTGAACCATCACTTCTCTCCATGCTCAAGATTCATGTAAATTGCAGGTTCACGCAAAGGCGCAAAGATAAGAGATAAGCTCGCTAAGGTATTCTGAAATGTCCTCTTAAATTTTCTTATGCGCTACATTGCAAACCCTCCGAACCCCTGGCTCACTCACTCTGTAGAGTGGATAGGCGAGCCGCCGCGCGCAGAGCTTGAAGTGTTCGAGGAGACCGAGACGCGCTCTATCATAACGCACAATAAAAGCCCGGATGTAGGTTTCGATTTCTCGGTCAACTGCTATCGCGGCTGCATACACGCCTGCACATATTGCTTCAGTCGTCCCACACATGAATACCTTGGCTACGGCGCGGGCACAGACTTCGAGCGAAAGATTGTTGCTAAAATCAGAGCGCCTGAACTGCTGCGCGAAGAGTTGATGCGAAAGAGTTGGCGTGGCGACACGCTTGTCTTCTCGTTCACCTCAGACCCTTACATCCCGCTCGAAAGCAACTACAAATTGACCCAAAAATGTCTTGAAGTCTGTCTTGAGTTTCGCAACCCCGTCGGCATTGTGACCAAAAGCGCTCTCATACGGCGCGACAAAAATTTGTTAAGAGAACTGGCGCGCGAGGCTGAGCTTTCAGTCTTCTTCACAATTCCGTTCACGAGTTACGAGATAGCGCGCGCGCTTGAGCCTTACGCGCCGTCGCCCGACGCAAGGTTTGAAGCTATGTCAGAATTAGCAGAGGCAGGAATCAGTGTGGGAATTGGAATTGCCCCTGTGATTCTTGGACTCACAACGGAGATTCCAGAACTTCTCAAGCGCGCCTGGGAGGCCGGTGCGCGTCAATCTTTCATGAGCATACTGCGTCTGCCCGGAAACGTCGCTCCCTATTTCGAGCAGCGTCTGCGCGCGAGCTTACCGACGAAAGCAGAGCGCGTGATGCGGCGCATAAGGGATGCGCGCGGAGGCCATCTGAATTCAAGCGAGTTCGGCGAGCGCATGCGCGGCCAAGGGGAATACTGGCGCGCGATTGAAAACCTTTTCAAAGTCCATTGCGAACGATTGGGTTTTAATAAAAAAGAGGCAGGCTCTTATTCGGAATCGCGCCCCACGACCTTTCGCAGACCGTCCGCGCAGGCCAGCCTCTTTGAATAAGGCAAAAGGTAAAAGTAAAAAGGCAAAAGTGCGGACAGAGTAACTGTTCAGGTCTTCCTCGACGTGCCGGGCTAATGGTGAGCGGACTACTGACCTCGGGTGGCCCGCCCTGTCTCACATGCAAGACACCGCCTCTGGGATTTGATGACCGAGGTTGCATGAATGACTGCCGAAACTGTGACGACGAGGATTTGTTGGCTTAGCCAAAACGCGCGCCTCTCTGGATTACAGTTGCCCCGTCAAAACCGTTACGGTAGACTTGGCCCATGCCAGCATCCACTGTGACCGAATACCTTGCCGCACTCTCCGCGGAGCGCCGTGACGCGTTGAACGAAGTCCGCCGGGGAATCAACCGGGCCCTGCCACCGGGATACCAAGAAGGAATCCAGTTCGGCATGATCAGCTGGTTCGTTCCGCTCGACACGTACCCAGCTGGCTATGGCGGCAACCCCAAGCAGCCCCTAACGCTTATCAGCCTGGCGTCACAGAAATCGTACATGGCGCTGCACATGATTTGCTTCTACGGTCAGCCGGGGCTGTTGGAGTGGTTCAAGGCGCAATACGCAAAGAGCGGCAAGAAGCTGGATATGGGCAAGGGCTGCCTCCGTTTCAAGACGCTGCCGGAGCTTGCGCTGGATGTGGTTGAGAGCACGGTGGCCAGGCTCCCGGTCTCGGAATACATTGCTGGCTATCAGGCTATGCGTGACGCGATGGGCAAAGGGAAAGCTAAACCCGCGGCCAAGACGCGCACACCGGCCAAGAAGACCCCGGCGAGGCAGAAAGTCAGCCGAGTTACTTCGAAGTAACTCACCGTGAGGTCGGAGAAAATCCAGAATTCCGCCTCCATGTCCCCACGGCGTCGAGCCGCGCATCGCCCGCAGTCGTACCGGACTGGTCTCGCACGACCATGGAAGTCATCAAAAGTGTATTCGGTGGAACGAAGATGATGCCTGCGCTTCGATGCTAAAGCCAGTTACTGGACCTCCTCAAATCAAGAAAGAGACTGAAGGAAAAAGAAGCAAAACTAATCTAGAGGTCTGCCTCCTGAATAGTTACGGACAGAAGCCATTTAATAAAGAATGGTTTCAGCCTTCCTTTTACCTTTTTACTTTTGCCTTCCTTTTGCCTTGTTTCGTCTCGCTTTTCATCTATAATACCCAAAACTTCCGGGAAAACTTAATCAGGAGGGAGAGCTTCCCCATGATTCTTATAAGAGATGTTATAAGTGACCGCGAGGGTTACTCCGTGCACGCTTCGCAGACTGTGCTTGAAGCCGCGCAGTTCATGGCCGCGCGCAACATTGGCGCTGTCTGCGTCGTTGACGATGATGGGCAGCTACAGTGTGTGCTTTCGGAGCGCGACATTCTCAAAAAGGTCGTGGCTGAAAATCTGAACCCGGCGGACGTAAAAGTGAGCGCGATTGCGAACGAGCCGCGCGCCATTATACGCTGCGACGAACGCCCGCACGACGCAATTATGAGGATGGAGCAGATAGGCAGCCGCCATTTGCCAGTCTTCGACGAAGATCGCTGGGTCGGCATGTTGTCCATACGCGACCTGCTGCGCGTGGAAGTGGGCGAACAGGGAGACGAACTCAAATTACTTCATGACTACATTTCACAGTAAAAAGTCTGGAGTCAGAGCGATTTTGGATTTTGGATTGCCGATTTTCGATTGGCGAACGGATTGAAGATTAGTAACAAGCTCTCTTTCAATCAAAAATCCAAAATCTAAAATCTAAAATCAGTCGGACTCCAGACTATTTTTCAGGATGATTACAAAGCCATTCTTTCATTCAAGAATGAGGGGAACACTCCCTACATGCTTTCTCTTCATGCTCATCATCATCTTTGCCTTTGCCTGCGGCCACGCGCCGCCGGGCAAAGGCGCTGGCGAAGTGGTGAGCGCGCCGGAAAGCCGTGTTGAGTTTCGCATCGAAACGGTCGCAGAGAATCTTGAAGTCCCCTGGTCAATCGTCTTTGCGCCGGACGGTCGCATGTTCATCACGGAAAGACCTGGGCGCGTGCGCGTCTATGAAAATGGGAAGCTTAAACCGGAGCCTCTCTTCAAAGTCCCGGACGTTGAGCCTACGGGCGAGAGCGGGTTGATGGGACTCGCGCTCCATCCGCAGTTCGCTTCCAATCATCTGCTCTACCTCTCTTATGCTTATAGAGGAAACGGCGAACAGCTTGTGCGTGTTGTTCGCTATCACGAAACGGGCAGCGCCTTAACCGAGCCGAAAGTTATTATCGAAAATATTCCGGCAGCGCCGCTACATGCCGGATGCCGCCTGCGCTTCGGGCCTGACGGTAAACTCTACATCTCCACGGGCGACAGCACGCACAGGGAACTCTCCCAAAAGCTCGATTCACTGGTCGGAAAGATTCTTCGCCTAAACGACGACGGGAGCGTGCCGCAGGATAATCCTTTCGTCGGTCGTCCAAATGTGCGCCCTGAAATCTGGGCAACGGGCAGCCGCAACTCGCAGGGCTTTGACTGGCAGCCGGGAACGAACGTGATGTTCGAGACAGAGCACGGCCCGTCTGGCTTTGAAGGATTAGGGTCGGGCGGCGACGAGTTCAATCTAGTAGAGCGCGGCGCTAACCTTGGCTGGCCTGTTATTCATCACAGAGAGAGGCAGGAAGGAATGGTCTCGCCACTGCTGGAATACTCACCCGCGTGCGCGCCGGCGAGCGGCATGTTCTATCGGGGTTCGGCTTTCACAGAGTTTCGCGGCAACTTCTTCTTCGGCTGCCTTCGTGGAACAAGAATTATTCGCGTGGTTCTGAATGGCCGTCAGGTCGTTAGTCAGGAGAATCTTCTTGAAGGACAGTTCGGGCGCATACGCGACATTGCAGAAGGCCCAGAAGGCGCAATCTATTTCTCAACATCGAACCACGACGGTCGCGGCTCGCCCGCCGCAAACGACGACCGCATTCTGCGGCTAGTTCCAATCCGTTAATATCTAAATTACCTTAGCGAGCTTATCTTTTAACTTTGCGCCTTTGCGAGAACCTTCAACTATCTCTATCTTGAGCTTTAAGAGAATTGCAGTTTCTCGCAAAGGCGCAAAGTTAAAAGATAAGCTCGCAAAATGTTGTATAACTTCTGTTCTGAAATTACATCTTATATCTTCTGCGAAAGAATCGCGGTCTTCGTCCAACCGATTGGGTGTAGCGGCGGGAAACGATAGTTGGCAATCATGCGGAAAAATTTTCGTGTGTTCGCTTCGACCTCTTCGGGCGGGTGAGTCTTGAAACGAAACATCAATTCAAGAAGCTTACTCATCGCCGTCGGTATGACGGGCAGGTGAAGCAGATGACCGCCGGGCGCAATGACGCGTGCAAGTTCGCTGAACCCTTCTTGCAAGGGAACATATTCGAGCACGCCGCTTGTGACAACCATGTCGAAAGATTCATTTGCGAAAGGAAGAGCTAGAACGTTTGCCTGACCGAAGTTGACTTTGTGCCCGTTGTAAAAACTCTTTCTGGCCGCTCGCTTCGCTTTCACAAGCGACGACGCAGACAGGTCAATGGCTGTAATCTGAACGGGAATCCAGTATACGCGCGCCGGGTTCCAGAGGCAGCGGGTGTTCGCGTAGGAAATGCTCAAGCGAACGGCTGTAGCCATTGAACTTGAAAGTGATGTCATAGAGGTCTGCAATCCTGTCGTAAAACGAACCAGTCTCGACCACTTGCCCGCTCGTCATAATTTTCATGCCACTCTCGCAGCCATTTATCATCTCATCGGCAGACAAAGTCTGCTGGTGTTACCTCAGGCCTGCGAATGTGAGTAATCACCCTCCGGGTCTTCAGATTTTCGGGTAAAGCTTAAGAAGAATAATAGCCTGAGAAGTATTAGAAATCTATGTCAGCCAGCCCAGCGCCTCCCTTTAATCAAAGAAATGTTAGGTTCTCGCAAGAAAATTTATGGGCGAGCGTTCAATGTGCGTGAAACTCAGGAATTTGAGATTGAGGGAGGGAGCCGTGATGAGGAAAATTCTGATAGCGCTTCTCTTAGCGAGCGCGTGCCTGCTTGTAATCGGAGCGAAAGTTCTTTCAGTTGAGCGTGAAGAGGCGAACGTTGGCGAAACCGCCATAGAAGAGCCGCAGGAAAGTTACTACGAGCCTGCGCCGCAGGAGAGCGGCTTCGATGTAGAAGTCCTCGTCGGCGGAGTTCCGCTCGAAGAGTATAGCGCGCGTGGCAGAGCTTATGTTGAAGCGCGAGAAGGCGAAGAATATGAGCTTCGCATTCACAACCCGCTAGGCGTGCGCGTAGCGGTTGCGCTCGCCGTTGACGGACTGAACACAATTGACGCGCGACACACAGCAGCCTTCAACTCGAGCAAGTGGGTGATTGGCCCATACCAGACCATTACGATTTCGGGCTGGCAGATGAGTTCGTCTCGTGCTCGCCGCTTCTACTTCACTACAGAAACCGATTCATATGGCGCGCGAATAGGTCAGACGGAAAATCTTGGCGTAATCTCTGCGGTCTTCTTCCGCGAGCGCGAGCGCCGTCCAATCATAGTGACGCCGCAGCAAGGCTCTTCACGAGCGCAGGATGATGAGCGTGAAGAGGGTCAGCCTGCGCCCAGACCGCGCGCAAACTCATCTGCATCAAGCGGCACTGCCAGAGTGGAAAGCGCAAGGCCGAGCGCAGAGCCAAACGATGACTACGCAGCGACGGGCATTGGCCGCTCCGTCAACAATGACGTGCGTTGGGTTAACATGGAGCTAATCCCGCGCCCGGTAGCGGAGATGAACATACGCTACGAATTCCACGACGCGCTCGTACGTCTTGGAGTGCTGCCGCGCCCGCGTCCATATCCAGACCCCATTCGTCGCCGCGAGCGCGCCACAGGCTTCGACGGCCACCGCTATTCTCCAGAGCCGTAAAAGGAAGTCTGGAGTCTAGAGTCTGGAGTCAAAGGCAGATAAAGAATTCTATTTTAAAGAATCTTGCTTTTGACCTCGGACTCCAGACTCCAGACTCTAGACTCCAGACTTAATCTAATCACGCGCTTCTTCTCAAATCAGATGTATAGAGCAGCTTGTATGCGCGGTAGTTGGAGAGAACTTTGAGGACGTAGGTTTTGGTTTCGGGGAATCCGATCTCTGCTACGAAGACGCCTGCATCCTGTTGACGGGCGCGTTTGAGCCAGCGAGCTACGTTGTCCTCGCCGCCGTTGTAGGATGCGGCCACCGCTTCTGGCGAGTCCGCGAAAAGCTTCGTCAAATCTGAAAGGTAGGCGCTGCCGACGCGGATTGATGTATCTGGGCTGTAGAGATCGTCTTCGCGTAAATTCTGAACGCCCGCCTGCGCAGCATACTTCAATGCCTGATCTATCGTAAGCTGTAGAAGCCCGCGCGCGCCTGCGGGCGATTTCGCAAGGGAGCGAAAGTTGCTCTCGCGCCGCATAATCGCTAGCACAAGCCTTGGATCAACACGGCCAGCGCGTGTGGCGCGCAAGATTATCTCGCGGTAAGGAGCAGGGTAGAGTTGAGATGAAGTTGTTGCTTGCGAATTCACTCGATTGATTCTGGCAGCGACTTCTGGACGTTGGCGCGCGGCACTCATCGCCGATAGGTGCTTTGTGGCTAGCGCGCCGTAATATGAATCAATCGAATCAGGTATGACTAGGTACGCATTGATTGCTTCGTTCGTTCGCCCCGCTCGTTCGAGCGCGTACGCCTTTAGATAAGCAACCTCATCTGCGCTAGTGACCGCTCCGGTCTGAAAAGTCTTCCCGCTTAATTCATTTGCGGTTTGAATCGCATGCTGCCAATCGTTCTGAGAGATGTCCAGGCGAAGGCGAGCGAAGAGCGCGTTTATGTCTGTCGCCGTGCCCGGATATTTCTGGCGCGTGCGCGCAATCCAGTCAACGGCCTCGCTGTTACGCCCGGCCTCGCGCAGCCCGTCAATTACATTCAGGTAAGAACTTTCGGCGCGCTCGCCCTGCGGAAATTTTTGCGTGTATTCGATGTAGCGCTCGACCGCTTCACCCGCCCGGCTCATGCGCAAAAGGGCTGTCGCCAGAGCGTAGAGACCTTCGCGCCCTTCTTTCGTGAAAGAGTAGTTGCGCGCGAGCCGCTCGAAGAAGGGGAGCGATTCAGCATAAAGACGCGGCACGAAATAGGCGCGACCCAAGCCGAACAGAGCAGCCGGGACATTCACGTCGTTCGGGTTCGATTGAACGATTGTCTGAAAATGTTCGCGCGCTTCTGCGAATGCTCGGTTGGTGAGATATATGTTTCCACGTCGCAGATTTTCTGAGGCTGGCAATAGCGAGAAACCGCCGCGAGCATTGCGGTCTGCGCTGTCCATGCGACGAACGCTTGCGAGCGCGTCATCGCTAATGGATTGCGAAGATGTGGTTTGGATGAAGCCAGTTTGAAAAAAGCGCACAGGCGCGGCGCATGTTATCAGGCAAAACAGCAGCGCCATGAAAAAAGGCCGTGTGAAGAATAGCTTAGTCATAGAATCTGTATGATGCTGGACGCGACCAGAAGGTTTAAGCCGTCGAAGACGGCTTAAATCTTTGGCGAATCTTCTTCAATTATTTCGTAGCTCGAAACTATCTCGACCGTCGGGCGATAGGTCGCTGCGACGCTGCAATATTTTGTTTCGGATAACTCGATGGCCTGCGCGACGGCCTTTTCCGAAACATTTCGTCCGCGAACGATGTGGCGGACTTCCATTCGAGTGAAACTGCGCGGATGCTCATCTCTTCGCTCGCCGCTCACTTCTACTCTGTAATCCGTAACCTGAGCAGCAGTTCCACAGGCGTCGCGGCGCTTGAGCGCTCGTGATTCGTATCCAGAACCTGCGCGTGCCCGCCGGGGCTGATGCCTACGAAGAGGTCTGCGCCCGCGTAAACAACCGTAGCTTTCATCTCATTCATAATTACATTCCCCGGAAAGGAAGATTTCAGTAACACGAAGCATATCACGAGAAATCTAGCGTAGCTGTCTGAAAATTCAGCTACTTAGCCCGCCCAGGTTTTTCCGCAAAAGTTTTTTGATGAATCTCAACCGGCAACCCTCTCAAACTCGAATGAATCACAGAGGTCAGAAGACTCTTCCCCATACAGGATTGATGCAGAGAATATAGCTTTACGTCTGCTCTTTGTGATAAAAGTAGCCTACAGAGAAAACCGTACCCCCAAAAAGCTCTGAGGCAAGTATCAGGCGGAGAGTCTTTTCAGAAATTTCTCTCCCTGCGCTTGTCTTCTGCCTGATTCGACCTGTTCGTCAGGTTGAGAGGCGGAGGATTTAACCTTTGGGCTAAACACCGACTTGGAGGGAAAGAGAAGATGATTTATCGAATGAGACAAGTTATAGCACTGGCGCTCGTAGTATTGATCGCCGGTGTAAGCATAGGCGCTCAAACAAGGCGTCGTCCATACAGTGGGACAACCATTTCCGTGCGCCAATTGATTCGCGGCATAGCAGACCGCACGGACGTTTTCCGCAATTCGCTCGATTCCACGCTCGACCGCAGCCGCTTTGACGGCACGCGCGCGGAGGACGACATCAATCGCTTCGTCAGCGATTTTCAAGATGCAGTACGCAACCTGCGGCAACGATTCGACGCAGGCTATTCAACTTCAGGTGATGCGCGCCTTGTCATTGACCGCGCATCTGTGATTGATGATTTCATGGCGCGTAATCGCCCTTACCTTGATGTGCGCGCACAGAACGACTGGATAACGTTGCGCAGAGATTTGAACGAGCTTGCGCGTGTGTATGGCACGCCCGGCATCAGGGCTACGCGCGCGATTATCTCTACGCCTGTAGGCGATGTGGGTGTTGGTCAGGTTGGAGTCGGCGTCGGCGCATCGAATCGTCTTACGGGGACGTACCAGCTAGACATGCAGCGAAGCGATGACCCACGCGCGGCGGCAGAGAGCGCAACGCGTGGACTTCCGTATAATCAGCGACGAAGCATACAGGACAGGCTCACGGCCATGCTCGAATCGCCTGACAGACTGGCGATTGAGCGACGCGGGCTTCAAGTGACGATTGCTTCGTCGCGTTCGCCGCAGATTACTTTCACTGCGGACGGGCGCGAGAATGTTGCGACCTCTCCTTCGGGTCGAACCGTTCGTTCGAGCGCGCGGCTCGTAGGCGATCAATTGGTAGTCACATCTGCTGGCGACCGCAACAATGATTTCACAGTCACCTTCGATCCCATTGATAACGGTCAACGCCTGAGCGTCACTCGAAGGGTTTATACTGAAGGTTTGAGCCGTCCTATCGCGCTCGTCAGCATGTACAATAAAATCTCTCCCGTAGCCGACTTCAACAACGTCTACACAGGACAGCAAACGAGCGGCGGCGTGGCGGTAGGGACTACAAGCGGTGACTACGTAGTGCCGGACGGCACCACTATTGTCGGAACGCTTAATGAGAATCTGAGCACGGCCAGAGCGCGCGATGGCGATCAGTTCACACTGAATGTGACTCAGCCGTTTGATTACGAGGGCGCGGTCATCACGGGGCATCTCTCTGGCGTCAGGCGCAGCGGTTCGTTGACAGGGCGCTCACAGATGACGCTCAACTACGATACGATTCGACTGCGCAATGGAAGCCAGTATCGTTTCGCAGGAATCACGCAGACCATTCGCGTGCCGAATGACACTGCCGTGCGCGTTGACACTGAAGGTACTGTTCAGGATCAGAGCCAGACAACACGCACAGAGCAGCGCGCGGCCATAGGCGGCGTCGCGGGCGCAGTGCTTGGCGCGATCATAGGCGGTGGGCGCGGCGCAGCAATCGGCGCAATAGTAGGCGCAGGCGGCGGCGCAGGCTCCGTCTACGTTCAAGGCCGCAACGACCTTGAACTGAACAGCGGCACAGAACTGACCGTGCGCGCAAGCTCGCCAAATCGTTAATCTCTCTAGACTGCGCAAACGGCCGGATGAGAGAAACTAATTTGAAGCTGACTGCTGAAGAAGACAGTCAGCTTCTTTTTTGTCTTCAAATGAGTTGTTTGAAGATGTAATACCAAGATGCAATGAAAAGAGAGGAAAAGATAATCCACGAATCCACACGAAACTACACGAAACCACAGGCTCTTTCGTGTGGATTCGTGGGTCGCCTCCTTCCTCTTATTTGATTACGACTTAGTATAACAGTGCAGTTGTCCCTACGGGACTTTTCAATCTGCCTCTTAACGTGAAAGCTCGCCAGATGCTAGGATGCTCTGCGTCATTACTTTCATGGAGGACGTTTGATTGACAAGCGCAACGACGGCTCTACAGAATCTCCCAAAACATAAACGACTCCAACGTTTGGAAGCGCTGGTAATAGCCAGCGAATCGCTGAACCGCGCAGCGAGCCTTGATGATATACTACAGGCGATTCTGGAACTCATCCCCGCGCAACTGGATTGCGACCGGGCGACAGTGTTTTTGAGCGACAGGCGCACTGGAAAAATTCACGCTCGTCGCATGGCAGGCTCGCGCCATCTTGAAATCATTCTTGAGAAGGGCACTGGGCTGGCAGGATACGTCACGGAGACAGGCGAGAGCCTTCTTATCAACGACGTGCAGACGGACGAGAGATTCGACCGCACGACTGACATGCGTACTGGCTACCGCACAGAGACAATGCTGTGTGTGCCGCTCAGAAAGTCTGAGGACGAAATTCTTGGTGCGCTTCAGGCTATCAACGCCAGGCGCGGCGAGTTCACGGAAGAAGACCTTGTCTATCTGGAATCATTCGCTGCGGTCGCCGCTGTCGCAGTTGAGCGCGAGCAGTTAACGCAAGAGGCTATGCGCGCTCATCGCCTGACGACAGAGCTTGAGCTTGCCCGGAAGATTCAGCAGAGGCTTTTGCCTTCGCCCGGCAACATCAATCTCCCTGAGCCTTACTGCGCATGGGGGCACAGCCAGGCTTGCTACGATGTTGGTGGTGATACGTACGACGCGCTTATGCTTCCCGGTGGCGAGTGCGCGTTCTGGGTCGCGGACGTGAGCGGCAAAGGTATTGGCGCGGCGCTATTGATGACTACGCTTCAGACAGAGCTTCGCGCATTAGTCAGAGCAGAGCACGATCTAGGAAAGCTCGCCACAGAACTGAACTCCAGGGTGGACGCGGTCACTCCGCTTGGCACATACGCCACGATGTTTCTAGGCATAGTCAACGCTGACCGCAATCGCATGCGGTTCGTTAACGCGGGTCACTTGCCGCCCTTCTGGCTCTACGCGAACGACGCGCAGGAAAGAAATCTTGAAGCGGGAGAAATGCCCATCGGTCTTCTGCCGGGAACAACTTACGAAACAAACGAGACGGAGTTCAAGGCTGGCGAGCGCCTTGTGCTTTTCAGCGACGGAGTAACGGACGCAGAGAACACAAAAGGCGAGCAGTACGATTTTGAACGTCTGTACGCATGTCGGGAAAAGATTAATCAACACGAGGTCTCAAAAATCGGCGCAGCGCTGCTCTCAGACCTAGACCGCTTCCGCATAGGCGCGCCCAACTACGACGACACCACCTACTTGATTGTTGGGCATTAAAAGAAGTGATGAGTGATGAGTAATAAGTGATAAGAAGGTTTCAAGTTTCAAGTTTCAGGTTTCAAGTTAGGAAAGCTTCTTTAACTTGAAACTTGAAACTCTTCCTCTTATCACTTATCACTCATCACTCATCACTGTTTTATAGGCGTCAACGAATGTAGACCCGTGTAATCTTGGGTAGACACCTGAAAGATTTGCGCTCACCAATACAACGAGAATTTCAGCTTGTAACCATCCAACATTCTGCTGGTACGAATATTGCAGTCAGGATTTCAGCATGTACCTAAAAATAACGCTAACGTGTTTTTTCACCAGTAACGTCCGTCAAACCTAATCACCTATTGGGCCTGAACGCTACCCGACCACAGCGTTGAATATAGCTTTCGAACTTCGGACACCAGGGGGCGTTGACCGTCTAGTGGGATGTGCTCATCGTGGAAGCATTGGTCATAGCACTGCTGCTGATCCTAATCGTAGTGCTTATCTTTGCCCTGTATAGGGCAGGTGGCCTAACCACTAAGCCTAAGAATCAAAAGGAGGAAAAGATCATGAATGAAGAGGGCAGTCAGGATAAGAACCGTCCGGGGAGGGATAATCAGACGCAAGGTATAAGAGTTAAGGTGGGCTTTGAAGGCCAGCCACAACAGGACATCAAGCTCACAGCCTACGCCTTTGATCGTACGGGCAATCTAATCGCCAGCGCGCCTGTCACGGGCGAGCATGCGCAGCTTGCTTTGAGACCAGATCAGGCAAGATACGCACGTATTTTTGTTGCGCCACCGCCTCCGACAAAAACGAAGCCGGAGCGGATGACTCTGAAAGATATGGAGCGTTTGAACGCTTACGAACCCTTCTGGAAATTCAACCGCGAAGCGAGTGTTCAGGAGATTCTGGGCATCCCGGAGAACTACTGGAAATGCTGGCTATTGTGCAAGTGTCGTGTGCGAGGTCGGGTGGTAAGACCTATTACGATTGGCGGCACGACAACAGAGTTGCCCATCTGTCACGCTCGCGTGCACATCTGCGAAGTGGACCCTTTGCCAATCATCATCTGGCGATTGCCGGATGATCTCGTCTACCGCTTGCGTGATGATTTGATCTACCTCGTAGAGCAGCCCGTTCGCTTCCCTATACCGCTTCCAGACCCTCCTCCCTTCAAGTATGACACGCGCGTAGTTGATCCCTCGCCGGAGAATATAGCCAGGATGAATCGGGCGCGACTGTCGAGCGCAGCAGGAGGCATAGCATCACGTCTCGACGCCGTAGCCTTGAACCCACAACCTGAACCTCCTGGCAGACCGGGACGCTTGCAGATAGGCGCAATAAGCGAGATGGCCTCACGTTTCGACGCCGTAGCGTTGAACCCGCAACCTTTACCACCTCGTGAAATGAGCAGCCTACAAACCGGCACACGCAGTCAACAGATGATGTCCTCGCCTATGAAATTGGAGACCAGAGCCGCGCTGATGTCTTCGTCAACAAACCTCGTCAGGCAGGCGCTGGTGGATAACGTTCAACTACTACGCCCGTATTTATGCTACTGGGATTGGCTCTGGTGGTGGTACAGGTGTGATGAACTGGACGTGTTGGAGACGGACGCGCAAGGGCGCTTCGATACAACGATCTGGTATGCCTGCTGCTACGATCAGCCAGATCTCTACTTCTGGGTGGAGTATTCAATCGGCGGCGTGTGGACTCCAGTTTACAAGCCGTCAATCCCATGTCACACCTACTGGGATTATGCGTGCGGCAGCGAGGTCACAATCCACGTGACAGACCCGCGAGCAATACCCTGCGGGGGTGAACCTGACCTGACGGGGATGCAGGTGGCAGTTCTGTCCGTCGGCGATGTTGTCAGCATGCACGAGATAAGAGATTACAGCGGCGCAAATCCTGCTATTGATCCATTAGCCGGACTGACGACTGATGACCCACCTCGTCCCTTCGGCGGAATTCTGGAGCCGCGCGTCTGGTTTAGCCGAGCAGCGTTAATAGCCGCAGGCATTACGCATTACCGCTGGTCATACATGCGTCTCACTCAAAGCAACGGCACAACACCCGTCTCTGATAGCTGGCATTCAATTGGGGCGACGGTCGTCAGACACTATTCAGTGATAGACTCTGGCGGTAACTTGAGCTTCCCAGCCTATCCTCTGGGGCCTGTGCCAGAATTCCCCGGCCAGGACCTTTTCAAGATTCAGCCTATTGACCCACCGTCTCCGGGCATTGATTGGTCTGCGATTGACGCACACGAGGACTTATCCAGCGCCCACTTCCTCTCACATTTGCTGGAAGGAGGAGATGCTGCTCTAGCAGCCGGTAAATACCGTTTGAAGCTTGAGTTGTTCAGAATCGTCGGCGGTGCTCCGCAGCTTGTTGACCTGACGGCTGCCGGGGTGGCGCTCAAAGTTGCGACGACTGACGCGCCATTCGGTACACAGACCGTTGCCACCGCAGTGCCCGGCGAGCACTACCTGATTAGAGATAGTTCACCCCCACACAATGTAATCGGTTTCCAGATGGTGCTGCGTGTGGACAACAACCCATGCACAGCCGAGATTCACCAGATAAGCGACGCGTCGGCAGGCCACTTGACGGTGGACGCCAATTGCGGGTTTATCGAATACAACCCCGCCTTCGATCACAATAATGACGTGCATCTTGAGTTCAAAGCGGCTCATCCGCATAACTTCGCAACCTTCGGCTTTACGATTTACCGAGGGGCATCGAATTATGTGAGTTCAGCGAGCGCCGCGACCAGTGGAAACCAGACGGTGGCGAGCAGTCCAGTAGACGGCTTCACGCGCGACCCCTCAAGCGTCTATTCCAAGAACGTCTCGGTTCACACGCTCCTCACAGAGAACAAGCCTCCCGGTTCTCCTGATTGCACGAAGGCCGCCTTTGCCATGAATCTGAGCGTCTATGCATTGGCGACTGACGGCTGGAGCCAACTCTCGGGACTGAACGCATCCGGCTTACCGACAGCGTTCGCTTTAGCCCCGCATACACCGTAGCCTATTTAAGCTGGCGTTCGCCAAGTCTCGGAGCGCTATCTAGACTAGCTACTGCTACACATGGATTGTCGAAGTCTCGGCGTGCTCGTCGAGACTTCGACAATCCTTTAATCTGAGCTTTCTTACATCCTCAATCCCGATTGCAAATAATGGAATGGAACGTACTCGGCGTCGCGGCCTGCGTCGCGTAAGGTGTCTAGCATGCGGCGCGAGCCTGCGAAGTTGAGCGAGTGTATGATGATGGTGGCGTCGCGCTGGCGGTCAGGGTGTGCGGCGAGCCATGCGGCTACGGCGTAGCCCGTGCGCTCGTCGTCAGGTTCGTCAGAATAGTAGTGCTCGTCGGCGAGGTCGTGGTCTAGCATGATTACGGAATAGTCACGCTCGGCCAGCCACTCTATGGCCTCGCGCACGTCGCACGTCACGTCGCGCTCTGCCGCCTCGAACTTCTCGTGGAACCACGCGCAACGTTCTTCGTTATCTTCGACGATTAGCACTCGACTCATAAAACAGTTTTCAGTTTTTAGTTTTCAGTTTTCAGTAAAAAGCTTTCCGCTTCATTTCTGAAAACTGAAAACTAAAAACTGAAAACTGTTCTTTCTTATGGCCTTCCGCTTGCTTTCTTCAGTTCTTCGAGCGTTCGCCTGTGTTGCTCCAGCTTTTGTCCGGCTTCGCCAAGCTTACCCTGTGCGGTCAATCGCTGGTACTCGTCGAACTCCTGTATGGCGCGATCAATCAACTGTTGCGTGTTGGCAGGCGGAGGCGATGGTTGCGGCGCGGCGGCCTCTGCGTTCTCCTGCTGCTGAGGTTTAGTCTGACCTTGTTGTTGCTGCGCGCCTTGAGCCAATTGTCTTGCGGCGTCTGCGCCTAAGAGGCTAGCCATAGCGTCTGCGAAGGTCGGGCCGTAGGCAAGATTGTCCTGCGTTGCAACGACCACGAGTCGCAATTCAGGCATGGGGCTGCGCTCAGCCTGAAGATAGACAGGTTCTACATAGAGAAGTGAATGGCCGATGGGAACTACCAGAAGATTTCCGCGACGCACGCGCGAGCCTTGCTGGTTCCAGAGCGTGAACTGCCCGGAGAGCTGCGCGTTCTGGTCTATGCGCGCCTCTATTTGTATGGGGCCTTCTACAAGTTTCGATTTCGGGAAGTTGTAGATAAGAAGCGACCCGTAATGCTCGCCGTCACAGCGCCCTGCGAGCCAGCCAATCATGTTCGGGCGATTCGCAGGAGTGAACGGCAGTATAGAAACGAACTCGTTGGATATAGCCTCGCCCGGCAATTGCATCAGCACGTAATAAGGCTCGACCATTTCAGTCTGATGTTGACCCTGATTGTTCAAGGAAACCTGAGTCGCTATGCTCCAAACATCTTCGCGTTGAAAAAATACTTTGGTGTTCTGCGTGTGGTAGAGGCTGAAGACATCGCCCTGCGTCTTAATCAGAGTTTCGGGGTAACGCACGTGAGCGCGCAAGTCTGCGGGCATCTCGCTCGCGTCGTGGAAGAGTGCTGGGAAACTATTTTTATAGGAATTAATCAGAGGGTCTTGCGAGTCGAAGATGTAGAACGTGGTCGTCCCGTTGTAAGCGTCAATGACAGCCTTGCAACTGTTGCGTATGTAGTTGACAGACTCATCGCCAGCCTTGTAGTGGCGCGAGTAAGGATAGGTCGAAGATTCCGTAAAGGCGTCAATTATCCAATAAAGTTTCCCGTCATCAGAGACAGTGATGTAAGGATCGCTGTCGTAATAAAGGAACGGCGCGATTGCTTGCACACGTTCGTATATGTTGCGGTTGAGAAGCGCGCGGCTTTCCGGCGTGATGCGGTCTGAGAAAGTAAGATTCTTAAAATCGCCCAGCGCCCACGCGAGCAAGAATCGGCGAAGCCCGCTGCCAATCTGTATGCCGCCCGTTCCCTGATAAGTCGTGTAGTTGTTCGCCTCGCCCTGCGGAAAATCAAACTCGTTCTCGCGCGTCTTGACGTAAACGGTCTCGCTGGTCTTTTCCCCAAAATAGATTTCAGGCCGCGTGACTTTAATCTCAGCCGCGCTCGCTTCAATGGGCATGTTCGACAGAACGAACTGCGGCATGCCTTCTGGCGTGAAGCCGTTCGCAGTGTTCATAGTCACGCCGTAGCCGTGCGTGTATATGAGCCGCTCGTTTATCCAATTGCGCGATTGTTCCGGCAGCTTGCTCTGGTCAATCTCGCGCGGCGCTAACATCATCTGTCGCTTCTGCCCGCCGACCGTGTAGCGATCAACGTCAACGTCCGGGAAATCGTAGTAGGTTCGTATCTCTTGAATCTGACGCAGCGTGTCCTGAAGCGCACGCCAATCCCAGAGGCGAATGTTGTCTAGCGTCGCGCGGTTGTGCTCAAGATCGAGCGCGGCGTTGCCTGTGTCGGGCGTGAACTCGCGCTGCTCTATGTTCTCTATATTGAAAGCCCTTCGCGTGGCGGTGATGTTTTCCTGTATGTACGGCGTTTCGCGCGCAAGCTCGTTGGGCTTAACCACAAAACTGGTCACGTAAGCGGGGACTATCACGCCTGCGACGATGTAAACGAGAATCGGAAGAGCGGCTGCGACGATTAGAAGTCGCAGTCTTTTCTGAGCAAAAGCGTTAAGAAGCGAAATGAGCGCGGCTACGGCCAGTGCAATTGCTACTAGAAAGAGGCCTGGAAGAAGATAGTTAGCTTCCGTATAGCTCGCGCCCGTGAAAGTCTGATGGTCTTCCCAGAGGTAAGGGAAGCGCGAGAGATAAAAACGCCACGCCAGAAGTAGCAGCCACACGGCGAGCGCAATCGAAACCGCCGCGACGCTCGTTCGACGCGAAGCCTGAGTGGCAGCCACGCGCTGTTTCTGCGGCAGCGAGAGCAGAGCTAAAAGAATCGTAGCGCCAAGGATGATGAAAGCTAAGGAGACCAGCCAGCCGCTCAGCAATTGATAAACGGGCAAGTTGAAGAGATAAAACCCTAGCGGCTTATGAAAGATAGGATCGGGGAGGCTTGTCTGTGCCTGATTGAAATAGAGCGCGAAGCGTCGCCAACTATCGCGCATGGCAGAGCCTGCAAAGAGCGCTGCTATTATGGAAACGACCCACGCGATTGGGCCAACAACGCGTGCTGGAGAGATTGAGACTGGCTGATTATTCAGAAGAATTGTGCGCCGTTCGAGCGCAGAGGTCGAGAACGTGCGCTCAATCAACCAGAACGCGCCGCGCAAGATAAGGAACGTCAGCACAGCGAACGCTGCGAACAGTCCCAGCTTCAGCCTGAACATGTACCAGTAGACGGAAGAGTAGCCTAAGGAGCCGAACCACAGCGCGGAAAGATATATGGAGAAGAATCGGAACGAGGCGAAGACGATTGAGAGGATGATGGCAAGAATGAACCAGCGCCGCCAGCGAAATTGTCTTGGCGGCTCAACGTCAATCACCTGTCCGTCAAAGTCCTGCAATGGATGAGCCATGGCGATAGCATACGCCGAAAAATCTTTTCACTCAATAAAGTTTCCTAAGCCGTCGAAGACGGCGACAGAATAAAGCCCAGCACGTCAGTGCTGGGTTAGAGTTGCCAAAAAGATAATCAAGCCCGCTTTAGCGGGCGACAGAGCATTATTAATCAAACATCTGTCGCCCGCTTGCGCGGGGTTTGATAATTTTTATTGCTACGCTAACCCAGCACTGACGTGCTGGGCTTTATTCTGTCGCCCACTCTCGTGGGCTTTACTTTCATCGGGCAACTCCCGGTAACGGCGCGGAGACCCTGCCATTTATGGCGGGGAGGAAGCGCCCTACAATTTCAGGATTCAAGGTTGAACATGCGCCCAACTGCGATACAATAAGCGCATGGAAAAGCTTCAGCAATCGGTGAAAGCAAAGCTTGTCGTTACGCCTCACA
>MNJR01000019.1:0-9881 GCA_001920415.1 Acidobacteria bacterium 13_1_20CM_3_53_8 | reverse complement strand
CCGCCCCCGCCGTTATGACTTGCACCATGCGACCTACAATCAAATACGTGAGCAGACCAACCTGCCATCGCAGCACGTCGTCAACGCAATAGCCAAGGTCTCCGAAGCATTCACCCGCGAGCGCAACAAACAACATAAGTTCAAACAGCTTTCGTCCGTGCGCTATGACTCGCGCACGCTCACCTTCACGCGAGACTTCCGCGAAGCCGGATTGACTATCTGCCCCAAAGGGAAAGTGTCGGGCGAATTGCAGATGTCTGCGGCGATGCGTGAGAAGTTGCGGACGTGGAAAATCGGCAGCGCCGACATGATATTCAGAGACGGCGAGTTCTATCTGCACATTGCGGTCAACACGGACGCGCCTGAAGTTTCCGAGCCTTCGGGGAGCTTGGGTGTTGACTTGGGAGTGAAGCGTGTTGCCGTCACCTCTGACAACGCTTTCCACACGGCGAAGTTCATTCGCCACAAGAAGCGAGCGTTTCAAGCTACAAGGTCTAGCCTCCAAGCCAACGGCAGTCGCACCGCCAAGCGTGTGCTGCGGCGTGTCTCTGGACGTGAGAATAGATTCGTTGCAGACGCGAACCATTGCATCAGCAAGAGCATCGTCGCGCAAGCTCTTGCCAACGGACAACGTATTGTCTTGGAGGACTTGACGGGCATTCGCGGACGCGCGCGAGCGTTTATGACCAAACATCTGCACGGTTGGTCTTTCGCTCAACTCCGCCGCTTCGTCGAATACAAAGCGGCTGCCGCAGGCGTCGAAGTCGCGACGGTCAATCCGGCTTTTACTTCCAAAGGGTGTTCGCGTTGCTTGCATATTGGTTCGCGTTCCACTCAATCTAATTTCAACTGCGCTCACTGTGGACTCCGCATCAACGCGGATTTGAACGGTGCGCGTAGTGTAGCTATGAGGCATGACCTCTTAGCTACGGGGCGTTACTTCTGTGCTTTAGAAGTTTGTCAACCGCCCCAAAGTGTCGTCGCGGGACAGACACAAGCCGCGACCCTTTAGGGCGCGGTAGTTGACCTACTCGTACCTCAAACACTCAATCGGGTCTAAGCGCGAAGCTTTACGCGCAGGCCAGACGCCGAAGATGAGGCCGACTGCTATGGACACGGTGAGACCGCTCGCAACTGCCCAGAGCGGGATTGAGGCTGGAAGCGCAGGGATAAGAAGCATGATTATCTGGCTCGCGCCGATGGAGAGCAGCACGCCGAGCGCGCCGCCAAGAAAGGTGAGCGTCATTGCTTCAAAAAGAAACTGGTTGACGATGTCGCGGCGGCGCGCTCCTATGGCCTTGCGTATGCCTATCTCCTGCGTGCGCTCGGTCACACTAACAAGCATGATGTTCATGACACCTATGCCGCCGACTAGAAGTCCTAAACTTGAAATCGCTATAGCGATGACGCCGATCATCGCTGTGATGCTGTCGAACTGTTGTATCATCCTGTCCGACGTGGTCAGATCGAAATTGTTTGGCTCATTGAATTTTACTGCGCGTCGTCTGCGCAATATGTCTTCAATCTGATCCAGAGCGGCCATGCGTTGGCCTTCGCGCGCGCGTATGACGAAGAGCATGTACTCGCTGCCCGGCGAGATTTTGTGCGCGGTGCGAACAGGAATGAATACAGCGTTATCTTCATCGTTCTCGCCAAAGAAATTGCTCTTGCGTTTCTCAAGCACGCCTATAATCTCGAAAGGCTTGCCGCCCAATTTCACCTGAGTTCCAACGATGTGCTCGTCGTGCGGGAAGAGAGCTTCGGCGACGTTGACGCCAATGACCATAACGTTGCGGCGCATCTGGTCGTCAACGTCGCTGATGAATCGCCCCTCCTGCAAAACCAGATTCGTCGTCCGTGCATAGTTAGCCGAAACGCCCTGCATGTTCGAGCGCCGGTAGTTTCGTCCCTGATAAGTAATCGTGCTGTCCCACCAAGCGACGAACAGGACTGTCGCAACGTCTTCGACCGCCTGTGCCTGCTCGCGTATAGCGTCTGCGTCCTCCTGCTTCAAAGGCTTTCGCGTGCGCTCTTCCTCCTCCTGATTGCCGCCGATTTGCGGCCCAGTAGAAAGGTGAAAAGCGTAGATGTTGTTCGTGCCGTATTCTTCTACAATGTGAACTATGTTCATCCTTAAGCCCGTGAGGATTGACGCAATTGTTATAGCCGTCATCACGCCTATGACTATGCCCAGAACTGTCAGGAAGCTGCGGAACTTGTGCGCGCGTACGCTATCGAGCGCCATCGCAAGAGTCTCGCGCGGGATGAAATTTGGGAGTCTTAAGAGCTTCATTATTGTGATTCCTGTTTAGAGTTCACGCTTTAGCGTGTTTAAAAACAGCCTAAAGGCTGAACTCTAAACAGCTACTAACTTCTAGTCAGCGCGATGATGGGATCGAGCCGCGACGCCTTGAACGCGGGATACACTCCGGCAATCATCCCTATGCCGCCCGAAAAAATTACGGAGAGGATCATGTAAGTGATAGTGATTGTCATTGGCATGGGCGTGGCCGCGCGTATTAGCCACGATATAGCAGAGGCCAGCAACAAACCCAGCAGCCCGCCTAGAGCGCAAAGGATTGACGATTCGATTAGGAATTGCATCAATATCTGCTTTTTCGTTGCGCCTATGGCTTTGCGCAAGCCTATCTCGAAAGTTCGCTCGGTAACGGAAACCAGCATGATGTTCATCACGACGATACCGCCGACGACGAGCGAGATGATAGTTATTGGGATGACTACGAGAGCGATGCTTCCAAAGAACTTATCAATCTCGTTGTGCAGGTCGCCCACGTTCACCAATCCGAAGTCGTCTTCATCATTGCCTTTCAATTTGTGATGTACGCGAAGCGCCACGCGCGCATCCTCAATCGCAGCCTGGAACGTTTCATCGCTAGCAGACTTGCCGTGTATCTGCAAGCCCTGGTGCTGGCCGTACATCTGGCGAAAAGTTGTGATGGGAATGTACGCTATATTGTCCATTGACTGGCCGAACGCGGAGCCGCGCTGCTGTTCCACGCCAACGATTCGCATGGGCATGTCACCAATCCTGATTACGCGGTCAACAGGATCAACGTTTGGGAAAAACTTGTCGGCGAGGTCAGTGCCAATTACGATGATGTTGTCGGCGCGAACAACATCATCGTTCGAGATGAAGCGCCCCGACGAAATGTTCTGGTCTTCTATATCAATCATGTTGGCGGTGACGCCCATGAGCGCCGTGCCGTAGAGCTTCCTGCCCTCGTGGTTAATATCAATCTGGCGGTCAACCTCTGCGCCAATCTCCTGGCACGAGCGGCAATGCTCTCTGACCCACTCGTAATCCTCCCACTCTAGCTTCTTGTTGCGACGGTTCATACGCTCCCTCTCTTCCTCGGATAACTCGCCCTCATGAGCCATACGCGCGATCATGAAATGGTTCGCGCCGAGGATTTTGCCTACAGTATCAAGAACGTAAGAGTTTAGTCCGTTGATGGAAGCGCCGACGACCACGACGGATGCGACGCCTATGATTATTCCAATTAGAGTCAGGAACGCGCGAAGCTTGTGCGCGAAGATTGATTGAAGCGCAATGCGTAGAGCGTCGGCGTAAAATGAATAAAAGCTTCGCATGGGATTAAAGAGCGGCAAGAGATGTGCTCGCACCCTTGTACGAAATAATTGAGAGATAGGTTTAGGAAGAGTTAATGCAAGATGAGGTTGATATAACGAGTGTGGGTTCTAATACCAAGTTGCAATGGAAGAGAGGGCGTTGAGTCATGCAGTCAGTACCGCCTGCGGTAGCGGGCGGGTTGTTGTTGCTGTGTGACCTGTTTGCCATCTCAAATTACTACCCGCCCGCTACCGCAGGCGGTACTGACCTCTCTTCATCTCAAACTGGTGCTAATTAATGAATCTGCCCCGGTGGCTGTGCAGCAGGCTCATCATCGTCTTCTTCTTCTCGTTCTTCTTCTTCGGGGCGAAGATGGACGCGGTAGAGCGTGAAGTTGCCAATATGCTCGCCAGCGTCGCGTTCGTACCACTCGTCCAGATTGTCGAAATCAGGTTCATCATCCGTAGGCGTGATGATGAAGGAGAGAAGCGGGCTGCTCGCACGCTCGCGGTCGAAAGTTTCTATGAAGTTTGCGTAGTTTCGTTCTTCCGTTCTAATCTCTTCATCCGTTATTGGTCTGAGGTTGACGGCGAGATTCGGGTTTGTGCGTTCCCAGCCGAAGACGGCCAGAAAATATTCAAAATCCCTCTCTTCCAGAGCCGCGTTGAAATCCTCTTCGTCAACGTCCGTGTAATAAAGATACTCGAAAAAGCGCTGCTTGTTCTCTTCAAGCGTGACGCCGCTGAAGACGTGCATGTGGCGCGCCCACAGAACGGCCTGCGGCGCGACCGAAGGCGAATCTTCAACCTGCTTCAAATCTGTCGAAAGCACAACGCCGCGCTCGCCTTCAGGTTGCGCCGCCTGCTCGCGGCTCAGTTCAGCGAGCCGTTTCATGACAGGCATTGCTTGATCGCGCAGCACGTTGAAATCTCGGAAAACTTTTACGGATGCGACTGTCTCGAATAATCCCCAGCCGAAACAGACGGTGGCGATAAAAGTCAGAATGATATTTGACGCGCGGCGCGAACCCTGCTCGCGTGAGTTAAATAAAAGTGCAGCGGTTAGGACGACGCCGACCAGCACGACGTAGTTCGCAATGAACTGCTCGTAGTGAATCGGTTGAAGCGAACGGCCAGTGATGATCTGCTGGTTGAAGACTACAACGGGAAGCAGCGTGAATGATGCGGCGAAGAGCGCGCGCGGTTCTCGCCATTTAACGCGCCCGTGCCAGACGGCTGTCGAGAGAGCTACGAAAGTTGCTATGCCGACCAGCGTGGGCAGCCGCATCAAATCGGGCGCGTGCGAAAGCGATAGCGCCTGCACTGTGTCCATCGTCACGGCGCGCCGCGAGAGAAGCAGGAAATAGGGTGCGAGCGCAGCAGCGGCCAATGCGGAAAGAATTCCAAGGGGCGCAGTTAAAGATTTCCATTTGGATGGATGCGCAACAATCCAGAAAGCAACAAGGAGCGCCGTCCATGCAATCGCAGCCGTCCAGAAATAGAAATAGGAATAGACGAGCGTTGCGAAAAATAGTCCTGCGACAACAGCATTCTTGATAGCAGCGCGTCTGTCGTCCTGCGTCATCATTCGCCAGATGAGCGCGCAGTAGATAAAGTAGAAAGGGAAAGAGACCGCCGGAAGATAACGTCTAAGGAAAGGAAGATAAATGTACGCGGCTCCACCGCCAAAGACCATTCTTCCAGCGCCGTGACCTGCGACTAAAGTTCCAAGACACAGCACGGCCAGCGCGCCAACAGCAGATTTCCTATCGTCTTCTATAAGAATCTCAAACAGCCAGAAGAGCGCAAAGGTCGCGGCTATTGCAGCTATCGGCATCAGCAAAATGAAGGTCGTTGATGTTGATAACCCAAGCACCCGCGCAGGTAGAGCAATGATGTAAGCCGGAAGGAATTGAATCGAGAAAAGAGATTCGGGCTGCGGCGCGCCCGGTTGATCGTCGCGCCCCGTGTAGGGATCGTTGCGGCGCGGGCGACTCATCGAGAGCGCTTTGAAGTAGGCGGCGTAAGCCACTTCGTCCGTGTCCGTGTAAGCGTATGCGCCGTTCCATTCGTGCCCGCGCATGCGCCATAAATCAACCTGCGGGTCAATCGCCAGAACCGTCACGGCCAGAGCCGCAAAGACGGCAAGCTTCCAGCGTAGAACGGGGCGCTTGATTTTAAAAAGATTCATGAAGAAGAGTCTTTTGGAAGAGAAGCAGGTGATCCGAATCGAAATTTACAATATTGGGATAAATGAAAAAGCATTATCCACGAAGTTACACGAAACAACACGAAAGGGTTTGAGTTTTTTCGTATGACTTCGTGTGGCTTCGTGGATCGTTTCTCTCTGCCGTGCCAATCTCATATGTTTTGATTTATCTTGAGACTTTCGCGCGTCCTTTGAAAATTCTGCGTAGCCACCCTGAGAACCATCTCAGGGCTGTCCGAAAAAATCCGTGTTTTGGTGGCGGTTCTCCAGCTTCAACTTGCGCCTCTGCCTCAAGCGCTGTGAAGAACTGCGCGAGCATCATCTTCGCAGCGCCTTCGATCATGCGCTGGCCTACACTTGCGATTGTCCCACCAACTTGAACATCGCCAGCGTACTTGATTATGGTCACGCCAGCATTTTCTGCGAGATCAAGCTCGCCCGTGCCCTTCAAAAATCCCGGCTGGCCTTTGCCGTCAACAACCATGCGGAAGTGTTCGGGCTGTCGCATATCTTCCAGCCGCACGCTCCCCTTGAAAAGCCCTTTGATTGAGCCTACGCCCGCGCGCAAAGTCATGGCGTAACTGTTCTCGCCCGTCTGCTCTAACTTTTCACAGCCCGGAATGCATCGCTGCAACACAGACGGATCAATCAAAGCCTGCCACACGCGCTCCCTTGAAGCGCGCAATTCCTGTGTCCCTGTCAGCTTCATGCTAGAAGAATCATTTCGCTTGCGCGAACGCTTTCAGGATTGCGCGGCGCGTGTAAACCTCTACAAGATGGCGACGATAATCCGCAGAAGCGTAAAGGTCGCCGTTTAGATCAACTCCGTCCGCTGCGTGTGCCGAAGCCGTTTGGGCCAACGCCTCGTCAATCCTGTTTCCATTCAAAGCATTTTCGACGCCGCGCGCTCGATAAGCTTTCACGGCTGCGCCAGTGATGCCTACGCTTGCGGACTGGCAAACGTCGTCCGCGCCGAGCGAGAGATTAACGGCTACGCCGACGACCGCGAAGCCAGACGCAGGGTGCGGAACTTTTGTATAAGCCTGCCCGGCGCGCCCCTGCACAAGCGGCACGCGAATCTCTCTTAAAATCTCTACAGGCTCAAGGGCAGTGGTCAGCATGTCAACAAAGAAGTCGTCAGCCTTGATTGTGCGCTCGCCATTTTTGCCCGTCGCAACGATCTCCCCGTTTAGTGCAATAACAGTCGCAGGCCAATCAGCCGCAGGGTCTGAGTGCGCCAGACTTCCTCCGATTGTTCCTTTGTTGCGCACCTGCGCGTCGCCTATGTGCCCTGCGGTTTCGGGAAGCAGAGGACAAATCTCTTTAAGCCTTTCCGAAGATTCAAGCTGGTAATGCGTCGTCATTGCGCCAATGAGAATCTGCCCGCCCTCTTCGCGTATGTACGCCAAGTCTTTGATGCGCCCAATATCAATGAGCATGGCGGGCTGAGCCAATCTAAGTTTCATAGCAGGTATAAGACTGTGCCCACCCGCCAGCAACTTGGCATCATACGCGTTATCCGCCAGCAACTGTATCGCTTCATCAAGCGTCGCAGGAGCAATATAATCAAATTGTGTAGGTATCATATCTTTCTCCTCAAAGAAGGCTAAATCCTTTCAGCCTGCATCAATGATTAGAAACTTTACGCCGCCATCGTCGTTTCATCTGTTTGACCGGTAAACCGCTCTGCGGAATTCAACGCTCAATGTAGTATTATACAAACACTGCCGGGATCGCGGAGGTTCTCATGGTTAAGCCACTGAACCAATCTATGTCAACGTTGCGCGACCTACCCGCCTCTCTGCCGCGCGAAGGGGCAATTGCGCTTGAGCTTGAACAGGGAGTCCTAGTCTTTCGTGCTTCAAGGGCTGTACAGGAACGAATTGAAACGCTCTTACTTAAACAGCGAGCGTCAAACCTGACGCCGGACGAAGAACGGGAGCTACAATGGTACGAAGAGATGGACGACTTCCTGAGCTACATCAATCGGCTCACACGCAACGAGGAAGTCAGTGCCGCGTAAACTGCCTGCTACCGTTCAAGAACAAGTACGCCAGCGCGCCAAATACCTGTGTGAATACTGCCATACCAATGAACGCTGGCAATACGTTCGTTTCACCATTGACCACATCATCCCACTGGCTGAAGGCGGCGACAATAGGCTTGAGAATTTGGCTCTAGCCTGTTTCCATTGCAATCGCCGCAAATCAAATAAGCAGATCGCTGTTGATCCAGAGACGGAACAAAGCGTCCCTCTCTTCAATCCGCGTCAACACAAATGGTCAGATCACTTCATCTGGTCAGCCGATGGTCTGCGCGTCATTCCTCAAACAGTTATCGGCAAGGCTACGGTCGAATTACTGAAATTCAACCGTGAGGCAATTCTGGATATTCGCTCTGCCGATGTAGATGTAGATCGCCATCCGCCATCTGACGACCCCGTTCAAACATCCGACCAACTTACGTCTTGATAATTCGCCAGACCGTTTCCGGCTTAATCGGCATATCCAGATGTCGGACGCCGAAGGGCGAGAGCGCGTCAACGACTGCGCCGACGATTGCGGGAGTAGCGCCGATTGTTCCGGCCTCGCCTACACCTTTGACGCCTAGCGGGTTGACGGGCGAGGGCGTCTCTGTGCGATCAAGCTCAAGATGCGGAATCTTTGAAGCCCTCGGCACTGCATAATCCATGAGCGTTCCTGTGATGAGTTGCCCTGACTCGTCATAGACAATCTCTTCATAGAGCGCCTGCCCGATTGATTGCACTATGCCGCCGTGAACCTGTCCCTCGACAAGCATAGGGTTGATGACCTTGCCGCAATCGTCAACGGCTACGTAGCGCTTGAGTTCAATCTCGCCCGTGTCGCGGTCAATCTCGCAGACGACTATGTGCGTGCCAAAGGGAAAAGTGAAATTCTTAGGCTCGAAGAAGTAGGTCGCAGAAAGTCCCGGCTCCATGTCTGGCGGAAGGTCTTTAGCAAGATGAGCGGCTAAAGCTATGTCTTGAAGCGTAAGACTCTTGCTGTCCGTTTCGGGTTCAGGCAACGCCGCAGCAGGAGCTTGACCTGCTGGCAGCACAGGCTCAGGCACTTCTTCGGCTACTGCCGCCGCCTGCGCCTTCTGCAAAGAGAAGCGGCCTTCCGTGAAAGCTAGATTCGTTGCGTCCGCGCCTAGCATGTGCGCAGCTATCTTGTTAGCTTTCTCTTTCAGCTTCTCGATTGCTATAAAGACGGCTGTGCCGCCGACGGCAGTTGCGCGGCTTCCGAACGTGCCTATGCCGTACTGCACGATTGAAGTGTCGCCGTGGATGACAGTCACGTCGTTTAAATCAACGCCGAGTTCGTCCGCAGCAATCTGCGCGAATGATGTTTCCTGACCCTGACCATGTGGGCTTGCGCCCGTCAGGATTGTGACTTTGCCTGTAGGCTCTATGCGAACGGTCGCGCTCTCCCAACCGCCCGCAGGCATAGCCTGCGATGGGCCAAGCGCGCAGATTTCAACGTAAGTGGAAACGCCTATGCCGAAGATGCGCCCTTCATCACGCGCACGCCGTTGCTCTTCACGAAGCTCAGCGTAGTTAATCATCCCCTGCGCTTTATCAAGAGCCGCTTCGTAGTTTCCGCTGTCGTAGAAAAGACCAGTCGCAGTATGAAAGGGAAACTCTTCCGGCGTTGGAAAATTTCTTCTACGCACTTCAGCCGGATCAATACCAAGTTCTGCCGCAACCAAATCCATCGCGCGCTCTACAACGTAAGTCGCTTCGGGGCGGCCAGCGCCCCTGTACGCGTCCGTAGCCATCTTGTTAGTGAAAACGCCCGTGATGTTTATCTGTATCGCTGGAATTTTATAACTGCCCGAAAGCATTAACCCCGTGAGCGTAGGGATAGCTGGCGTGAGCAGTTGATGATATGCTCCTAAATCTGCTGTGACGTTGTAGCGCAAGCCTGTGATCGTCCCGTCCATCTTGCAACCAATCTCAATCTCTCCGACCTGACCTCTGCCGTGAATCGTGGCCTGAATGTTTTCGCGCCGCGTCTCAATCCATTTGACAGGCTTGCCCAACTGAATTGAAATCCAGCCT
>MNJR01000122.1 GCA_001920415.1 Acidobacteria bacterium 13_1_20CM_3_53_8 | reverse complement strand
TAAAGATTTCTCCTTTCAAAACGTGTGCTAAAGCGCGCACGCACAGAGTTGCCAAGTAGTACAGATACCCGGCAGTGTTAGCGTGTTTCTGTAAGCAAATACTACAGAAAACAGGGGCTTTAATGTGTAATGCTAATTCGATGCCAAGGATGAGATAAGAAGGCAAAAGTAAAAAGGCAAAAGGTAAAAGGAATAAGGATGAGATCAATGCTATTACTCTTTCTACAAATCTGAAGAAGTGGTTTCAGCCTCACTTTTGCCTTTTACCTTTTTACTTTTAACTTTCCTAGCTGCCTGCCTCTGATACTTTCTTCACGGTGACTTTCAATTCAGGATGGCTGCTGCTCCCGGCGGCGATTATCTCTCTGACCGCCTGTATGGTTGAGGCAGCAAAGTTGTGCGCTGGCTCGTCTTCGCCTTCTATCCAGAGTGTGACACGAATTTGAATGGCCTTGCGCATTTTCGTGGGTGGCGGCGGCTGCGGTGTTGACATACTCTTCACTCCGATTTCAAAACTTGAATACTTCAACTTCGAGCGTGCGTTTTTAGCCCGCGTTAGCGGGCGACAGAGGTTTGATTAATAACCGGCTGTCGCTATCTTCGATAGCTCGTTCTTCGTTTCTGGTACGATGACCCAGCCCTGACGGGCTCTCGCTTTATGCCGTCGCCGTCTAAAGACGGCTGACTGACTTTTCATCGCCTGTGATGAGCTGCACACTCTCGTCGCGCTCCTGATGCACGTTCTCAACGCAGGCTGTCAAGATCAACCCAGTTACCGTTTTGGTTCACCTCTATTTTCATGATTGGATGAATTTCCCAGATTGATCCGCGCGTCTTGCCGACCTGATCCGGGTGCTCCGGGTCTAGCATCATCCAGCCGCTGATGCGCACGCGCTGCTTCTTCTTTACTATCTGTCCCAAAACATCTGTGCGCCAGTTCGTGTGATGAGCGCGTACAGGTGGCGTCACTTCTACTACAATCGAATTGCTTCGGTCGTCGCCTGCCGTTTTCACTAGCCAGACGTGAAAGTCCCTAAAATTGTCGTCAGCGCCATGACAGTTCGGCGACTCCGGCCCCTCTTCTCTTGCGCCCGCTAGATAGCCTTCGATTGCGACGGGCGTGCCTTCGTAGCGCGCAATCTCTGCTGCGTCCGGGGAAGACCAACGGTCACGCGCTTTTCGCTCGATTGTTTTGGGCCAACGCACTTGCACGAACGCATCGAACTGAACTGGAAAGTAAGCGCCCTCGTCAACGCGATTCTTCAAACGATTCAGCGCGGGGTCGCCTCCATCGCCTTCCGCAGGGCAACCTTGATAGTTGCCTGTTACAGGTTGCGGCTTGCTGCTCAATTCAGGCAACGGGCCGGGCGCTCCCGGTAGAACGCTGCCTGGACGCGCGCCCGCTGGCATAGTTGTCGTTGTAGTTGGCCCGGCTTCCGGCGCAGACACGCGGCGTCGCAGATAGCGCAGAAGTAATATAGAGAAGACTATGACGACCAGAACGACCAGAATGATTACAAGACACGAATACTTGCGTATGACTGCCTGCCGGTCTGGGCCTGCTGGCTGCGGCTGATACATGCGCGCTCCTTTGAGGAAACTATTCGTTCGAAGAGGAGTTTATTTTGCGGCGATCAATATAGCATCAAATCGGGCTAACAATTAATCGCGGATGCACCGAAGCATCACAGAGAGCAAGAGAAGGTTAGAGAAATTTACGGCGAGTTAATAACATGCGAAGCCTTTACTCTTCATCCTTGTGAAATATGCGTGCGCGAGGATGGTGTCGGTCGTAAGTCAAGCGCAACTGATTGTCAGTGATGTGGGTGTAGATTTGCGTTGTGGAGATGTCGCTGTGGCCCAGGAGAGCTTGAACCGAGCGCGAGTCTGCGCCGCGCTGCAAAAGATGCGTGGCAAAGCTATGGCGCAACGTGTGCGGCGAGATTTTTTTTAGTCCTGCGCTCGCCGCGCATCGCTTTATGATTGACCATGCCGTTTGTCTGGTCAGAGGCTTTCCCATGCTCGTCAAAAAAATCTGTGGCCTGGTTTCGTGTCCCATGCGCGCGCGCACGCCCCTGTACTGCTCAACCCAGTGAATCGCGCTCTTGCCAAGTGGAACGCGCCGCTCTTTGCTCCCCTTCCCGCGACAGAGGATTAGACCGGATTCAAAGTTCACGTCCGACATGCGCAGAGAAATCATCTCGGAAACGCGCAAGCCCGTCGCATACATCAACTCAAGCATAGCGCGGTCGCGCAATCCTTCGGCAGTCGAAGTATCTGGCGCATCAAGTAATTGATTAATCTCGTCTTCCGTAAGGAATCTTGGCAAGTAGGCCATGCGCTGCGGCGTATCAAGATTTTCCGCCGGGTGCTCTTTGATGTGACCGTCCAGCATCAGGAAGCGAAAGAAGCCGCGTGCCGCGCTCACCGCACGCGAGACAGAAGAGGGAGCAAGCCCTTCGCGCGACAACGCGGCTATCCAATGTCTCAAATCCGGGCGCGACAATTCATCCGCCTGCTTCCCCTGAGATTCAGCGAAAGAGGTGAGCCGCGCAAGGTCTCGCCTGTAACTCTCCAGAGAGTTTGCCGCGAGTCCCCTCTCGACCTGTATGTAGGCCAGAAACTCACGAACGAGATCGCGCCTGCGTTTTTGTTCCGTCATTGAGCAGAGAGTCTAAAGAAGAAGGGGAAAAGGGTAAAGGGTGAAAAGGGAAAAAGGAGAAGGCAGCTAGTCCTTACCCTTTTCACCTTTTACCCTCTTTCCCTTTTACCCTTTGCTTTTAGCAAGCTCTCTGCTCTCGCGCCTTCTCTTTTGACGCGAGCCTTGTTCCTGAGTTCTTCTATAAGATGTGTAGCCGAACCATAGGCCGTAGAAGATGAGCAGCATTACGGCGCTGGCTGCGATTGCGCCCACGGTTGACTCCGTGACTTTGCGAACGACTATGAAGAAATCGCCGCTGATGCCGAGCGCGAGCGGGATCATTGCAGCGATCAGCAAGCTGCTGGCGACGCGGTGAAAGTGCTCCGTGTCTTCGCCCTCTTCGACTATGCGGTGGTATGCGGCAGGAGCCATCAACAGTATGACGCTCAATGCCATGAAGCATAAGCTAACGGTGTGCACCAGTTTCGATGACTGCGGCAGCTTCTCGAAAGATTGCATAAGGAACGATATGAACTGGAATCCCATCAGCGCTTGCGCGCCCGGCAGCACGACCCTGCATTCCGTGAGCACGTGGTCAATCTTGTCCTCAAGTTTCGTTTTGCCGGAATCTTCATCTTCGTCCCTGGCCTTCATCCTTTCCTCCTTGCTCTCGCGCCTTCGCTTTCGCAACTCCTCTATACCGTACCAGAAGAGCAGCGCCGTCGTCGTCAAGCACGCACCGAAGACTATGCCGGTCGTGTGGCCGTACATCAGGTCCGTTACGACGTAAGCGTCAATGCCGAATGCGAACGCGAATGGCAGCAGCGCGAAACACATCACACGCGTGATGAATTGGTGAACGTCCGGGTGGTCTTCGCCGCCCGCGACAATGCGGTGATACGCGCCAGGCCACATCAGCAGCGCCGTCGCAATTAACATCAGCCCAAGGCCACACATTTTTAGAACCTGTGAAGTGTGTGAAAGTTTCTCGAAACCGGACTCAAAGACGGAACGGTACTGGAAGCCCACCAGAATCTGCGAGCCGAGCATCAGCATGCGCCCCTCGTCGAGCGCCGTCTTTATCTTGTCCCTCAACTTCGCCACGCGCTTCCCCTCGATTTTTGTTTGTGGCGCGATTATACGCCCTTAAAGCGATGGCTCGGCAGCAGGAACAGGTTTTCATGGGAAACGTGAGGAATATGTTAAAGAAGGCAAAAGTAAAAAGGTAAAAGGAAAAAGTAAGGAGGAAACCATTTTTAATTTATAATTCACGCCTGCAAGGCGTGCCTTCACTTTTGCCTTTTTACTTTTACCTTTTTACTTTCCTTTGCCTTTTACCTTTTTACTTTTGCCTTTCTTTTCTAGATTGCTGTGGTCACGCGCGGTGAGAGTGCGGGCGCGACTTTTTGCTCAATGTCCGGGAACGAGCCGCGACCGAAGAAGACGTGCCATGCAAGGCTTTTGAAGATTGGCAAGCGCGCAACGGCGCAACCTGCCTCTATCATCGCAGCGCTTCCCATCCAAGACATCAATCGCCGCATCCATATGCGCGACACAAAGCGCGAGCGAAAAAGATTGCCATTGTAGTTTCCCATCAACGACGGATTTTCGGTCGAAAGAGATTCGATGATAGTGTGCGCTGCGTAGCTGGAAAGTCTCAGGCAAGGATCAAGACCGCCCGCCGTTAGTGGAGAGACGGCGCCCGCAGCATCGCCTACAAGTAATCCACGCTCGTTAGCTATTCTTTCCAAAATGCCGCCAACAGGAATGCGCCCGCCTCTGCGCTCCACTCGTTCACCCTTGCTTAAATCTACAAACCTGGCAGCTTCTATGCGAAACTCTTCAAGCGCCGCTTGCGGCGAAAAGCGTTCGGCGTACCCGCCCACACCAACGTGAACCTCTTCACCGTCCTGAACTATCCATGCCAGGTAGCCCGGCGCGAGGCCAGGGTCTAAAAAACAATGAAATCGCGGCTCGCCTTCGAGCGGCACATTCCTGAAAACATCTTCGACGCCGACTATCCACTCGCTATTCTGGTCAAGGCAAAGATCGCGCGCCACACTGGAGCGCGCTCCGTCTGCGCCAACAACGTAGCGCGCCGAAACGCTGAGCGAATTTTGTCCCGACTCGAAACGAACGATGGAGCCTAGCTGGTCGCTCTCGCACCCTGCGTAACGCACGTACGGCAACCAGCGCGCGCCATCCGCCACACACTCGTCCAGATAGCGCATGTAGAGCTTCCCCATACGCCCTATGCGAAATTCGTCGTGCGTGCTTTCCAGCATCAAGCTACGGCGCGCTGGCGAATAGAGCGTGACGTGGCGCACAGCTTGTCCCAGACAATCTTCCGGCAGATCGAAATCCTCAAGCGAGCGGCGCACGAAGATGCCTGTAGTGTGGACGGATTCCGCAGGCGAGCGCTTGCGGTCTGCCAAACAGACGCGCACGCCTTCCTTCGCCAAAAGTCTTGCGCATTGCAATCCCGCCAGCCCCGCGCCAACAATCACCACGTCGAAATGTTCCATACGATTCACTCTAGAGCGGTTTGCGTTTGTGTTTACCCCGTTACGTTTAGAGGAGGGCTATGCCCGCCGGTTCTATCTGCGATGTAATTCGTGGCGGTGGGCATAGCACGCCTCTAAACCAAGGGTAAATTGATTCGCAAACTGCTCTAGAGCGCGAACGCGGCTCAGAACGGTCAGTCGCTCCCATACGAATCTCGCCACTTTGCACAAGTCCACGACTCTATCGCCGAAGCGTTTGCTTCTATCATGCGACTTGCCCTCGCACGCGACAAATTCCATGTGCGCCAGTCGCCGCCTTGAAACCGTTCGCGTCGCGCCATCACTCTGTTCGCAACAACGCAACGCTCGTCGTCCGTCATGCGCGACATTTCATTCAGAAGAGCGGGCACTGCGTCTGCGCTGAGCGTCGTTGCGTAATTCACGTCGAAAAGGACAACGGCGTTCGCCTGATTCAGATTTGTGCGAACAATAAGGTCGTCCGGGTTAATGAAGTTAAGAGCGGCCACCATCAGGAAAGCCGCGACGAGCGCGCCGCACGCGAATCGCTCGCGCTGACCGCGCAGCACAGTCAGCACGAACCACGCGAACACCAGAGCGAGCCATGCCATGAAAGCAGTCGTGAAAAGACGTTGCTCTGTCAGGCCGTAGCCCTGCATGTAAACTCTCATGCGCCCCAGCGCCGACGCCATGATGATGAAGACGAGCGCAACCTGAGTTCCCGCTAAAATTCTAAAGATGCGCTCGTGCAAAGGGTTCTCTTTTCTTAAGAGCCAGTGAGCAAAAAGAAGTAGAGGTAGAACCAGCGTTGCTACCCAGACAAGCTCAAAGAAGCCGCGCCGCGCATACTCCGCATAAGTCAGACCCGGCGTTACTTTTGCAAGCGCCGAGCCGCCGAAGAAGTACCTGACCTGAACCAGCACGAAGCTCAAGAAAAGCGCGTCCAGAAGTCCCAGCACAGTCCCTATCTCAACAATGCCTAGCGACGCGCGGCGCGCTGGCGCGAGAGTTTGCGCATCCCGTTGATTGTAAACTTTGCTGCCCACGCTTTCGTCTTGCGTCCTCTTGCTCTGCTCGCTCTCCTGCTGATTCTCAAACGTCGCGCTTCGTTGCTCTTCGCCGCCGGTTGGCACAGCCGTACTGTTCAGGTTGAGCGAGATGAAAGGCATGCGGCTCGCGGCTGTGTACGAGACCTCTTTCCCTACGAGCAGGCCGCGCAGGAAACCTGCGGTCGTCCACGCGAAGAAGATGAAGAGGAAGAGGTGAGAGAAAATTTTTCCTGAATCAATATGTAGCGTTTTGTTGACAAGATTCTCGAATACAGCGTCTGCGGCGACTAGCAGCGCGCCGAAGATTAGAAGAAGCGGAACGGCTAGAAGCAGGCCGCGCAAGACGGCTAAGAAGTGGCGCGACCAACCGGAACGCGGAATCTCTTTCCATTTAATGTCCGAGAGCGCGAGCGAGAAAGAACTGAACGCAGCATCCCACGCAGCCACGCACGCGCCCAGAGCGTACTCCATCACTCCGCCCAGTTTGACCTGCCCTCCGCGCGAGCGAAGCGCAATCATAGAGAGGGCTGCGAGGACGCACGCTAGATCAAGAAAATTCAGCATGCCAGCGTCTCGCCAAGCGAAAGCCGCCGAGAAAAAGATGATTGGAATGAAAAGCCAGCGCACTCCTTCGCCACGCGCTCCAGCACGCCAGCGCGACATGAGCGCCGCTATAGCCGCAACGAGCGCCGCAGCCCACATCAATGCGTTCAGGCCCCAGGGCGTTGCTCTCAACAGCGCGTCACCCAAAACTCCCAGCAACAGCGCCGCTTCCAACACATCAAGTCCTAGCCTTGTCCTCTTGCCCATCTTCGTCCCCGTCGAAAATCTTGCGAACATGCCTTTACCTCTCTTCCTCTCGTCGCTCCGCAAGCCAGCCAATAAACGCCCCCGTGTACGCGCCTATGAACGCAGGTATCAGCGCGACAAAAGTGGAGTGAAAACTTATCACCTCATAAGGATAATCAACAAGCGCTGCGAGAAGATGCGCCACTGGAATGCACAGTCCAAGTAAGAGCGCGTTTTCACCGGCGCGTCGAGGCTGCGCTAGACCGAGCAGCCCGCCAAAGACGAGCAGCAACATGACTGGCAACAGAAGCGCTCCTGATCTAATTTCAACGTATCCCGTCAGCCCGCCGAACAGTATCGCCAGCGCGTAACAGAGCGTCTCGTCGGGTCTTGTTTTAAATGGATTCATCTACGATTCTCCTTTCATCTACTCGCGGGCTTCCAATCTGAATTCGGTCTTTTTATGAAGCGGGCTGTTCTCGTGACCTATTATGAAGTGCGTCGGGAGATCGCCTTCGTTGATGAGCAGACGCGCGCCCGTTGCGTCCGCAGGAAGATCGAAGACGAGTCGCGTCAGGTAAAATTCGCCGGGTCTGAGCGGAGTCTGTATCGAAGTCTGTTTCCCTTCCACCATCTCCAGAGCCTTCTGTCCTTCAACAGACATCTCGTACTTTCTACCTTGGTCGTCCATGACAGTGAGCACGCGGCTGTTCGGATATAAAAGCTCGTTGCCGCGCGTAGGCGAAATGGTCGTCTCGTCAAATCGCACCTTCAGTGTGACGACATAAAACATGCTTTGCGCAGTGGTCTGATTAGGCTGATTCCCAAGCGTCTTGGTCTTCTGCACATTCGTGACAGAGTAAGCAAGATGGCAATCAATCTCGCAGAAATGCTTCTCCTGTCCGAGCGCTAGAACTCTCTCGCTGCTTACAAGAGAGAAAGCCAGCAACAGGCCGAAGTAAACGCCCGCGCACATCAGGGCGAGTTGCAGAACTCTTTTCGCAAGCCAGCCTCTGCGTGTTGTGACCGCGAAAGCCAGCGCGGAAAAGAGCACCAGGGCTACGAAGCAAGCGCACAGGAAAGCCAGCACTCCAACGGGCGCTGCTAAGTTCACGTTCGTGTACATCCCCGGTTCCTCCTTATTTTCGGAAAGCCCTTTATACGGCAAAGCGAGCGGGCAAAAAATTTTAGCGCGCCCTTCAACCTCAACCTTCGCGCGTCCTCTGAATCAACGCTTCCATGTGGCCTAGATAGCGTTCGAGCGCGCGACGGCCAGCAGCCGCCAACTTATATTCAGTCTTCGGCATGCGCCCTTCAAAATATTTCGAGCAGGTGATGTAGCCAGCGTCCTCCAGCTTTCGCGCGTGCACGCTAAGGTTGCCGTCCGTAGTCTTCATCAAATCTTTCAGGTCATTGAAACTGAGCGAATCGTTGACGGCGAGCGCGCTGACAATCCCCAAACGCATGCGCTCATGTATCAGGCGATCAAGCTCGGTCGCGCTCATCCCTCGCGACGCGCCTCCTCCGGCGCGAACTTCGCGCAAACTCTCGCGCGTTTCGGCACGACCCTTCTTATGCTTCTCTTGTGCAAGAGCACTACTTTTAGCCACCGTGTTTCCTCGCAATGTAAATACCGAACGTGATGTGCAGCAGGCCGAACCCAACGGCCATGAAATAGTTTCCGAATTGAACGGGAGAGAAGATAGCAACCGCGCCGAGCAGCATAAAACATAAGCCCATCACGGGCACAATGCTCACAGAAAACATCCCGCCCGTCACCACGCCCGTTCCATAAAGCAGAAGCCACATGCCCGGCAGAGCGCTCTTCAAATCGGCGCGATAGAGAAATAGCGTGAGCAATCCGCCCACGAAGATAGGCGGCGAAAGACTGAAAGCCACTTTTCTGCCCGGCCCCGAAAGCAGCGGCTCGCCCGCAAGGCGCGCCTTGCGGCTCATAGCCAACATGGCTATGCACAACGACAGAACGCCCTCAATTACCCACGTCAGAACCCATCGCTCGCTCTTTGGCTGAATAGCAGCGATAGCGCTCGCGCCCAGAGCCGTCACGCCGATTGCCACCTGCCCCCATCCCGACACAGCCGTGAAAGAGGACGCGCGCTCCATCGTCTCGCGTATGTAGCGCAGATTGTCCATAGCCCGCGCGTGCAGCGCTGGCGGCTCCTCTTTCTCTTCCTGAATCAAGCGAAGGGAGGTCATAGCGGTTATCATACTCTCAGATTCTATCTTGTCAAGTGCTTTATAAGGCAAAGCACAAAGGGGAGAGCGATTGAGGTAGTGCCGGAAGCCTTATACCAAGTTGCAATAAAAAGAGGGGTCAGTACCGCCCGCTTAAGAAGGCAAAAGGTAAAAGTAAAAAGGCAAAAGGGATAAGGCGAAAAGTATTTCAATTAAAAATTAAAAGCGGTCTGCGGCCTTCCTTTTGCCTTTTTACTTTTGCCTTTGCGAAGCTACAGCAGGCCGCTACTGACTACATATTCTGTATTCAACTAATCAGTGGGCTGTCCTGCGTTCACGTCCGTGCTTGCGTTCGATATGAAGGCGGCGTCTTCTGCTGTGAGCGCGTGGTCAACTATGCGGCGCTGCTCAAGCTCGTGAATGGTATAAGAGCCTGTCGCGGGGCTTGCTGATGGGGCGCGGCCAACGTAGTAAGGGCGTTCGCACTTGGGCAGCAGGTTCATCAATCTAGGCTGCACGAACATCCAGCCGCCCATGTTCTGCGGCTCTTCCTGCGCCCAGACCAGTTGCGCGGCGTTCGTGTAAGAGGAGAAAATCTCGCGCAGTCGTTTCGCGGGGAAAGGATAGAACTGTTCCAGACGAACTATTGAGACACGATTGTCGCCGCTCTTTTTGCGCGCGACGTTCAGATCATAAAAGACTTTGCCGCTACAGAGAACTATGCGACCGACTGCATCTCTATCCTGAACATCTTCATCATCAATCACGGATTGAAATCCTCCGCCAGTCAATTGGTCAAGCGATGAAGTTGCTGCCAGCAGACGCAATAAGCTTTTCGGAGTCATCACTATGAGCGGGCGCATGGTCTCCTGCTTCACCTGACGGCGCAAGAGGTGAAAATACTGAGCGGGCGTCGTAGGGTAACAGACTTGCAGATTGTTCTCAGCGCAAAGCTGCAAATATCTTTCCAATCTGGCGCTGGAATGCTCAGGCCCCTGGCCTTCATAACCGTGCGGCAACAACAACGCAAGACGAGAGCGCTGCTGCCACTTGTCTTCGCTAGCGGCTATGTACTGGTCAATGATGGTCTGCGCGCCGTTGCCGAAATCTCCGAACTGTGCTTCCCAGAGAATCAACGAATCCTGCGCTATCACGGAATAACCGTACTCGAATCCGAGCACTCCCTCTTCCGATAGCGAGCTATCGTAAACTTCAAAAAGGGCGTGCTCGTTTCGCTCGCTGCGCAATTCAGAGAGCGGAGTCCAGCTTTTGCCGGTCTGCGTGTCGTACATGACGGCGTGGCGCTGGCTGAACGTACCCCGCCCTGAATCCTGACCGCTAAGGCGAACGCGCGTGCCTTCCAGAACAATCGAACCGAAGGCTATGGCTTCGGCGAAAGCCCAGTCCATAGGCAGAGAGCCTTCGCCCATCTTCGCGCGTCGCGCAAGTTGGCCTACCATCTTCGGGTTGATGTTGAATTTTTCCGGGACTACAGAAATTTTCTGTGAAATCTCTTTGACTTCTTCAGCGCTCACGCCCGTTTCTATCAGAGCAGACCCATCCTCCTCTTCTCTCTGCGGCGGAAGTTCTATGACCTTTTTCTGTCTTGCGACTATCTCTTTGGCGCGGGAGAGCGCGTTCTCATAATGCTGTACGCGATCCGCTATCATCTGTTTGACTTCCTCTTCGGTCACGACTTCTTCTGAAATCAACTTTTGAGAGTAGACTGTGCGAACGCCCCTGTGAGCTTTTACGCGCTGGTACATCAAAGGCTGTGTGTAGCTGGGTTCGTCACCCTCGTTGTGACCAAGACGACGAAAGCCCACGACATCCAGCACAACGTCCTTGTTGAACTCCTGGCGAAATTCAAGCGCTATTTGAAGCGCTCGGTAAGCCGCTTCGGGGTCATCGCCGTTGATGTGAAAGATTGGAAGCTGCGTGGTGCGCGCAACGTCCGTAGAATAGATTGAAGAGCGCCCCTGTTCGGGCGAAGTAGTGAAACCGATCTGGTTGTTGATGATGATGTGAATCGTTCCGCCCGTGCGATAACCGTAGAGCGAGGCAAGCTGCAACGTCTCCATCACAATGCCCTGACCTGCGAATGCTGCATCGCCGTGCAGAAGGACTGGCAGCGCACGATCAATTGAAACCTCGCGCGGCGTGTCCATAGCATCCTGCTTGGCGCGCACCATTCCTTCCACTACAGGGTCAACTGCTTCCAGATGACTCGGATTGGGCGAGACAGTCAGCTTCACAACTCGACCGTCAGCCATCTTCCTTTCACCGACAGCGCCCTGATGATATTTCACGTCGCCTTCGTCGGCAGGAAAACTCGGATGCGCAGTGCCCTCAAACGCCGTGAAAATTCTTTCACTGAAATTGCCCACGACATTTGCCAGAACATTCAAGCGACCGCGATGTGCCATTCCGATTGTTATATCTTCTACGCCGCGCGTCGAAGCGCCTTCTATCAATTGATCCAGTACAGGAATAATCGTCTCCATGCCTTCTATGGAGAATCGCTTCTGTCCCAAATATTTTGTATGAAGGAAACGCTCGAACTGTTCAGCCGCTATCAGTTTGGATAGAAGCTGCTTCTTCACCTCAGCCGGAATCGGTTCAGGGCTTACGAACTGGCGGCGAATCCGCTCGCGTATCCAGACCTTCTGCTCCTTGCTCTGAATGTGGCGATATTCCGTTCCGACCTTGCCGCAGTAAGCGCGGCGCAGTACGTCAAGGATTTCGCGCAACGTAGCGGTCTCGACTCCGCCCAGACCGCTAGTGAAAAATTCTCTATCCAAATCCCAGATGGTCAGGCCATAAGTCTCCATGTCAAGCTCCGTGTGTTGAAGGAGCGGCATGGCGTGCAAAGGGTCTATGTCTGCGATTAAATGGCCTCGGACGCGATAGGCGTTAATCAGTTCGATTACGCTCGCCTGTTTTTTCACCTGCTCGCGCTGCCGGTCGTCGCCTAAGAGAAACGGGTTGCGGTCAATAGACCAGCGCATGGGCGGATAGAGAATGCCAAGAGCCGCGAACATTTCATCATAAAAATTGTGCTGGCCTACGAGCAGTTCGTGAACGCGCGCAAGAAATGCGCCCGACTCAGCGCCCTGTATGATGCGGTGGTCGTAAGTGGAACTGATTGTGATGGCCTTGCTGATGCCCAACTGCGAAAGAGCTTCGGGCGACATAGCCTGATACTCCGCAGGATATTCAATCGCGCCCGTCGCTATGATTACAGATTGCCCTGCCATCAATCGCGGCATTGAAGCGACCGTGCCGATTGTGCCGGGGTTAGTCAGCGAAACGGTCGTGCCTTGAAAATCCGAGACCTGAAGCTTACCTTCGCGCGCACGCTTCACAACGTCATCGTATGCGTTAAGAAAATCCGAAAAACTGAGCTTGTCAGCGTTCTTGATGTTCGGCACAAGCAGAGTGCGCGTTCCATCTTTTTTAGCAAGGTCAATTGCAAGGCCCAGGTTAACGCCTTCGCGTCTGATGCGCGCTGGATTCCCGTCAACAATCTCGAAGCCATCATTCATCTGCGGGAATTCTTTTAAAGCTTTGAGAATAGCCCACGCTATAAAATGTGTGTATGAGGCTTTGCGACGATTGTTCTCCTGAAGATGTTTGTTGATGATGCTGCGGTTCTCGTCCAGAACTTTGACGGGAATGCGTCGCTGCGACGTGGCCGTAGGAACACCGAGGCTCGCCTCCATGTTCTCTACAATCTTGAGCGCGCCGCCTCGAATAGGAATCACTTCGCCCTGCGGTTGAGCTTTCGGAGTTTGACTGGCTGGCGCAACTCCTTGCTGAGCGGGCACGGTTGCCTGCTTCTGTGCGGGCGCGGCGGCTGCGGTTTGCTGAGCAGGCGCGGACTGCTGTTGCGCAGTTGGCGCTTGCGTAATGGTGGCAGCCTGCGCCGCCGATGCTCCGTCGCCGCTTGCTTCACGGGTCGTGGCTTGACCATTGCCGGCAGCGTCAGTCGTCGCTGCCGACACTATCTGTTCTTCGCCAAGAAGCTCTTCAAAGTATGCGCGCCAGGATTCGTCAACGAGCGCTGGGTCGCTGCGAAAGCGGTTCAGTAGCCCTTCGACGTATGTGGCGTTCGCGCCGAAATTTTCTGCGATGATTTCGGAGAGGTCTGCATTCATCTGACGGTTGCTCACGTGCTTTATCACCCCAAAAATCTCTAATCACGTCTCTTAAATTCTGTTGGTTGATTTCTAATCTAATAGCCTATCACCTTCTGTTACCGATTGCATCCGTTTCGGTGAGGGGTAAGAAAAGGCAAAAGTAAAAAGGTAAAAGGCAAAAGGAAGGCTGAAACCACTTTTAATTAAAAGATTGGCTTCCCCTCACTTTTGCCTTTTTACTTTTACCTTTTGACTTCCCTTTGCCTTTTACCTTTTTACTTTTGCCTTTTCCAATTCCTGATTCAGGTTATAATCGCGCCGAAAAGCTCGCGCATAACAAAAGCCGGAAATCATCTAATGCCAAACTCTCGTGTTTCTAAGAAAGCATGGGCAATCGCCCTCATCTCTCTTATAATTTTTATTCCGCTCGTCTTCATCAGCTATCTATATTTCTTCTCGCCTGCAACGACCGTCATCATCATTCGCCACGCAGAGAAATCGGCAACGCCGCCAGATAATCCCGTTCTCAGCCCTGAAGGACAGGCTCGCGCGCTGGCTCTTGTTCACATGCTCGAAAGCGCGGGAGTGAAAGCTGTTTATGCTACGCAGTTCGCGCGCACGCAACAAACGGTCGAGCCGCTGGCCGAACATCTTGGCTTGCAAGTGACGGTCGTGAATGCGGACGATGCCAGTGGACTCGCACAACAAATACTTTCCCAACATTCAGGCGAAACTGTTGTCGTAGCAAGCCACAGCAACAAGATTCCGCAGATCATCACTGAACTGCACGGCGGAACTATTCCTGAAATACCTGAGACGCAATTCGACCGTATGTTCGTAGTGACAGTTTACAGATGGCGCAAAGCAAAGGTAGTGATGATGAAGTACGGCAATCCGACTTAATCTGAAATTTTTCGCAAAAGCCTTTGCTTTTCCCTTGAGCGCATCGTAAAGTGTGCCGGAAAATTTTCAGGTGATGACTATGAAGAAAAAGCTGACTGACGATTCTTTAAGAGAATCAAGACGCAATTTCGCCAAGACCGTTGCGACGACGCTTCTGGCCGCGCCCGTTGTTGCCAGCTTCGCGCAGGCGCAGACACCACAGCCTTCGCCCCACGCGCCCGAACCCAGAACGCCGCCAAGCGCGCAGCCTAGTCCTTCGCCCCAGAAACCTTCGCCTGTTGCTGAGGCTTACACGGAGGTCGCACGCGCGCGCTTCGGCGATCATCTTTCTGCTGAAGAACTGGAAAAAGTTAAAAAAGATTTGGAAGGCAACGTGCGCGTAGCAGACCGCCTGCGCGCTTTCAAGTTGCAGAACGGCGACGAGCCGGATTTCGTTTTCAGCGCGTGAGGCATAGCTTAGGAGTTGAAGCGGCGAGACTAGGAGCACAAAAAAATTATTGTTCTGCATCATCACATTGAGCCGCAAAATGCCAAGTCTGAAAGTTAAAACAATAGTGATAGCAATACTGGCTTTGCTTCTTGCGCTGCTAATGCTTCATGCCTTGTCTGGCGGAATTCTGTTAATGCTCTGGGTCGTAGTGATGCAACTTTGCCCCTGCGTTAGCGCAGAGTGTCAGAATTGTAGCTGCGGCGCTTGCGTCCAAAGGTTACTTGTTACCCTATTGCTTGTTGTCACTGTTATCCCGCTCCTCATTTATCTAAGGCGAGGGCGAAAATACAAATTAAGATAGCTTTAACGCGAGGACTTTGATGCTCTCTGACGACATTCTCTTCTCATCAATCACAGACCTATCGAAACAGATTCGCGCCAAGCGCATCTCGCCCGTCGAGTTGACGGAGAGTTATCTGGACAGGCTGGAAAAGTTTGGGCCAAGGCTCGGCGCGGTGGCTCAGTTAATGCGCGACTCTGCAATGGGGGAAGCGCGAGCGGCTGAAGCTGAAATACGCAGAGGCCATTATCGCGGGGCGCTGCACGGCATACCTTACGGCGCGAAAGACCTTCTCGCCACGAAGAACGCGAAGACCACTTGGGGCGCGACGCCGTACAGAGATCAGCAGTTCGACACGGACGCGACCATAGTGCAGAAGTTGCGCGACGCTGGCGCGATTCTAGTTGCGAAGCTCGCTATGATTGAACTGGCCGGAGGCATGGGCTACAACGAGGCGCACGCCGCATGGACGGGCGCGTGCAAGACGCCCTGGAACACTGAATTCTGGAGCGGCGGATCATCTTCGGGGCCGGGCGCTGCGACCTCAGCCGCTCTAGTCACATTCAGCATAGGCTCTGAAACTTCAGGCTCAATCATAACGCCCGCAGCGTTCTGCGGAGTCTCAGGCTTGCGCCCGACCTACGGCGCAGTTTCGCGTCACGGCGCAATGGCTCTCTGTTGGACGCTGGACAAGCTTGGGCCAATGTGCCGCTCTGCGCGCGATTGCGGTCTGGTGTTCGACGCAATCGCAGGCCACGACCCGCTCGACCCGACTTCGCGCGACAACCCTGCTGGCAAGAAGAAAGCTGCGAAGAAGAGCACTTTGCGCATAGCCGTGTTGAAAGATTCTTACGAGAAGGCGCAAACGGAAGTGCGCGACAATTTTCTAAAATCGCTCGACGTGCTAAAGACGTTCGCCACCGTTGAGATGGACGTTAAGCTGCCAGACTTCCCTTACGGCGCTGCTGTAGGAACAATCGTTGACGCAGAAGGCGCTGCTGCGTTTCGTGATCTAATAGAATCCGGGCGCGTCAAAGAGCTTGCATCGCCGTCTGGACGCCTGGGCGGCTTTTCAGCTTCGCTCGTGACCGCCGTTGACTACCTTCATGCGATGCGCATGCGCGCTCCTATGCGAAAAGCATGGGCAGAATTTTTCACCAGGTACGACCTGCTCATAGCCCCGTCGCGCTCAACAGTTTCATATCCCATCAACAAGACTTTCGATCAGGCTTACCCTAACATCGCCGCTTCCTCTCCCATCGGCGCGAGCAATCTTGTAGGCGTGCCAGCAATCTCCGTCCCTAACGGTTTTGGGCAAAACAACCTTCCAACAGGAATTCAATTCGTAGGCCCCGCTTGGAGCGAGAATCTTTTAATCGAAGTCGCAGACCGTTATCAGCAGGCGACGGATTGGCACAAGCGCAGGCCGAATTTGTAAAAGGGTGAGGTGAGATGGAACAGAAACATAAATGAATCTGTATAGCTTGAGTAAAATCTTAACGAAGTCCATAATCTTTACGCGGAGAAGATTATGAGCGAAGAGATTACACGGCAACCACCAAATGACGATTTGAAGCTCATTCTTTCACGTCTGGATTCGATAGACTCACGCTTATCCGCGCTTGAAGAGAGAGTTGATCGGCGGTTGCAGGAGACGCGCCCCATCTGGGAGCAGGTATTGAAACGGATGGAAGGTATCGAATCGCGTATGGAAGGGGTGGAGTCGCGGCTTGGAGGCGTAGAATCCGAGCTACACGATCTCAATCGTAAGTTTCGTGTCTTTAATGCTGATATTCTGAAGTTGCAAGATAAGTACGATGATTTGGAAGAACGAGTGCGTAAATCTGAATCTCAGCCGACGTGATAGCGCTTGCCCGACATACTCTCATTCATAGATGACATAAAGTCTTTAACCGAGTACCCGCCAGCATTCTTCTCAAGACTCTTCAAACACAATGAGGCTTTGTGCTCGCCGTCTCGCCTTACGTTCTACTCCTTAACGGGTTCGGCAATGAAAGGTTGAGTTCGATGGGGACTACGCGCTTGAAGTGCATTATGAATTTTTTGAAGCGACCGAAGACGTAGACGCGACCCGTTACGGGCCATGTGGGCTGCGAGTTGTTCCATTCGCCAAGCGCGGCGGTCAAAGCGCGCGGTGTGCTGATGTAGAGTTTGATGGGTTCGGGCAAGCTTAGAGGCTTTCGGTTCGGCAGGTCGAACGGGTGGTTGTAGTCTTCTACGGTGACGGGTGTGCCGTTGACCGTTATGTCTTCAAAGGTCAGGAAATCAACTTTGCCGCCCTGCTTGACGGCTGCGATTTTTACTGGAACTTCCAGTGTGATTCCTAGCGGCGAGAAGCTGGACAGGCGCGGCTCGCCAAACTCTATCAGCGCATCTTGATCTGCCAGCGCGTCCGCTTGTTGGTCGGGCCGCGCATTCTCTTCGTGCCTTATCTTAATCTTCGCGCGCTCAAGCTTGTAGCCGCGAATCTCGCTTGGGTAAGTGTGCGCGCTAGTGTTTGCGCCCGATTGTTGCGCAGTGCCCGGCAAGATGAAGCATAAAGAGAGCGCGAATGTGACTAGCACTGTCAAGAATCTCTTCAGTTTTAGAATCTGAGTAAGTTTCATGCTGTTACTTCACGTCCGACAACTTCAGAATCGAGCGGCGCGCATCAATTAAGTAAGTCTGAAAATATTCTTTGACAGAAGCCGTTAAAATCCTCAATAAAGACGGGCATTTTAGCAACTCGCTGTCAAAGAACTTTTTCGGTTCTACTTAGATGCCTTGAAATCTGATGGCGCGTCAACTCTCGCCCTCTTTTTCGCTCAACGGCAGAATAATCTCAAACGTCGTCCCAGTGCCCGGCGCGCTCTCAACTTCAATCTCGCCTCCCAACTCTTTCACAACTGTTTCCACGACATCAAGCCCAACGCCGCGCCCCGACAAGGTTGTTACGCTCGCCGCAGTAGAGAAGCCTGTACGAAATATCAGACGCAGCGCATCTTCTCTGCTGAGAATTTCACCCTTTTGAACAATGCCTCGCTCCAGACCCGCGCGCATGATCTCTTCCAAGTCAATGCCGCGCCCGTCGTCCGAGACGCGCAACAACAGACGGTTTGCGCTCTTTTGCGCTTCCAGACGTATGCGACCGTGCGGCTCTTTGCCACTCTCGGCACGCTTCTCCGCAGATTCTACGCCATGATCCACAGCGTTGCGTACAAGATGAATCAGCGCATTTGAGATAGCTTCCGCCGCATCTCTCTCAACGGAAATTGGCGAGCCGGGCATTATCTCAAATTCAATCTCTTTGCCGGCAGCGCGCGCGGCCATCTCTCCGGCTCGCGCAGCACGCTCAAGAAGACGCGAGACAGCGACCGTTTCATAAAGCTTTTCTGAGTCGGAACTCTGATTGATGAAATGCGCGCTCGCTCGTTCTTCGGAAAAACGCTCGCTGAACTCTTCATCCGTCTGCATGAGTTTCAATTCGGTGAGCGTCACGGCGACAACAGATTCCGCTAACGCAACGATGGCGGCGGCGTCTGCTTCCGTAGCGTAAAGGACGCGGAAGCTTATCTTTTCCGGTTCGGCATCTTCCACGCCGGGCAGCGTAGAGATAATCTCGCCGCGCGCGGAGAGCGCGTCACTGAGCAGTCGAAATTTTTCGTCAAAGGTGGCAAGCGGCAATCCGAAGGCTAAGACAAACAGATTCAATCCATCTTCAGCCGCCGCGCCGAGCCTGTGCTTCTCGTACGCGTTGAGCGCCCCGGCAATCTCATACGGCAGAAGAGATAATATTTTTTCTGAGAGTGCGGGAGTCTCTTCATCACTGCCAACCGCCAACCGCCGCAATCTTTCCACGACCGCCGCTGGCGCATACAAGGTTTCTCCGCGCGCAGCCGATTCTAAATTTTCAGCGAGCGCTATGGTCGCCTCGCGTAAAGCGCCGACGCTTTCTTCGTTAAGGCGCACGCGCCCAAGGCGAATGCTATCCAGAAGGTTTTCGATCTCGTGCGCTAGATGCGCCGCCGGTTCAAACCCTGCGGCTGAAGCAGTTCCTTTAATCGTGTGCGTGTGACGGAAAATGTTTTCTATAAGTTCACGACGCTCGCGCCCGCGCGCCGCGCGCATTTGGCGCATGTCACGCGCGAGGTCTTCGAGCGACTTTTTTGCGGAGAGGATGAACTCGCTCTGTAGGTAGTCATTCATTGGTAAGTGGATTAAAAGCAGCAGCGAGTGACAAGAAACAGTTTTCAGTTTTTAGTTTTCAGTTTTCAGTTTTCAGATAAAAGCCTGTTCGCTTCTTTCTGAAAACTGAAAACTAAAAACTGAAAACTGTTTCTTAAGCAGTCGAGGCTGTGCGCTCGTTATTGTCTGGCGGAAGTTCGTCGGCGTCTTCGGTGCCGACCGTTTCCTGCGGCTGCTCTTTATCAAGGTCGCGCTTGATTGCGTCAAGTATGCCGTTGATGAATTGCGTGGCCTCGTAGGTGGAGAAGCGGCGCGCTATCTCAAGCGCTTCGTTGATAGAGACTGTGCGCGGCGTAGTCTCGTACGTGAACTCGTAAACTGCCAGCCGCAGTATATTGCGGTCAACTACGGCCATGCGCGAGATGCGCCAGTGCTCTGCGCGCGAGCGTATGCGCTCGTCCAACTCCTGTAGATGCGCGAGCGTACCTGTGACGAGCCGCGTGGCGAATTCGCGCGCAGGTTCTTCCAAATCCTGTTCGCCAAGCTCCGCCCAGTACGAGCGCACCAGCTCGTCCACGAGAGTCCCGGCGACATCAGCCGCAAAGAGCATTTGCAAGGCGCATTCGCGCGCCTTACGCCTTGAACCCATAACACTCAAGTGATAAGTGATAAGTGATGAGTGATGAGATAAAAGCTTTCTTCTTATCACTCATCACTTATCACTCATCACTTTATAAAGATTTACCAACTCGACAGCCGACATTGCGGCCTCGAACCCCTTGTTGCCCAGCTTCACACCTGCGCGGTCAATCGCCTGCTCCAGAGTGTCTGCGGTGATTATGCCGTAGACTACGGGCACGCCCGTTTCCATACCGGCTTGCGCTATACCCTTGGTGACCTCGCCCGCTATATAGTCGAAGTGCGGCGTCTGCCCGCGTATGATTGTGCCGAGGCAGATGACAGCATCCCACTTGCTCGTCTGCGCGCAACGTCGAGCCATGAGCGGAATCTCGAACGAGCCTGGAACTTTGAAAATTTCTACAGCCTTTTCGTCTGCGCCCAAACGTTCGAGCGCATCTAGCGCGCCTTCTAAAAGCCGCGCGGTCAGGAAATCGTTCCAGCGGCTTGCTACAATCGCAAAGCGAAAGCCCTCTGCGTTCAGGCGACCTTGATGTATGACGGGCTGCAATTTTTCCCGAACTCCGATCAACGGGATGTGAAAGCAGTTTCAGTATAGGTGAAGCGAGCGACGAGTGACAAGTGAAAGCCATTTAGAGAGGATGGAAGCTGCGGCTACAGGCGATTGCTGTTGTAGGTTGAAGAAGGTGTTCGTATAATCCCGAGCAGCCATAGCAGGCTTGATTCATTATGAGAGAATGTCCCAAGTGCGGACTCCGCTACGCGGACACAATTAAATATTGCTCGCAGGACGGCGCAGCAACTGTAGAGGTTGCGCGCGCGGCCTCCGATGGTCGTGTCGTTGATGGAAGGTACGAGTTGCTCGAACGCATGGGCGGGAGCGCGACCAGTCCAATCTATCGCGCGCGCGACCTTAATATAAATAGCGAGGTCGCTATCAGAATCCTGCCATCTGAATTTTTTCCAGATGAAGCTAGCCGCGCGCGACTGCGCAGGAATATGGAGGCCGTTGCAAGGCTTCAACATCCGAATCTGGTGACGGTTTACAACATAGTCGAAGCTTTGGATTCGGTCGCGCCCGTTTACATCATCATGGAGTTGGTTCAGGGCGAATCCTTACGCGCACTATTGAAGCGGAGCGGACGACTCGACGCCGGGCGCGCAATAAGATTGATGCGGGACATCTGCGCAGGCGTAGGCACCGCGCATAAATATTCGCTAGAGCATGGCAACTTGAAGCCGGAGAACATTCTAATCACAACGTCGCCGGATGGAGATGAGACGGCTAAAGTTTTGAATCTGGGTATTGCTATCTCTCAGCGTGATAATTGGGCTGACCGCAAGCAGATTATAGGCACGCCTCTAT
>MNJR01000119.1 GCA_001920415.1 Acidobacteria bacterium 13_1_20CM_3_53_8 | reverse complement strand
TTCGGGCGTTAGGCGCTAGCGATCAGTGAAAGATATGAGACCTTATGATGAGTCTTCACGAACAACTTATGACTGCCATTGTCGAAGACAATGTTGGCGAAGTTAGCCGCCTTATCCGAAACGGTCTTAATCTGAACGTTCGTTGCGATCAAGGCGCATCAGCTTTGTTTGTCGCTATCTTGCAAGGCAATGCATCTATTCTCCGGTTGATGCTTAAGCATGGTGCCGATCCAAACCTAATTGCGGATGAGCCAGCGGCAACTATTTACGCAGAGAAACCGCTTGAGTTGGCGATGCAATCTCGCTTTCTGTTGGATTGGGATAAATATCATCCAATCGTAAGGTTGCTTGAACAAAATGGGGCGACCGATTCTGATGGTGGTGTTGAGTCTAGCGACGAGTTGAAAGTACGCAAGCAGCACGCTAAAGAATGGCAGGATAGTCAACGGGGATTTCATCTTTCCGACTGACGGCGCGCCTAACAACTCATTCAACGCGAGCGGCGATTGGATGCCTTTCAAGATTGTCTTTTGCTTCGTGTGTTGTATGCTTCTTGCGCCGCCGCGTTAATTCGGGCGTTAGATTGCTGTTGAATGTTGGTATAATTTGGATTAAGAATCCCACCCTCAAACGAATAGGAGCCTCCTATGAGATTAAAGCAGATTGATGCGAAAGATACGCCTCCAATAAAGCAATTTAGCGTAGGCGATCTTTCAAACGTCGTTGTTCTAGCTGGCCCTAATGGGGTCGGCAAAACACGCTTGATTCAGGGCATTCTTGCTGCATTCCAATCGGGCGGTGTATATCCCAACATTCGCCTTGTAATTGAGGCTACTACCGACTCTGAACAGAATGATTGGGGGAAGAGAGAATTGGACACGGCTTTATCTGATGACGCGCAGAAGCTTGCTGCGACGTTGCAAAAGAGTAAGCGACGTAGTACGTGGGAAAGTAGTGTTGTTCAATTTGAAAGTGATCGAACCATACAGCAGATTCAGCCATACAGCTTTAGCTGGGACATGACTGACCCTTGGGAAGAGTTAATAGGATGGAATTATAGTTTTATTCCTTTGAAGAATAGATTCCAAGATACCTTGCATTCCCTATTTCGCAAGATGCAGAGCCGACGTGATGAAATAGCCAGAACTGCTGAGTCCCTCATAAAGCGGGGCGAGCACACGATGAGTTTAGATTTTCCCGACCCGCTGCTCCCATTCAAGAATGCTTTCAGTCAGTTACTTGCACCAAAAGAACTTCTTGATCCTGAAGCAAAACAACAACAACTTTACTACACCGATCAAGGGCAACAATTCTCTATTGATAGCCTAAGCTCTGGTGAGCGTGAAGTAGTCAATATTGTTTTTGATTTTCTACTTCGAAACCCATCTGACTCCATAGTGATTTTCGACGAGCCTGAATTACATCTTCATCCTGAACTAAGTTATAAACTACTCCAAACTCTTCAGAATATAGGTTCTAATAATCAGTTTATCTATTGCACGCACTCTCCTGACATAATTACTGCATCTTTGGAGAATTCAGTAATTTTTTTAGGGCCGCCGAAAGACCCGCCTTCAAATCAAGCCATCGTTGTTAAGGAAGATGATGAAACTCATGAAGCACTGAAACTCCTTGGTCAATCAATAGGAATAATCGCCTTAGGGAAAAAGCTTGTTTTAGTTGAGGGAGAGGATTCAAGCCTTGACAAGCAAGTATATGGCACAATTCTAAAAAACAAGTTCCCTAATCTCGTTCTGGTCCCTAGCGGGGGTAAAGGGTTGATCACGTCATTCTCCTCCGTAATGACCTCCGTATTAGAGAGAACGATTTGGGGAGTAGAATTCTTTATGCTCTGTGACCGTGACGCGATTCCGCTATCAGTGTCAGCAGTTGATCTTGAGACGGCTGGGAAGGGGCGCTTTAAAGTTCTAAATCGCTATCATCTTGAGAATTACTTTCTAGATGAGAGTGCATTAGCAGGTATATTCTCGATGATGGAGCCAGAAGGTTCTTGGCTCAGAGATCCCGAACAAATCCAAACTAAATTAAAAGAAATTGCACAGTCAATGGTTTCTTACACGACAGCACTTATAGAATCCGCGCACTACCGTAATTTGGTTGGCAATATGGATATTATGCCGAAAGCGTGCCATGAAAAATCCCCGGAAGAACTTGCTACATTGATGCAAGATAAAGCGAAATCGGAAAGGACTAGAATCAATTCGATTGTTGACGAAAGCAGGATAGAGTTTTCTATAAAGGAAACAATTAAGATGTTACAGCAAAGCTTAATAGAAGGTTCTGACTCATGGAAAAATAATTTCCCCGGGAAGCAGTTATTCAACAGATTTGCATCACTAACCAAGATTGATTCCGGTCGTTTGAAAACGTTATATCTGCGTGAATCTGAAAAGCATACCCCTTATCCCTTCGCGGATATAGTTTCTATTTTCGAGCAATTTAGTCGAAAGTAATTTAATCAAAAGCGCATTGTTATACGTAACGCAATCTAACAACGGCATGCACCCGACGCCCCGCCACGATGCCTCTCATGAACGTTGAACTGGGGCGCGGGTGATGCCGGGCGTTAGGCTGCTTCGCATTGAATAGTATGAAAACAGAAACTCGTGAATTTGATAATGGCTCTCGCACTTCATATATTTGTGATGATGCAGGGATTCAGTTGCGCACAACTGATTATGATGCTGATGGGAATATGATCTACGATATTCATTATGAACATAATGAGCTTGGGGATATTACAGGCTGGAAAGTCTATAATCGAAAAGGAGGGATGTTCCGTAGGTTTGAAGTTGATTATTATTCTCCCGGCCTCGAGTCAGAAAATAGGGAATATGGAGAAGATGGCAATCTTATAAGGCGCACAGTGCACTTTTATGATTCTGAAAACATGGAAACTGAGGAACATTATTATGATGCGCAGGGAGTATTGCGCGGTAAAGGAATCATTGAACGTGACGAGAGGGGTGAATACATAGAGACAAAATACTATGATACAGAAGGCAATGTGCTCAGCAATCCCGCAGCCTAACAACTCATTCAACCGGAGCGGAAATAGCTTGAAGTTCATTCGCAAGGTTGGATGCTTGGTTAGATTCTTCCCGCCCGATTAATTCGCGCGTTATGCTGCTTGCCTGTTTTTCTACGTCGTGTAATCATCTGGCTTTGGAGGTTGACCATGAGATTTAACATAACGCTTGATAGAGACGAGGATGGTATTTGGATTGCTGAGTGTCCTTCTATTCCCGGTTGCGTGAGTCAGGGAAAAACCAAGCAAGAGGCTGTTGAAAATATTAAAGACGCTATTGCCTTGTGTCTAGAAGTGAGAGCAGAGAAAGGCTTGCCATTGACTATTGAGACGCAGCAGGTTGAGGTCGCAGCATAATGGCTTCGCTTCAGGTTTTGAGCGGGCAGGAAGTAGTGCGCGTATTTGAGTCCCTGGGCTGGAGCGTAGCGCGTCAAGAGAGCAGCCACATTATCATGACCAAAGAAGGCGAAATCGTAACGCTTTCTATTCCCAATCACAAAGAAGTGGCAAGAGGTACGTTGAGGAGTCTTATCCGTTCTGCAAATCTCACGGTTGATGAATTCGTCAAAGCGATTTAAAGCCAACCCGCAATATAACAACTCATTCAACCGGAGCAGATGTAGCTTGATTTTTATCGACAACTTGGATGCTATTAGCAGATATTTCCCGCCATGATAATTCAGGCGTTAGACCGTTGCGCCCAGTGAATCCATGCTACTAATATGAACAAGATGCTGAAATCCGAACAAGCTAATCACGAAATGGCTCATCTGGTTTATCGCGTTAGCCCTCCGCTGACAAACGATGATCTAAACGCGCTGATGACTGCTGCTTGGGATGATCATACATGGCAAGACTTCCAACCTGTGCTGAGTCGCAGCCTAGCGTTCGTCTGCGCTTATCATGAAGAACAGTTGGTAGGTTTCGTTAATCTAGCGTGGGATGGCGGCGAGCATTCGTTCATTCTTGACACGCTCGTACATCCAGAGTTTCGGCGACGTGGTATTGGTCGAGAACTTGTTAGACGAGCGGTGGCAGAAGCCGAGAGTCGCGCTCTTAAATGGGTCCATGTGGATTTCGAGCCACACTTGCAAAAGTTTTATGATGAATGTGGATTTAGAAACACGGCGGCAGGTCTTATCAGATTAGAAAACCGCCAGATATAATCTAATGGGCGGTCTAACAACTCATTCAACCGGAGCGGCGATTGAATGTCTCTCATGTTAATCTATCCTTTCAATGTTGTGTGGATTCGCGCCGCCCGGTTAATCCGGGCGTTCAGCGCCTCTTGGTGCATATGATAAGATTCAAGCAGTGAGGTTTTGATATGACCACTAAAACCCAAGCGACTATCGAAGATTTGTATCGGCTCCCTAATAATGGGAAAGCTGAAATCGTTAATGGAGAAATTGTCCTAATGAGTCCAACAGGTGACATGCCCGGACGCGCAGGCGGTTCGATCTACGTAAGTCTCAGAGGAATTGAACGTCAGGTGGGCGGACGCGCGTATCCAGATAATGTCGGATTCAGAGTAAATCTGCCAAATCGTAAGTCCTTTAGCCCCGATGCCGCTTTCTATGTAGGCAAATCTTCAGGTATGAAATTCCTTGAGGGCGCACCCACCTTTGCTGCTGAAATCAGGAGTGAGAACGATTATGGGAAAGAGGCGGAAATTGAGATTGCGTTAAAGCGCCAAGATTATTTTGCTGCCGGGACGTTAGTTGTTTGGGACGTAGATTTGCTTAGTGATGATGTGATTAAAGTCTATCGTGCTTCTGATCCAGAGAGTCCAAGGATTTACCGTAGAGGTGAGATAGCCGAAGCCGAGCCTGCCGTTCCTGGCTGGAGAATGTCTGTAGATGAACTGTTCGACTAATCTCGTCCGATTCCTACTAATGCCGCGCCGGACAACTCATTCAAACGGAGCGCGGAAAATAGCTACAAAGGCTTAATCTTCACCAGCTTCTTCTTTGCCAACTTCATCGTGCAGCGTTGTGAGTCGTCTTATCTCGAAGTTGCGAGCACCCGCAGGGGTTCTGACAGTTACTTCGTCGCCCTCTTCTTTGCCCATTAAACTCTTCCCGACAGGTGAAGTGGTCGAGATGAGGCCGTTCTGCGGATCGCTCTCTTCGGGCGTAACCAATTTGTAAGTCACTTCCTCGTTGCGCTCTGAATCGTAAAGCAAGAGCGTAGAGCCATAGGCTGCGCGGTCATGCGGGACTTTCGAGATGTCTATGGAAGCGATTTCGCTGATGCGCTGGCGAAGCTCCGCTATGCGTGCCTTGATGAAATGCTGGCGGTCAAGCGCAGCCTTGTACTCGGAGTTTTCTCTTAAATCACCAAACTCAAGCGCTCGCTTTATCTCTTTCGGCAGGTGCACGCGAAGCTCTGATTCAAGCGTTTCAAGCTCAGCCTGCAATCGGTTTTTTACATCCTGTGTCAAGTCTGTCCTCCATCAAAAGAAAGGCAAAAGTAAAAAGGAAAAAGGCAAAAGTTAGGCTGAGGCCATTCTTTATTAAAAATGTTTTTGTCCGCACTTTTGCCTTTTTACTTTTACCTTTTTACTTTCCTTTACCTTTTGCCTTTTCTATCAAACGCATTCGAGCGACATGTGGTAAGACGCTTCGTCCGTCGCGCCGAAACTTATGCCTATGTCGCGCGCCGTGCGAATGAGTTGACTTGTGAACGGCACTGTCTTGAGATTCGCAACGGCCTCGTCCAAGGGGACTGTGATAATGTCTGCGGCCTGCAACGCTACCATCACGTCACGCTCGCCACGCGCCAGCGCGCGCACAGCGCACGAGCCGAAGTTGGTTGCGAGCATGCGGTCGAATGCGTTCGGACGCCCTCCGCGCTGCAAGTGTCCAAGGACTACGCAACGCACTTCCTTGCCCGTCAATCCTTCGAGTTCATGCTGGCAGAAGAAGCCCACGCCGCCCAATCTGGGCGCGTGCTGGCGGTCGCCTTTGTCCTGATAAATCTGCTGGCCGCTTATCTCTCTAGCCCCTTCCGAGACGACCATGATGCTGAACTGCGAGCCACACTCTTCGCGCTCGCGTATCTTCGATGCTACCGATTCCATAGAAAATGGAATCTCAGGGATGAGAATCACGTCCGCCCCGCCAGCCACGCCCGAATGCAGCGCAATCCAACCCGTGTGCCGCCCCATAACTTCCAGTATCATCACGCGGTCGTGCGATTCGGCAGTAGTGTGAAGGCGATCAATCGCTTCGGTCGCAATGTCTAGCGCCGTAGCAAAGCCGAATGTCAGTTCCGTGCAAGCAAGGTCGTTATCAATCGTCTTCGGCACGCCCACCACAGGAACACCCTGACGATCAAACTCCGCAGCGATTGCCAGGGAACCTTCGCCGCCAAGAACTACTAATGCGTCAATACCAAGCTTCTCCAGATTTTTAATCGCCTCCTGAAAAACATCATGATGTTTGCCGACCGTCCCGTCTTCGCCCTGCTCCACGAAGCTGCCACGGTTGCGCGCGCCTAAGATAGTGCCGCCTCGCGGCAGAAGCCCGCGCACGTGTGCCGCCGTCAACTCGCGCGTCTTCGTAGGACTGAGCAGCCCCTCGAAACTGTCCTCTATGCCGATGACGCGCATACCGTATTCGCCTATGGCAGTCTTTACCACCGCGCGAATCACAGCATTCAAGCCCGGCGCATCGCCTCCTCCAGTCAAAACTCCGATGGTTCTATACATAAACAGTTTTCAGTTTTCAGTTTTCAGTTTTCAGTTTTTAGTTTTCAGTTGGTATGTAATCAGAAAGCATTTGCTTTTTCTGAAAACTGAAAACTAAAAACTGAAAACTGTTCTTATCACTGCTTTTCAGCCCTGACTTTCGGCGGCTCAAAGTAATCGCCGTATTCCGGGTATTCGAGTGTGATGACAGAGCCGGGGCGCGTGTTCTCGGTTAAAAGCGTGAGCGCGTCGCGCAGCACCTTGCGCTGCAACTCGCGCATGCCGGGTTTCCCCAGACTGTTGCCTATCTTGAAGCCTTTAGGGTAGAGCGCGCGGGGCGGACGCATCTGCCCCGAAACTTCCGGGCTGACCGTGATAAGAACCGTTGGGATTCCTTTCATCTCAATCTCTCGCTGAACCGCTACGACCGTGCGGTGGCAGACGTTCGGTCAGCCGCCTGTCAGAACAACTGCATCAGCCCTTGAACCTCTGTCAATTTCGTTAGCTATCTCAGGCGCAGTGCCTTCGTACATGGCTTTCAACTGCATTGTGTATCCCATGTAGCCCACATGCTTGCGCGCCACCCCGCCCACGAAACCTTCTTCTACAAGATCGCGCAGCACGTCAATGGGGAAGACTACGTTGATGTCATGGTCTGCGTCCGAATGATCGTAGTGATGATGGGTGACCATCAAATTTTTTGAATCAACATCGGGCGGGATGATTCTGAAAGTGAGATCGCCAAGCTCGTCCGCGATGTTGAAAGGCTCCTGCTCTTTCATGTGAACGCCGCCAGCCGTGACTATGGCGATGCTGCTTTTCGCAAGCTCACGGTCAAAGGGAGTGAAGGGAACGCATTTGCGAGATAGTGCCACAACAAGTTACCCCTATTTATCTATTACGAGCGCGCGTCTTCGAGATCGTTCAAACGCTTGCTCAGCGATTTGTAATTCGCGCGCATGTCGTAAAGGTCTGAAGTAACAAGGTCGAACTTCTCATTCAAGCGGTCAAACTTTCTTTCTAGTCGTTCGAGTTTTTCTTGTACTGCTTCCCATATAGGGCGTGTCTCTTGTAGACGCTTGTCAACGCGCTCTTCAAGATTAGTCAGGCGCAGGTTGATTGCTCTCAATTCATTAAAGACGCGCTCTTCAAAAGAACGCGAGCCATCCATGTTCTGCGTAGGGTCTTCGCTCATATTATTTCTCCTACTACTATTTTAGCACGATGGGCTGAACCGGAGAGGCTTCTCGGAAGAAGCGCGTCACGATTCAGCCCGTCGGCCGTAGGCGACCGGGGAGTACACCAGCGTCAGAGGTTGTGCAGCACCTCGAACAAGTCCTCGTTATCCGGCTGGTCAGAAATATCGTGTATGTCCTTGTAAGCTAATTTGCCGTCCTTATCCACGATAAAGAGCGCGCGCTCGGAGATGCCATCATTCTCCCTGTATGCGCCGTAAGCACGTGCGACTTCGCCTTTGGGATGAAAGTCGCTTAAAAGATCGTAAGAGAGTCCGCCGAGAGATTTAGCCCACGCGGCGTTGCAGGGAACAGAGTCAACTGAGATGCCCAGAACCTGAGCATCATAGCCCGCGAAGCGTTCAAGGTCTGCTTCGTAGGCTGGCATCTGCGCAGTTCATACGGGCGTCCACGCCAGCGGATAAAACGCCAGCACAACATTCTTCTTGCCCCGAAAATCCGAGAGGCGCACCTTCTTGTCTTTGACAAGGTGGCTCTTCAACTCGAAATCGGGAGCCATATCTCCAACTTCAGGCATGCGAGATAATCCTCCTTTACGCTCGAAGAAATAGACCGAATTGTGTGATACGAATTTCACACCAAGATTACATCTTTGCAGAGCGTGATTCAAGGGAGAGATTTCAAAACGGGAAGGAAAAGCTTAAACGCAATCCTGAGTTCGATATAAGCGTTTAGAAAGCATAGATGGAAGAGTTATCCACGCGCATCACACGAAACAGCACGAAATGAAATGTTCTCTTCGTGTAAATTCGTGGATCATGCTCTCTCTTTCTACCTTAACAATTCCCTTTGCGTTTAAGCTTTCCCTTTGAAAAAGTATAATACTCAAAATTATGAAACAGCACGTGACAATAAATAAACGGGGTGCGGAGCGCGCTCGCAATGGTCATCTGTGGATTTACCGCAGCGATGTTCTGAACGCTGCGGGTGTTGAGGGCGGGCAGACGGTGCGCGTGCGCGACGAGCGTGGTCGTTATATTGCTCGCGCGCTCTACAGTGATCGCTCCGAGATAGCCTTGAGAATTCTGACCCTGCGCGACGAAGAGATAACGCGCGAGTGGTGGCGCGAGCGCGTTCGCGCGGCGTACCGCAGGCGTGAGCAGGTCAGAGCGGACGCGAATGCATATCGTCTCATATACTCTGAAGGCGATCTGCTGTCATCGCTTATTCTGGACGTTTACGGCGATGCGCTGGTGTTGCAGACGCTCTCGCAAGGCACTGAAAGTTTGAAAGAGATGTTCGTGGAATTGCTCATAGAGGAGTTCAAGCCTAGCGCCATCATAGAGCGCAATGATGTGCGCGTGCGCGAGCTTGAAGGATTGGAGATGCGCGCGGGCGTCCTCTATGGTGATGCGCCCGAAGAGATAGAAATAATGCAATCGGGCGTGCGTTTTATGGTCGCGCCGCTCGGCGGGCAGAAGACCGGTTCATTTCTGGATCAAAGAGAGAATCGTCTGGCCGCGCGCGCGCTTGCTCATGGTCGCGCGCTAGACTGCTTCACATTCAACGGCGCATTCGCGCTTCACCTTGCGGGCGCGTGCGAAACGGTTCTTGGCCTTGACATCTCTGCGGAAGCGATTGCGTCTGCGCGTCGCAACGCTGAACTGAACAGCGCGCGCAATGTAGAATTTCTGGAAGCGAACGTCTTCGACGCGCTGCGTGAGATGGAGGCAAGCAGCGAACGCTTCGACACGATTATTCTGGATCCGCCCGCGTTCGCAAAGAATCGTGCGAGCGTCGCGGCAGCTTCGCGCGGCTATAAAGAGATAAACCTGCGCGCTCTGAAACTACTCAACACAGGCGGCACGTTAGTCACATGCACCTGCTCCTACCACATGTCGGAAAAGATGTTTCTTGAAATAATCGCTGACGCAGCGCGCGACGCACGCCGCCGCATTCAGCTTGTAGAAAAGCGTATGCAGGCGAGCGATCACCCTATCCTCGTCGGAGTGCCTGAGACCTATTACTTAAAGTGCTTGATCGTGCGTGTGCTTGATTAACTCGTTATGAGTTGATGGGCGCGGCTCTTCAGCTATACGATTCGCTTTCGCGCGCGAGTTCGGCCAGTCGTTTGGCGTCAGGCAGCGCGTCAAGTGCTTTCAATAACTGCGGGTCGCTTTCCAGAAGAACGCGCACGCCAGCATCCTGCGAGTAGGCAGCCGTGACAACCTCTTCGCGCAGGCGAAGGCGAGTGAAATCCATTTCGTCGTCAATCTGGTTGGGCTGCAACCCTGAAGCCGTGTCGCGCTTGATAAAGTTGCGGAAGGCTTCTATGACGCGGTCTGTTATAGCGTAATCGGTCGGGCGCGGGTCGTGGCCGAACTGCGGAGTTTCAACCTTGTAATTCTCAAGCCCGGAAATCGTTCCGTTGGTAAGCTCGCGCGTGAAATAGAAAGCTTCTTCAGCGATGCGCGTTCGCAAAGGTGTGGCTTGGAGCGGCTTGACTTCAACATCGGGCGAGATGCCGCCGCCGCCGTAGAAAATTCTGCCTGCCGCAGTCCTAACGGCTGGCCCTGTGGGTTGCGGCGTGGGCGTTGGACTCGGCAGAGGTTGAGCGGGGTTCAGTTCATGGCTGGGCTTCTGCGTCTGAGTTTCATCAGCCGCGTCGTGGCGCACGTAGTAATCGTAGAGCGAGCCGTTTGAATAGTCGCGCTGAATCAAGCGACCGTAAGGCGTGTAGTAGTGCGCTGTGGTCAGCGTCAGCCCCGTCTGAAACGGAAGATTGAAGACGCGCTGCACCAACCCTTTGCCGAAACTGGTCTCGCCAACTATGTAGCCGCGCCCGTGATCCTGTATAGCGCCTGCGACGATTTCAGATGCTGAAGCCGTGTTGCGGTTAATCAGCACGACGAGCGGAAGGTCTTCCGAGTCTCCGCCCGACGAGCGATAGACGGCAGGCTGCGCGTACTCTCGCCCGCGAACTGAAACGATGACTTGCCCGCGCGCAAGAAACTGGCTCGTCACCTTCACTGCCTGATCCAGCAATCCGCCGGGATTGCCCCGAAGATCAAGTATGACCTGCCTCATGCCCTGCGATTTCAGATTGCTTATGGCTTCGCGCAATTCGTCTGCGGAAGTTGATTGAAACCCTCCGGTCAGACCTATGTAGCCTATGCCGGGTCGAACTATGAAAGAGTTTCGGATGGAAGGAAGCGGCACGGCGTCGCGCACGATTGTGAAATTGAGCGGAGCTTCAGAGCCTGCGCGCTCAACCTTCACATGGACGGATTCGCCACGGTCGCCGCGCACGTTTTTTGAAACTTCTGCGCTAGACCAATCGCGCGCGTCATGTCCGTCAACCTCCAATATGTGATCGCCGTAGCGAAGCCCTGCGCGTGCAGCAGGCGTGCCCTCGACTATAGCCTGAATGTAAACGCCGTCGCGGTGCTGAAGGATTGAGACGCCTATGCCGTAGAAGCGCGAGTCCTGATCTTCGTGAAGCTTTCTGAACTCTGAGCGCGAGAAGAACATAGAGTGCGGGTCAAGCGTAGAGAGCATTCCTTGAACAGCGGCCTGCGTAGCGCGCTCGTAATCAATGTCGCCCGCGTAGTTGTTCGACACTAGCGCCATAGCTTCGTCATAGCTGGATTCCACACTGCTCGCAGTAGCGTCAGGCTTTCCCGCCTGCTGTTTGGGAACGTAGGCGCGTCTTCGCTGCCCACGCCCCGCAAAGCCGCCGACAATGGTTGATGCCAGAATGACTATTATTGCTATTGCGCCGAACTTTTTTCTCATACTTACCAATTAGCCCGCACGGAAATTCTTGAGACAGACTCCCGGTTAAATATACCATAGCTCGCGGCCTCTGGCAGAAAGCGCAGCCGTCCCCTCTTGTGCTATATTCCGTAAAAGCAGTTTTCAGTTTTTAGTTTTCAGTTTTAAGTTAAAAGCAATTAGATTCTTTCTGAAAACTAAAAACTGAAAACTAAAAACTGTTTTCATGTCTCTATCCGTTATCATCCCTGCTTACAACGAAGCCGCGCGGCTGGGCGAGACTCTGCCTATTGTCTTCGATTACATGAACCGTCACGTCACAGGAAGCGAAATCATTGTCGTTGACGACGGTTCTGAGGACGATACAGCCCGCGTCGCTGAAGAGAGTTTTGCAAGCAGCAACGCGAGCGGCGCGCGTCTCATTCGTATAGAGCCTAATCGCGGAAAGGGTCACGCGGTTCGCACAGGATTGCTAGCAGCACGCAACTCGATTGCGCTCTTCACTGACGCAGACCTTTCAACCCCAATTACAGAGACGCCCAAACTCATCAGACCGATTCAGCGCGGCGAGTGCGACTTAACTTTCGGCTCGCGCGCGTTGGATAGAAGTTTGATAGGTGTGCATCAACCCTGGCGGCGCGAGCAGGGAGGCCGCGTCTTTAATTTGATAGTAAAGCTCGCAACGGGCTTGCCCTTCTGGGACACGCAGTGCGGCTTCAAGGCATTCAACATGAGCGTCTGCCGCCCGGTCATAGAGGCTGGGGCGATTGACCGCTTCGGCTTCGACGTGGAATTGCTCTACGTCGCGCATCTGGCCGGGCTAAATCTTAGGGAAATTCCAGTGCGCTGGGATCACCGCACGGGTACACTGGACGCTTCCGGCAACTACGCGCGCGACAGTCTTCGTATGATTCAGGAAGTGCAGACCATACGCCAGCGCGTTCGTCGCGGCCTCTACGATTCAGCCATAGCCTCTGCGCGCACAGCCTTCCTCGTCGCCGCCCAAGAGCGCGAACGTGAACTGCACCACTCCGCCCAACCCCAAGCGCCCTCGGACGGAAGACGGAGAAAGGAGATGGCTGTAAAGCAATGACAAGAACAGTTTTCAGTTTTTAGTTTTCAGTTTTAAGTAAAAGCATCGCGCACCTTTCTTAAAACTGAAAACTAAAAACTGAAAACTGCTCTGTAGTTACCATGTGTGCGAGATTAAACGTAAACATTGACCATGTGGCGACCGTTAGACAGGCGCGGCGAGCGCCGGAGCCTGGCGTGGTTGCGGCTGCCGTCGCGTGCGAACACGCTGGCGCGGACGGCATCACGATTCACCTGCGCGGCGACCGCCGACATATTCAGGATGAAGATTTACATCTTCTGCGCCGTATGGTCATGACTTACCTGAACGTAGAGATGGCCGCGACCGAAGAGATGATGAAGATAGCGCTCGATGCGAAGCCGGACTGTGTGACGCTCGTGGCAGAAAATCCTAACGAGATAACAACGGAAGGCGGGTTAGATGTTCGCACGAATCTTTCGCTAGTCCGCGCCGCAGTTCATCGTCTGCGCGAAGCAGGAATCACCACCAGTCTCTTCATAGACCCGGACGTGCACCAGATAGAATCTGCGCACACTGTCGGCGCGCATCAGGTCGAACTCTGCACGGCGGTTTACGCCGAAGCCACACTCGGCGCGCGCGGGTTTCACGGCGAAGGCGCAGCGCACGTCGCGCAGGAATTGAAGCGCCTGCGCGAAGCCGCAATACTCGCATCACAATACGGCCTGCGAGTCGCAGCAGGTCACGGTCTCACTTACCGCAACGTCGGCGCAGTCTCGGCAATCGAAGAGATCACCGAATTCAACATAGGCCACAACATCGTAGCCCGCTCAATTTTTGTAGGATTAGAACAAGCAGTAAGAGAGATGAAAGAAGCAATTGAAAAGAGCAGTTTTCAGTTTTGAGTTTTCAGTTTTAAGAAAGGCGCGCGACGCTTTTGCTGAAAACTGAAAACTCAAAACTGAAAACTGCTCTTAAACACTGAAGGCGACTTGAAGAAGAATGGCTCCCGATCCGCTCCTCTCTTGTCGCCCCCAGTCGTTTTCGGTCAGCAAAAAAGCCGCCGAAACTTGTTGTGAATTTTTAACTCGCCAATAAATCGCGTTGCCTTGGCTTCATCGAAATGCCCAGATGCTTGTGCGCTGCGCGCGTAGCCATGCGACCGCGCGGTGTGCGATTCAAGAATCCTATTTGAATCAGGTACGGCTCGATTATCTCTTCGATTGACTCGCGCTCTTCGTTGATAGAAGCGGAAAGTGTTCCGACTCCTACGGGGCCGCCGTCGAATTTTTCTATGATGACGGAGAGAAGTTTTCTATCAATCTCGTCAAGGCCGAAGCGGTCAACCTCCATCTCGTCCAGAGCGCGGCACGCGACCTCTTGCGTGATGCGTCCGTCGCTCAAGACTTCTGCGTAATCGCGCACGCGACGAAGCAGGCGATTTGCGATTCGCGGTGTGCCGCGAGAGCGACGCGCTATCTCGCTTGCGCCTGTTGCTTCAATCTCCACACCTAGAATCTCTGCGGAGCGATGAATGATTATTTCAAGGTCTTGCTGCGAATAGAAATCAAGGTGCTGAACTATGCCGAAGCGTCCGCGCAACGGCGCAGTTATCATCCCGGCACGGGTTGTTGCGCCGACCAGAGTAAACTTCGGTAAATCCAATTTAATCGAACGCGCAGCCGTCCCTTGCCCTATCATCAGGTCAAGCTGGTAATCCTCCATAGCAGAGTAAAGGACTTCTTCAATCTGCGGCTTCAGGCGATGAATTTCGTCAATGAATAGAACTTCGCCCTCCTGCAAATTCGTGAGCAGAGCAGCAAGGTCTCCGCCTCGCTCAATCGCAGGAGCGCTCACGCTCTTCATTGGCGCGTTCAATTCCGTAGCGATTATGTTGGCGAGCGTGGTCTTGCCCAAGCCCGGCGGGCCGCTAAACAGCACATGATCCAGAGCCTCGCGCCGCGCGGCTGCGGCCTTTATGAAAATCTTCAAGTTGCCTGTGATCTTCGTCTGGCCTATGTACTCGCTCAGACGACGCGGACGCAAACTAGGCTCTGCCGCCACATCCTCCGGCGTAGCCTCGCCCAAAACATGGCGCACTTCCTCCGCCGACTGAATTTCCGCAACAGGTTGTGACATTGAAAACCCCTTTGACCTTCGGTTCTGTTGACTCCGAGATTATACCGCGTCTGGGCTATTGTTTCAAGTGTGAAACACGGAATAAGTCTGGAGTCTGGAGTCTAAAGTCTGGAGTCAAAGGCAGAAGCAAAGGACTGTTTTTGACTTCTGACTCCAGACTCCAGACTCTAGACTCCAGACTTCTTTATTCTCCTGCGGCTAGTTGTAGGCGGACGATTGAGCGTTCAAGTTTGGCGCGGGCGATCTCGAAATCTTCTACGGTGCCGCTCCACGCGCTCAGAGTTTTTTCGGCGTGCTCGTGTGCTATGCGAGCGCGTGCGGCGTCAATCTCTTCGGGTCGCTCTGCGACTTCTGCAAGGACAGAAACGCGGTCGTCGCTCACTTCCACGAACCCGCCGGAGACGTGAAGCTTGTAGGTTGCGCCCGCCTGCGTGTAGGTCAAAACGCCTGTACGCAGTTGCGAGATGAGTTGCGTGTGTCCGGGCAAAATCCCAAGCTCGCCGTTCAAGCCCGGCACGGTCACCATGTCAACTGATTCAGAGATCACGCGCCGCTCAGGCGTTACAATTTCTAGTTGAAGCATAAAAGACAGTTTTTAGTTTTCAGTTTTCAGTTTTCAGAAAAAGCCTTTGGCTTAAAACTGAAAACTAAAAACTGAAAACTGCTCTTCTCACTGTTGTCCTAGTTTCTTTGCGTTCTGTATGACATCTTCGATGCCGCCGGCCATGAAGAAAGCTTGTTCTGGGATGTCGTCGTGTTTGCCGTCAATGACTTCGCGGAAGCCGCGTATGGTGTCTTCGAGCTTGACGTACTTGCCTTCTAAGCCTGTGAACTGCTGAGCTACGAAGAAGGGCTGCGAGAAGAAGCGCTGAATCTTTCGAGCGCGCGAGACTATCAGCTTGTCTTCGTCCGACAATTCGTCAAGGCCTAGGATGGCTATGATGTCTTGCAGGTCTTTGTAGCGCTGAAGGATTCGCTTCACATCCTGCGCCGTGTTGTAGTGTTCTTCGCCCACTATGCGCGGGTCGAGTATGCGCGAGCTTGACGAGAGCGGGTCAACCGCAGGGTAAATCCCAAGCTCTACTATCTGGCGCGAAAGAGCAGTGACGGCGTCAAGGTGCGCGAACGTTGTAGCGGGCGCGGGGTCTGTGTAATCGTCTGCGGGAACATAGACGGCTTGAATCGAAGTGACAGAACCCGTCTTCGTTGAAGTGATGCGCTCCTGCATCTCGCCCATCTCGGTCGCAAGATTCGGCTGGTATCCCACAGCAGAAGGCATGCGCCCCAGTAGCGCGGAGACTTCAGAACCGGCTTGAGTAAATCTAAAAATGTTGTCAATGAAGAGAAGCACGTCCATGCCCTGATCGCGGAAGTATTCTGCGACCGTTAAGCCTGAGAGAGCTACGCGAAGACGCGCGCCGGGCGGCTCAGTCATCTGGCCGTAGATGAGCGCCACTTTCGACTTTCCTATAGCGCTCATGTCAACTTTCGTCATGTCGAAGGAGCCTGTCTTCTCTAAATTCTCATAAAAGCTTTCGCCGAAGTCTATGACTTTGGATTCGACCATTTCGCGCAGCAGGTCGTTGCCCTCGCGCGTGCGTTCGCCCACGCCAGCGAAGACGGAAAAGCCTGCGCGAGCCTTTGCGATGTTGTTGATAAGCTCCATCACGATGACGGTCTTGCCTACGCCAGCGCCGCCAAAGAGTCCGATTTTGCCGCCGCGAAGAAATGGCTGAATCAGATCAATGACCTTGATGCCCGTCTCGAACATCTGCAATTCGGTTGACTGCTCGTCAAACTCCGGCGCGTGACGATGAATCGGGTAACGCTTCTCGGCAGGCACAGGCCCAAGATTGTCCACAGGCTCGCCAATCACATTGAGCACGCGCCCCAACGTAGCTTCACCAACGGGCACAGTGATTGGCCCACCCGTGTCAATGGCCTTCATGCCGCGCACCATTCCATCCGTAGGCTGCATAGAGACGGTGCGCACGCGGCTCTCGCCCAGGTGCTGTTGCACTTCGCACACTACATCAATCGGCGTGGGCACATCGAAGCCATCGGAGACAATGCGCAGGGCTTGATAGATAGAGGGCAGGTGGCCTTCTTCAAACTCCACGTCAACGACGGGGCCAATTATCTGCACGACGCGGCCAATGCTATGACCGTCCGCGTTAAACCTTTCACTTGGCGTAGCCATACTCAATAAAACTCCTCAGTTAATAAAGCCTGTATAGGCGAAAAAATTGGCAGGTACTAAAGCCGAAAAAGATAGCATATTGGTTGGAGGTGTGCAAAGTGATGTGAGAATCGGGTGGTGTCCTAATAAATGTTGCTAAGCCTTAGAACCGCCCGACTTAAGCTTAGCGCCCGCCATCTTAGCTGTTAAGCCCGTTAAGTCAAGTTGACTATTTGTTGACTATTTTACGCCCAAGATAGAAAATAAGCCTTGACAGTTTCTCTGGTTTGAGAGGATATAGGTAAGCCGTTACCGAGCAGGAATGGCTTTGTTGGCGTCTCTAACGCTTAACCTCGTTATGATTCTCACTTGGCAAATGCAAACAGCATAGGATACAACCATGACACAGGAAAAGACTTTAGTGGTAAGAGTTCTGTTTCTTCGTGAAGGGGATTCCTATGTAGCGCAGTGTCTTGAGTATGACATTGCCGCTCAAGGGAAGACGATGCCTGAAGTTAAGCGCGCTTTTGAGCTTACCCTGGCAGGTCAGATGGAGTTAGACGTTCGTAGCGGCAAGCAGCCCTTTGAGGGCATTCCTAAAGCCCCTGATACGTATTGGGAGATGTTTGACAAGGCACTAAAGTTAGAAGATGAAGAGCCTATCAGTCTTCCAAAAGGCGTGCCGCCACCGTTCGTTGTAAGTGAGATTGTAAAAGAATTGCGCGTCTTTTAGAGAGGCATCCTCTTGCCGATACCTTTCGCCCAGCTTCCAACCTTTGCGGAGTTGAAGCATATGCTGACGAGCAAGTACGGGTGTGAGTTTAGAGAGATTTCAGTACATCTTGACGGTGTAAGCGACTCTTATCCTGTTCCTTACTTTGAGCGCAAGATGGGAGATAAGATTTTACAATGTGTTGTTGTCTTCCCTAACGATGAAACCGAAAGAGTAGCATTAACTAATCTGCGGAGTATCTGCGTGAGACTAGAGATACCCCTTGCTGATTTTCATCTTGACATAGACTCATCCAAGTAGTTCCCTCAACTCCCAAACGGAAATAGAGTTCAACCATCTTGTTATCCATTGTCTAATTCTATTTCTTTGAAAGCTGCGCGAGCACTCTCTTTTTCTCAGACTGCGCCCACTCTAATTGTCTCTCAACGAATTTTCGCATGTCGTTGTCGGGTTGCTCGCTGGTGGGGTGGTAAGTCTCCGCAAGCAACGCCCTTGACGTGAACTGGTGGTTCCAGAATTCTATGAACTCGTCAAGCACGGCTACGCATTTGCGGCCAAGCTCCGCGAAGTTGGGGTCAAGGTTTTCTACGGCGTCTTCGTATTCTTGAAGACTGCGTTGCGCTCTCAGTTGTAATTCTTCGTCGGCCATCTCTTCCTCTTCATTAAAAAAGATTCGTTTCTTCGATCAGAAGTGTAGCAGGAGTTCGGTTATCGAATCGAGATAAATATCGGGTCGAGTTTCAATTAGATTCTTGCTGCTCGGAAAATTGCTTCTGACGCCAACGGTCAGAACGCGCGCGCGGCGTCCCATCTCAATATCTTCGGGCACGTCGCCAATGTAGGCGCACGCGCGTGGCGAGCAATCAAGAGCGCGCATGGCGCATTCCAATCCTTCCGGGTGCGGTTTCTTGTTCGTGATCTGCTCGTTGCAGACAAGTGTTTTGAAGATGGAATCAAGCTGCTGTCTTTGAAGTTCACCGAAAATGCGCGAGTGGTTGCCGCTGCTGACTATCCCTAAGTTGTAGCCTTTGCTGTGAAGTTTTATGACAGTTTCCAGCGCGCCTTCGACCATCTTTGATTCTTCCGACGCGTAATGCTGCATCCAGAGCGAGTCGGCCTGCTCCCAATGCTCGCGCGCGAGTCCCATCGTTTCATACATAGCGTACCAGTTGGGCGTGTAGTGCTGGTCGTAAAATTTTCGGTCGAACTGAACATCAAATCCTTCCAGACTCTTTTGAAATGCTCTGAAACCTGCGGCGGCGGAATCGTTGAGCGTGCCGTCCCAGTCGAAGAGAAGTGTGTTGATGAAAGACTGGCTTGCGGGCGTCATTGCAGGAATGGCCGTCTAAAGCTTACTCGTCGTTGTCAATGCGAATCTTCATGTTGCGAAGCGTGCGCATGTCCTCGTCCGTCAAATCGAGCGCGGCTTCCACTTCTTCGTTATCGTCCAGATCGTTTGGACGCAAGCCAATCTCAAGCCGCAGCGTCAACTCCATTTCGTATCCGGCATCGCGCAGCCGCTCTATAGCCTCTGCCACCTCATGCGAATGCTCAACAGCGGAGTTGATGGCCGAGCCTATCTCCTGAACTATCTCTTTTGCTTTGTCGTCTAGTTCCAAGGTTGTCCCTTCATGGCCTTGCGCTCGATTTCAATATGCATTTTGATTCTGACTGATGCTAAACGAGGTGCGCGCTCACGGTCAATCTTATGAGCAAAGATTTCTGCGACGGCGAAAAGATAGTCCACGCGCATCACACGAAGCTACACGAATATGCGGCCTCTTCTTCGTGTAGCTTCGTGTGATGCGCGTGGACTGTTTCTGCTTCCTATGAAAATGAATTAACCCCACAGAATTGGCTCGCGCTCTTGTTAGCTTTCCGCCACTTCGCGGATAATGTTCCTAAGATTTAGCGCGCGATTCAAAATCACCTTTGCGTTTCTTTGCGTCCTTGCGTCTTTGCGAGAAAAACCATCTCACGCCAAGGCGCTGTAGAAGCTAAGAAGAATGCAAAGGGTTGAGCATTTGACCTGGCTTCTTAATTCGTACGAAGTTGAAGAGAAAAATCATGGCATCGAAAACCATCACAGAGGGGCGCGAGCACTTTAGGACTTCTTCCGGCATAGAACTGCCGAACGATTTCAATCCGTCGAACACGGAAGCGCCGGATTATGAGAAAGATTTGGGCGCGCCGGGCGAGTTTCCATACACGCGCGGGATTCGTCACAACATGTATCGCGGCAGGCTCTGGACTATGCGGCAGTACGCTGGCTATGCGACGGCTGAAGAATCTAATGCTCGATACAAATATTTATTGGCGCAGGGGACGACCGGGCTTTCCGTTGCGTTTGATCTTCCTACGCAGATTGGGCTTGATTCAGACGACCCGCTCGCGGCAGGCGAAGTCGGCAAAGTCGGCGTTGCGATTGATTCTATAGAATACATGCTGCGTCTCTTCGACGGAATTCCCCTAGACACGGTTTCGACTTCGATGACCATCAACGCGACTGCGGCGATGCTGCTCTCTCTCTATCTTGCGGTTGCGAAAAAACAGGGTGTGACGTTCGACAAAGTAAACGGCACGCTTCAGAACGATATTTTGAAAGAGTACATAGCGCGCGGCACGTACATCTATCCTCCAGTGCCTTCGCTTCGATTGGTGACGGACACGTTCAGTTTCTGCGCGCGAGAAGTTCCGAACTGGAATACGATTTCCATTAGCGGCTATCACATACGCGAAGCAGGCTCTACGGCAGTTCAGGAAGTCGCGTTCACGCTCGCAGACGCCATAGCTTATGTTGAAGCCGCGCTCGCCGTAGGGTTAAAAGTGGACGAGTTTGCGCCGCGCATCTCTTTCTTCTTCAACGCGCACAACAATCTTCTGGAAGAGATAGCGAAGTTTCGCGCCGCGCGAAGATTGTGGGCGCGCGTGATGCGCGAACGTTTCAACGCGCGCGACCCGCGCTCCTTTATGCTAAGGTTTCACACGCAGACGGCGGGTTCAACGCTCACAGCCCAGCAGCCCGAAGTCAACGTCGTGCGAACTACGATTCAGGCGCTCGCAGCCGTTTTGGGCGGAACTCAATCGCTTCACACCAACGCTATGGACGAAGCGCTGGCGCTTCCCACAGAATCATCTGCGCGCCTGGCTCTTCGCACTCAACAGGTTATCGCATATGAATCGGGCGTCGCAGACACAGTTGACCCGTTCGCAGGCTCTTACTGCATTGAAGAGTTGACGAACGAGATAGAAGAGCGCGCCAAAAATTATCTTGAAAAAATTGACGCGATGGGCGGCATGTTGAGGGCGATTGAGACGGGCTACGTCCAGCGCGAGATTCAGGAGGCGGCCTACGATTACCAGCGCGCCATCGAAACAAATGATGCAATCGTCGTAGGCGTCAACCGCTTTCAGGTAGAAGAAGAACGAAGCGTGCCCACGCTCCGCATTGACCCCGCAATCGAACAGGCACAGATAGAGCGCGTCCGCACTTTACGCGAACGCCGCGACCACCTCGCCGCCGAAACTGCACTCGTCAAATTAGAAGAGGCTGCACGCGGCACGGAAAACCTGCTGCCACGCATCCTCACCTGCGTCGAGGCATACGTTACAGTCGGCGAGATAAGCCATCGTTTGCGGCGCGTGTGGGGCGAGTACAGGGAAGCTGTTACGGTGTAGAATAGGTAAGCAGAAGGAGCAAACATATGGTTCAAAGATTAAAAGCTATCTATCAAGGCGGCGCATTCATTCCACAAGCGCCATGTGACCTGCCCGAAAATTCTGAAGTGGAGCTTATCATCGAAGGCCCTAGCATTCTTCCTCCAACAGTGACCGACCCTGAAGAGCGTAAACGCATTCTGGAAGAGTTGATTCAGAATATGCGTGATAATCCTATCCCTGCTGACGCCCCTGCGCGCTTCACCCGCGAGGAATTGCATGAACGCCATTAAGGGATAGGTTGAAATCACAAATTGTGATTTCAAGGATAATCAGAGTCGGCTACGGCCTATGCCGCGTGTGGGACGAGTATAGAGAGACTGTGACGGTCTAGCAGATGCTTTGAGGTCGCGTGTTGCGACCTCAAAGGGAATTACTTAGCAGGAATTGTTAGATGCTATGAAGAAAATAATCTTATTTGCATTGCTTGCCAGTTCATTAATCATAACTCCGAAGACTGGTGTTCAAGTTACAGGCGCGCAGACGCCTGCCAGCGACGAATCCGCGTGGAAAAGGTATTTTGTTCGAGGCGAAGAGTTCTCTGTATTGTTGCCTGAATTGCCAGCAATGACTACCTCCGTTAACTTTGTGCCCAAACTGAACGCGGAACGGCAAGAGCGTGTCCTGGGAGCTTATGCTGACGGAACTGTTTATGCGATCTTCACCTATGAAAATGCTAAAAAGAAGTTGACGCTTGAAGATTTCATTTCTGAGTTTCAAGCAGCCAGAGGGCAGATAACTTTCCAGCGCGATTTAAATCTTAAAGGCTTTAAAGGAAAACAGTTTCTTCTTAACATACCTGGTTGCGACGGCTCAGTCCGTTTCTATGCTACGAAGAAACACACTTACATTCTCGAAGTTGTAAGTAGTCATGGTGATAGGTCTGCGGTAGAGCGATTCTTTAACTCATTCCAGCTTGAAAATAGTCCTACAGGGCAGGAAGTAACGGACGGGCCGGGCGCTGATGTGAAAGCTTTACCGGGCGCGCAATCAGCCGCAGCAAATAGCAATGCGCAGGAACAGGCTAGGATTTTAAATAGCAGAGAGGTAACACGCAAAGCAGTAATTGTAACTAAACCGCAGGCAGCGTACACCGAGGAAGCGCGTCAGAACCAGGTCACAGGCACGGTCATCTTAAGAGCGGTGCTCTCATCTTCTGGTAAAGTGACAGGTATTCGTGCCGTCTCTGGCTTGCCTTTTCGCTTGACGGAAAGAGCAATCGCTGCGGCACGTCAAATCAGATTTGTTCCGGCAGAAAGAGATGGACGCTTAGTCTCGCAGTACATTCAGATCGAATACAACTTTAATCTATACTGAATCATGCCTCATTTGCTCGAAGTCAAAAATCTTCAAACACATTTTCCGACTCGCGCCGGGCTGGTGAAGGCTGTAAACGGCGTGAGCTTTTATCTTGATAAGGGCGAGTTGCTGGGATTGGTGGGCGAGTCTGGGTGCGGGAAATCAATCACGGCGCTCTCGGTTATGCGTCTTATTTCTAAGCCGGGGCGGATTGTGGGCGGAGAGATTATTTTTGATGGGAAGAATCTCTTAAAACTCTCTGATGAAGAGATGCGTGGGATTCGCGGCGATGATATTGCTATGATCTTTCAAGACCCTATGACTTCCTTGAATCCTGTGTACACTGTGGGCGAGCAGATTGCCGAAGCGCTTAGATTGCATCGAAAACTTTCGCGCAGGGAAGCTAAAAGGGCTGCGATTGAGGCTATGAAGGAGGTTACGATTCCAGACCCTGCGCGGCGCGTGGACGATTACCCGCACCAGCTTTCAGGCGGGATGCGACAGCGCGTGATGATCGCTATGGCGTTAGCTTGCGATCCGAAATTATTGATTGCAGATGAGCCTACGACGGCGCTGGACGTGACGATTCAGGCGCAGATTCTTGAACTTCTGGATGAGTTGAGACGAACAAGAGAGTTGGCAGTGCTTCTGATTACGCACGACCTGGGCGTGGTGGCTGAAGTGGCAGACCGCGTGTGCGTGATGTACACGGGAAGGATTGTAGAAGAGTCTCCGGTCGAAGAGTTGTTTGCGCGCCCCAAGCATCCGTACACGGAAGGTTTGTTGCGCTCAGTGCCGAAATTGACGGCAGAGCACGTTGGAAAGACTAAGAGGTTGGAGACGATTGAAGGCGTCGTGCCGAGTCCCACAAACTTGCCGCAGGGTTGCCACTTCGCACCGCGCTGCACGCATCGCATGCCGCGCTGCACGACTGGCGATATACCGCTTTACGATCTGGAAGGCGGCGTTCGCGTTCGTTGCGTGCTCTACGATTTGGCGGCGGCTGTGGCGGCGGATCATCAGCAGGAAACGAAACCTTCTCAGTAGAAGTTTATTCACAGGGCTGAAACTGAAAGAGAAATTTTTGGCGCGATATGTGAAACGTCTGGTATGCGGTAGATAAAATAGATGCGCGTTGAGGACGCGCTGGATTTGTCTTGCGCACATCTTCAATGCGCTATGTTTTATCACGTTGACTGATTCCAGATGTTTCACATCCGGCTACCATCTACGAGCCGCTTCGCGCGGCTGAAAGGGAATCTCCAAACAGCTTTTTAGTTTTCAGTTTTCAGTGAAAAGATTTTCGCTCTTCTTCTGTAAACTGAAAACTGAAAACTTTATATTTAGGTGACAGATAAACTGATGAGTTCAGAGCAACAGTTAAATTTTGATTCGCGGCCCGGCGTGCCGAGCGTGCCTGAGAGAGAGGCGCGTAGCTTTGATGCGCGGGCGAACAGAAAGGGCGAGCTTGTGAGTGTGCGCAAGCTTGTGAAGCATTTCCCTGTGGAAGGCTCGGACTTGGTCGTGCGCGCGGTTGACGGCGTGACGTTCGAGATTCTTCGCGGCGAGACTCTTGGATTAGTCGGCGAGTCTGGCTGCGGGAAATCAACTGTTGGGCGCTGCTTGCTTAGATTGATAGAGCCTACGTCGGGCGAGATTAGATTTGAAGAAAAAGATGTTCGCGCGCTCGGCAAGAAAGATTTGAGAGAGTTGCGACGCGAGATGCAGATAATTTTTCAAGACCCGTATGCTTCGCTGAATCCGCGCATGAAGGTGAGAGACATAGTGGCCGAGCCTCTCTTGATTCACGGGATGAGCGGGAAAGAGGAGAGGCGAGCAAAGGTCGCTGATCTGATGCTGAAGGTCGGGCTTGATCCCGATTACATGAATCGTTACCCGCACGAGTTTTCAGGTGGACAACGCCAGCGAATCGGAATTGCACGCGCGCTCGCTCTTAATCCGAAGCTGATTGTTGCCGACGAACCCGTCTCGGCGCTGGACGTTTCCGTTCAGGCGCAGGTCGTAAACCTTTTGCAGGACTTGCAGGAAGAGTTCGGCCTGACTTATCTATTCATCTCGCACGGGCTGGCCGTAGTCGAGCACATCTCAACGCGCGTGGCTGTGATGTATCTGGGGCGCATAGTCGAAGTCGCAAGCTCCGAAGAACTTTATGCGCGGCCTCTTCATCCGTACACGCAGGCTCTGCTTTCCGCCATCCCAGTGCCAGACCCCGGACGAAAGCGCGAGCGCATAGTTTTAGAGGGCGATGTGCCCACGCCCATCAATCCTCCGTCGGGCTGTCGCTTTCGCACGCGCTGCCCTGCGGCGATTGCGGAGTGCGCGCGCGTTGACCCGGACTTGCGCGAAATCTCGCACGGTCATACAGTGGCCTGCATACGCGTGCCCGGCTGGAAGGATGCGCCGACCGCCGCATGAAGCTTCTTTCCCATGTTTGAAGCGCGCGGCTGAAACTTAAAACGCCAGTCGTTCGTAACAAGGTCTCTGAATTTTGGCCTGCGCCGAACCAGTGCGTGAGACGAAAGCTATAACACATTTGACTCCCCGAGGATTAGAAACATGAGCGACGCAAACATTTCTGACGATCAACCTCTGCCACCATCGCCCTCTTACTCTGATACCACAAAGCCTGCTGAACCTACCGGGCCTACTATGTCAACGGGCGAGACTTTAACAGGCATCTTCTTCGAGCCGGGGCGTACATTCGAGGCATTGCGCCAGCGCCCGAAATTCCTTGTCGCGGGCATCATCATCATCGTGCTCATAGTGGCATTCAACTTCATACTGCTTCAACGCATGGGTTACGAGAACCTTATACGCTCGGCGATTGAGAACTCGCCGCAGGCGGCCAACATGTCGCCGGAGCAGATGGATAGAGCCGTGGGGTTTTACACTGGGCCAATCGGCAAAGCCATAGCCTACGGTGCGCCTGTGGTTGTGCTGGCCGTTATCTTCGCTGCCGGTGCGGCGCTTTACCTGCTCGGCGCGATGTTGATGGGAAAGAAGCTCAGCTACAAGCAGGCTCTGTCCGTGTGGGTCTATTCGAGTTTTCCGCCTGTGCTGGTGGGCACGCTGCTGAATTTCGTGCTGCTGTTTCTGAAATCGCGAGACGATATTGATCCGCAGGAGATCATGCAGCGCGGCAGTCTGGTTCACGCTAATCTGGGATTTATTGTAAGTATGACGGAACACCCCATTCTGGGAGCGCTGCTCAATTCGCTAGACCTGCTGGCCTTTTACGGTCTCTTTCTAGCCGCTCTGGGATTACGAAAGGTAGCGCGCCTTTCATCCGGCTCGGCTTGGGGAATAGTGCTTTCGCTCTGGCTCTTGAACGTTCTCTATCACATGGGCAAGGCCGCGCTGACGGGAACGCCGTAAGGGTTTAAGAGGTAGGGCAGAGATAACGAGGCGAGTGATGAGAATTGATAATTAACTCAGTTTATGCATGAAGCCGTCTTTAGACGGCGGCAGCATAAAGCCCAGCCCATAAGGGCTGGGAGAAGATGGCATTAAAAATTTATCAAAGCCTGCGTCAGCAGGCGACAGCCGTTCGATCATAAACAGGCTGTCGCTATCTTCGATAGCTCTAACATTTTTCTCTAAACGCTAACCCAGCGTTTCGCCTTCGGCTTCACGCTGGGCTTTATGCTGTCGCCCGCTCTCGCGGGCTTAAATCCTAAATCCACGTAGGGTGAGTAATACTGCTTGTCTCTTAGCCTTCAACGATAATCCTTCTACTCATAACGGAGCGATTCGATGGGGTCTAGTCTTGCAGCCTTCCACGCAGGCCACAGGCCGAAGATTAGACCTATGCCGACGCTGGCGACGAAGCCGCCTATGGGCGCCCACAGTGGAACGTATGAGGGAACGATGAGCCGTATCAGCAGCGTGGTGAGCCAGCCTAGGCCCAAGCCCAGCAAGCCTCCTATTCCAGTGAGCGTCATGGCTTCAATCAGAAATTGCCATAAAATGTCTCTGCGCCTTGCGCCGATTGCTTTGCGCACGCCTATCTCTCTGGTTCGTTCTGTGACGGAGACCAGCATGATGTTCATCACGCCTATGCCTCCGACCATCAGACCTACGGAAGAGATGACGACCATAGCTATCGCTACGCCGTAGGTGATGGCGCGGAACTGCTCTATGACGGTTTCACTTGTTGCCATGCCGAAGTTGTCCGGCTTGCCGAAAGGAACTTGACGGCGAACGCGCAGAAGATCCGTAATCTGGTCTCTGGCCTGATCCATCATTCCGGGCTTTGCGACGGCCATTATGAAGATGTCGTCCGAGTTCGGCTTGATCTTGCGCGCGACGTTGAAGGGAAGATAGATGGCGTTGTTGCGGTCGTCGTTTCCGCCGCCGAAGAGAAATTGCTCGCGCTTTTCCAGAACGCCCAGCACGCGAAACTTCTCGCCGTTAATCTCAAGCGTCTGGCCTACGGCTGTCGTGTAAGGGAAGAAATCTTCAGCGACTTTTGAGCCTATGACGCAGACGTTGGCGTTGTTGTCGTTCTCGAATTGCGAGAAGAAGCGGCCTTCTGTGATTATCTCTGTTCCTGCGCGCTCGAAATCCGGCAGCGTGCCTTGTATATTCACAGACACTGTTGTTTTCCCGTTGCCCGAGACCGTAGTCTTCTGCCCGAAGAAATCGCTGCTGACATCAAGGAAAGGAACGCTCACCTCAATCGCAGGAAGTTGCCCTATGGCAATCGCATCGTCGTAGGTCAACTCCTTGCGCATTCGCTCTTCGCGCGAGAGCCGCCCTATGTGTATGCCGGGCTGAAACTTCGCTATGAAGATCGAGCGCGTGCCGAACGATTCCAGTTCCTTGCGCACAGCCGTATCAATGCCGCTGATGATAGAGGCTATAGCCATCACAGTCCACACGCCTATGACCACGCCTACTACGGTCAGGATGGAGCGCAGCTTGTTTGCGCGCAAAGTCTGAAGCGCCATCCAGAAGTTCTCTAAAATGTCACTGCGGAGTAATTGTTTCATATGATTTTAGATTTTGGATTTTGGATTAACGAACGGATTGAAGGGAAGCGATGGTTTCTCTTTCAATCCAAAATCGGCAATCTAAAATCCCTAGTCCGCCCTCAGCGCTTCAATCGGGTCTAAGCGCGCGGCCTTCCATGCGGGGAAGATGCCGGAAAGAATTCCTATGCCGCCGGAAATACCGACCGCGATGATTACCGCGCCGATTGAAAGATAGGTCGGGAAGAAAACAGCCGTGCAGATGCGTCCGACAATCCACGCTAAAAGGACGCCGACCGCTCCGCCAATAGCCGAGAGCGTTACGGCCTCGATCAGAAACTGTTTCAGAATGTCGTTGCGACGCGCTCCCAAAGATTTCCTTATGCCAATCTCTTTCGTTCTTTCCGTAACAGAGACCAGCATGATGTTCATGATAACGATTCCGCCTATGACGAGCGCGATTGCGGGAACAAGGACTGCGACTATTGAAACTGTGCCGAGGATGCGGTCGCGCAATCCTGTGATTGCGTCCGGCGTGACTATACCGAAGTTATCGCGCTCGCTTGGCCCAAGGCGGCGGCGCGCGCGCATAAGGAAGCGAACCTCCTCGACAGCATCGTTGAATTGACGATCTGATTTCGCAGTGGCCTCGAAATAGAGAAGGCGGTTGCGCGTGAATCCCCCAAAGTTCTCGCCATAAGTCTTCAGAGGCACTGTTACGAACATATCCTGCGGAACGCCAAAGACTGTGCCCTTCGCCACAGCCACACCTACGACCTTGTATGGAAGACCTGCGACGGTTATCTCACCTCCAATAGCCGAGCTATAGGGGAAGAGGCGGTTAGCAACATCAGCGCCAATGAACGCGACGCGCGACGCAGATTCATTCTCAATGTCAGAAAAGTAGCGCCCGTTCTCTACTTCCACGTTTTCAATGTCCGCAGTGATAGGCATAGCGCCGTCAACAGGTACGTCCTGAAGAATCTCCGTTCCGCGCTTGACCTCCGAACGAGAGGCGCGCGCCTTTGCTCCTATCCTGTCAACCAGCGTGGCGTGTTCTCGCACGAACTCAAAATCCTCCATAGTCAGTTCCTTGTTGCGGCGCTGAGCAGCGGCAATCGTGTCCTGATTTTTGAAGTCCTCAAACGGGTTAAAGCGTGTGACGCTGAACGCCTTCGAGCCTATGTTGGCAACTTTCTCGTCGAAATAGGCATTGAAACCTTGAATCAGCGAGTAAACGACGACCACAGCCATAACGCCAATAATCATGCCCAGAAGCGTTAGCACAGAGCGCAGCTTGTGCGCCCAGATGGCTGCGATGGCAATCTTAATTGTCTCTATAAATTTCACGACTGATTGTACGCAATAAAGTGCAGCAGGGTTGCGGGGGAAATTTTTAGATGAAATCGAGGGGCTAACGGATGCTCGGAAAATAGTCTGGAGTCTGGAGTCAGATTAATTTTCGATTTTCGATTTTAGATTTGCGATTTAAAAGCTTTTCCGCATCTTCCAATCGAAAATCGCAAATCCAAAATCGAAAATTAATCTGACTCCAGACTTCTTATTCATACCTCAGCGATTCAATAGGGTCTAGCCTTGCGGCTTTCCACGCAGGCCAAAGGCCGAATTTGTTAAGAGGCTTGCTATCTCTCCGATGGCGAGTCCTATCAGGCCGCCTATGGCTGTTAGCACAACCGCCTCTATTAGAAATTGCGACAGGATGTTGCTGCGCGTAGCTCCAACGGCTTTGCGTATGCCAATCTCTCTGGTTCTTTCAGTGACGGAGACCAGCATGATGTTCATCACGCCTATGCCTCCGATCATCAGCGCTACGAAAGAGATTGCTGTGAGCACTACGGCGGTTGCGCCCGTCAACTGGTTGTAAACGTCCATGAGCGCGTCCTGTCCAGAGATTCCGAAACTGTTGGGCGCGCCCGGCGCGTCACGGCGTCGGCGGCGCAAGATGTCCGTCATCTCGTCAGTTGCAGATTTGACGTATGCTCTGGATTTCGGGCGCACTATGACGACAAAGATGTCTTCTGGGAAATGAGTGTCGGGATAATATTTCTGAAAAGTCGTAAGCGGGATGAACACAGTGTTATCGCGCGATTGGCCCAGGAAATTTCCTAACGGCTCCATGACGCCGACGATTGTGAAAGGGCGACCCGCAATCTTCAACTCTTTCCCTATAGGCTCTTCGTGAGGGAACATTGAATGCACAAGATCAATGCCAAGCACACAGATGTTAGTTCGACCTTCCAGGTCTATGTCCGTGATGAATCGCCCGCGCCCAACGTAGCTGGATTGCGTGAACTCGTAGTAAGGCGTGACGCCGAGCAGGATGGGCGTGTCTGATTGACGGTCTTGATAGCGCACAGTCTCCGCAATCTTTCGGCGAATGGGCGAGACGCTCAAAATCGAAGGCGCATCTCGCCTGAGAGCTTCTGCATCATCCATCGTCAGTTCTTTGCGATGAATCTCTTCCGATGTAGGTTGGTGGCCTATGCTCGGATCAAACTTCGTAGCCCAGATTGCGTTCGACCCCAGAGCTTCTATTTGCTCTGCGAAAGCTTTGTTCAATCCCTGGATGATAGAGACCATGAAGATGATTGTAAGCACGCCCACGCCCACGCCAAGAATTGTGAGAGCCGAGCGGAGCTTGTTCGTCCACACGGTATCAACGGCCATCAAAGCGGACTCTTTTACACCCTCGAAAGTCATAAAGCTAAAGGTTATACGGAACTGCCTGACAAATGGTTGCTGCCAAAATGTTGCGGTGCGTTCAAGCCATTCTTCTTCATAAAATAGTTGTTGACAGCCGAAAAGTACAGGAGTATAAAGCGGTCTGTCGTTGCTCTTTTCTGTTAAGCAAGAGTCTCACCCTCGCAAGTCTTGCTCCTGCTTAAACTCAGGTCAGCTTAACGCGAGTGAATCAAGTACATCTCGCCGCAAAGTCATTGATTATTTCACAGGAGGCATTATGAATAATAAGTCTTTGTTCCAACGATTTGGATGGACAAGATTCTGCATTATTTTAATTTGTTTAGTCGTTGTAGGAGTGAGTCTTCGGGCTTCTAGCAGCTATTCTGCTCAAGTGCAGGATAGAATTGTGGAACACACCCCGTTCCCTCATGAGCCTATTCAAATTGTTGGTGCGAGCGTTTCGGGAAAACATTTCAGACTCAATGAAAGAATTGATGAGGATGAGAATTGGCTAAAGAAATTAGCCATAACGGTGAAGAATGTTTCCCCAAAAACGATAATCTTTATAAATATGTACTACGACTTTCCCGAAACAAAAGCGACAGGGAATATAATGGCCTTTCCTATAACCTATGGTCGAAACCCTCAAGCAGCAATTAACTCTGGGGAAGCAAAGCGCCTGCTACCAGGTGAGGCAGCCGATCTTACGCTCACAGACGAACAGTATGCCAAATTAAAAGAGTTCTTAGAACGAAGGCATCCTATTTCTACTATTAAGAGAGCGAGCATGCGGCTCACCGATGTGTACTTTGATGACGGCACGATATGGAGCAACGGCTCATTTTATCGCATTGATCCAAACAACCCGCATAAGTTAATTCCCATAGAAAATACACAAAATGTTCCATCAAACAATTGAGGGCTTAATCATGAAAAGAACGATGTCCTTGACCATCATATTAATGTTTGGTGCTACTATAGGGTTAGCTTACATTTTGAATAAGCATCAAGTAGTGAGTGGGATTTATGCATCCAGTTCAGCGCGAATGCAGGGGCCTTACCCAAGTGGATGCTACGCCGCCGGTCCTACATCTCACCCTTCTTGCGGTGGTAGTGATGCTAATCCCCCTTATTCGTGTGGCCCTGGCACGTATGATGAGAGTGATGTTGATGCTTCGAGGTCTGGGACATCCTCTCAAGGTGTTAGAGATGTACCATGTAGTGGTTCGGATTGTGGTCCGGTGCTGAATGTTCCAACTGTTGTACCTAATAATACCTGCTGTACCAGCCCGAAAGTATCAAACGGCTTTGAATGCATCTGCCCTAATGAAGATGACCAGCAAAGTTGTGAGCCGAATGTTGAAGTATGGTGCGAAAGAAGATGCATGTGCGTCCCTATCGGAGGCAACCAGTGTTCGCAGAGTCCCATCGTTATTGACGTAACAGGCAACGGTTTTCAATTGACTGATGCACAGAACGGAGTGAACTTCGATCTAGATGCTGACGGAACATCTGAACATCTAGCATGGACCGCTGCTAATTCAGATGATGCTTGGTTAGTCTTAGACCGTAACAGTAACGATGTAATTGACAGTGGAACGGAGTTGTTCGGTAACTTCACGCCACAGCCACACTCAGCAAATTCAAACGGATTCCTTGCTCTGGCTGAGTATGACAAGGCAGTAAACGGAGGCAACGGTGATGGTGTGATTGATAGCCACGACTCCACATTCCAAAGCTTACGGCTCTGGCAAGACACGAATCACAATGGCATCTCTGAGCCTAATGAATTGCACACTTTGACGGAATTGGGGCTGGCGAGTATTGAGCTTGATTACAAGGAATCAAAGCGTATAGACCAGTACGGCAATCAGTTTCGTTATCGTGCTAAGGTTAGAGACGTTCACGGCGCGCAGGTTGGTCGTTGGGCTTGGGACGTGTTCCTCGTCCATTAACTTTTGAAGACATATCGCTCCAACTCAAAACGCCCGCAAGCTGCGCCAAGCCTGTGGGCGTTTTTCTATCTTCACTTTCTGCAACTATAGCGGTTCTCACTTGAATGCGACTCATGTCAGTACCGCCTGCGGTAGCGGGCGGGTATCGGTGTGGCTACGACCCGCCCGCTACCGCAGGCGGTACTGACCTGCATGCCTTGATCAGAGTGGTCGCACCCAAGTGAGAACCGCTATATAGTCTTCAATCCTCGCGCGATTAACTGCTCCCTGCGAAAACATCGCTCGTGCGATTCTGATCGTCGAACGTGACGACTAATTCGTAATGACCGTTCGGTGATGCAAGCCTCAGCGTCTTGAATAAAAGGCCGCGATGGTTTGCCGCGCTCCACACCCAATGCTCGCCGTCTTCTGCATGAACAACCGATTCAGGTTCGCCAACAAGCTGCCTGACTTGCTCCTTCGTCATCCCCGGCCTCACCTGCCAGTAAGTATGTTGCAGAAACCATCCTGTATAAAGATAGACCATCTCCTCGCGCACAAGCTCCACGACGAAAAGTGCAACGACGAGAGAGATGATGACCAGAACTCTTTTCTTCGTGCGCGCCATCGTCTCTTATTCAGCTCTCAACGCTTCAATCGGGTCAAGGCGGGCGGCGCGCCATGCAGGCCACAGGCCGCTGATTATTCCGACTACGGAGGAAACGCCAACGCCCATCACCGCAGAGCCTATGCTGAAGAGAAGCGGGAAGCCTATGGCGAACGAAATCAGATAGGCAAGGCCAAAGCCTGTGCCAACGCCTATCGCGCCGCCTATTGCTGTGACGGTCACAGCTTCGATCAGAAACTGAGTTAAAATGTCTTTCTGCCGCGCGCCGATTGCTTTGCGAATTCCAATCTCTTTCGTTCTTTCCGTAACAGAGACTAGCATGATGTTCATTACGACGATGCCGCCCACGACGAGCGAGATTGCTGCGACGCCGACTGTGACAAGGTATATGTTCGACGTGGCTTTTTTGTAAAGATCAAGAAACACATCCTGCGAATCCATAGAGAAACCGTCATCCTCGTCATCGAAAGTCTTGCCGCGACGGTTGCGCATGATGGCGCGAACCTGATCGCGCGCTTCTTCTAAGGTGTCGGCTGTAGGAACTTGAATGTGTATGTTGATGGAATCGTGCGCGCCGTTAATCTTTTGGAAAGTCTGAAACGGCATGAAGACGAAGTTGTCACGCGATTGCCCAAAAATTTTCCCCTGCGCTATGGACACGCCGATAATGCGAAACTCTATGCCGCCTACGCGAATCTGTTTTCCTAAAACCTGATCGGGTCGCGCGCCGCCAAAGAGGTTCTGAAGCACGTCTGGGCCTATGACTGCAACCTCGCGCGTGGCCGCTCCTTCCGTGTCAGTCCATATGCGCCCCGCGTCAATCTGCACGTTCTCTATGTCGAACATAGAAGGCGTAAGCCCTCGCGCGAACACGTCATCCGATTTCTGGTCGCCGTACTTGACCTGCTGACGAGTCGCAACGGCCATGCCCACACGCCAACAAGAGTTGCAAAGGCGAATGATAGACTCAGCGTCATCGAGCGTGATGTCTTTCCGCTTATTGAATTTAATAAAATCTTCGCGCGAGGTGATGACAAGCGGGCGCTTCGATACTGTGAAGACCGTAGAGCCTTGCGATGAGAATGTGGTTGCGACCGTTTGGTCTAACCCCTTGATAATCGTCACGACCGCAATGACCGCAGAGACGCCCACCACTATGCCAACGAGCGTCAGCAGCGTGCGCATCTTGTTCGAGCGCAGGCTGCCGCCAGCGACCCGGAACGACTCCCATAAAGATGACAATGTGACGCGGAGACGCGGCGACGCGGGGATGTATCTGCTTTCGCCGCGCCCCCGTGTCACCGCGTCTCCGCGTCTGTTCATCGAATTTTTTCGTCCTTCTCGATCAGCCCGTCGCGTATGGAGATGACGCGGTGCGCGCGAGCGGCTATGTCCTGCTCGTGCGTGACGACTATGATGGTGTTGCCCTCTTCGTGCAGTTTCTCGAAGAGGTTCATAATCTCGTAGCTGGTGTGCGTGTCTAGCGCGCCCGTAGGCTCGTCCGCAAGCAGGATTGATGGATGGTTGACGAGCGCGCGAGCAATCGCAACGCGCTGGCGCTGGCCGCCCGAAAGCTCGTTCGGACGGTGCATGGCGCGATCCGCAAGGTCAACCTCAGCGAGCGCTTGCTTTGCCTTCTCGTGTCGCGCGGCTGAAGACATTCCGGCGTAGATGAGCGGCAACTCAACATTGTGCAAAGCTGTCGCGCGCGCCAGAAGGTTGAAGGTCTGAAAGACGAAGCCGACCTCTTTGTTGCGTATGCGAGCAAGCTCGTCATCGTCCATCTCAGATACGTTCTTGCCGTTAATCCAGTATTGACCTTGCGAGGGCGTGTCCAGACAGCCAATGAGATTCATCAGCGTTGATTTGCCCGAACCCGATGGGCCAATGATGGCAAGATACTCGCCCTTCTGCACGTCGAAGGATACGCCATGAAGCGCGTGCACTTTCTCAGCGCCCATGTCGTAGGTCTTCCATATGTCGCGCATGGTTATGAGCGCGGACGGAACGGTTGCGACCGCGTCTGTCGCCAACGCCCTTTCGCGCTCGATAACGCCCGCCGATGCAAATGTAGCGTCGCTCATTGTGCGCCCCCGCTAGTGTTGGAGTTAGAGTCTCCAGGCTTGCGCGTCTGCTTCTTCACGGTCTGGCTTTCCTTGAGCGTCTTGAGAATGCGGCTGGGGCCTGTGATGACTTCCATGTTCGGTTCAAGCCCGCTCGTTATCTCTATGTCAGATTCGCCGGTGATGCCGGTCGTGACCTCTACGAACTTTACTTTATTACCCTGCAAAACGTAAACGCCTTTGATTTCGCGCGGGTGCTCGCCTACGGGCGAAGGCTGCGGCACGCTCCCGGCAACGCTAGCAGATGGCGATGCAGACGGCGTAGGATTTCTTTCAACTATGGCTTGCAAGGGAACTGCGATTACGTCCGTTTTAACTTTCGTCGTTACCGTCGCGGTTGCACTCATGCCCGGACGCAGAGCCTGTCGCACTTCGTCCGGCATCTGCTTCAATTCGATTACAACTTTGAACTCTTTGGCCTCTTGAACGTTGACGCGGTTCGATAGACCGCCCTGAGTGTCGGACTTGGCTATGGCAAGCGGGTTCTTCTGCGTCACAGTTCCCTCAATCTCGCGGTCTGGAAACGCGTCCACTTTCACTTTCACAGGCTGACCTTCAGCTACGTTCGCAATCTCTGTCTCGTCAACGTTCACTTCAACATTAATCGTTGACATGTCCGCTATGGTCATGAGCGGCGTGGTCGAGAGACCTGCGACGGCGAATTCACCCACGCGAGTCGGGATGTCTGCGACGACGCCGTTTAGCGGCGAGAGCGTCAGCGATTTATTACGCTGGCTGGTCTGGCCGCGCAACAGAGCTTGCTGTTGACTGGCGCGCTGCTCGCTTGTGTTCACGCTGACCTGAGCGCTCTTGACAGCCTGTCGCTGCTGATTGGCGCGAGCAATGGCCTCGTCCACAGCACGCTTCTGAACTTCAAGATTCGCCTGAGCGGTCTTCAATCCTACGCGCGCCTGCTCGTAATGGTCGCGCGCTGCGTCGTAATCCGAGCGCGAGATGACGCCGGACTCTACAAGCTGCGTTGCGCGATCAAGCTCGCGCTTGGCCGTGTTCAAATCAACCTGCGCGCGGTCAACATTGGTCTGTGAAGCTATGACCTGCTGGCGTGCGGACTGAACGCCCACTTCCGTAGCGGCTAGAGACTGCTGGGCAGACGCGACCTGAGAGCGCGCGTTCTGCACGTCGCTGATGGAAGCCTGAACGGCTGCGTACTGCGCCTCCTGGCTAGACTGCAACTGCGTCGGGTCAATGCGAACGAGCGGTTTGCCTACGTTCACAACGTCGCCTGGATTGACGTAAATCTCTTCTATGCGACCGGGCACTTCGCTCGTCAGCTTGATGAAGCGAACGGGTCGTATCTCGCCTGATGCCGTGACAGTCTGGCGAAGCTCTGGCCGCTTTGTTATGGTCACGGTCGTGACCTCTGGCTCGTCTTTGCGGCTGGCGAAGACGCTGATGATAATGATAAGTCCGAGGACGGCCACGGCGGCCACCCCTATGATAATCTTTTTCTTGCGGCTCAAAGCCATCTTCGTTTACTTCCTTCTTCGGGGAGGTGAAAATTTAACCCGGCGTAGAACAACAAAACTCTCATGAAAAGCGCGCACAGCGCGCGGCATATTCATGCCAGAGTAGCTTTTACGTCAAAAAGGGGTTGACGGTTTCAGGATATGTGCCCAGGCCGGATTCACTAGCAGTCGGGTGCAAGTATTTAGAAGCGCGGAAGCAAGCGCAAGTTGTCCGATGAAAAGAGACGCGGAGACGCGGGGACACGGCGAAAGAAGAAAGTAAAAAGGCAAAAGGTAAAAGGCAAAAGGAAGGATGAAACCGGATTTAATAAAAAGATTGGCTTCCCCTCACTTTTACCTTTTACCTTTTGCCTTTTGCCTTCTTCGCCCGCGTCTCCGCGTCTCCGCGTCCCTTCTTTCATCCTTAGCTTTTCAGCCTCGCTCGTTTCGCGCTACAATGCGAGAGGTTTCTCGGTCGGTGGCGCTGGCACCTACTTGAGCGGCATCGCGCTGGCGACACTCCCACATCGCGTCCAATGCCGAGAGGAAATTTCTTATGACAATTTGCGAGAGGTGCAACACGGAGAATCTAGACGGCTCGCAATACTGCGACGAGTGCGGCGGGCCGCTTCGTACGGCTGCGGCGGCGGCGCAACAGCAGGATTCGGCGGGCGCGCAAACTAACGGGGGCGCTGGCGGCCTATCAGGCCAGCCGGAGCGCGTAGAAGTGCCGGCTCGCGCTGCCCAGCAAGATTCCGTCACGGTTGCGCGCCAGGCTGCTGCTGCTCCTGCTTTCGCGGCATCCTCCGGCTCTATAAATTTGATGGAGGGCGCGCACGCACGCCTCATAATCGAGCGCGGTCGCTCTGCGGGCAAGCAGTTTCCTTTGAGCGAAGATGAGTCGCAGATAGGCCGTTGGGATGCCGACGGCGGAATCTTTCCAGACGTTGATCTGGACGCGGACGATCCAGAGGCTAAGGTCTCGCGCCGTCATGCGCGAATCATGCGGCGCAACGGGCAGTATTTCATTGAAGACCTTGGTTCCACGAATGGAACTTTTATAAATCGCGGGCGTAGGCTTTTACCGGGCGATCGCCAGCCGCTCAGAGATGGCGACGAGATCATCGTTGGAAAAACTTTTCTGCGGTTCCACGTTGTTAAGTAAAAAGTAAAAAGGCAAAAGGCAAAAGTGCGGCTGAAACCATTCTTAATTAAAATGCTTTTGTCCTGCCTTTTGCCTTTTACCTTTTTACTTTTGCCTTAGTTTATGATGCTCGACGAGAGATCATCGGGAGAGACGGGTTTGTGCCACGAGTGCGGTACAAAGATCAGCCCGTCTGACCCTTTCTGCGGCTTATGTGGCGCAGCGCAGAGGCGCAGAAGTGACGACATCACAATGTCCGACAACATTGCAAGCCGTATTCAAGCAGCCGACCTTGGCGAAACTCTGACGGAGCCGCCGGAAGAGTTGAAAGCGAGCGAACCCGCCCGGTCATCTGAAGAGATAAACGGCGAGTCAACCCTACATGATTACGAGGGCGATGAAGCTGGCGAAGCCGCCGAGCCTGCGCAGCAATCCAATGAACTTGCAGTGACTCATGCGCCGGATGGCGCGCACCAGACGGGCGAGATAGGGGAAGAGCAGCCAGCACAGCCTACTGTGAAAGCGGGTTCGACAGGAGGCCGCGCTCCTTCTTCTGCGAAGCAGTTGGAGTCCGGCACCGTTTTGAACGGGCGCTACGAGATAGCCAGGAGAATCGGCGGCGGCGGCATGGGCGCCGTCTACCTTGCGAAAGATAGAAACTTGGGCGACGCTGCGCGCGCCGTCAAGGAGATGATCGAATCGCACATTGACGAGTCGCAGCACGAGAAGGCCATAAACGATTTCAAGCGCGAGTCCGTAATTCTCTCGGAGCTTGAGCATCCTTCGATTCCGACCATCTACGACTATTTCTATGACGATAACGCGGGGCGTTTCTACCTCGTCATGAAATACATTTCGGGCGGCGACATAGCGTCGCGGCTCAGGAACTCGCAGACCGGACGGATTGACGAAAAGACTGTGACGGATTGGGCCACGCAGGTCGCAGACGTGCTCGACTACCTGCACAATCGCAAGCCCACGCCGATCATCTATCGCGATTTGAAGCCCGCGAACCTGATGATTGATGGCAATACAGGGCGCGTCATGCTGATTGACTTCGGAATCGCGCGCACCGTTGCCAAGCAGGAGAAGGGCGTGACGGCTGTGGGCACTATGGGCTATGCGCCGCCGGAGCTTTTCAGCGGCAAGGTCGAACCGCGTTCAGACATCTACAGTCTGGGCGCTACGATGTTCCATCTTCTGACCGGCGCAGACCCGCAGGATAATCCGCTGCTGATTTTCGACTTTGCAAAAAACCCGCGCCCGCGTCAGATCAATCCGACCATCTCATCGGAGACCGCTCTGCCGCAGAGATGCGCGCGGTGCTCGCCAGCCACGCCGAAAAAATTCGCACAGGCGAAGTCACATACGGAGTTGTGTCAGGCCAGGTGGGCGCAAGTGAAACCGTGCAGGTCGAGATGGTCTACTGCGGTTTCTGCGGTGGGCGCATAGCTGCTGATGATCTATTCTGCGCGCACTGCGGACAGCGCCAGCCCCTTATAGGCGCAAGCGAGCCATTGCGTGCTGCGCGCGCGACAGCAAAGCTTGTGGTCGCGGGAACCACAGAGCTTGATTCTTCGTTCGTCTTGCAGAAGGAGAGCAATCTAATCGGGAGAACAGACCCGAACTCGAACATTTTTCCCGAAGTTGATCTTTCAAATTTCGATCTAGAAACGAAAGTTTCCCGAAAACACGCGCGAATCTGGCGCAAGGGCGAGACCTTCCTTATAGAAGACCTTGGGAGCGTAAACGGCACGGTTGTCTTGGGACGCGACAACGACACCGTGCGCCTAGCGCCGCATCAACCGCGCGTCCTTGAGAACGGCGACAAGCTTCGCCTGGGCGAAACGATGCTACATTTTCTCATAGGATGAAGAACAGTTTTTAGTTTTCAGTTTTAAGTTAAAAGCCGGTTCGCTTCTTTCTGAAAACTTAAAAATACGAACTGAAAACTGAAAACTAAAAACTGAAAACTGTCTTTTATGGCCGCGAATATTGAACGAGCAACTCTGGTTGATACACACGCGAACGCGCGTGCGCATTCGCTTGCGCACGTCGAGCGCTTTCGCGCGCCATTCTCTTTGCGTTGTGGAGCGTTTCTCGTTGACTACATAGTGCTGGTCGGCATCGTTGCTTTCATGACGCTGGCGGCGCGCCTGTTCGGTGGCGGCACGCGCTCGGCTGGCGACACTACGGAGACTACTGGGCTGGTGATTGCTGCGGCTGTGGCCGTAGTTGACTTGCTGCTGCTTCCTATGTGGCGCGGCCAATCAATAGGAAAGTGGGCTACAGGGTTGCGCATAGAGCGCAAGAATGGAGAGCGCGCTGGAATAGTCCGCGTGCTTGTCAGACATCTTATAGGCTACACTCTTTCATTCCTCACACTCGGACTTGGGTTTATCGTAGCGGCCTTCAACCAGCAGGGGCGCGGGCTGCATGACTTCATAGCCGGGACAGTGGTGGTAAGGGAAGAGGCGCGCCGCGCACGCGTCCGTTGAAATCCCCCTGTAGGCGAGCGAAGGTAGAAGAGAGAATCAATGGCGCAAGTTTGTCCAAACTGCGGAGCATCTTCGCCCCAGGAGGCGCGTTTCTGTCGTCTTTGCGGCACGCCTCTGCGGCGCGATGGCGCAGGCGTAAGCGATCTCTCGGTCTCTCCAATAGCGCAGACGGTTCCGCTCACAGGTGAGAGCAGAAGCACGGACGGCCTGCCGCCGGACGACCCACGCAGACCGTCGCCCGATACCAGCCGCGTAGCGCACGCGGAGATCGAAAGGCTGCTAAAAGAGGGGCAAGATTCACGCGCGCCTGAGAAGCAAGATTCCGGGTCGCCCGGATACATCTCGATTCCTACGTCGCATGCGGCTTCGGAAAGTTCTCCGCTCACTACATCAAGACTTGTTGCTCCGACCATTGCATCTACGCAAGCGCCGGACGTTCCGGCAGCAGCACTGCCGCCCGCGCAAAAGCGAGAACGCACGCGCAAGGTTTGGCCCATAGCAGTCGCCGCGCTTCTGCTTGTTGCGCTTGCTGGTGGAGTCCTCATCTACATACTGGCGCGCAACCGTGCGTCTTCCGAGTCGAAATCTTCCGCGAACGCGCCAGCCGAGACGAATGGGAGTTCAGGAGAGATTGCGCGCGTTAATGGCACTGAGGGCGCAAGCACAGCACAATCGGTAGCGCCTCAGCCATCGGTTGCAAGGCCAGAGCCTTCTGCGGAGCGTACAGCGAATGAGCGCGCTTCGCGCAACCACTTATCTGAAGAGGATGCAGCATCGAACTCGAACGCAACGCTGCGCGCAGCCGCCGAGCAGCCGCGTACGAACGCGCAGCCCGCTGCGGCAGTCGCAGCAGACCATTACAAGCGTGGCGTAGAGTTATGGGGGCAGAATCGTCAGGCTGCAATCGCGGAGTTTCGCGTTGCGGCGCAGAGCAATCCTGACGCATATTATTATCTGGGCTTAAATCTGGTCGAAGGGCACGACCCGCGCACTTTGCAACGCGCAGAGCTTGTAGCCGCGCTGCAATATTTTCAACTCGCGCAGAGAGGCGCGCACCGCGCAGAAGCAGCGCAATACGCCGAACGCCTTGGGCACGAGTACGACCGACGGAGAAATCAACGATGACGGAAAAGTCTGGAGTCTGGGGATTTTCGATTTTGGATTTTAGATTTTAGATTTAAAAGCACTCCGCTTCTTCCAATCGCAAATCTAAAATCCAAAATCAACCGGACTCCAGACTCCAGACTTCCTTTTATGCCTGACCTTATAGTCAAATATCCTGACCGTTCGCCGGATACTTTTCCGCTGGGACGCCTTCGTATAACCATTGGGCGCTCGGCGCGTAACGACCTGTGCATACCAGACCCGTTTGCGTCGCGCGTTCATGCGGAGGTGCGCAAGGAGGGCGACCAGTACATTCTTCAGGATTTGGGTTCGGCAAACGGGACGCTTTATAACGGCTTGCCGGTTGAGACGGCCATCCCTCTTACGCCGGGTGGTCGCATACAGATTGGCGAGACAGAGATAGTCTTCGACGACGATTCGGGCGCTATGGGCGCTACGATGATTACGGATCACGACTCGTCGCCCGTGCCCGAAGTTACAATCGCTTTAAGCTCAAGCGACCGCACAACGTCCGGGCTTCTGGAACAAATAGAAGGCGCGCGCACTCAGCCAGACCGCGAAGCGCCGCAGAAGCGAGCCGAGAGGCAGGGCGATCTTCTGGCGCTGATAAGCAAGGTGGGCGTGACGCTTCTTGCATCGGCCACGCTGAACGAGACATTGCAGCAGATAGTCGCGCTAGTCTTTGAGTCTGTCCCGGCGGATCGCTGCCTAATCATGATGCGCGAGGGCAAGGAAGAGGAGTTGAAGGTCAGGGTGGCTCGCTTGCGTGACCGCGTGGGCGAAGTCGGCGAGATACGCGTGAGCCGCACGATAATGGAAGAGGTCGTGGGGCAAGGCAAATCCGTTCTCACGGCAGACGCGCAGCATGACGAGCGATTAATGAGCCATACTATGACGCTGCAAGGCATACGCTCTGTGCTTGCAGTCCCTTTGGGGGTAGGCGAGAAGGTCTTCGGCATCATCTACGCGGACTCGCCCATAGCAGAAGGAAGGTTTACGGAAGATCATTTGAAAGTTCTGACCACGCTGGCAAGTGTCGCAGCCATCAGGGTCGAGAACGCGCGGCTTACGGAAGAGCAGATTGAGCGCGAACGACTTGAACACGAGTTGCAACTTGCCAGTGAAATTCAGCAGCGCTTCCAGCCTACAGCGCCGCCGCAAGTCGCTGGCTACGAGCTTCAGGGCATAAGCTTTCCGTGTTACGAAATCGGCGGCGACTATTATGATTTCATAGAGCGAGATGACGGGCGATTGATAGTAGCTCTGGGCGACGTGTCGGGAAAGGGAACTGCCGCAGCGCTTCTGATGTCCAGCCTGCACGCAGCCGGAACGGTCGAGCATCTTGCTTCGGGAGGATTGCCTCTAGGAATCACTGTGAACGCGCAATATAAGGAAGGGCGCACACAGTTGCAGGAAGGCGATGTGCTGGTCATCTATTCAGACGGAGTTTCAGAGGCGTACAACCCGCAAGGCGAAGAGTTCGGCACGGCTCGATTGAGCGAAGCGGTCGCGCGCAATCTGGACGCATCGGCCTCTGGTATACGCGACCGTATAGAATCGGCGCTCACAAAATTCGCAGAAGGCACTGCGGCTGCCGATGACATCACACTAGTCATAGTCAAGCGACAGGCCGAAGCGGCCTCGGTCGCTGCTATCGGAGTGTAAGAAGAGCAAGGCGGATGAAAGAGGAGAGGACGCGGAGACGCGGAGACACGGGCGAAGAAGGCAAAAGGCAAAAGGTAAAAGTAAAAAGTGAGGGGA
>MNJR01000138.1 GCA_001920415.1 Acidobacteria bacterium 13_1_20CM_3_53_8 | reverse complement strand
GTGCTGGCGGTGAGGTGGACACTACGTGAGGTTCTTCGTACCAGTCGTCTCACGGCGCACGCGAGGGTGACTTAGGTCGATATTACCGCGCTCATCGTGCCCAAACAAGCCATAGAGCCTTTGCCCACATTCGGTCGCGACATCGCCAATCGAAACATTCTGCAGTCGTCGACAACGCAGGTGGCACGAATTTTGCCGAGCTGAGAGCGCAAGGGCGCCAATGAGGAAAATGCCGCGGCCGTCCTCACGCTCGTTGGTAGGTGGTGCGCCTAGCGGACGCTCCGCGCTGTCAAGACTGGGTGAGGGATACGATGGAGCCCAATGTCACATCTGGTGCCGTCTGGCCCCGCTGCAGGACGGATCAGGCACAGGGTGAGACACCGCGCAGCTGAGGTTGCAATTTCCCCCCCAGTCCAGGAAGTTGCAGTCAAGTTCGAACTCGGCAATGCATACGAAAGGTCTTTAGGATGTCTCAGAGTAGGCATAAGGCCTACCGCGGCATTACTTTGTGGTCACAGCAGCGGTGGAGCCTGTGAAAGGCGAGCAATGCCACAAAATGAGAGAGACGAAGCGATTTCTGCTCACTCGTGGTACTGTGGATGAGATCAGGACCTTCTCTTGACGGACACGTGGAGACTGAGACGTCACTGCCTCACGTAGCGAGTACGGCACCCGCAGATGAAGACAAGCAAATTGTGTGGATATATATCAGAACAGTAACAATGCCATCACCCACGAAAGAAGTGGCCGTGATGCGGGCTGATCAAGGAGGGGGCGGCCTTCGGCATAAAGCTGGATGAATTTGCATGTATGTACGGCAGAGGATGTGGCCTGACAAAGGGGACATGGACACTGGCGTAGGCCACCGCGACCGTTGTGGGGACCCTACTTCAGAAAGACAAAGCCTTTAGGTACAAAGATCTAGCCATACCCCCTTCAAGGGACTTGTCTCTTCCGGCCCCCTTCCTATATCACGTCCTGACGCCCTTCCTTAGATGGTTCATTTTCGCAATCTGCACAACCTTTGTCGTGAATAGAGAAGCCGACTTTGATGGCATCCACATGCTCTCAGTAGAAGACAGCTAGTTTCCTTTCTACATCGCTCTCTAATTCCGGCGCTCTGCCTTCCAAACCACCCGCTCCAACAGACGTCTACTTCCCTCTAATTCCGATAATGAGGACATCGACGACGATCTTCCTCCCATCAAACGAATCCTTGCGCGGTCAAGGATAATGCCCACGTAAACAACCCGGCGGGTGATCCATCTGACTTATAATAGTGAAGATGACACCAAGGTATGGTAGCACAGAAGTGACCCCGTTGGCTCATTCATTCTCAACCAATAAGCTATTTCTGGCTTATTATCTAACTCCCTCCAGCCCCTACCAATCTCCTCACAAGCTGACCTTACACGTAGCAACTGCGGATTCACTTCGCCGTCTCCTGCGCGGGCCACATCTAACGGAAGAGATTACATTGGAAGAAGTCCCTCCGCGGTCACTATTACACCGTGAACTCCAACGAGACCCGACGCCACATCTTGACAACCTGACTGCTGATGCGCATCACCGCGGTATGAACAGCCTGGGGTCCGCGATGACCGAGCTTGAGTCTTTGCAGGGGAGCTATATGACTCCTATAACGGAACAGGTCGAGGATTCGTCAGAAATTCCGGAATCGCCGGCAATCCCCTCTAGTAGCGTACGGTGCGAAGGTTACGACTGCTGAGGGTATCACTGATTTCGTCGTCCGCTCACATTTCAAAGCCGGAAAGCATTCCAAAAGCCATGGCACCTTTATGCAGGAGCCGGCCCAATAACAACAATGCAGGAATTGCAGGCCGGGCAGTGTTCTATGCTGTTGGCTTCTACGGCCCAGCAGTCTTAGCCGTGATGCTTGTCGATGCGTCTCTTCCGACTACTCGTACTTGCCCTCACCCAGCGTTCTCTGCGTTCATGCATATAGGTACCAAACAGACGATTGTTTTTGTCTTTGTAAAATCGTTGCCGGTGCACCGCTTTGCACAACTATAAAGCCCGCGTCCCTTCCTCGAGGGCGCTGCCGGCACTCTCAATGTCTCGTTCATTTTGTCGCCCGTGCCCTTTCACCCTCGGCGTCCCTTTCACCCCCAAACGACCCCGCTCTCACCGCCTGCTGCGGCGCCTTAGGCCTGTGCTCGGTGCGCCAATCACCTCTTCTCAGACACCTCAGTGATCAACTTGGTCCGCCCTGGATCCCGAAATAGGTAATGTCCCAGCTGGGGTTAATCTGCCCAGAAATATTTCTAGGAACCATCTAGCGCTCCCAGGAATCGTGTGGGGTTTCCCAGGAGCTAAAGCTCTCAGGATCGTCTGGTGTTGGCGTTTGCGTTTGTACGTGTCCGCAGAAAGTTTGTGATCCAATAGCTAAGACGGGATCGGCTTGATGAATATGCGATCGTCCGTCCACATGCTTTGATTTGAAGCAATTTGATTGGTTTTATGCGTTGTTTGTTCTTTCTAGCAGCTATGGAGCGGAAGCAAGCTAATTACAGGCAAGCCAGCGCCAAGACCTTTAGGACCGTAACACCATAGAAGATGCATATGAATTTGTTCGGTCATGGGGGGTTGCGATAGCATGTCACGGGCTTTGGGAGAAACCAGGCGAACGTATCGTAGGCGGCGAGCCTAGAAAGACGCATGACCTACACGTCAAGTGAGGAAACAAAATTCCCAGGCGAGTAGGATGTATCTAGCTCGCGAGAGCCGCACATATCGCGTCCAGCAGGTTCCTGCGTATCTCCGCGTGGACCAAGTTGCAAACTTTCTTGCAACGGCGTCTAGGAGCGTCGGGAGCGCTGAGAACATTAAAGTCCACTCGTTAGCAACGAGCTTGGGCTTTACCTCGTTTATCAGGCGTGCAACGAAGACTGCCACGATTACATTCAAGCATACGCCCCCCATCTTCGATAATGATGAAGAACAATGGTCGGTGCCAAGCGATCATGATAGGTGGAATCGGAATTTGATCTTCGATATCCATTTTCGAGGGTTCACTGCGCTGAATGATGTTCCCGCGGGAGAACAGCAGCTGGAGTAAGTTTCGAATTCCGGCCCAACGGTGTAGGACAGGACTTATTCGTCAACTCTCTGCAGCTGCATTGCTATTTCTGGCCTTGCAAGTCATCCATTTGGGTCATGGAAGCAGCGTGATTCCAATTCAAACTTTATGTGGCTCCGAGATCAGCTGCCAATGGACTTGCCATTCGTTCGCTCCATAATCTACGGCTATGACACACGACTTACCAATAGCCAGTCTTTCAAAGGCATCAACGACCTCGCCTTCGCACTAATAGAGGATCTGCGGACCGTTCGTAAATCGATGAATAGTCCCGTTATTTTTCTTGCACATAGCTTAGGCGGTATTGTACTAAAGCGGGCAGCGGTAAACATTGCAAACAGTGGTAGTGGCGACGATCAACTTCTGAGCAGAGTACGCATGATTTGTTTCTTTGGCGTACCAAATCAGGGAATGCACAACGAGCATCTTCTAGCAATGGTTGAAGGTCAAGCAAATCAAGAGCTCGTTGAGTCGCTATCCTCAGGAGCTGGATATCTGCCCGAATTAGATATTCAATTCAGTGGTCTGGCTGTGTTCCGCACCATTCGTTTCGTATCGGTATACGAGACCAAGAAATCGTTGACAACAAGGGTAAGAAAATGTCTTGCCTAGTGTTTACCTGCACTGAATCTTTGTTCCAGGAAGTTGAGCCTGGAAAATGGATCAGATCGAAACCTTACCGAATTCTGGTTGAACGCTCTTCTGCGATACAACGAGGCACTTTGCAACTTGATTCCATTCCCGTTGATGAAGATCATTCTAATCTTGTTAAATTTGCTGAGAATGATCAAGCATATCAGAATATTTGCGCGCGTATAGAGGAAGTTCAATCTCTACGACTTGCCGCAGATGCGATTCACCTTGATACTGCCGCTCCTGCCAAGGCTGTAGCGAGTCGAGAATACGATCTTGAATGCAAGTCATTATCGACGATTTCCCCTAAGAAAGCCAATAATGACAGCGAACAGGTCTCCTCGAAAGCCTCCACCTTGCAGATACGAACAAGAGACAAGCCGAAATCGAGCGAGCCTACGCAAACACATTTGACTGGGTATATGAGAATCCGGACCTGGACCTGGCCTCATGGCTGCGTGGAGATGGCAGTATTTTCTGGATTCGAGGCAAACCTGGTTCAGGTAAGTCAACATTAATGAAGTATCTTCATGACAGCGAAGAGACGTCCGCCTGCACCAAGCCGTGGCGTAACGAAAGAAAAGTCATCTGCTGCTGGTTTTTTTTCTACGCCCGTGGATCATTTATTCAGAAATCATTCGAGGGACTTCTACACTCTATCCTTCATCAGGTCCTGCTAGAAGAGCCCCGACTTGCCGAAATGATTCTGCATCTTTACTTGAACCGTTCAAGAACTGAAGCTCTACGTGGGGCCAATGTCAGTCAGCGCGCTGTCTGGCCTTTCGAGGACTTAGTAGCGGCGTTCGACATCATACTGCAACAGAATGTCTTTCCTCTGCGCTTGTATCTCTTTTTGGACGCCCTAGACGAATATGAAGGCCGACCTAAGCTTGTGGCGGATTTCCTCAAGTCAATTGCAATTCCACGTCAAGATTCTTTGACACAAGTGAAGATTTGCTTCTCAAGCCGCCCATGGAACGTGTTCATCAACAGCTTCAATACCTGCCCTGGCTTCAGCATACACCAATATACGAAACAAGACATGTGGATATATACCGAAAGTCAGCTGTCGGCGCAATACGCAGCCCAGACTGACTCGGATGCTGCAGACATCCCGGAGCATTGCCTAGTCGAGACAAACCCGAAGGAATACGTTGACTCGCAAATTGCAGAGCTCACATTGGCCGTTGTCGAGAAAGCGAATGGTGTTTTCTTGTGGGTCAGACTTGTGCTGAATGAATTCTTGAAAAGCTCTGTCGACGGCACAACTTTGGACGAGCTCCATGAACTCTTGTCAATGATGCCAGATGAGCTTGAAGAGTTCTATGACATGATCATTCGGAAAATACCCAAAGCTTATCTTCTTGAAAGCTACAATATGATGGAGATTCTCCTTCGTTCCGATCGGGAGTTGAGCTTGGAGCACTTCGCAGGCGCTCTCGCGTGTGCATCATGCGTAACGATTGCAGAGTGCATGAGTCAGTTGCAGACGAAACAGATAAGCGGCTCATCTCGCCACGGTTTGAAGCTCAAGATTGAAAGCCGCTGTGGAGGATTGGTAGAAATACTCGATACAGAGACGCGGCCTGATACCGTACAGTTCATGCATCAAACTGTGAAGGATTTCGTCAGCAAGCCAGACTTTAGACAACGTATTCTAGGAAACTTCGGAATGTCCACTAAACAGAACGGTCACTCGATACTTGCCAAATACTATCTCTCTGCCTCGTCGACCCAGACGGTCTATGGCGCCACAGTGGGTCTAGGCCTGTTCCACGCTCGGCTTTCTGAATCGACGACCGGGTTGAGTCAGGCGACTTTTGAGAACTCGCATATGTTGAATATCGTCCAAGTACCGTCTTAGCGCTGGCTGTGACTGCTGATCTAAGACTCTACGTCACAGAAGAGGTGAAGAGAAGGCCCATTTTCCTACAGATGCAACCAGAAATGTCCTTATTGCACGCTGCTGTCGAACATACTATGGTGAACCAGGAGCAAGAGTCTGGCCACGCCAAGGTAAACCCCATGGATTCCCTAGGTGCGATGTGTAGCATTCTGCTCAAGCTTGGGGTATCTCCGGATAGTGAATATCGGGGCTCGACTCCATTCACGTCGCTTTTCGAGCACTACTGGAGGTCTCTTGCTGTCGGAAGCATTACTAGCCCTTCGCAAGGGATGTTCGACATAGCGCAGGCCTTTTTGAGTGCCGGCCAGAACCCAGATGTTGACATTTTTCGATCTCCGTTGAAGGAAGGCAAGTCCTGCAAGCCATTGCACATACTTCATTCCAGGTTCGTAGTTCTTCTTCTTCAACATAAGGCAGCAGTGAATGCACTAGATTCCAGCGGCCGCACTGCTTTGGATCTATCAATCGCGCACTGCGATTTGCGCAAACCATTGTTTGGTATAACAGACGCGGATGAAGCAGCAGATCGACTTTCTCAACGGGCAGAAAACAAGACATTCAGCCGCCGAGCTGATGAGGCTTTCGAATCCACTATGCTGTTAATTGAAAATGGCGGCTGCATCACAACTTACGGAATGACGCGATTGCCAAAATTCCTCTCGGAGCTTGAGATATTCTACCCAATTCCAGACAAGTTTATAAACATACCATATCTTCAAGGTGTCGTGGCGGACCCCTTGCAACGCGTCCAGTCATCAAAAGTGTCTCCGCCGCTCTCGCAATGGTCAGTTTCGACTCCAGATCTTCCAGATACAGTGGATATTGGAACAACCGTGACCTCCAGGTCTCGCTTGAGCCCCACATCGGCACTTCCAGAAGCCGGAAATGGCTCCTCACCTCTACGTTCGATCTTGAAGGTTAAGACATCACATGTTGCGAGCCAAATCGTGTCAGATGTGCCCAACAAAAGTAAGAATGTGGTTTCCAGTGCACGTTCACGGTCACAAGTGTTTTCCCAACAAAGTTACGTTCCGATGCCTCCTTTTGGTCGATCGAACCGGCTTCGGAAAGCATCCAAGAGAAGCGAAAGCGTTTCAGAGATTCAACCCCTTGCCAAAGACGTTGCAGAAAACCCTGTCAGAGAAGTTGAAGAGAGCCCCACCGAAAAAACCGCGAAACCTCACAAAGCCAGCATTCTAGGTCATTATAGAAGTATCTCGCAGCCCTACAGAACAAAAGCAAGCCGAGCATCCGGCCAAGAGGATGTTACTGAAGCCTCTAAAGCTGAACTCCTTAGCAAATTTCGGCAAAACCTCCACCGCGACTCGTAGAATGGATGTTGAGACGGAGCCTTGGAACGACTAGGCATCACGCTTGGCGATTGGAAGCTTTGCTGTCCGGGACGTGCATGCTGTACAGCGAGTTTCGAGTTTCAAAACGATAGATAGGCTGCCATCGCTGCATCTCAGTTATCTTCGAACGAAGAGCCGCAACATCCGCCACGCAATCCTCTAGCGGAAGCCCAGAAGCAATGAGGGCAAGGCGAAGATGTGCTAGGAAGTCCTTCGAAGGTCGAACACGAAGCCTGCGCGGATGACATAGTTTGTCCGATGCCGTCAGCATTTCGAGCTTCTTTTGTCCTTGCGTTGCTCTTACTTTGCTACGATATTTTCCTTTGCAGGCATCACGGAGTGGGGTACCGTGGCACTGTTCACTTTTCGAAGTACATTTCTGATGACTCGAAGGCTTGACGGGTTGATCTACTTATCGACATGTGCACCCTTACGACCATATTCGTTCTGGAAGGCTTGGCGATGCTCAGTCGAATTTTTGTTCTCCTCAGGGGCAGTTCCCGAGCCATGTTCTCACATGAGAGTGGGGCCGTTAGGATGACAATTATCGTCACCAGCTGGTGGAAAGTCATGGCAGGACAATGCACTAGCTAGGTGGTCGAGATGAGGTTTAAGGTTCCACAATGAAAATGGAGTAGGGCGATAATGGAGACGCCATTTTATCCTGGAGACGGTTTCGTCTTTATAGGCGTCTGGTTCCAGAGTCGTTTCTGGACACGGAAACCGGCATGACTTGAAAGAGAATAGTCTTCGACAAAGATCCGCAAAAGGATAATGACGGGCTGGCAAAGGGCTCGGATCGCAAACCCGTAACCAGCAGATGCTGTTACTGGCTATCTGTTAAGCTACTGCATGTCTGGCAGCGGCTCGCCACGATTG
>MNJR01000106.1 GCA_001920415.1 Acidobacteria bacterium 13_1_20CM_3_53_8 | reverse complement strand
ATGTCGAGATCGTACCGCTTGGCTGTATCAATTAACTGGACCTGGGCTAATAAGATGTCATCGGATATTGTATAGTGGCCGGTCACTACCGAGAGCAGTTTAGGCCAGATTTGTGCAATTGCTGTGACGTTTTGCTGAGATATAAAAGCATGGTCAAAGAGTATAGAACCCGTGCCGTCTATAGCGACAAGTTGTGCGATCTCTGGTATCTCCAGCCCATTTACACGGGTTTCTTCTAAATCTAGGATGACGAGACTCGGATTTTTTAGGATACTTTGCGCCTCTTTGATCGCTATGTAAGAGGGCCCTCTTGGGAGGCGCTTCTTCCGTTCCGTAAGCGCACGGATAATACTCCGCATCCTAGGCCGCTGACCTGTTATTAAGGCAATGCGTTCTAAGTCAAACAGGAGAATATCAAGTTCCTCGCGGTTGGCATTCCGCTGCCATGCAGCAATTTCGCCACCGTTATGCTCAAGTCGCTCCGTAATTTCTATAAGATGAACAATATCAGAGACTCTTGCGTTGAATTCCTCGATGAACGGGCTCATACGTATCCTTTCTTGTATTCTTGACAAACTGTATATCAAGAGGATCCACAGATCATGAAAAAGATACCAGAAGCAAGGCCTCAAACACGACGACACCTCTCGCCACTTTATAGACATTACTAGACATTCCTTCGGAACCTGACGATATTTTCGCTTACATGATCGTTATTCACAGAGAATCGATGGAAAGAAAAGTTATCGGTCGGTTTTGCAAATGACATTCGTAGATAATTACAAGTGATGTGCTAACATCCCTTCTTTGTGGATGACAAGTGCTATATCATTTGGACTGGATACTTTGAGGACAAGAAGACCTGAAAGAACCGGAAGGTGAAGAGATGGATAAAAAGAAACCCCACAAGAAAAAAATACCCAATACGTGGTTAAGGCAAGAACGTGAACTACGAGGTTGGTCACAAGCAGAGTTGGCAGATAAAATTGGAACTACGGCTCGTGAGATCAGCAGGTGGGAAACTGGAGAGAATCCACCTGGCCCTTTCAATCGGACACAATTACACGCGGCCTTTGAACAGAACCCTGTAAAGCTAGGTGCAGATCAGATAATCCGACGTTATCCACTTTATGAGAATATACCCATTGATCGTAGTCCGTATTTCACAAGCCGCGAAGGGGTCTTACAGAAACTACGTGAACTACTTGTTGCAGACAAGGCAACAGCATTAAAACAGGCGGTAAAAGGGTTAGGAGGTACGGGTAAGACTCAAATCGCTCTTGAATACGCCTATCGATATTACAATACATACCGAGCAATCTTGTGGGCAGGAGCAGATTCACCTGAGATGCTGTTCAAGAGCTTTGTCCAGATAGCAGAAACCTTGAATCTCCCCGAAAGGAATGAACAAGAGCAGAAGCAAGCTGTCCGTGCAGTCAGGCGTTGGTTAGGCAATAATACTGAATGGTTACTTATTCTTGATAACCTTGAAGACCCCAATATTCTTGCGGATTTCCTGCCTTTAAAATACGATGGTCATGTACTTGTCACAACTCGTGCTCAGACTATAGGTATTTGTGAGCATAGCATTGAAGTCGAAAAGATGAGCAACGAAGAAGGAGCATTTCTCCTACTTCGCAGGGCCGGAATCATCTCTCTCTATGACCCGTTTAGCAAAGCATCCGTAAATGATCAGGAAGTGGCCAAGAAGATTTCAGAAGAAGTTGATGGGTTGCCCCTGGCTCTTGACCAAGCGGGTGCATACATTGCAGAACACGGATACACATTATCCGAATATCTCGATCTGTATCGAGTACAACACATTGAGCTTTTACGACGGCGAGGAATTGCCACCTTTGGCCATCCAGCATCGGTTTATGTGACCTTCGAACTCTGTTTCGAAAGAATTAAGCAAAACAATCAAGCTGCTGGTGAGTTATTGCAATTCTGTGCGTATCTGCATCCTGATACCATCCTTGTAGACATGATTGTTACCGGTGCTTCCAACCTTGGTCCTATCCTTGAACCAGTAGCAGCTAATCACATACAATTAACTGATGCAATTGACGAGTTACTCAAATATTCCCTTTTCCGCCGCAATACTGACGGAAAAACATTCACTATGCATCGCTTGGTTCAGGCTGTAATTCTAGACAAAATTGGCAAACAGGAACAGCAACAGTTGATGGAACGGGTGGTACAAGTGATTGACAGTGCGTACGAAGCAGCCGGTTCCAGCCTGATACAGGATAACGAACGCTACGCTATTATCCAATATACTGCACAATACGATTCACATGCGCTGCATTGTGCAAAACTAATTGAGCAGTTGGGTATAGAGAACATAGAAGCTGTATTCCTCCTCCTTGCGGCGGGGAATTCGTTGCGCGAGCGGGGACTGTATAGATCAGCTAAACCGCTCTTGAAACAGGCAGTTAAGCTATGCGAACGAATCAAAGGACCAGAAGATCCCTTTACAGCTCACTGCATTACCAGTCTAGCCTGCTTGTACGAGCAAGCAGGCCAGTATGACCGTGCCGAGCCCCTCTATCAGCGAGCCCTGGAAATCAATGAATGTGCACCGGAACCTAATTATGTAATTATTGCCTACAGTCTCAATAATCTTGGGCAATTTTATACTCATCGAAGAAACTATCCTCTGGCGGAGCAGTTTTTCAACAAGGCGCTTGCAATGCAGGAAAAAAGCCTGGGCCTAGAGCATCCTGATAATGAGACGATACTCCACAATATGACAATACTTTATCTGGAACAAGGCAAATACGATCTTGCTGAACAGGTCGATAAGCGAGCAAAAACCTTGAGAGTACAGGAACAACGCTCAAATGATATAGCTATAGTTGCTGATCTCGCTAACTCAATCTTGCTCGATATCAAACAAGGGAACCACGACCACGCTGAATCACTTTGCCAACAAGCCCTGTTGATCCTGGACAAGGCACAAGTTCCACCGGAACATCCGCTCAGAACTTTGCTCCTTTCTTACTTAGCAAGAATTTACACCCAGCAAATGAAAATCGTTCAGGCTGAAGAGCTCTACACCCATGTTCTTAACATACGCAAGAAAATGCTCGGACCTGATCACCTCGATCTAGCAGAAACCCTCTTAGGATTGGCTGAACTATATAAGCATCAAGGGAATTACGACCAGGCGGAACCGCTCTACGAACAGGCTCTCGATATTCGAAAGAAGGCCCTGGGGCTTGAACATAATGCTGTGATAGAAACGCTTGTAGATTTAGCTGAGCTTTATAAGCATATAAAGAAGTATGACCATGCCAAGCCACTCTACGAAGAGGCGCTGATCTCCATCAAGAAGGCACATGGGCCGATGCATGAATTAATGGGGTACACAGTGATAGCCTATATACCTCTGTTAGAGGAAATAGGACAATGGGAAGAAGCTAAAGTATTCAGTGATTACCTCCGTCTCTTGAACCCTGAGTGGGTAGAAGCAGTTAGGACATTACAGAAAGAAGCGTTTGAGAGGTGCGAACCGAGGGAGAAATAGCGGTCTATCATTTCAGTGAAATATGCTGGCGCAATTCCCGCAGTGCTTCTGCCAGATAGTCCACCACGAAGCCATAATGATCGGTGAAATACTCCACGCGCATCTTTGGCACCTCCCAATCAGGCAGGTAGAAATGGATGTGATCAAGCAGGGCCATGTCCTCGCGTATCACTTCGGGTAGTAGGATGAACAGGTGGGATGAGCGAACCCTTACTTCTACGGGTTGATTCGTATTGCCAAACAAGGCAATGGAGGCCCTTCCTGATACGGCATCTTTTCCCTTGGCGAAGGTTCCAGACTCGCAGTACGTTTTGAGCGTAGTTATCACTTCTTTCGGCATTTTCTGTAAGTCCGCCACCTCGTCAAAAGCTACCGCATCCCACAAGCCAATCAGCCCGATCTTCCCTGTTGTCATATTGTGAAAGAGGTTGGCTACAGTGGTTGGGCCGGTCAAGAGAATTGTATAAGGGCTCAGTTCCTGGTACGCATATGATTTCCCCGTTCCCTGTGGGCCAAGCTCAACCAGGTTGTAGTTCTGTTCGCACAAGGGGATCAGCCTAGTTAAGACGAGGGGCTTGAGTCGCCGCTCAAAATGAGCTGGCTCTAAACCAATACTGCGGTGGTGGTCTCCTATTGGAAACACCTATATTTCCGTGAGGCACCTGAAGCCGAAGTCAGTGTGATCCGCGTGCAACGGGAAGCTGCCCGTGACACCAAACGATACCCATGCGAAAGTTGGTTTATCTGGACAGGAAGCCAGGATGTGCCGTTGGAGCAAGTGCGCAGCTGGTATCGCAAGCGCTTCTCGCATGAGCATGGCTTTCGCTTTCTCAAGCAAGACTTGCTCTGGGAACAGGCTCACTTGTGCACACCTGAGCAAGTGGAACGCTGGAGTCGGCTTGTGGCATGCGCCTGCAATCAATTGCTGTTGAGCAAACACCTCGGCCTGGTCATCCATCGTCCGCGGTAAGCAAACAGCGTGCGGTCACACCTCGACAGGTTCGTCGCGTGATGCCCAGCATTTTGTATCAGCTTGGTACACCGGCCTTGCCGCCCAAATTGCGCGGAAAATCGCCCAGATGGCGCAAAGGTCGAGTAAGGACGCTTGCGCCACGCTTTCCTGTGGTGCGCAAACCCAAACCGGTACCGAAAACGCGCCGAAAACAGGCCTGATTGTCTCGAAATCGTTGTCATAGCCCATCCATTCCGACTCTCTTGACCATTCATCTAAGATGTCGGCTAGATCGTTTTAGCTTACACGCCAGTAGCAAGCAAACAGTAAAATTAATCTAAACACCAATCTAGAAAGAAGGCAATTTCAAGCCTGCAGCATCTATTTATCAAGTGTAGGAGTGTATACAGACGAATTTTTAGCGTTTCCATTTTGCAAGAGAAGAGGACTGAAATTGGTATGATAGTCATAGACATCCAGCCCTTCACGTTTTTTGAGAAAGCTCACTATGAAGTAGGTAAATGGTGTGGCCACAACTTCATACAGAACTTTGAAAGTCCACTGCGTGAGTATTGCAGTGAGCATCAATTGAGGTGGAATCACTCCCCAAAAAGCGATACTGATAAAGATGAGAGTGTCAAGGCCTTCGCCCACTAACGTTGAGCTAATAGTACGAGTCCACAGCCACCGCCCCTTGGTAGCTATTTTTAGCTTAGCAAGCACGAAGGAATTGGTGAATTCACCAAGCAGGTAAGCAATGAATGAAGCCAGAAGTAACCGCGGTGTGAAGCCAAGAATGGTATCATATGCCCGCTGATCATGCCAAAATGGAGCAGCAGGCGCGAGCCCACCAAAGTAAATAGCTATCACTGCTAACAAATTGCATGCGAAGCCAAGCCATATGACGCGCCTGGTAGATCCATAACCATAGACTTCGGTAAGAACATCACCAAACAGATAGCTCAGCGGGAATACAATAATACCGGCTGGCACGAGAAACCCAAAAAGGAGAATGAGCTTTACCGCGATGATATTAGCAGTTATAAGACAAGTCACAAAAATTGAGGCAATGACGACAAACCAGAACGACACCTTCAAGATAAATCCTCCTTCTTTTACTATCTGTTCTTACTACTCAGCAATTGTAATTCTTAATCATCTATTATGTCACAATCATATCGCCGATGAAGTAACCCCGTTACTTTTAGTCATCTCAGTACGGGATGTGCTCAACTGTCACTAGACTATGTAGGTTATCGTCTAGCATTAGATTCTTCTCTGTGCTAGACTTACGCCAACATTCATTCGTTCTATTGTAGTAAAGTGAGCTTTTCCCTCGGGAAGACGTTTCACTACATATGGCATCAGATATCCTGCTTATCGTTACGAGTCGCTGTCATCCATTGTTCTTTATGCTTATTCTTTTTGTGAAAGGGAGATGATGAAGTTCTCTACTTTCTGCGTCATGTACATTTACCTATCCTAATATTAGGAGGCATCATGAATACTTCTAAGGCCATCGCTATTGTCAGTGGAGGACTGGATAGTGTCACACTGGCCCACCTTCTACATGCAGAGGGCTATCAGCTGCACCTGTTGTCTTTTGATTATGGGCAGCGGCACAAGAAGGAACTCACTTTTGCTGAGGCGTGTGCTAAGCGGCTGGAAACTGCATTCGATGTGGTGGATTTAAGCAGCGTGACCCGATTTCTCAAAGGATCAGCTCTTACAGACACTATTCCAGTACCAGAGGGCCACTATGCCTCTGAGAATATGGCTATAACGGTGGTGCCGAATCGCAACGCCATCATGCTCTCGGTAGCGTATGCAGTGGCTGTTGCTGAGCAGGCTAACCTTGTAGCCGCTGGCGTTCATTCGGGTGATCACTTTATCTATCCAGATTGCCGGCCCAATTTCATTGCTGCGTTTGATAAGATGCAAAGGTTTGCTGTTGAAGGTTTTGGTGATCCAAACTTGAGGCTTGAGGCTCCCTTCATGTATCTAGGCAAGCATCAGATTGTCAAATTGGGCACCGCGTTGGGAGTTCCCTACACCGATACTTGGAGTTGTTATAAAGGGGATGAAAAGCATTGCGGGAGGTGTGGTACCTGCGTGGAAAGGAAACATGCCTTTCGTGACGCCTTTGTGGTAGATCCAACAGAGTATGAAGACCCAGAATACGGCTTTGACCTTGAGCTCAGTGAGAGAGCCAGTTCCTAAAACTCCTTGCACAAGGAGAATGGCATCGAGAACACATCTTCTCCGCTATCTCTAGAGTAAGCGAAGGTTTAGAAGTCGGCACTAGCTTCCATATCAAGGAATTTATATGTTTCTTATCGGGAAACAGTAGAAACGGAGATGGTAACTGCTAAGATTGCAACCGTGAACGTGAGGAGAATCTGTTCCAATGAAAGTTGCTACCATTACTAAAATCTTTCGCTTCGAGTCTGCACATCATTTACCAGGACACCACGGTAAATGTGCCCGTCCCCATGGTCATTCTTATCGGCTAGAGGTCACAATTCGTGGTCCCATCAAGGAAGCACCTGGAGAATCTGACAATGGCATGGTTATGGATTTTGGTGATCTCTCACAGCTTGTGAAGAATTCGGTTATAGAGCATCTTGACCACCAAGATCTGAATGTAGTGACCGGTCTTCATACAACTGCTGAAAATCTAGCACACTGGATATGGGGTGAGTTAACAACACAGGGCCTTTCCGAAGCACTACTCTATCGCATCCGTTTGTGGGAGACAGAAAGCAGTTTCGTAGAAATCACGCAACAGGAGCGCAATTAGATGAACGTGATGGAAATCTATCGCTCGGTTCAAGGTGAAGGGACCCTGATGGGAGTTCCAACTACCTTTGTGCGCTTCTTCGCCTGTAACTTACGCTGCTCATGGTGCGACACGAAGTATTCGTGGAGCGTGCGCGAGGGAGGTACGTGGGAGTCTATTCCAGTACAGGAAGTGGTGTCACAAGTTCAAGCACTTGGAGCCCGTCATGTCGTACTAACTGGAGGCGAACCGACTTTACAAAAAGAACTAGCCCAACTCGCACGACTACTTAAAGAGCAAGGACATCACTTGACCGTTGAGACGAACACAACCATATTTCCTACTGCAGCTGTTCCCCTTATCGATCTCTGGAGTTTATCGCCTAAGCTCTCCAGTGCGGGTGAAAATTATCTACGCTATCCGATCATTGAAAGTTTTCTCGAAGAACTTCGATCTGATCAACAACAATGGAAATTTGTGATCCGTGACGATGCTGATGAACAGGCTCTAAAAGGCTTATTGACGCGTTACCCAGCCTTTGCAGAGAACCACCTTCCAGTGATTTTACAACCAGAAGGCGATAGCGCAGTCCCGGACTATTCGTCCTCACTCGAACATCTGACTCAACGAGTGCGCGATCCCTTCTGGGACAAATATTATGTCCGGGTCTTACCTCAATTGCACGTCATCATCTGGGGCAGACGACGATGGGTGTAGCGCTCTACTGCTAGTAAGATGTTCAAACAGAAATTATAGATTCTTCTGTGAAAACTATTCCACGTTTTACATGTATGGGGTATAATTGTCACTATATTCCGTAAATGAAAAATATACCTCAGTTAGTAAGGGGGTTGCAATTGGATAGGGATGTTGGTCTGGAGCAGTCACTTGCCATTGGTATGTATGTTCGTTTTCCTTTTGAAGCTGAACGAACTGATAACGAATTCCGTGAATTCAGGATCGGCCAAATCCAGAGTTTCAATAGCATTGCACATACCTCCCTTATACGTTTTGATCCCCAAAATGAAGACGAGCCATCTGAGATCGAGTGCTCAAATAATCACATAGACCGATGTCGAATTTTACCTGATACGATCTTTACCACATTGTATATGAGAAGACCGGGGAGGATACTCATCCATTGTAGTGACAGATGGATACCTGGGCAGTTTCTCGACTACTACGTGCTATTTGAAGGTGAAAAAGAGGTGAAACGTATCAGTGAAGCAGAGATACGAGTATCCTCCACCCGTTAGAATCCTAACCCCGAACAGCAACTTCGTCGCTATGAGTTTCAAAACCCTACCTGGAAAAGCTTACGTGATCAGGTTATTGAAGGCTACAGTACGCTACGTAATGCAACATTTGGAATTGAGGATCTCGTTGGGTCACGCATCATGCTTTTGGCACATCAGGCTGAGGTTGTTGCGAGAGTGTTGAGTGATGTAGAGTGCCGATACATCTTAGCCGACGAAGTTGGCTTGGGTAAGACAATAGAAGCCTGCGTTATTCTCAAAGGCCTGATGAGACGCAATAAAAATCTACAGATACTCATCGTCGCGCCCAGTTCTTTAGCACAACAGTGGCATAACGAGTTAAATACTAAATTTTGGTTGGATTTCCCTATCATTCATCCCAGGCAGGAACTTCCTATCAAATTAAACAGTACAGCTTATATCGTAGCTACTGAGGATCTTTATGAGGAGAATGAATTATGGGTGGTACTCAGCCAAGTAAAATGGGGCCTTCTCATTGTCGATGAAGCTCACCATCTACGCAAATCACCCGTTCTCTATAAACATATCCGCCAACTCAGTGCTTTGTCAGAGCGGGCCTTGATACTGTCTGCTACCCCCATTCAACGTCGAGCCAAAGAGTATCTCAAAATCCTCGCTCTTATGCATCCCCAACGCTACCATCCAGAAGATATCGAGGCGTTTCAAACCATCCTATCTGCTCAAGGTAAGATACGCCGTAAGATTGCCTCTGCCTCCTACAACCTCAATCCTGACGATTTTGACCCAGAGGAATTTGAAGAGGAGCTAGAGGTGGTCGTAAAGCTTCTGAAACATGACCGACTACTCGCTCAACTGTTAGCGCGCGTTCCTGCTCAAGCAGGATCACATGATCGAGGCTTGAATGAGGCGAAAGATGTGCTGGCTTATATCAGTGAGAACTACCGCATCGAAAGTCGGGTCATTCGCAATCGCCGTGCTCATCTGCACATCCAGTTGCCTGAGCGAAAACTGGATACATCATACAGTTATGTCCCCGCCGAAGAAGAGGCGGCAACTCTCGAGGCCCTATATGACTATGTGGACGCCCATGCAATGGGTGTATCGCCCAGTCCATTAACATGCGAGTACTGCCGTATATTGATGCATGCGGCATCAAGTGGCCCCTATGCGCTGCTCCATCTCTTGGAAATGCGCTCCAATCAATTGAAGGCAATACCCGATATTCCCCCTCCCACCTACATTGACCCCAGCCTTACAACTTCTGCCTCTCCACGACAGGAAGCGCAGCGCATTGTAAAAGTAACCGAGGCCACTCCTTCCTTGCCAAGGGAAGACGAGACGTATTTACAGCCCCTGGCCTGGCGCGTCAAACGATGGGTAGAGGAAACTAATGGGGAGCTAGAGCGTCTAAGTATGCAGCGTAGCGATTTAATGTGTTCATCGTCGCACCGACTTGGCCAAGTTCTGTGCGCTCTCGATTCTGCAATTAGAACCAAGAGGGATGTGAAGGTGATAGCGTTCTCCACATGGCCGCAAACCTTAGCTGCACTTCACCCGTACCTTGTGCACAGATATGGAAGTGCTATGGTTGCGCAATTTACCGCTCAGCTTGATATAGAGGAACTCCAAGATGAAGCGGACTCCTTCCAGAGTAGCGATCGTTGCCGTATTTTACTCTGTGACGAGTTGGGGGGCGAGGGACGCAATTTCCAGATTGCCTCCCAGATCATCCATATAGACCTACCGTGGACACCTGCTCAACTCGAACAGCGCATCGGACGCGTGGATAGATTTGGGCGCGAAGGAATAGTACTTTCAATCGTGCCCTTTGCCCAGAGTTGGCCTGAGCACGATCTATTTCGCATCTGGCAGGATGCCTTTCACCTCTTCACCCAATCAATGAGCGGGCTGGAAATCGCATTGGAAACTATTCAGAATAGGTTGCTGGAAGCAATTGTCCAGAGTTCACGAGATGGTATCGCTCATCTCATCGAAACGATGGCCGAAGAAGCCGATAAATTGCGCCAGGCAGTCGAGGAGGAGAGATATTTCGAACAAGCGGCCATCAATCGTCAGCGAAGAACTGATTTCGAGAGAATCAGCGAGGAGTACAGCGACGGGAAAAACCTCGGCCTACCCATCCTTAAATGGGCAGATCTCATTGGTCTCTCCTACGATTACGACTCGATCACAGATACCTTGTGCTTCACGCCCAGACGCTTTAATGTGATCAAGATGAAGAATGCAAAATTTTTTCATCCCCCCGACATGCAAGATGCCTTGAGACGTTCCGGCCGTGCTCGTGATCTTGTAATCAGAGGTACCTTTGATCGTACTATTGCCGTGCGACGCGAGAATCTGGTCTTCTTCGCTCCCAGCAGTGATAAATGGACGGATGCAATCATTGCTAACGCCCTGGAAGCAGATCGGGGCCGCTGCTGTGCTATCAAACGGCGAGTACCCAGTCTCAAAGGCAATTGGCACGGCGTTGAATTGTTCTACAGCCTCGCTGTTGACCCGAGGCCATTGTATTCCGCAGGCTTTGTCCCGACTCATCTATTTCGTGCATTGGGCTTTCTAAGAAGTTCGCTATATAGACTACTCATCTCGGCAGACGGTCAAATCCAGGACAAAAATAGTGTCGTGTGGAAAGTGATCACCAAGAGTCCATATGATAGTTCACATGACATCCATCTCGGCAGGCGCGAAGAGCGCGCAGGATCAATAGCGCAAATACAGGCATTCAAGGAACGGTACCATATTGATGAGTGGAACGCACTTCTGGAAAGCGTATTCACTACTGCAGGAAAAACGCTCGACGAAGAACTAGAGTTCATGGCCGATGAGGCTGAGGATGCAAAAGCAGAGTTCGCACAACGTGCCTCTGGTTGGAGGGCCGCACACCTGTGGCTACATCACATAGCCCAGGACACCCAAGAAATGGATGACCACGCTATCGAAGAGTATGAGCGCGCTTCAGCAGCCCTTGTGGAAGGTATTCGCCATCCACTACGGCAGCTAGAATCTGCCTGCTTCTGGATATTGGAAGGTAGTCCAGTAGGATGATCGACGTTTTTGAGACATTTCAGGAATTGCTACGGTCAGCGGAACCTAACTATTCACAGTTTCGCCGTCAGCTACTGGCGAAACAAGCCACCCTGTCCGGGAAAGATCTGGTTCGCAGTCACATTCTAATGCGACTCACCTGGGCCCTGGATGGCTTTGCAGAGCAACGCGCAGGGACGTCTGATGTATCGATCCTTTTGCGCCAAACGATCCGCGCCTACGAGCAGCGCCTGGAAATAAAGCGTTCTCTCTGGCAAGTCTTGAGCAGCCGTGAACAGGCTTTCGGGTTACGCCCAACGGCAGAGCGTGAGCCAGACATGGTTGAACTTTTTGCTGATCCTTGGTACCCCAGATGGCTGGCAGATGTCAGCGACATTGATCAATTAATCCTGCGGCGCTTTGACACTCCGGTCATAGGTGATGGGCTTCTCTACGCCATGTCGGAGGGAAAATTCGCAACGTACCAGTCAGAGGCCCAGAAAGCTGCAGTGCAGAGTTGCCTATTTGCACCACCAGGCTCAACCCTCCTTGTTACCTTACCCACAGGGGGCGGAAAGAGTATCTGCATGCAATTGCCTGCCTGGCAGGAATCAAGAGGTGGACGCATCAAAGGCGGCACGACCCTGGTGATTGTACCAACGGTTTCATTAGCTCTGGATCAAGAAGAAAGGGCTCAAAGCTACTTTGCTGACGCTCCTAGCATGGAGTACAAACCCTGCAGTCTCACAAGTGCTACACCGGAAGTTGTAAGGACAACTATCCGTAGCGGCTTGCTGAATGGGACACTGCCAATTTTATATACATCGCCTGAGTCACTCATGAATTCTTCACTCTACGATATCTGTCTTGAAGCAGCCAGGAGAGGTACAATCAACCGACTCGTCATTGATGAGGCGCATCTAGTTGAGACATGGGGAGCGGGTTTTCGTACAGAGTTTCAGTTCCTGTCCACATACCGCAGGAAGTTGCTGGAAGCCTCACAAGGGCAGCTACGTACACTTCTCCTGTCAGCAACGGTTACTGAAGATTGTGCAAAACTGTTGAAAAAACTGTTTAGTAACCAGGGTACATTTTACAGCGTCCGTGCAGACCGTCTTCGGCCCGAGATTTCCTATTGGTTTCACCACTCAGAAGACGAAACTACACGGCAGGCATATGTCATGGATGCATTGTGCCATCTGCCTCGCCCGGTCATTCTGTATGTGACCTCGCCCGACGATACGAAGGCGTGGTTAGAACTATTAAGAGCGCAGGGTTTTGAGCGTATTGCTGCATTTAGCGGTGAGACGGAGGCAGAAGAGCGACTACGCCTGATCAAAGAATGGAACAACAACCGGCGTGACGTGATGGTCGCTACATCGGCATTCGGGGTAGGAGTAGATAAGAGTGACGTGCGTACAGTTATTCATGCCTGTCTTCCTGAGAATATAAGCCGTTTCTATCAAGAGGTAGGGCGAACTGGACGCGATGGATTCAGCGCTATCAGTTTGATGTGTGTAGCAAAAGGAGATTTTCAAAAGGCCCAAAGTATGACTCGTGCAGCACGTATTACAGCAGCAAAAGCCATTCCACGTTGGGAAGGCATGCAACGCAGCCAGCATTTTGTTTCTGGACATAGCGATGTTGTACTACTCGATACGAATGCCACTCCCTCTGAGAACCAGGAGATGTACCAGGGCCCATCAAACCGCGAGTGGAACGAGCATACCCTCTTACTTATGCAACGAGCGGGACTAATCAATATTACTGACACACGAGATGAAAGTGATCTGCCAGGCTCCGAAAGTGTTGAAGCTAGCACAACCGTACCAGGTACCAGTTCAGCATGGTTACAGGTACAACTACTGCGCCCACACGTGACATCCTATCCGAGAAGTAATGACTTTCTCAACGCGTTTGATCTCATACGCCAGCGAGAAAATGAGGATGTAAAAAAGGCACTGCAAAAGATATGGAAGTTAGCTTTTTCTTATGCAGAAAGTTCTGCGTCACATTGTCTATCACATCTTTTTGTAGAAGATTATCCTCAGTGTGCATTGGCCTGTGGAGGTTGTCCCGTCTGCCGACGCGAAAAACGATCACCCTATGCGCATCGACTACCACTCGATATTGAAAGTGTATCTTTGCCTTCGCCACCTCACTTTGAGCATGTAGCACTGGAAGAGTTGATGGGATGGCGCAAGAGAATCAACATCATCCTAGATGAACCATGTGATCTCACAACATTGAAAGAAACAAGTTCCTTATTGACAGGATTAGTCAGGATTG
>MNJR01000127.1:13916-28448 GCA_001920415.1 Acidobacteria bacterium 13_1_20CM_3_53_8 | reverse complement strand
GCTGTGCTGGACGAGCGCGCGCAGAACATACTTGATGGAAAAGAGTCGCCCATCTGGATTGAAGATGCTTCGCGCACGGACATGGCGCAGTACCCGCCGGGCTTTCCCTTGTGGATGGCATTGATCTACAAGTTGACTGGCATGCGCTCGCCTTCATCGGTTCAGAGCGTGCAATGGGTGATGGATGCTCTGGCGGTCTGGCTCGTAGCAGGCATAGGCGTGACAGCTTTCAGTTGGCGCGTAGGATTTTTAGCGGGATTTCTGGCCGCGCTCTCTCCGCTGCTTGCTATGTACGGCGCATATCCCATGACGGATGCTCCTACGAGTTGGCTTGTGCTGGGCGGCGTGTGGATGCTCGTCTTGAGCGCAAAGCGAAGAAGCGTAGCGTGGGCCATTGGCGCTGGCCTAGTGCTGGGGTTGGCATGCTGGCTGCGCGTCAATCCTCTGTTCCTGATATTCGTATGGGCTGCTGCGCTTCTCGTCTTAGTGCATGCAACGTGGCGGCGTAGAATGATTATGAGCGGCGCGCTCATCGCAAGCTTTGCGCTCGCGGTCGCACCTGTCATCATTCGCAATCTGGCTTTCTGGCCTGAGTTTGTGCCTACGGGGCTGAGCGTCGGCACGAATCTCTGGGAAGGTATAGGCGAGACAGAGCGCGGCTCGGAGTTTGGCGCGTTCTGCTGCGACCAGCCAATCATAGAAGAAGAGAGGCGCGCTATGAACCTGCCGCAGGATTTCCCGATTAAAAACTTCTGGCCGGATGGAATACGGCGCGACCGCGAGCGCGGGGCGCGGGCGCTCGCCGTTATAAGAGCGCATCCAATCTGGTACGCAGGCACAATGCTCCGTCGCATGATGTGGATGTTTAAGTACGCCGGGAGACCTTCGCCGTCTTATGGCAGCATGGGCGTCAACGTCACCAGCAGCAAATGTCTTCCCGAAAGTTTGCAAGGCGGACTCTTGGGTTTTTTCGTGAACACGCTCGGCGCGTTGCAGAGTGTTATGCGTTATCTCTTGCTGCCGCTCATACTGTGCGGAACTGTTTTCGCGTGGCTGAAAGATAGAAGCATGACCTTGTTGATATTCATCACGATCATCTACTACATGCTGACGCTTTCAATCGGGCATTCAGAGGCGCGCTACGGCCTGCCAATGCAAGCGCTGCTTCTGGTCTTCGCAGGTCTGGCCGTTTGCAGGCTCTACGAAATCGCAGAACAATTCAAAAGTAAGAAGGCAAAGGGAAGGCAAAAGTAAAAAGGTAAAAGTCAAAAGTGTTGACACGCCTTGCAGGCGTGAATTATAAATTAAAAATTGCTTTCGTCCTTATCCCTTTTGCCTTTTACCTTTTTACTTTTGACTTAATTAACATGTCTAGCACAGTAAAAGATATTGATAATGCTTTGCCGCAGGAGATGGAGCGGCACACCTACTCTATTATGTACGAGATGGAGGGGAAGCACTGGTGGTTCGTAGGCCGCCGCCGCATCCTCGAAACTTTCGTGCGCGAGATTTGCCGAAAGTTAGGAGTGGAGCGACCGCGCATTTTGGACGTGGGCTGCGGCACGGGCGCGAACCTTGAGATGCTGGCTGAGTTCGGCGAGGCCGAGGGCGTTGATGTGTCTGATGAAGCGCTTGCTTTCTGTAATGCACGGGGTTTGAGGAACGTGCGCAAGAGCGCTGCCGAAAAACTTCCCTTTGATGATGAATCGTTCGAACTGGTGACGGCGCTAGATGTCGTAGAGCATCTGGATGACGACGTTGCTGGCTTGCGCGAGATGCGCCGTATTCTTAAACCAAACGGGCGCGCTCTGCTTTTCGTTCCAGCATTTATGTTTCTGTGGGGCGTGCAGGACGACGTGAGCAATCACCGCCGCCGCTACACTGCTAAGGAATTGCGGCGTGCTGTGAGCGCAGCGGGCTTCGAGGTAGAGCGCCTGACCTATGCGAACATAACTTTCTTCGCGCCGACGCTTCTGGGAAGATTGCTCATGCGCGCAACGGGTTTACGTCCCGCATCAGAGAGCAACATCAATGTGTCGGCGCTAAACGGAATACTCGGACGCGTGCTAGGAGCAGAGAGCGCTCTCCTGAGAAAGATGAATCTTCCTTTCGGCGTCTCCGCACTGTGCGTTGCTCGGCGAGTTGAATAGATGAGATCAAAAAAAGAGAAATACGATCCCTTACCGGAACACTTCGATAGCATTGAAGCTGCTGCTGAGTTCTGGGACACCCACGATAGCGCGGACTATGAAGAATATATGAAGGACGTAGAATGTGAGTTTGATATAAAGCAACGGACATATCTAATCTCGCTCGATAGCGGGCTTTACAGAAAAGTACGTGACATCGCCAAAAGAAAGGGGATGCCAACAGACAAGCTGGTAAATCTCTGGCTCGAAGAGAAAGCCTCCTGATTGAATGAAGACTTACGATGAAGAAGAGACCGTGACGCGCGTGCGCGCTTACACGGATGCAGGCGGCGATGAGATGCCGGACATCTCTGTGTTCCTGCCCGTTTATAACGAAGAGCCGAACCTGCGCCCGCTTCACGCGAAGCTCGATGATGCTTTGCGAAAGATGAATCGCACAGCCGAGATCATCTACGTTGATGACGGCTGGACGGGCGCGTGCGCGTCGTTGCGCTTCGCAGAAACTACGGGCAGACGGCAGCGATGGCCGCAGGCATTGATGCGGCCAAGGGGCGCGTGCTGATTCCTATGGACGCGGATTTGCAGAATGACCCGGCGGACATCGTCCGACTTCTTGAGAAGATGGACGAAGGCTACGATGTTGTTTCGGGCTGGAGACGGAATCGTCAAGACGTTTTTCTGACGCGCAAGCTGCCTTCCATGATCGCCAACCGCTTAATCTCATGGATTAGCGGCGTGTACTTGCACGACTACGGCTGCTCGCTGAAAGCTTATCGCAGCGAATCGCTCGAAGACGTTCGGCTCTATGGCGAGATGCACCGTTTCATTCCCATCTACGCTTCGTGGGCTGGCGCTCGCGTCACGGAGATTCCTGTAGAGCACCATCCACGCACGATGGGCAAATCTAAGTACGGACTATCGCGCACGCTGAAAGTCGTCTTCGATTTGATGACGATAAAGTTCATGGCCTCGTACCAGACGAAACCGATTTACGTCTTCGGCACTTTCGGCTTCATTGCTTTCGCCGTCTCATTTCTAGCAGGACTCTACGCGATCTTTCTGAAGCTCTTTCACAAGGCGGATTTCGTTCAGACGCCGCTGCCTGTGCTGACAATCGTCATGTTCGCAGTAGGCGTGCAGTTCCTCTTGATGGGCTTGCTGGCCGAAATGCTCGTGCGTACCTACCACGAATCGCAGGCCAAGCGCATCTACGCTGTGAGAGAGAAGATTGGGTTCAAAGGAAAGTGATAAGAGCAGTTTTCAGTTTTTAGTTTTCAGTTTTCAGTAAAAGCAAAAGCTTTCTGATTACAAACCAACTGAAAACTAAAAACTAAAAACTGAAAACTGAAAACTGTTTATGTGCGGAATTACTGGCTGGGCTAATTTGGATGCGCGCGTGCCGCCGGTGGATGGCGCGCGTGCGTTGCTGCGTTCTATGTGCAGCCGCATGACGCATCGCGGGCCGGATTCTGAAGGCGCGTCTGTTTCGACCGGCATCGCGTTGGGGATGCGCCGTCTGGCAATCATTGACTTGGTGACGGGCGAGCAGCCTGCCTTGAATGAAGATGGTCAGGTGAGCGTCATTCTCAACGGCGAGATTTACAACTACCGCGAGCTTCGGGAAAAATTGGAAGCTCGCGGTCACACGTTTCGCAGCGAGTCGGACACGGAAGTTCTGCCGCATCTTTATGAAGAGCACGGCACAGGGATGGTCGAGCATCTTAACGGAATGTTCGCGTTCGCGCTCTGGGATGCGCGCCGCCGCCGTCTCTTCATAGCGCGCGACCGTTTCGGTGAAAAGCCTCTCTACTGGGGCGTCTTCGATAATCAACTGGTGTTTGCTTCGGAACCGAAAGTCCTGCTGGCTCACCCTTCGGTTCAGCCTAAACTCAACCTGCAAGCTCTCCGAAAATATCTATCGTTCGATTACGTGCCCGCGCCGCTTTCGATATACGAGGGCATACAGAAACTGCCTGCGGCGCACACGCTTACGCTGGAAGATGGAAGGGTAGAAGTAAAACCTTACTGGCGTTTGAGCTACAAGACGCGCGAGCCTGTGCCGGATGAAAGGGAAGCTGCCGAACGTTTAAGAGAGCTTCTCGCGGATTCGGTTCGTATGCGGCTCGTTTCAGATGTTCCGCTCGGCGTTCTGCTTTCAGGCGGGATTGATTCGTCAACAGTCGCGGCGTTTGCTGTGCGAGCATCATCTGAAACGGTCAAGACGTTTTCAATCTCGTTCGCGGAATCATCCTATGACGAATCTGCTTACGCGCGCGCCGTCGCAAAATTCTTAGGCACGGATCATCACGAGGAGCGTCTGAGCGTTGATCTCGCCGCAGACCTAGTGAGCGAGATAGGTTCATGGATGGACGAACCGTTGAGCGACCCGTCGCTTGTGCCCACCTATCTGCTCTCGCGTTTCACACGAAAGCACGTGACGGTCGCGCTCGGCGGCGATGGCGGCGATGAACTGTTTGCTGGCTATCAAATGTATCAGGGGCATCGCTACGCGCAAGTTTACAAAAGAGTGCCGCGCGCCATAAGGCGATTCGTCATAGAACCCGGCATAAAACTTCTTCCCGTCAAAACCAATAATCTTTCATTCGATTTCCGTGCGCGCCGCTTCATAGCTGGCGCAGACCATGATCTGGTAGCTCGTCATCACATCTGGTTCGGCTCGTTCACGCCCGAAGAGCAGAAAGAGTTGTTGACGGATGAAGTGAGGCGCGCAAGCAGTGATGACGTTTACGCGGAAGCGCGCCGCATGCTTGCGGAAGATTGCGACGCCGACAACGTGCTCGAATGCGCGCAGAGTCTGGACACGCGGCTTTATCTGGCGGAAGACATACTGACGAAAGTTGACCGCGCGAGCATGGCGGTCTCTCTTGAAGTGCGCGCCCCCTTCCTGGACCCGCGCGTGGGCGAATACGCCGCGACTCTTCCGGCTGATTACAAGCTGCGCGGGCGGACGACGAAATATATTCTGAAAAGTGCGGTGCGAGAATTATTGCCGCCATTCGTGACAAAGCGAGGCAAGAAAGGATTCGGCGTGCCCGTCGCAGAGTGGCTGAAAGGAAGATTAAAACCGCTTGCGCGCGACCTTCTGTCAAGAGAACGCCTGCGCGCTCACGGCCTCTTCAACGCAGATTACGTCATGCGTCTTCAGGACGAGCATGAGCGCGGCGTTGCCAATCACAGAAAATTGCTCTGGACGCTTTTGATGTTTGAACTATGGCACGAGAGCTTCGTACAGACGCCGCGCCGAATAGAAACTTCTGTCAGCACGGGGCAGTAATCTATTGCAACCAGCCTATGATTAAGTACCGGGTCAGTACCGCCTGCGGTAGCGGGCGGGTAATGTTTTTCGGGTATCAGGCAAGTCATATAAACACCACCCACCCGCTACCGCAGGTGGTACTGACTTCTGCTGCATGGAAAATGAGATTCAGCGCGCATACGAAACGCTGGCCGCCTGGTGCCGTGAGCGCGATTACGCAGGGCACGATCCGTTCGATGCGCTAAATAGCAGGTTGTTTCAATCCTTGCCTCTCAAACGCTCGCGCACGGCGCGTCTAATGTGGACGCAGCTATTCAAACGCTCGCCTGTAAATTTCCGAAAACTTGCGCGCGTGCCCTTTGAAAGAAACGCGAAGGGCACGGCGCTCTTTGCGCTCGCCGCTCTATCGGAGTTTCGGCGTACTAGAACTAAGAATGCCGAAGAGGAGGCGCGGAAACTTCTGGAAAAACTGTTGCGCACCAGGATTGAAGGTTTCGGCGGGGCTGCGTGGGGCTACAATTTCGACTGGCAGGGGCGCGCCTTCTTTGCGCCGAAGGGTGCGCCGACCGTTGTGCCGACTGCTTTCGCCGCGCGCGCGCTGGTTGAAGCAACCAGGACGTTCGGTGACGAAGAGTATTTGAAGGTGGCGCGTAGCGCGTGCGCGTTTATACTGAACGATCTGAATAGAAGTGAAGAGACGAACGATGAAGTTTGCTGGAGCTATTCGCCGTTAGATAGCACCTGCGTCTTCAACGCGAGCCTGCTCGCCGCAGAAACTCTGGCGAGCGTAGGTCGGTTGACGGGCGAGCGGGATTTGATTGATTGGTCAATGCGCGGGGCGCGTTACGTTGTAAGAAGACAGCGCGAGGATGGCTCATGGGGTTATGGCGCGCTTCGGTTTCAATCCTGGTCGGACAACTTTCACACGGCTTTCATACTGACGAGTCTGAAAAGAATCATAGCCGCTTGCGATAACTGTCCTGTTGAATTTAACGTTGCGCTCAGAAAGGGTTACGAGTTCTGGCGCGAAAATTTTTTTCTTTCTTCGGGTTGGCCCAAACTTTATCCAGAAAAACTTTATCCGGCGGACGCGCACTCTGCCGGCGCTGCTATGTCAGCGCTCATGGAGTTGAAAGAATTGGATGCAAGCGCTGGTCATCTTGCTGAAAAAATAGCGCACTGGGCGATTCAGCATTTGCGAGACCCGCGCGGCTTCTTCTATTACCAGCGCCATCGCTTTTACACTTTGCGCACGCCTTACATGCGCTGGTCGCAGGCGTGGATGATGTACGGGCTGGCAAGATTGTTAGAAGGCAAAAGGCAAAAGTAAAAAGGTAAAAGGGATAAGGCGAAAAGCATTTAATTAAAAATTAAAAATGGTTTCAGCCTAACTTTTGCCTTTTACCTTTTTACTTTTGCCTTCTTTAGTTTGCTTTTAGCGATGCTTATTTGGGTTGATCTTGCGAATTCGCCGCACGTGCCGTTCTTCGGCGCGTTAAAGACTGAGTTTGAGCGGCGCGGGCACGGGGTTTTGATTACGGCGCGGGATTTCGCGCAGACAGTCGAGATGGCCGAAAAGGCTAGTCTTTCGCCTATAGTGATCGGTGGATTCGGCGGTAGAAAGTTGACGGGCAAGGCTGGAAATCTGTGGGCGCGCGCACGCGCTCTTGCGCGTTGGGCGCGTGGTCGTGAGATTGATCTGGCCGTCAGTCACAACTCTTACTCACAGATTCTCGCCGCGCGCATGATTGGAATCAAGAGCATCACGCTAATGGATTACGAGCACCAGCCAGCGAATCATCTGGCGTTCAGATTGGCTTCGCGCGTCATCGTTCCAAAAGGTTTCCCACAAAAGTTTTTGATGAAGTATGGAGCGCGCGCGTCGAAAGTCAGGCGGTACGAAGGGACGAAAGAGGATGTTTATCTGGCTGACTTCGTGCCCAATCAGGAATTTTCGGAGAAGCTGCGGGAGCTTGGCGTCGCCGCAGAAAATATTCTGGTCGTAGTGCGACCGCCAGCCAGCGATGCGCTCTATCACCGATTCGAGAATGAACTGTTTGATGAACTATTGAAAAAGCTCGTCGCGCAGCCGAACCTAAAAATCATTTTGCTGGCGCGAAACCATGCGCAGCGAGAAACCTACTCGTCGCGTTTTTGGGGAAATATGATAGTGCCGCATGAGGCGCTTGATGGCGCAAACCTTATTGCGTCTGCTGATCTGGTTATAAGCGCGGGCGGCACTATGAATCGTGAAGCGGCTGCGCTGGGTGTGCCTGCCGCGACCATTTACGCGGGAAAGTGGGCTGCCATTGACGAAGAACTCGTGCGCGAAGGCCGTCTTATGCGCGTAGCCTCGCGCGAGGATTTAGATGCGCTGCCATTGAAGAAGAAGGACGGCCTGAACCCGCGCCGCGCCACGCACGTGCGAGAGCAGGTTGTGAATCTGATATTAGAGCAGTAACAAGTGACAGGTGACAGGTGACAGGATAAAATCCTGAAAGCGGTGATAATTGATGAGTGACAGGAAACAGTTTTCAGTTTTTAGTTTTCAGTTTTCAGCAAGAAGCGCGCAGGCTTTTAACTGAAAACTGAAAACTAAAAACTGAAAACTGTTCTTGAAAGATGCGAGTCGAGCAGGTCAAAGAGCATGAGAGGCGTGCTGGCGGGGCGAGTGCCGTGCGTGTGCCAGCGCGTGCGCCCCGTTGGATTATTCCGGCTGTGAGGTTCTCGCTCTTCGTCGCAGACCTGCTGCTTGCGTGTGCGTCGTTCTTCGTTGCTTTTTATTTGCGTGAAGGTAAAGCGATTCTGGAACAGGCTGGTGGTCAAGCCATCTGGTCTAAGGCCTTCGCGCCTTATGGAGCGCTGTTGCTCTTCGTCGTTCCGATTCGTCTATTGACGCAGAGCTACCACGACCTTTACCGCTTGCGCGGCGAGTTCTCTTTCTTCGATGAAACGACGCGGGTGTTCAAGGCGACTGCAATCGGTTCGCTGCTAATCGTTGCGACCGCCTTCCTATATCGCGGCGGCTTCGCCTTCAGCGCATTCTCCTACTCGCGCGGCGTCTTCATACTGGACTTCCTGCTAGCGCTCGCAGGCATAGCTCTGCTGCGTCTAGTCGTCCGCTCCATTCAAATTTTAGTACGAAAGCGCGAGGTCAATCTTATACCGACGCTGGTCGTGGGGCGCGGCGTGGAAGCAGCGCTGTGTATCAGCGAGATGCGCGAGCGCCCCGCTTTGGGTTATCGCGTGATTGGAGTGGTAGAGAACGGCGCGCTGGACGAGCTTGTGCCCGAAAATTTCGAGGGCGTGCCCGTCATCAGCGACCTGGCTGGATTGCCGGACGCAATCAGAGAATCAGGAGCGAACGAGATCATCATCACAGACCCAAGCGTGCCGGGCGATGTGCTCTTTGACGTGATGATGAGTTGCGGGCGCAGGCGCGGCATTGAGTTCCGAATAGCGCCAAGCCTTTTTAACTGCCTGCCGCGCAAAACCGAAGTTGACCAGATAGGCGCTATGCCCATGATAAGACTTTTCCGCGAGCCGCTGTCGGATAGCGCGCGTCTTATCAAGCGAGCATCGGACATCATCATAGCGTCGGTCGCGCTACTGATTCTCGCTCCTCTCTGGATAATCATAGCGCTTCTCATCAAGCTGGATTCACGCGGGCCTATCTTCTACAAACAGGAGCGCGTAGGCATGGACGGGCGACTCTTCCTCTTCTACAAATTCCGCACTATGCGAGTGGGCGCAGACGACACGCGCCACCGCGAGTACCAGCGAAAATTTATAGAGGGGCGACCCGAAGCCAATCTGGGCGACGAGAGCCAGCCCGTCTACAAGCTGCGCACGGACGCGCGCATCACACGGACGGGGCGCGTGCTGCGCCGTTTGAGTTTGGACGAACTACCGCAGCTTCTTAATGTGCTGCTAGGCGACATGAGCGTCGTTGGCCCACGCCCGCCGATTCCTTACGAAGTGGAAGCCTACGAACTCTGGCATCGCAAGCGTCTGGACATGAAACCCGGATTGACAGGATTGTGGCAGGTATCTGGGCGCAACCGGTTAACGTTTGAAGAGATGGTCAGGCTAGACCTCTTCTACATAGAGAACTGGTCGCTGCTGCTAGACCTGAAAATTATAAAAGGATGAATTGGTTAAGGGAGTTGTATCAATACTGTTGCGAGACGGGAAGCTTTGATGTGAATTACCTGTCTTGCTAAGATTATGGCTTGAGGTCTTAGAATAGCTCATGTCAACTAAAGAACAGGTCTTGGAAGAACTTGAAAGCTTGAACGAAGCGGAACTCAAGGAAGTTGCTGAGTATCTGGCATTCCTGAAGTTTCGTTCTCGAAAAGGCGTGCGCGTCGTTGATGAATCAAAACTGGCTGCGTTGTATGCCGAGTTTGCGGAAGAAGATCGTAATTTGGCTAAAGAAGGTATGGCCGACTATGCTGAGAATTTAGCGAAAGAGGATGCCGGATGACGGTCAACCGAGACGACATCTGACTGGCCGACCTCAATCCTACAAGTGGCTGAGGTGAAGCATAGATGTCATCAAACGCCATCGCAAAATAATTTCCTTTTTGAAATTTCAAATCTCAAATGCTTTATTCTTCTATACACGTCCTCCGTGTTCTCCGTGTCCTGCGGTGGTGAAACTTCACCTTCGCTATAGTCAATTTTATGTGGAGCATCACCGGACGATTATGCCCACAAATTTCCGGCGTGGTAGCATAACGCTTCAAAATGGAGCAGGCGGCGGAAGGTAGAACGAGAGAAGAAACGCAAGGCGAGGACAAAAACTCTCTGGCAGCGCGCCCTGTTGTGCAATGGTTGGATCGTGCGCTGGTCTTCTGGCTCTTTCTCTTCGCGCTCACAGCCCCGCATTCAATCGCAGCCTCTCAAACTGCCTGGGCCTTTGGCCTCTTCACATGGATTCTGCGCCTAATGGTGCGCCCACGTCCCCTGTTCTTTCGCACACCCCTGGATTATCCGCTCATAGCATTCGTAGCCGTCACAATCATCACGGCGCTCACGTCATATGCGCCAGACCTCTCAATCGGCAAACTGCCAGCCGTCTCGCTCTTCACCATCGTTTACCTCACAGCCGAGAACATCAAGAGCCGTAAGCATCTGCGCCTGCTTGCGCTCGCGCTCGTTGCATCTTGCATGGTGAACGTTGTTTACAGTGTGGGAGAGAGAATCGTCGGGCGCGGAATCAAGATAGAAGGATTGTCCGCGGAAAGCCCTCTGGCCGCAGCAGGTATTCATGACGGCGACACGCTGCTATCGGTTGACGGGCGCAAGCTTCGTGAGCCGGAAGAGTTAGTCGCGGCGCTAGACGGAGCGCAGATTTCTGCTCCTGCGGTTGTCAAGATTTACAGGTTCGAGTGGATAGGCGACATGAAAGTTCCACGTGGTCGCTTAAGGACAGGCGCAACGCCAATCGAAAGACTTGGTGTGAAAAGCTGGTCGCGCGGTCGCGAATGGCGCGCGAGCGGATTTTATGGCCTCTACGTTACCTACGCAGATGTGCTTCAACTGATAGGCTCGCTCGCTTTCGGCTTATTCATAGCGCTAAAGAAGAAGCGTTCGATGGCAGGCGCGCTGCTTCTTGCATCTGTCGCAGGCATAAGCTTCGCGCTGATTATGACTGTAACGCGCGCGGCGTGGCTTGCCTTCCTCTGCTCGGCTCTTCTCATAGTCATCGTTGGCGCGAGCCGCCGCGCCGTAATCATCCTGCTCGCATGCGCGCTTCCCGTAGCTCTCGCAGGACTCTTCGTGCTTCAACAGAAACGCAACGTGCGTTTCTTCGACCCGCAGGATCAATCAACTACATGGCGCGAGACTGTCTGGCGCGAGGGCGTGCATCTTCTTGTGAGCAAGCCGCGCCACATGGTAGTCGGCGTGGGTATGGACTCTATCAAGCGTTACGGATGCAGTTGGGGACTTTTTGATAACTGCCGCCAGCCAATGGGACACTTCCATTCGAACCTGTTGCAGTTTGCAATCGAGCGCGGGCTGCCTGCGCTAATCATCTGGTTGATATTGATATTCGTTTACGCGCGCATGTTGTGGCGTACCCTTCGCTCGCAAGATGTCGGCGGGTGGATAGAGCGCGGAATCGTGCTAGGCGCGCTTGGCGGTCTTCTGGGATTCCTTCTGATAGGAATAGTTCACTATAACTGGGGCGATTCGGAAGTCGTAGACACTCTCTATTTCATAATGGGTTTAAGCATCGTGGTATGGCGCATGTCCGGCAGCAATGCCAGTGCATGACAATCTGCATTTGAGATTCGCAGAGAGTTTCAAAGCCGCTTAGCGAGCTTAAGCATTTCCCTTTGCGCCTTTGCGAGAAACTGCAATTCTCTTCACTCTTAAGATTCATGTGAATTGAGGATTCTCGCAAAGGCGCAAAGAAAAGAGCAAAGACCGCAAAGGGTTGAATGCATGCTCGCAGTGTTGAAATGAAACCTTCATATTGTATGACGAAAAAGAGGGCGGAGCCGCTTGTCGCTGCTCCGCCCTTCTTTTCATGCCGAACTGACTCCGCCGAATTAGTCAGTCAGCAGAATCCCGTCGGTAATAAGAATTCCGTCGGTGATGAGAATTCCATCCGAGACCATGCGTCCGTCTGTAACCAGTATGCCGTCCGTAATCAGGATGCCATCGGTGATTAGGATGCCGTCGGTTATGAGAATTCCGTCAGTGATTAGAATTCCATCCGTTATCAGGATTCCGTCTGTAATCAGGATGCCATCGGTGATTAGGATTCCGTCAGTGATTAGAATTCCGTTGCTCGTCATGATGCCGTCGGTGATGAGAATGCCATCGCTGAGCATCTTGCCGTCCGAGCACATGATGCCGTTTCCATGCACTATACCGTCGGTGATAAGAATTCCATCCGTGACAAGAATTCCGTCGGTGATAAGAATTCCATCCGTGTAGACGATGCCGTCTGTAACCAATATGCCATCGGTGATAAGGATGCCGTTGGTATAGACGGGGTGTTCCGTGAAGAGCACGCCCTGTGAGTAAGAGACGTGCGAGTCGCCTTCGACCGTCTCGCCAGCGATTGTTGACATGCCCAGCGAACTCATCGTCATGCCCGGACGGAAAAGCTGATCGCCTGCTCGAAGCTTGTCTGCGTTCGGGACTATCGCGCGCGCCATCTTCACTGCGCCATCAACGTTGACCATTCCTGCGCCCTGCGTCACCACGCTCTGCGCGAAGTTGCCGAAGCGCATCCCTGGAAGCAGTTGAGCAGTGCGCGTGAGCGCTGCTTTAACAAGTTGCGGCGTGAGCGAGCGGTTGGCTTCAAGCATCAGAGCAACTGTGCCTGCAACCACAGGAGCGGAGAACGATGTTCCGAAGTATTTGAAGTAAGCGTTCTGAAGCGCGCCTGCGCCCGTGGGCTTCTGTATGTTCTGCGGAAGGAGGCCAGCGAAAGTCGGCTTCGGGTCTTGCGACATAGCAGCGATGATACGCGATCCGGGAGCAACCAAGTCCGGCTTCGCATGATGATCAAAGAGTGTAGGGCCGCGAGATGAATACTGCGCTACGAAATCGTCTGAGCGTTTTGTTGTGGAGTGCGAATCGGTTGCGCCTACAGTGATAACATAAGGATCGTTGGCAGGGCTGCTGATGCCGCCGTAGGCTATCTGGTAAAGAGGCTTTCCGTTGGCATCGTAGCCGACGACCTTTTCGGTGTGACCGTAGTTGCCAGCGCTGGCGATTACAACAATGCCAGCCGCCACTGCGCGCTCTACAGCCTGGCAAACAGGGTCTTGCAGGTAGGACTCGCGCACTGGCATCCCTATGCTCATGTTCATAACATTGATGCTATAGCGCGCTCTGTTCGATATAGCCCAGTTGATTGCGCTCAGCACGTTGCTGACTCTGCCGCTGCCCTGCTCGTCCATCACGCGAAGGTCAACCAGGTTCGCATCAGGAGCGATTCCAACATAATGACCAGCATAACCAGTAGAGGCCGAGCCGTTGCCAGCAGCGACGCTCGCCACGCCCGTGCCGTGACCGAAAGCATCGCCCGTGCGCGTGCTGCCTGTGAAATCAACGCTGGCAAGGATGCGAGACTTGCTGTTCTTGTTGAAGTCCGGGTGATTGGCGCTGATGCCGCTGTCGAGTATGGCAATCGTCACGCCCTTGCCTGTGAAGCCGGGCATACCGCTCAGCCCGTTCTGAACCTGCGTTGCTCCTGTGGTCGCGTCCGTAAGGTCTAGCTGCGATTTCATAGCGCGATCAGGAGCGATGTAGTCAACGTCTGCGCGAGAGGCGAGCGCCGCGATTGAACTCGTGGGAACATCTGCGACCAACGAGTTGAGCGCGTCGAAGCTCTGACGCTTCGAGCCGCCAGCGTTAGCAATCGCGTCATCGTGCGCTGCTGTAGGAGCGCCTTTGGTCTGTATGATTACGCGAGTCGTGCCGCCCGTGCTCGATGCCAGATCGGGGGCGACTTTGTTGAAGTGCTTCTGTGTGATTTTCGTGTGATTGTTATTTGAAGAGGCGAAGGTGACGTTTGCCAGTGGGGCAAGAGAGACAATCACAAGGCTGATTAAGCTCAAGCTAGCTGTGATTCGGCGGAACATTTCGGTCTTCCTTTCTTCTTGTGCCTCTCCCACGTGGAAGCCGCTTTGCGAGGGGAACGGGCACTTCATTAAGCTTTCAATGGATTTATTAAGAAAAACTTGATCGTTGAGAGGTTCAAACAAAACTCATGAGGGGCTTTGTTTGATTCGAAGAAGCATCATGGCCGCATGGCCTCTTCACCCCAACCTTTCAACGATCTTGCCTCTCCCTATGTCAACCGCCGTGCCACGCACAGAAAACCTCCCGCAATGCTTCTTAACTCCAACTATTTTTTAACTTACGCTCACACGACACGCACACGCACACATACCCAGCAACATCGGCTCAAATGGATACCATCTAAACACAATCCATCAAAACAGAGATTCACTGCAGGGGGTTATGAGTGGCTAGGGAGTGAAGATGATTAGATAAGGCAGACTTTGCCCAAATACCCCTGCAATTTCAACCGCTTTCTGGGCAGAAGAGTTGCGGCGAACTGAGATTTGAGCAAAC
>MNJR01000127.1:0-13885 GCA_001920415.1 Acidobacteria bacterium 13_1_20CM_3_53_8 | reverse complement strand
GCGGGCAGATCAAGCTCATCATTAGCCAGCACGTCAAGACATACGCCCGCCGCTTCTGCGTACTTCAAGAGAATAGGTAAAGGCGGCTCACGCTCACCGGACTCGTAGCCTGATACGTTGCTTTGATAGATAACATCCTCAAGCCCTAGATGCCTGATTAGCTCGTTCTGCGAAAGCTCTAATGCGTTGCGTATATCACGCAACTTCTCAGCAAGGCGCTCAGACCTCAGACGCGCGGCTCTTCCCATTAGAAGCTGTCTCCTAATGGAAGAGTCAGATTTGTCTTGCTGCTAATCCAAAATAGGATTAGTATGCTCTCACTCAAAGCGGTCGCCGTGAGAATGAACCTTTCATTCAGAACGGCGATGCTCATTACTCACTTTGAGGCTTTGAGGCGTCGCATTAGCCGTCACTTGTTTTCAAAGACAAGATCGCGCGGCAAGGATACCACACCATGCCCTCATTAAATCTATAGAGAAGAGTTTGATTCGGGAGACGCTATGAGGGAAGCGTCTCTCGATGCTTGCACGCCCGTTAAGTGTGGGTTCGGGCTGTGCGGGAGAGGCCGCCGCGTTGACCTCCCACGTCTAGTGCGCGGCGGCCTTGCTTCTTGCCCAACAATTATTCATCCTGCCCAACGGAATCTGGCCTAAACCCTTCTGTTAGGCAAAGCCCACTGCTAAGGCTTTGCCTATAAAATAGTGGTAAGGATAGTAAGATATTTGTATGTTCTTATCCCTGCTATTCTTCAGTTAAGTGGGAATTTTATTAGCGGGGCACCAGCCCAAGTTGAATGAAACCATCGGAGGTGTAATCACGCGAGCGAATCAGGATGTATAAATACTAGATTGTCTTTCGCCCTTATCGAATCAAGGATGGGTTGCTCGACCGGTATTTCATGTTTCTCATCATCTTCATCCTTAACAGAGAAAGAAACGATAACATCTTTTTTATTAGCAGGAAGCTTATAGCCTGAAGTGATCTGGCTATTTTTATGCCAGAATGCTTCAACCTTCTTTTTCGTTGTGTAGATAAAGTCAAGATCTTTACTAATCACAGTCATAAATATTTCTTTATTTGAAGATGGATTTGTTATTTCTTCGATTTTTTTAACTAAGGGATAATTTTTAACTAGTTTGATGAAGATTATGTCCTTGGGGATATTTAGATTTTTCGCTTCAACAGTTGTTCCCAAATAATTTGATCTAAGCCGGGTTTTTATTATTCTCAAAATCATGTCCTTAACTGTTTCTTGTATATCCTCTTTTTTATTTGTCATCTTCAGATTTGTAACATCTTTATTTTTCTTTTCCGATTTCACAATCCCGGCTTTAGCTATTTTAAGACTCGCTATGTTATGAACCTCTGGGAGTGGTATTGAATGCTTAGATAAGCAATCTTTAATCTGTTCGGGATCATAAAAACTTATAAGATTAGTGTCGGCTGTTAAGAACATTACATTATGAGATACAGAATTAGGCGTAGGTAAAACAGAAGAAATAAGCACTAAGCCATCATAATTAGAGATTTTTGAGGATAAACAAATCTCGAAGGTCGGATCTAATTGGTCTACATGGAAAGAGCTAAAATCGTATTTTATATTGAATTCGTTAATTACTTTATCTAGCTCTGCCTCAACCTTAGTTTTTATATCGGCTATTACGTTTTTAAATTTAATGTCATCGAACTCTTCGTGGTGAAGGTAATATTTATCACTATCCCTAAAATTCTGAAAACCATCTATCAGAGTGTCGATTCTCTTTGGTGTCTTTGCCAAATTTTCAATAACAATTCTCTGGTAATGTTGTTTCTTTCTTACACCTACAAATTCAAAGATCACATATCTAGAACTAACAAGCTCTACAAACGGGCTGTATGGCCCATTAAGCACTTCAATAAAGTCGTTGAGGCTTTGATATTTATTATCCAATAAATAGATTAGTAGATTTGTGTCAAAGAAAAATCTTACACGAAAATGATCTTCCGTTATGCTATCGCTCCAAGGCTGTAGTTTAAACGGAGTCATGTGAGTAATGTTCCGCGACGAATTCTGCGTCAATAGTTCCTTTCTTATCTAATATGCTCGAAGCTCTTTCAATCATGAGGTAGCAATTCTTAAGTAGCCTACGAGCGTTGCCACCGACTAGATCATTTAATTTGTTAACGCCCGTTGAATCAAAAGGTCTAATGTCTGTCGATTCCTTCCCCCTAGCCATATTCAGATAGTTAGCAATAATTTTTTCAGCTTGAGGTGGTTTTAGAGCATCAATGCGGATTAGGCGATTACTTATTCTATCTGCTAGCGGCGGATTTACACGCTTCAACATTTTCAGCGCATTAGCAGTCATTGAAAAAAGGAGACACCACTCTCGATGCTGATCAATAAGCGTGCGGAGATTGTAAACATAGTTGTCAACCTGAGTTTTGCTCAGACGCCCTTGAGTAATATCTTCAAACTCATCAACTAGAATAAAAAAGTCTGTGTACCCTTTATCCTTAATAAGGTGAACCACATAGTGAATGATCTCGGTCGCTTTTTTTTCTAATTGACTGATACCTCCTGTAATTAAAGATTCCCACGTTTTATTCACAGTATAATCTTCAGATATAAGTTGATAAAAATATTGTGCAAGCACAATATCTCCTGTTTCCATTTCCAATACCCTTATAAAAACATCCCTTAGGGTTTCATTAAACTCTTTGAGGTTCCTCGTACTATTAATATATCGGGTGAATGAATTTAAATACTGCTTGTAAGAAACCTTGTTCTCGTTGGCGTATGGGTCAGGGTCTGTATCCTTAAACAATCCGCCCCCTGCATATTGATATTTAGCTAAAAGCCCGCGAAGCTCCTCAGACGCCTCTATTTTTTCGATAATTCTTAACCAGATAAATTTTTTGAAATAATCTTCGCCTATCCTCGAAATAATTGAGCCTATGAATTCCATGAGTTTGACGCCTGGATTATCAATGTATATGACGTAAGGGTTGCTACGTTGATTAGTGTCAGTAGCCACCACGCTCAGAACATATCTAACAAACATCAATAACTGTGTCTTTCCTGAGCCATAGTCACCAATAATAGTCGCGCTGATATACCTATCCTCACTATCAAGTTCATTAGGATTCAGGGCATCACCAATGAAGCTCAAAATCTGACCCTTTATTCGGTCATCTACAGGCACAAGTCTCCCATTGTAAAGGTCTCCTCCATTAATATTTGCTGTGCCTGAGCGAGGAAACGGATTAAAGCGGAGACCCAGACTCTGATACTTTTTATTCGTTGAGTGTGGGCTTGTTGGATATATACTGTTTAGTAAATCTTCTTCTTGGCTCATCTTCCTACTACCATATGTGAGATATATGCATCATTGTACTTTGGAAATAAGATTTTGTCTTCATCTTTTATCTCGCTCGTTTTAATGAAAATTTCGGATGTCCTTTCAATGCTAAATAACTCTTTACGCTGGCTATACTGATCCATTATTACTTGCTGTGTTCGTTGGATACTCCATCTGAATTCAGTTGCAATTCTGAACACTAGCTCCGGCAGATACAGGTAATTATTCTCGTAATTTTTGCTAACGTAATCTAAGATGTTGAAATCCCTGTGTTCTTCACTAATAATATAGCAACATACAATGCCTTTGTCAGAAGAGGTCTTAATGTCGAGATCTCTTTTTAGATTGAAGTGTTCAATCAAATTCAATGCCGACCCCCATTTAATAAACACATCCCAAAAACGCATTAAGTCTTCATTACCATTTTCATCCAAATATTCGTCTTTGTACTTGATGTAATAGAGCGGAACATCATCTTTCAAATCACTAAAAAAGGTATCTTTTAATCTTCCCCTTTCAGAGAAGGCAAATAGTGGGCGGGAAGAGCCTTTAATATAGCCTTTATTAATCTGATTGACTAGACTCAATCTACTGGGCGGATTTAGATTTATAAACCATGAGAAGATTTCCTTAAAGCGGAAATAACTAAAATAAATCTCGCGAAAAATACTTAGATCATCTTCTGAAACAGGGTCTCCAATCTTACTATTATTGAATACTTGCTTAATAATTCTATATTCCTTATCAACTAGCGAAAAATTCTTCAAGGCATTCAAATGCTCTAAGATTCTTCTTTCATTCCATGGCGTCGACTCAAAAGGGAGGTCGATAGATAAGCAGTATCTAGTGAAGGCTTTTTTAAAATCTTTTTTGCCTTCGTATCTCTTTCCTCTAAGAGCTAAATAAACATCTCGAATTTCAGAGAAGTAATAGACGTAAGAAAAGCTCCATCCCTTCTCACCTTGACCAAGAGACATGGCCTCATCTTCATTGATGTAAGGCAGCTCAATGCGCGGTGAATAATCAAAGTAGAGAGTAAGGCTCATTTTAATACTAGGACATTCTCGGCCAATTCTATCGCATGGCGAAATCTAAGCGATTTCCATTTCGTTCCTCTACTCCTAATTCTATGAATTTCATAGTTACTAAAACCAGCTTTATTTGAAATCATACCAAGAACTTCTGTTGTTGGTATATAAACTCCGTAAGGTGCAGAATCCCCCAAAATCAAATATGTTTTACCTTTAGGCTTGACCGCACGCCTTATCTCTTTCAGTACCTGAAACATATCTCTGAAATAAAGCAAGGTAAGAATGTCAAAGCTCTTTTTCCCCGCTCTTTCTTTACTGATAGATTTTATTTTATTTGTTGTTGCGATAAGTGAATTTGCAAGATCTGTATTACATAAATAAAAGTCAGACTGTTTGAACTTTTCAAGATCAAATTCTGCTTCAGAGTAATGAGTGGTTGCGCCAGTTACGAGCTTTCTTCTTACTTTTTGTGTAATGTCATTCCAGTTACTAGTATATTCAAAAAAATGAGTGTGCACTTTTGAGACTTCGCCATAATCTAAATTGTTTAGATAAGGTGGTGAGGTGATGCATGTAGAGCATTCGCCATCAGAAATCTTATTGTTCTTAACTCTTGAATCATGTAAATGGATTTCTGAAGTGCGCCTGTTCTTCTGATACTCTTTTGTATCATTAAGCATTTTCCTTGAAATATTCTCGAAGGACTCCCAAGCTTTTGTAGTGCCTGAGAGAGTTTTATTTCTTGCAATGTAAGGTACAGCAATAGGATGTATAGAGACTTTATGTAAAGTCTGACTTAGAGCTAATTTAAAAAACCATCTGTATTTATAAGCTGAGATTTTTGAAAGAGAATTACGAATTAGATATAGAATAGTCAGCGATTCCCGCTCATATAAACTTCTTAATAAGGAATGTGCCTCTGCCTCAGAGTCAAATCTATCATGATTTTCCGCAACATAGTCTTTGATAAACTTTAAGTAATATTCAACTTCCTTCTCTTTAATTTTCCAATTTAATTTAGCTCGAATAACGTCATACATGAACTCCTGTCCTTCATTACCCACAGCAGAAATCCCCGCCTTCTGTGAGGAAACTAAAGTGGTGCCACACCCAGCAAACGGATCGAAAATCTTGGATTCATCTACAGTCTTTAGTCTTTCGTGTTTTATTATCCCTTCTACAAAATGATATGAGAACCCAGCAGTAAATTTATACCAGTTATGTATAGCGCTTTTAGAATTGTCTTTTGCTGAGCCTATGTTTGCATTTAAGAAGTTCACAGTAACCTACCATTAACAAGATAGCACTCTTGTAGAATTTACCTTGGAATAGAGTTCTTATCAAGACTTTTTATGAGGAGGTCGTGTCCTGCTTTGAAAATAAACGCCGGTATTTATCGGCTCGTGGTTTTCAAATTAGGACACTACTTATGAGGAATAGCGATTTAAAATACTAACTGCTTGTCTAGTTCTGCTAAGTTCTTTTGTTATTGGCTTGATGGTTAATTATATGAAACGTGTTGAAAGCTTAGCAGAAGAAGATTGAATAATGCTTAGTAATGAAGCCAAGACTCACATACATATGAAAAGGCTAGTCGTCATTCTCTACTTCGATATATTTCCAGCGAGATTGAATTTAAAGGTTTTGATGAGCCACAAAAGGTCTAGCGCATCAGGTGAGTAAAAGTAAAAGAGGCGATAGATAGATTAAATACTAACGATCTATCTTAGCTCTAATCTATATTATTCACGACTTAATCTTCCGCCCAAAAGGTCGGTTCAATTCCTAACTCATACATTGGTTGGGTCACTACACAGATATTGTGACAGAGAATTTCACACAAAGCCTCATTGTACTGTGCCGTTCGCGCCTTACTTCTGAGTGAGCCGCCGAACTTCGCTTTAATCATCGAAAAAGTTGATTCCACATTGGAGCGTTTGTGATAGTGCTGCATAAACCTCCATTGCCGGAAGGTTTTGGGGCAAGTGAGGATTTGTCCTTAGACAGCGTTCATCCATGCCATACCTTTTTCACAGTGCTTACAGAGAGGAATGTCTGCTGGCCTCTCTGGCAGAAGGTTGTTTGGCTTACCTTCGTGGTAGCGTAGTATGTCTGACTTGTTGGCCTTTGAGCCGCACGGAGCAGGAGCTTCGCCAGTTCTAATATCTTCAAGAATGTGGCAAAGCGTGCGATGTGAATTTAGAAAGTACATGCTTCACCTCCATTTCAAATTCAGATGAACTATTCAGATACGTTCTAGAAGAACTGGCAGAGAAAGAAGCAAAGCCAATTCCAGCCTTGCTCCTTATTTTTGAAAAATTTCTCGAAAAATTTTGAAGAGAGGTATGTGAGATAGCTCACGCTACTTGCGCGTAGAACTCAAGACCTTTGCATCAATTGAGTTTCTTAATGCAAAAGTTCATGCGATCTGATATTGTCCGCGCGCTTGGGCTTATTTGTGAGCAGCGTGGATAGAGGCTCTTTAGCAGGAGATTATGCAGAAGCGAAGCGTTTCGGCTGTGATTGGTCTGCTCTTGGTCGTCGTAGCATTTGTTGTGTGCGGATGGCTTTCTTCAAGCAGTTTCATCTTTATGGCTGTCTTCGGCGTGCGCAGCGCGAGCGAAGCGTTCGGTCTTTTATTGGGATCAACTTTCTGGTATCTGTTTGGCATACCTTTCTTCATAGGCGGAATCATTCTGCTAAGGCACGCTCGCCGTCAGAACGCATACGCTTCGTCGGCGGGAATGGCCTGTCTTGTAATCGCGCTCTGTCTGGCTTTAACCTGGGCGCCTTTCAGCGCGCTTGAGTTGTTGGGTCTCTATACTGACGGATGGGCGAGGGCTAAGGCGCTTGATAAAGGAATACTTATGTTCTCGACGAGCGCCACGCTTATCGGAATAATCTTTGGCATCATGGCATTCTACTTCTTCCGGCAATCGCAAAGGGGTTTGAACTCGCCTGCGGCCTGCTCACCTTGAGAGACGTAAATTGCCGCCAGCGATGGTCTAATACAACCGACGAGCACTAATTACCACACCTTGGACTAACCCATACCTGCTCCAAGTGGCCGAACAACTGCTCAGGCTTTGGAGACTTAATGCCTCTTCTTATTCTGCTCGCTCTTTTTCGGTGGGCCTTTAGGCCCCCAGTAATATTTCTGTATGATGATCTGGTACGCGCCGATAGCTAAGAGCACGGAGATGACCACGACTATGACTAATGGAAGCATGGAACAAAATCCTGCTCTGATTATTTACACTAGAGTAGTGCGAGTCAAGCAACTAACTTTGCGCAGCATTTCGCTCAACTAGCGCTTGCGATAATACTGCATAATCTACAGGCGCGTTTTGCAGGTCAGACGGCAATGTGTATGAATTACTCTTGTGTAGTTTTACCAACTATGATAGGTTTCGCTCGCATGAGAAAGTAAACCCGTCCCCGGTTTCTCTAGCCTTTACGCCACGGAATCAATCTCTTAGAGAAACAGGCGGAACATAGATTTACCTCGTACCTGACTATGGAGTAGCAATATGAGAAAGAAACTCCCATGCGTCTTCACCGCAGTTATTCCCGTTGCGATGATGTTCGCCTTTAACCTTACAGCGATTGCCCCAGCCCAATCGGGGCCAGACGTTGATCCAGTCTGCCAGTCAGCCTGCGTGCAGGAGTTGTTCAATTGCATTGCCAGCGGGCAGAACCAGCATAGATGTATTGGTCAGTATCACCACTGTCGAGGACAGTGTAAATAAAACTGATCGGAATTCAGAATAATTCAAGCAGAGGTGTCAGCCTGATCGCCCCCTCGGATATTCGTCTGCCTATTCAAAAGTTCAAGTGCGCATACAGGTTCTACTTCCAGCTTGTGGTCTGCTGAAAACGGCTACGGGTTCAGAGTTCAGCCTTCAATCTGCTACGACACACACGCTAAAGCGTGAACTCCAAACACCGCTTGCTTCATTTATAAATTGCCGATAAAGCACTGCGGGTTGAAGACGGGCAAGACCTTCAACCCACAGGTTTGGTGCAAATTCTTAAGAGACGCTCGACGGCATAACGTCCGAGAATTTGCGGTTCATGTTCACGACTTGCGAGAAGGCCAGACGGAATCCGTCAGGGTCTGTGACGTTGACCTCGCGTGTGTTCCAGCGCGTCTCTGCTGGGCCTTCAACGCGCGCACCGGTTGAACTTACGCGCCGCGCAAGCTCTTCCATGTCGTCGTAGTAGTTGATGTAGATGACGAAGCTATCATGCGAGGCTGTAGTATCCGCGTCCTGCTGCGATGCAACGAGCATCAAGTCCTGATAGCGTCCCAGACGTATGTGGTTCATTACCTGCTGGCCGTCCGCGCCCGGCATAGCATAGACCGAGCGGAAGCCTAGCGCATCTGTATACCAGCGCGCGCTCGCTTCAACATCACGCACGCTCATGCGTACGAACAATGGCATTGGATAAAATTCTTCACTCATAATTCATTCCTCTTTCTTGCGTGACGCAATAGCTCTGTTGATGAAAGCCATTGCGTCGTTGCTATAAGGTTTTTGCGTATGCGCAGGCCAGTTGGCCTGATCCGCATAGAGGCGTTTGAGGTTTTCAAGAATCTCTGGGTTTCCGCCCGTGAACTCCTCTATCAACGCAGACCATCGCGCGGCGAGAGCCTGCGCGCGAGAGCTTGCAGGATCAACGCCCTCTGCGTTTGCAGCCTCTACCTCTTTCATCAAAGCAGCCCACTCTCTTGGCCCACGCTCTGCAACTTCCGGCGTGTAGCGGCTGGCGAGTTCGGCCAGTTGCTCTTCCGTATAATATTTCTTCACCCAGTCCCAATTGTTTTCCATATCAATCACCTCGATTATTTTTTTCAAAGAGTCCCAGTCGGCTTCGCCCTTCTCTGTCACAAGGCTTTCCGCCTTTTCAACAGCGGCGATTGCCATCTCTATTTGACGACGCTTCTCCCCTAAAATTTCTCGCTGAAGTCTGAGCGTAGCCTGAAGATCAAGAGGCTTGCGCTCAAGCGCCAGCTTTATCTCTTTCAGAGGAAGGCCCAGGAATTTCAGCGTCACAATCTGCTGAAGCCGCACAAGGTCTAGCTCGCCGTACATGCGATAGCCCGACAGCGTGCGCGCTGGCTTCAACAGCCCCAGCCGGTCGTAATGATGAAGCGTGCGCACTGTGACTCCTGCACGTCTGGCAAATTCGTGCGCCTGAAGCAATCGCTCAGTCTGTGGTTTCAACCTTGGAACCTCCTTGCTGATTTTCATATTAAGGTCTGACGTAACGTCAGGCTCAAGCGTTTTTTATAAAAATTCCGAAAAAATTTTCCTGAAGAGAAAAAAGCGAGGGCGGCAATCCGTTCAAGGATACCGCCCCCGTTTGATTCGCGTAAATCGAAGATGCTTTTATTGAGCCGCTTGCTGCCCCTCCATAGGGTAGCCTGCTTTCTTCCAAGCATCCATGCCGCCCAGTAGAGCCGCCGCGTTATCAATACCTTTCTGTTTCAAGTCCTGCACCGCACGGGCGCTGGTATGCTCGGCGGGTCAAGTGCAATAGGTGATTATCAACTTGTTGCGCGGCAATTCATTCGCGCGCGGCGCCACCTGCGCCAGAGGCATGTTGATAGCGCCTTTGATATGCTCAGCCTTGTAAGCATCTTCGCCGCGCGTGTCAACGATAACAACGTTGCCGTTGTCGTATGCTTCGTGGATTTCTGCGGGCGTGACGCGCCGCACGCCATCGCCTTCGACCGTACCTTGCGGCACGGCGACTGAGTTTGCTGCTGCCACGCCCCTGCCACTGCCATCTCTTGAATGGCACGCAGTGAGCACGGCGAGCGCTACTATGAGCGCCGCAGATAATGAGATGAAAGCACGCATATTAATGAAAGACCTCCAAGGCTAAGTCTGGAGTCTAGAGTCTGGAGTCTGGAGTCCGAGGTCAAAAACAATCTTTTATCTTTTGACTCCAGACTCTAGACTCCAGACTCCAGACTTTTTAGTGATTGCTGCTATTGCGCCTGTGGCGTTTCGTCTTCTTCGCTTGCTGTGGTTGCGGCTGAGGCTTGACGTAATCGCCCGTAGCCGTAGGGTATCCAGCATGTTTCCACGCATCGTATCCACCAAGTATCGCCGCCGCGTTATCGAACCCCTTCTGCTTCAGTGTCAGCACCGCACGGGCGCTGGTGTGCTCGGCGGGTCAAGTGCAGTAGGTAATTATTATCTTGTTGTGCGGTAGTTCGCTCAAGCGCGATTCAAGCTCGTCAAGCGGAATCGAGAGCGCACCTTTCACATGCTCGGCTTTATAAGAATCGAGCGAGCGCACATCAACAATAACAGCCCTGCCATTAGCGAACGCCGCGCGAGCGTCCGCGGGCGAGATTCTGCGCGCGCCATCGCCCGGCTGCTCCTCCTGCTGCGCTAAAGAAGAGAAGCGAGCAGTAGCCCCAACACTGTGTCCCGCAAACGCTAGCGCTGTGATAGCGAGCGCGATTGCCGCCATGAAAGATATAAGAAAACGCATTCGATTTACCCCCGGCGTGAACCATTTACGAAGTTCACAGTATATTTTTTACCATTTTCCAGCGTGCGGTGCAAAAGAAGAGAGGAAGTTGCTGCGTCTGAAGTATCGCGCTTTTGCTTGCTACATTCTAAAGGAGAATGAATTTTGCAAGAACGAATTAAGTGCACGGCTGCGTGAAAAGTTGCTAACGCTATCTAATACTCTATTCCGTGCCCCACCACATGAACCATTGGATGATTGCTGCCTCTGATAAGAGAAAGGCGCGCCGTCAGTTCCATTAAATCCAGTCCCATCTCCAAAGTTAATCTGTACAAACATAAGACGTAGCTTTTTGGGGTCGGGCGTATTATGATCAGATTTAAACTTCCTCCATCCTCGAACTCGATCCACCGGGAGCTTAAAGACATAACTCTCTCCGGGTTGAATCGGTACATCGTCTGGCTGAATTTGAGTGCTGAAATCAACCAGTTCAATTCTTCCATACCGTAAGGGGAATCCTGTCTCATGCCCAGCAGTAGATATAATCTCTGGCATAACAAGCCAAAGTTCCAACAGGTAAATTGGTTTGGTTGAAGTATTGGTGACTTCGATTTCCAGATCATCTTCCCACATCTCATGATCCAGATTTTTGATCTTAACTTTCAAGGGTATGTGAGGAGGAATCTTGTAAATGAGCTTCTTAGGATGCGGAGCGGAAGATTGCATAGAGTTCGATTGAGCTGAGCTTAATATCGTAGAGACTCCCCACAAGATGAGTATAGAAACCGGCAGAAAAATCCAAATTAAAAAAGGCCGGGGCTTTGAGGTTTTCATTGTCTATCCCTCAGAGACTATTCACAACGCAGGGTTAAGCAGCAGCTTTGCTCACGCCGCCGTGCACGGACAGATCAGCCTGCCTGTCACCATCAAGATTGAGAGTTCGCAGCATGACCAAGCCATTAACCGGCTCCTTAAAGATTCCAGTCGTAACAGTTCTACCCTGCCAGGTTAACTCTCGCGGTAGTCCAACGTTTACGGAAACGAGTTTCATCGTTGTCACCTATAAATACAGAACCATAGCCGCCCAATTCGAATTAACAGGGCGCGGCGAACAGCATTCAATACACATTGGAAGAACGATGATGAAAGCCATTCAATCCGCGCTCCGGTTGAATGAGTTGTTAGACCGCCCCTGACTTGTGACGTTCAACTCCGTGATTGTTTCCTGAGCTTCATTATCTTAGCCTATAAGTAAGCCCAGTGCTCGTCCGCTGATTCGTTAGCGTCAGAAGCGTAGAGGTTTCCGATGTCTATTCGCATTTGCTTCCGAAGGCGGTTCTTTGCGAGGAAGACCTTGTCAGCTTGTTGCTCTGAGTATTCGCTGCCATGCGCTGGATTCTTCGCGAGAGCTTTGCGCAGTTCCCAGTAGCACTCAGCGGTATCCCGAGAAAAGAAGAGAGAAGTTGTCGCAGCCCAACTGTTCAGTTTGTCCTTAATGTCTCTCATGTGGTCGGGATGAGCAAGATGATGTGGTGGCCCCAATTTTCGGATCTTGCTCAGAATCGCATAGCCTTCTGGGTAGGCCTTAACTCGTTGCTCGTAAATCTTCTCCGAGAATGCGTGCGCGATGTCGGAAGCTTGCCTCTTGCGCGCGTTCTGAAGTTGAAGCCAAGTCCCAACCAAACCGAGACAAGCAATAAACAGCGATACACCCGCGGCGATGTACGCGCTTGTCATGTTGTCGGCCATAGGATCCTCCTTTGGAAATAGCGCGTGCGGCCTAACGGTGGAGTTGACCGGGCGCGGCGATTACATTCAACCTGCGGTTCAATCAATCAAGTTGAGAAACACGCTCCCCGCGCTCCGGTCCAACGATTTGTTATGCCTGTCCTATGTTTAGTGTGTCCGCGAACAGGAGTTCCGGCAATGGTTGCGTCGGATACCACATGCCTTCTTCTCTACGAACGAAATGCTGACACAGCGACACGATCTTTTCGCGTTCGCCCAAGCGAACCCTTTGTCTACTAATTTCACCGACCTGACCATAAACACCATTTGTGAAGCCCGAAGATGAAAGAAACAGCCCGCCATCGGTTTCGTCGCGTACGTTGAGTTCGACGAAATCAGAGACGTGATTCGGTCCCGGTCGGTCGCCTTTCCGCCAATGCTTGATTTCAATGTAGTAGGTGTGTTCATTGTTGCGGACTGCGCAGTTGGCAACAACGTCCTTTCCCCCATCCTTTGATCCGGGCGTAAGTTCTACAGTGAAGCCAATCGCGTCCAGTGCAACTGCGATGATCCTCTCAAGTTCGCGCCATTCAATCTGGTCAAGCGCGTCAGCATCTTTGGCAACCAGTCGGCAGAGAGTCTCCGCCATTGTCTGAACTACGCGGGCGACAGAGTCCCTTGCTACCTCATCATCCCGAGGCCGTGCCGCTTCGACAACAGCGGATCGTAGTTCCTGAATCCCATTTGCGGTCTTCGCGCTTGTTTGAAAGACACCGTCAAAACTGAATTCACGTGCCAGTTCTTCAAGCGACGTGTTGCCAAAGACGCCGCCGCGATCCATTCGCGCAGCAACCAGCATCTGAGTGGATCGAGTATCAGTTCCACTGTCGATCAAGTAGGACTTCCACGCTTGAATGTTCTCGTGCAACTCCTTGTCGCGAGTCGGGTCCACGAGCAAGAGCGCGACATTAGCGGCAATCTCCTTCAGCGAAGACAGTATTTCGTTGCGGGACTTTTCGCTACCAAGTTCGAAGATCACCGGCTGTTTATTGTCGTCATCCGGCGTTTGGAGTATGTGAGATTGCGCCCCGTGTGTGGAGGCGGTTTCGCGGAATTCGTCGCCCGATAGCCGGATTGCAAGCGCCGACTTGCCGACACCCGATTGTCCCAACAGGACGATCTTGGGGCTTACTGGTTCAGTGGGTGTATCATCGGTTGTCATTTTGCTATTGGACGCCGCACCGCTGGCATAACGCTCGAATTAACCGGGCGGGAAGAATTGCCGAGCAGCATCCA
>MNJR01000095.1:42838-44580 GCA_001920415.1 Acidobacteria bacterium 13_1_20CM_3_53_8 | reverse complement strand
CCCTGTGTAGGTAGCCGAAGTATTGCATCAGCACGAACGAGCGGTTGTATTCCGCTGCGCGGAAGCTAGCGGCCTCGACCGCCGCTCTCAGTGCGAGAGCGCGTGATTCGTTCATGCTCGCTCCCGCCAGATACCTTACAACAAGGGCGTCTCTTTGAGCCGACAGGTCAACCCCGTCCGACTGCCGTATGGTCTGCAAGAGAGCGTCCACGAAACCCTCTGCTGTGGTCGCATTGCTATACCTTTGAGCGAACTCGTCACGCCCTACGAACTCGGTCGCAAACGCCGCTCGCCTCGCGTCCAAATCATTTCCGTCGAACACTTTCAGACGGTCTGAAGTGAACTCCGAGTAAGAGAGCTGCCTGCCTAATCCTGCTTTGTAGAGGCGGTAGATGTAGGAGCCAGTCTGTTGGAACTCTTCACTCATGAAGAATGCGGCGGAGACATCCAGTCGCAACTGTTGTATGCATTCCTGATCTGTGCCGCACGCATTGATCTTCGCAGACCAGAAAGCAAGTCCGCCAGCGTCAGGCTCGCGCCCCAGGAAATCCATGTACTGCTGGCGAATGAAGAACTCCGTGGTGTCTAGCGGGTTGGCCGCCATTGCCGAAGCGTAAGCAGTGAAATCGGCATCCGCCCTATTGCCCAAGAGGCTGAAGGACTCCACCCCTGGGCTGAAGATGTAGTTGGCGCGCATAGGCGTCAGCGTATAGAACTGATCTGTCATGACGGTGCCGAACCAGTAATGGCCAGATTCATCCGTCATTGTTGTGCGCAGGCTGCCATCGCCGCCATTGAGCGTTATCAACACGCCTCCGAGCGGAACGCCGACGCTTGTAGTGACTCGCCCTCTGATATTAGCAGGTGCTGCGGTTGGTGCGCCTGTGGGTTCATAAGCCCCTATGGTGGGCGGGTTGCCGCGCGCTCTGCCGAGTATATCGAAGGTGATGCCAGCGATAGTTTGTCCCGCTCCAATTAGGGGCGAGGCGGGCAAAGTTTGCGGGTCAAGATTGGTGGCGGAGGTGAACAACGGGTCGGCGCTAATAGAGTTGGCGTCGCCCTGTGTGGACGCGAGCCATGCGGGCAGCGTGGTGTGGTCAACGCCGTAGAAGTTGATGAAGTTGGAGACGCCGCCCGTGCCCGGCGAGTAGTAGTCGTTGTAGTTGATCGTACCGAAGGCGGTAAGCGCCGACGTGCCGAAGGAGGTCTGCGTTGTCACGAAGACTGCGTAGGCTTTGCTGCCCGCAGGGCCTGTGTGGCTGTTTACGAAGACGTTGTCGCGCAGGTCTAGTCCGCTGTCGGTCGTCGAATCGGCGGCGAAGGCAGCGCTGTTCGCGGCGGCGCTCTTCGTGCCGGTCATATTGACGCTGTTGAAGTAGACCTTATGAGCCGAGCCGCCGGTGAGGCGTATGCCGACCGCGTCAAAGCTGACGTTGGTAGTGCTAAAGCCGAAGGTAGAGATACCCCAGAGGGCGTTGTTGATGATTGAGTTGCTGAAGTTGTTGGTGCTGGCAGAATTGTAGATGCCGAACGCACCCCACTGAGCCGCGTTGTTATTAACGATGTCGTGAACCTTATTCCTGGTGACCTGCGCGTAGTAGTTGGTCGAGCCAAGCTCTATGCCAGCGATGTTAGCGTTAACTGTCGTGGTCTGCATGTTGAAGATTTCGTTCTTGGTAATCACAGGGTAAGCAGTGCCTATAAGCTCTACGCCTCGGAAGGTCACAAGGTTGGCTGCGTTC
>MNJR01000095.1:0-42816 GCA_001920415.1 Acidobacteria bacterium 13_1_20CM_3_53_8 | reverse complement strand
CGCGGACGGCTATGCCTTCATAAGCTGTGTCTATGGCGTTGTTCTGGATGATGAGGAAGTCGTTGTTTTCACCGTTAGCGCCCGGAGACGCCCCGCCAGCGAAGATGCCATAGATGTTGGTTGTAGTGCTGCCGAGTCCCGCGTGTACGTTCATGTTCTTGAGCGTGACGTTGGTCGCGCCAGCGTTCAAGCTCTGACTTGAGACCAAAATGGCCGCCGTGGTGGTCGCAGTGCTCGTGTTCTGGATTGTCAGGTCACGCGTCGTGCCGCCACTCGTGTTCGAGCCGTCTATGGTCACGTAGGAATCATTGATTTGGATGATGCTGCTTGCTGACGAGCCGCTGATGGATGCGGTCACGCCGGACGCGGGTTTAATTGTAATCGTATTCGTGGCGTTTGAACCGCCATTGCGCGGAACAATAATCGGGAATGTCTCGCCCGCCGAACTGTATGTCGCAAGCAGGCTATAGACGATGGGGCCTGTGATTAGCTTGCCGCTCAAGTCCGCCATTGCGGCTGTCAGAGTCGTATAGTTGCCGCCAGTCCCAACGGTGTAAGTCCCGCCGGGAAACGTCGGCGCTGTCGCCAGGCGACCGACGGCGAAAAATCCCAGCGAAGTGAGGGTGACCGACGATTGGACTGTAGATGACGTGAGCGTGCCGCCGACTGAAGCGTAAGCGCTGGTCTGCGTTGCCGACTGGCCGAGTCTATTGTTCGTGGAGTTCAATTCGGTCACGCGCGCGCTGCTGTTCGTGAAGTTCGCAGCGCCCGAAGTGATCTGAACATTCCAATAACGATTGTGGTTGATGGCATCCAGACCTGCGCCGTTCGTGCCGCCAGAGTCTGCGTCGAACACTTCGGCCTGCACTGTGACTGTGCCACTGGCATTAGTGGTCGGGTTGACCAACTCGAACGCCTTGTACATGGACTTACCTATGGGGAAGAGATAGGTGCTGCCCGACACCAAACTTGCTGGCAGCGTTCGAGCTATAGGCCCGTTCACGTAAGAGTTCTCAGAACCGCCCGCCAAAGCAGCGACGGCGGTGGATGCGACGGTGATCAGGTTGGCCGCGCTGGTATTCAATGGCCCTCCGGCTGCACCAGCAGCCGTGCCGCCCAATAACAGGCCTACGGTATCCGGGGCAGCCCCACCAGTCCCTGTGACCGTCAGCGGGCCGCCAGCCAGCGTGACGCCGTTAGTGTTGAACTCTTGCAGGCTTTCGACGGTGCGGCTGGCAGGAATTTCCACGCCGGTCGTGATGGCTGTGGTTCCTTGGGAGTAGACCAGAATCAACGCAGATGTGCCGCCGCTGAAGCTAGGCGCAACGTCGGCGCTGCCCGGCGGAAGAAATGCCACGCCACCGCGCTGTATGACCATCACGTTCGTGCCGACCTGACTCAGGTTGACCTTGTTGGTGTTGATGAGCGAGCCGGAGAACAGTAAAAGGCGCGCGGCGTTGAACGGGTTAGCCGCAGGGTCAATCGTCAAGCCCGCGCCGCGATTGATGACAGAGAAGCCGAAGATAGGATCGGCTGCTGTGCCCGCCGTTCCTGTGCCAGTGTAGGTTTGCGCGACAGCGCCAAAGAACTGCAAGCGGCTCGTCGTGAAGCCCGATGTGATGCCATCCGTCACCGTGCCGTTGTTGGTGAAGGTGCTGCCGAGCATGTTTAGTATGAGGTTGTTCAGGTGCAGAGTCGTGCCGGTTGAGATGGTGAAATTGCCGTATACGTATGCGGTACTGCTCAAGAACAACGATTTGTTGTTGGTAGTGTTGTCAATCACAACGTTCGGCGCGTTGCCCTGTATACGGAAGTTAAAGTTAGTGGCGGTGGCTGCGGTGCCGAACTGTACAGTGCCGCCCGTAAAGTTGATAGTGCCTAGCTGGTTGTAGTCTGCGGTGGTGAGCGTGTTGCTGTTCACCATGTTGATTGCCCCGCCCGACATGTTCATAACGTTGGTCGGCAGCGTGGAAGTGAAACCGAACGAGGGCGTGGTCGCGCAGCCGCCCGCCGTGCAGATGTTGACCGCTCCAGCCGACTGCGTGTAGGTGACGGCGTTCGCCGAAGTGAGGCGTCCGGCAACGTTCATCGTGCCGCCCTCTATGGTGAAAGCTGCACCTGTGCCAGCACCCATCACATTGGTGCCGACAGTGCCCATATTAAATATGCCGTTTGAGACTCTGAGCAGGCCGTTGTTAGTAGGCGAGCCGTTCTGGCCTGCGACTGTAAAGTTCGGATTGTTCAGCCAAAATCCGCCAGTGGCCGGGATGGTATAAGCTGCGGTAGTAAACACGCGACCCGTCATAGTAAATGTGCCAGACACCTTTAACGTTCCGTTTGTCAGCGTTAGAAACGCCATCGGCGCGCCATCGGTTGTAGTACCTTGCACAGTCAGGTTCGATGTTGTGATTTCCAGAGTGGGTGTGAAAGACGTGCCCTTGTTGATAGTCAATGTTCTGATGTTAGTGGTTGCGCCAGTGCCGCCAAAAGTATTATTAACTGCGCCCGTGAAAGTGATGTCCGCTCCGGCAGTGTTGCCGTTCGTACTAAAGTTGAGCGTGCCGTTGTTAGTCAAATCCGTTCCGACCGAGAGAACGTGAGTCGTGACTGTTCCCGTAGTGGCGGATTGGAATGTGCCGCCCGAAACAATCGTGACCGATGCCGTTGTTGTCAACGTTCGCGCAGTCACACTTTCGAACTGCAAAATCCCGCCGCTCTGAACATTGACGCTCAATGCGGCAGCGGCTGTGTCAATGGTGACCGTGCAACCGTTTGTGATAGTCACACTGTCTGCCGCAGTCGGCACTCCGCCTGTCCATGTAGCCGCTGAACTCCAGTTCCCGCCCGCGCCGTTGCACGTAATAGCCGCAGCCGGAGTAACAGAGGGCGGAGTGATGTTGGCTGTTGCATTCTGCCGCCCGGGTTCTACAAATAAGTTTTGACTGTTGACTAAGTTTTGATTGTCGGCGCTCGGTTGACTCGCTGATGCGTCCGCAGGCTGGCCGCCCTCGTCCGGGTCTGCGTAAGTTAGCGCGACGCCGGGGCCAAGCGGCGTCCTAATCTGCGTCGGCTCCGCACGCCTTTGCCATTGCTGCACAGCAGGCTCCTCGACCGCAGGCTTAGCTGGGGGAGTCTCCCGTCCCTGCATGAAGGCCGTCACGCTCGCCAGCGTCAGCGTCGTCAGAATAGTTATCAATGCGGCGAGAAGGCGCGCGTTGAGCTTGGTGGTTAAGAAGTTATTCGAGGGATTTTTCATCATGATCTCCGTCAATTTTCTTGTATGGAAATTGCTGATTCGAGTATGAAAGGTTTCCTCTCACCAACCAGCACCGAAACACACTAGCTGCTTTTTGCCGCTTGATCTTTCAGCAATAAACCTGCATCAACCTTTCGGTTGAAATCAGGCTCTTGCTTCTATGCCACTGCTCGACAGCTAATCGGGGAGATGATTTTCCCCAAGATTGATTACCCTTGGATTCGCGTGTGGTAAGCACCAGGATGTTACAGAGTGGCTTACTGGAAAGCTCTCGCGTAAAACTATTGATTTGTGGCTGAACCTGGGCTGAATGACTGCCGACCTCGATGGATCGCAATTCAATATTGCTGCGCATACTAAAGAAATTGGCCGACAGGTGTCAATGAAAAGTATGAGAAAAGCGGACAAGATGCGGCTTGAGGAGTCCGACGGTATTTATCCCGGCAAAGGAAAGACTGTCAATTATTGTGTGACAGTTGTCGTAACCGGCGAAGAGGGGGCGTAGATTTTTGAACACTACGCCCCCTCTTCGTTCATACATCTTCCAAATTACTTTACTGCGAGCATTCACCGTTAGAATGAGTAACGACGGAAGAGAACAATCTCTGATACTCACTAGAAGTAATGAAAGCGCATACCATGCTTCTGTAATTACCGGGTACACGGTTGTTCAATACATCCAGCCAGAAGTTGAATCCTCCTTCGTCCGCGTCCCTGTGTAGGTAGCCGAAGTATTGCATTAGCACGAACGAGCGGTTGTATTCCGTCTGACGGAAACTCGCGGCCTCAATCGCATCTCTCAACACTAAAGCGCGTCCTTCGTTCATGCTCGCTCCCGCCTGATACCTTGCTACGAGAGCATCACGCCGCCCGGATAGATCAACTCCATCTGATTGCTGAATCGTCTGAATGAGAGATTCCACGAAACTCTCCGCTGTGGTCGCATTGCTGTATTTCTGCGCGAACTCTGCACGAGAGACGAACTCCTGTGCGAACGAAGCTCGTCTTGCTTCGAGGTTCTCGCCATCCACGACCCTTTGGTGATCCGAAGTGAACTCCTGATAGCTCAACTGTCTGCCCAATCCAGCCTTGTAGAGACGGTAGATGTAGGAACCAGTCTGCTGGAACTCATCACTCTGGAAGAATGCCGCAGAGACATTGAGTCTCTCATTGTGTATGCACACAAAGTCGTTGCCGCATGCCTTTATCTTCGCTGTCCAGAAGGCCAGTCCTCCCTGATCCGGCTCACGTCCTAAGAAATCAAGGTAGTTTTGCCGAACGAAGAACTCTGGCGTGTCCAGTGGGTTGGCAATCGCCACTGATGACCCGAAGGCAGTGAAATCTGCGTCAGCCCTGTTGCCCAGAAGACTGAAGGATTGCGACGCAGGGTTGAAGTTGTAGTTAGCACGCATCGGAGTGAGCGTGTAGAAATGGTCGGTCATAACGTTCGAGAAGGTATAGCGACCCAGATTGTCTGTGATAGCAGTGTACTCGCCATTGCCGCCATCCAGCATTACGACTACGCCGCCAAGCGCAGCGCCGCCGCTATCTGTGATTCGTCCTCTGATTGTCGCAGGCGCAGCAGTCGGCGTAGCTACCTCTCCAACAGTCCAGTCGGAGAAACTGTTCACGCCCGCCAGAGAGGCCGTATGAGTACCTGTATTCACGGTGCTGGCCGGGAAAGAGACTGGCGTGCCGCCTGAGACGCGTATGACTTTGTAGTTATTCTCATTGCCCATTACGTCTGCGGCTAAGTACTGGAACGTCAGGTCTGCTTGAGTGACTGTAGTGTTCGTCAGCGTCCAGTATCTTTGGATTGACGTAGCCGCATTGACGTTGGGCTGCGGCCCTTGTGTGGCGCTGACTGTGAAATCTGCATTAAAAGTTCCGGCAGTAGCGTTGACTGTGACGGGAGAATAGCCGTTGGCAGTTCCCACTTCGTAGGTCTTGCTGCCTATTGCCGTGTAGGTCTTTCGCAGGTTGCCGTCAATGTAACCGTTGGTGCGCGCGACCGTGCCTGCGCTGCCGATGATGAAATTGTTCGCGCCGGTGATGATACGACCGTTAGTGAACGTTGACGTGCCCGTGACGGTAAGATCGCCGCCAGAGATAGTTAGTGTGTGCGTGGCGTCGTTGTCGTCATATGTGAACGTGGTGAGCGAGCGCGCTGGATTGATCTCACCGCCTGTAGCTCTGCTCGCTGTCGTTCTTAAGTAAGAAACAACTTCACCACCTGTGCCGAGATTGAAGGTCAGAGGCACGTCGAAAGAGCCAGCCGCCGTGGGCGTGGTCCCATTACCGATCAGAACCGTGCCTGTGGTCGCGCCGCCGTTGCCGAGCGTGATCTTGTTAGCGCCAGTGAAGCTGCCGGTGAACAAGATAACACGAGCCGTAGGAATCTGGTTGGTCGTCGTAATCGTTAGGCCATTCGCGTTATCCAGTTCAAAGCTGGTAACCGGAGCTGTAAACGTGCCGTTGCCTGAGTAGGTCTGTGCGCTACTCCCTCCGTTATACAACCGAACGCTCGCACCCGTCGCTGTCAATGTGCCATCGTTAACGACGTTTCCTTGTATGAAGAAAATGCTGTTACCGCAACCAAATGTACCGCCGGTGCCAATATTAATATTACCGAATGCCACGTGATTCCAGTTGACGAGCGTAGTGCTCAAGTTCACCGTATGCCCTGCGCTGGTGGTATTGACTACATAGTTGAAAGCGACCCCGCGCGCGCTGAAAGTCTTCGCCGCACCCGAAGCGGCATTACCGAATTGCACTGTGCCGCCGGTAAGGTTACCGAGCGTACTGCCGGAGTCGTAACGGTAATCAATCGGAGTCGCGTTCGTATTGGCAAGCTGGACAACAACCATGCCGCCGCTAACACTGATGTTTGAACTGGCTGAAGTGCCCAGATCGAAGCTGCCGAGAGAGGCTGAGCCATTACCGATAGTGCAGACCGTGATCGTTCCACCAGATTGCGTGTAAGTTATGGTATTGGCCGCAGATGCCACACCGAATCTGCCTGTCGCATTAACAGCACCGCCTTCAACCGTGATCGTACTGCCCACGTTGAAGCCCATCGAGTTGCCGGTGCCTGTGCCAATATTGAACGTCCCCTGAGATATTCTGAGCAGGCCGCTAGTAGCTGGCGAACCCGCTTGGCCTGCGACGGTGAAGTTTGGATTGTTCAGCCAGAAGCCAGTAGTCGCACCGATGCTATAGGCTGCGGTAGTAAAGACTCTGTTGGTTACGGCGAATGTGCCGGACACCTTCAGTGTTCCGTTGGTCAATGTCAGGAAGCCCGCGACATCCGTAGCCACGCCCTGCACTGTAAAGTTTGTCGGATTCAATTCAAGGATATTAGCGTTGGACGTGCCCTTGTTGATGGTCAGCGTCCTGATGTTGGTGGTCGCACCTGTGCCGCCGAACGTATTGTTGGTCGTGTTCGTAAAGGTGAGTCCTGCGGCAGCCGTGTTTGCATTGGTGCTGAGATTAAGCGTGCCGTTGTTGGTCAGATTACCGCCGACGGAAAGCGTGTGTGTTGTCACGGTGCCGGTCGTGGCAGATTGCAGAGTTCCACCACTATTGATCGTCACGTTCAGCCCTACAGTAAGCGTGCGCACAGTCGTGGCGTCGAATTGCAGGACGCCGGATGTGCCTTGACCGACTGTGACATCTAAGGCGACTGCTGCCGTGTCAATCGTCACAGTTGCGCCATCCACGATAGTCACGTCATCTGTCGCCGTCGGAACGACGCCGCCTGCCCATGTTGCTGTAGAACTCCAGTTGCCGCCCACCGCCGTTGACATAACAACGCCAGCCGCGTTTGTCACCTGACTTCCGCTTAAGGCAGAACTGAGCGCGCCTTCTGTGACGGCGTAGATTTTGAAGAAATAGGTTGTGTTCGGAAAAAGATTGCTGACGGCCTGCGAGGTTGCGTTCGCTGCCGTTTGCGTAACGAACGTGAAGTTTACGTTATCGGTTGATTGATAGATTGCATAGCCGACTTCATTGATCGCATTGTCAGCCCAGTTGAGCGTCATAGAGGTCACTCCCACACCGGTAGCGGAAAACCCTGTCGGCGCTATTGGCGTGTTCGGCGTGAAGATATAGGCTGTGCCGGATGTGATGGCGTTCGTCTGTGTGTCGTTGGCAGCCACATAAGAAACGGTTGGGCCGGAAGTCGTCACGGCGGCAAAGTTCGTTGATGCGCCGGACTGTAAACCAACAGAGTATCCGCCGTCATTACTTCCTGTCATTCCCGACCCATATACAAGTTCGATAACGCCGGTTGATTCAAATAACCACGCCTGAAAAGTTCCCGTGCCCACACCGCCACAACCGGCGTTTCTAGTTATCTGCATATTCTTCCATTCAACGACGAGCTTGCGGTTTGGCGCACTGCCGATAACTTTATAATGAACCTTCCCGCTCGTGCCCGTGCACAGGTCGTCCCAGAAAGGAGCGATCTTCGGCGCATCCGTCGTCGAGGCAAGACTGTTGGTAAACGCCGTATCAATAACGGTGCTACCCAAGCGCATTAAGCCATTGGCATTGGCGGAAAACTGAGTAGCGCGAACTCCGTCATACCAGAAATCAAAGCCGATGTTGGTAACAACCGAAGCGGTATCGTCCAGACTGGCGGCCACCAACTGCGTCGTCCCGCTCGACATATCTTCGAGCGCGACGCCGCTGGCGCTTGTGAACGGATAACTTGTCGCGGTCACAAGCTCCGGGCTTACTGACGGGGCTTCATTTGTGATGACGCTCGATTCCTCAGCCGCCGTTCGGGCTAGCTTGGCCGAAACACGTTCGGCGGACGATTGCAGACTATTATTATCATTCTGAGCGAGCGTTGCAGTGATAGGCCCAGTGGCAACGCCGACTATTATTAGAATTGCGGCGACAAAGCAGATCAGCGCGCCGAGCTTAGTGGTCGAATAGTTGTATCTTGAGTTTTTCATGAAAAGTCTCCATCAATGTTCGGACTGCATTTAATAATCTAAGGGTGAAAGAATTCCCCCTCATTAACCGATGCTGAAAAAACAGACTCACCCCTTTTGGCCGCTAGATCTTTAGGCGAGAAAACCTGCAACTTCGGCTACTACTTGACAGCTAAGTCGGGGAGGTGATTTCCCCCAAGGCTGATTACCCCCGGATTCGTACGTGATAAGGCACCGGGATACTAGCTGAGTGACTTACCGGAAAGCTCTCGCGTAAAACTATTACGGTTTACATTCGAGTGCGACCGGTGACTAACAATCTGTCTCCCGTGTTCATCAACAGCAGATTCAAGCCGGGTATTTGCAAGCAAGTCGCAGACGATTGAAAACCGTAATGTTAGCCTGTAGGTGAAACTGAACTGAACTGAAGGACTGCCGATCTCTGGGCAGGTCGCAACTCAAATAGGCGTGTGCATACTAAAGAAGTCGCAGGTAGATGTCAACAAAGGTGGAGGAAAATCTGGCGGGATGCAGCTTATAAGGTCAACGGTAATTATCCTGTCAGGGCTAAGACTATCAATTGTCTTGTGACAGTTGTCGTAACCGGCGAAGAGGGGGCGTAGATTTTTGAACACTACGCCCCCTCTTCGTTCATACATCTTCCAAATTACTTTACTGCGAGCATTCACCGTTAGAATGAGTAACGACGGAAGAGAACAATCTCTGATACTCACTAGAAGTAATGAAAGCGCATACCATGCTTCTGTAATTACCGGGTACACGGTTGTTCAATACATCCAGCCAGAAGTCATATCCTCCCCCATCAACATTACGGTGCAGGTAGCCGAAATACTCTGTCAGCACGAACGCACGATTGAACTCCGCCTGACGGAAACTTGCAGATTCAATCGCTTCTCTCAGCGCGAGCGCGCGGGATTGGTCTAGCGTCGCGCCTGAATTGTACCTGCTAACGAGAGCGTTCCTTTGCGCCGACAAATCTACACCGCTCGACTGGAGCATGGTTCGTATCAGCGCGTCAGCAAAACCTTCGGCTGTTGTTGCGCCCTGATACTTCTGTGTGAACTCCGCACGCTGCACAAAGGCATCTGCGAAAGCAGCTTTGCGCGCGTCCAGATTATTCCCGTCCAGAACTTGCGCGCGGTCTGCTGTGAATTCCTGATAGCTCAACTGTCTGCCCAATCCAGCTTTGTATAGACGATAGACAAAAGAGCCAGTCTGTTGGAACTCATCACTCTGGAAGAATGCGGCGGAGACGTTTATGCGCTCCTGTCGCATGCACTCCGAGTCCACTCCGCACGCTCTTAATTTAGCTGTCCAGAAATCCAATCCGCCTTGATCCGGTTCACGTCCTAAGAAATCAAGGTATTGCTGGCGAACGAAGAATTCAGGCGTGTCCAGAGGATTGGCTACCATTGCCGAAGCAGTTGCAGTGAAGTTCGCATCTGCCCTATTGCCCACCATACTGAAGGATGCCGCACCGGGGCTGAATTGGTAGTTAACACGCATGGGCGCGAGCGTGTAGAACTGATCGGTCATAACATTGCCGAACGAGTAATAACCTGATGCATCCGTGATGGTCATTCGCACGTGGCTGCCTCCGTTAAGAGCCAGCACTACGCCGCCCAAAGGAGCGCCATCGCTCGTAATGATTCGTCCGCTCAAGTTGGCCGGAGCGGCTGTCGGAGCAACGTTCTCGCCCACAGTCCAGTCTGAGAAACCTGTCACGCCCGCAAGGCTTGCCGTGTGAGCGCCTGTGTTAATGATGCTTGCAGGGAAGGAGACGGGTGTGCCGCCAGAGATGCGTATCACTCTGTAATTGGCTTCCGTGCCCATCACATCGCCAGCTAAATATTGGAAAGTTAAATCCGCTGAACTGATGGTTGTGTTTGTAAGCGTCCAGTATCTCTGAATGGATGTGGCGGCGTTGACTGCCGGGTGCGGCCCTTGAGTGGCGCTGACCGTAAAATCCGCCGGGAACGTTCCGGCAGTGGCGTTAACGGTGACCGGAGAATATCCATTGGCCGTTCCAACTTCAAAAGTCTTGGTTGCCGCCGCCGGAAAATTCTTTTTCAGATTGCCAATGATGTGACCGCTGGTTCGGCTGACAATTCCGGTTGAGCTAATTGACAGAGTATTAGCGCCGGTAGTTATGTTACCTGCGGTGAGCGTAAGCCCGCCATTAATCGTTATGTCCTTTTGTAAGGTGATGCCATTCGCATTATTTACGTTAATGGTTGACAGGGTCGAAAACGTAAGTGTTCCCGCGCCACTAATCGTCTGAGCGGACGATCCATTTAAGTTGACCGTTCCTGCCGTCGCGGGAGCGAAATTAAGAGTCTGACCAGAAGCAACCGTGATGTTTCCTTTGATTGAATGTCCGGGAGTTGCGGTCATGTTGAAGTTGAGAGTTCCAGCCGTGATCGTCAGGTTGTCTATCGAGACTGCACTGCCGCCGGTAACAGTAACGTTGGCAGAAGCATTATTCAACTCAAAATTCGCGTAGGTACGACCCGAGAATGCAGGTGTGCCAGTGCCAGTTTGGCTGAATAGACTGCCCGTTTGGAATACAACTACAGAGCTTGGCTGCGCCGCCCCAAATGGATTGCTTCCCGCGATGAATATAAATGTAGAGCCACTGGCAAAGACTATGGAGTTGAGATTGGTTGTGCCAAAGGGGTTTCCTGAAAACGATGTGCCTTCCGTGAATGTGGCTCCGCTCTGGAATGTAATTCCACTGGCATCAACAGCCGTTAACCTGTGAGCGCCAGCAGAGAGAGTCATTGACCCGCTTATGCTTCCCGTCGCGCCGGTCGCAACGTTAATGATAAGCGCATTAGCTGTATTGACATTAAGCTGCGAACCTGCGGCAACCGATAGATCCGTTCCTGTGCCGCCCGCAATGGTTAAAGTGTTGCCAGCGGCACCGGTTTGCAGTGTCACGTTGGTGTTGCCCGAAACCGATAACTGTCCGATGGTCTGAGTCGGCACGGCTGTTACAATAGTCGTCGCGCCGTTATTGAAAACCAGAACATCATCAACAGCAGGCGTGGTTCGCGTTGGCGTCCAGTTCGTTGAAGTTGTCCATGCCGCCGTACCTGTCTGATTCCATGTATAGGTGGTTTGCGCAGACACGCTTGAACAAACTACGGCCATGCAAAACGCCGCCGCCAAAAAGAAACCCACTCTTTTCATAATTCCTCCACTGTTGTTCCAATTATTATTTGACTATGTAGGATTAGTCCCATACATACGCTGACCGCTTGATCTCGTCGGCGAGAACGCCTTGTCTTGATTGAAAAGGGAGTGCAGATGTGTTGCTCTACTCCCGCCTATAGCTAATCGGGGAGTTGACTTCGCTTAAATTATCCAACCCTGATTCGTAAGCGGTAAGCGCCCGAATACTACAAAAGTGGCCTACCGGAAAAACTGTGTAAGACTATCTAATGTGCGGATGAATCTGGGCTGAAAGGCTGCCGACCCGGTGCCAGCGCAACCCCACGAAAAAAATTATGGCCTACGCATACTAAAGAAGTTGGCTGACAGATGTCAACGGAAAGTAACACCAATATGGTGCGATGCAGCACAAAAATTCCAACAAGCTCTGTCCCTGGGAATGTTCTGAAAATACTTTTATTTGAAATCCCGACATTCTTTCGGGCAAACTGAGAACATCATCAATTATCGTGTAGCCAAATTCTGCGATTTCAATTCTAAAAGCTGGGAGGTTTGTTACACATAGGGAACTGCGCTTATTCGATGTCCAGCGCAGCCTTGAGACCTTCTTCGACCTGTCGGAGCAATGGTGGCGGCAGTTCTCCAAGTTGCTTGGTAAGTTTGGCTCGGTCAAGAGTCGTCACCTGATGGCAGAGAGCAATACTGGTTTGTGTTAATCCGCCTTCGCCTTGCAATATTTTTACAGCAGTTAGCCCACGTCTAGCTTGCGACGCAGAGGTTGAGATCGGCACTACAATAATCGAACGCCAGCCAGCAGCTTGATTGAATCCATCATGCGAGACGATGATTACCGGACGACGCCCTTGCTGTTCAGAGCCTGAGCGTGGTGACAAATCGGCCAAGTAGATTTCGCCGCGTTTCACTGTCCAGCTTCCTCTTCAGTGCGCATGTGTTCTACCGCTACTGCCTCAAGCTCAGGATCAAGATCATCTGTACTACCTGCATATTCAGCAGCATAAGCAGCAATAGCTTGATGTCGCGCTACTTTGGCTGAACGCTGTGCGAGGAAGTCAACAAAGTCTTCCACTTCCGCCAGCTTCTCCGGCGGAAGGCTTTTAATTTTTTCGATGAGTGTTTCCTGCTGCATGACCTTCCCTCTCGGTTTTCGCTGCAACTTTACGAAATGCGTTAAGAGCAATAGTCAAACCGCCAACAAGATTACCATAGCCTTATGAGAGTTGCTCAATGTGATCTATCTTACGTCGTAAGCCGTCTATAAATCCCCGGCATTCTTTCGGGCAAACTGAGAACATCGTCAATTATCGTGTAGCCCATTTCGCCGTAAAGATCAGGACATAGAACTTCAGAGCGGGATTGTGCGAATTGAATTGATGTATTCTTCTGCCTCGGATGCCATCCAGATCAATATCAAGTCATTAATCACAGCCAGAAGGTCTGCGCGTTGTGAGATGATGAAGAGGCCGGGGCTATTTTGTGTCTCGATAAACTTTCCGAAGTGCGCGGGCATAGTCCTGCGGTCATGAGTAACCAGCACGCGCCCTTCTATAGCGGCCAGAGCCAATACTTCAGTGTCGGTTAAATTTTCGAGATTAGCATCCTGAGCAGTCTGGAAATCTATCTCCGGCACGCGCCTCTGTATGCCCGTGACGATGTCTTCGTTGAGATCAGCGTCGGCCTGTAAACGAACTTTCACTGAGGTGTTGTAAGGGATTTCTTGCGCGCGCGCTCTATCCTTTCGTAGAACTCTGGAAGGGCTGCACGTTGAGCCTCCAGCAGCTTCTCAAGTTCCGCTTCGCCTTCCGATAGATATTTATCTACCTCATCCTGATGAGCCAGATAGAATGTGATGGCTCCGTAGATTTGTTCCAACGATAGTGTGGGAAATGAGCGCTGAATACTCTCAGGCGATGCGCCGCGATGGTAAGCATAGATGATAGAATCCAAGGAGACACGCGTTCCTGCAATACGATAAGCGCCTTCAAGTTGTACAACATATTCTTTATTCATCGAAGTGTTTGGCTCTGCTTATATATTTTTACGAGCCAGAAGACGTTCGCGTAATCCTTGAGGATTGAAGCGAGACTCAATCTCTTTTCTCAATTCCTCGCGCTCTACTTTTCTTTGCTCAAGATACTGTTCTACTTCGGCGCGATTCTGTAAGTAGTAGCCGAGGACGGAATAGATAGCAGCTAGATCAAGCGTAGGAAAGGCTTGTGCGATTTCTTCCGGTGTTGCGCCTTCCAAGAAAGCGTATATGACCGAATCGAGCGATACACGTGTGCCTGCGACGCGCAAGACGCCTGCTTCATCTGTAGATAACGGCACTGTAGTTGTGGCCTGACTCATCGCTGAAAAGTATAGCTCAAATAGCTCTGGCTTGACACAGAAATACGTGCTCTCAAGTCGTCAGCCGTCTATAAATCCCCGGCATTCTTTCAGGCAAACTGAGCACATCGTCAATTATCGTGTAGCCCACCTCGCCGTAAAGATCGCGCAGTTCTGTTTCGGATTCGCGGTCAATCGTGATGCAGAAGGGCGTGATGCCTTGATTCTTCACCTGTCTTAAAGCTTCTCGCGTGTCCTCGCGTGCGTAGCGTGCGTCGCCGTAGTCGTGGTCGTAGGGCCGACCGTCTGAAAGAACTATCAGAAGTTTCGTGCGCGCATCTTGACGAGAGAGGCGCGCGGCGGCGTGACGTATGGCTGCGCCTAATCTTGTGTTGTTCTGATAAGTTATTCCACCTATGCGCCGCTCGACCGTCTCGGAATATTTCTCGTCAAAATCTTTGACGACGTAAAACTTCACATTGCGGCGTCCTTCAGAGGTGAAACCGTTGATTGAATAGACATCACCCACAGCCTCCAGCGCTTCGCTCATCAGAACCAGTCCTTCCTTTTCAATCTCTATGATGCGACGACCCGGATGCGTGTAGGGCTGCAAAGGATGACGGCCAATCGTTCGGGCGGTTGATGAAGATTGATCCAGCAGAAACGAGACTGCAACGTCGCGCCGTCGGCGCAGACGCTTAGTGTAGAGTCTTTCGGATTGATGTCCGTCGGCGCGGCGGTCTATGACGTAATCAATCACTGCGTTCAAATCGTAATCGTCGCCGTCCAGTTCGTTCGTAGTGCGCTGCAAATCTTCCGGCTTCATCATCTGAAATTGATGACGAATCGAAGAGATGATGCCGCGATAACGTTCTCGCGTGCCCGCTACGAATGAGCGGTCGCCGTGTCGCACACGCTTTTCTACTACGCGGCACCAGCCCGTTCGGTGGTCAGACAATTCCCTGTCCCACTCGTCGTAATTGAACGCGACTTCACCCTGTTCGAGCGTCTGTTCGGGCATCTCTTGCTGAATCCATCGCTCTGCGCCATCAAGTTGCTCAAGCTCGCCCGAAGGGTCGCTGCTGGCCCATGCGTTGAAAAGCTCGCGCGCGTCTCGCCGCTGCCTGTTCTGGTCAGCAGATTTTTCCGACTCTATCTCTTCACGCGCAGCAGCGCTCTCGCCTCTTCCCTCGTCCCCTTGGCTAGCATCCTCAGATTGCTTCTGCGCATCGTCTGCGGTGATTGATTGAAAGAGCGAATAGACGCGGCTCGTTGCCATCAGTGTGTCTGCGACGGAAGCCGAAGCCGGAGTCAGATAATCCGCGACGATTGATTCGAGTTCTGAAACAATCTGGCTGTAGAAATTGCGCGCGTCATCTAGCGCGCCTCCGCACAAGGTTATCTGGAAAAGCAATTCAAACGGAACGAGCGTGACGGGCAGGCGAGTTATTGGCGGTCGGCTGCGCCTCAAGTGTTCGCGCGTCAAATCCAGATCGCGCGCGAGTCCGCGATAAGCGCGGCGCAATCGGCGATCAATGCGCCCGTTCTCAAGCGTCCCGAAAATTCTCTGGGCCAAACCTCTGTAGGGAAAGAGCGCGAGCACAGCGCGGTAATCGGAATCCGGCGGCAAGCTTGCAACTCTAGCTCTTCGCGCCTCTTCTTCAGGCGAGAGCGCACGCTCGCCTTTCTCCATCTCGTTGATGTAACCATTTAGGGCGAATGCGTCGCGCGCGTCCAGATTTTCGGCAGAGTAAACGTCGTGAATGCTCGCGTATGCGGCCTGCAAATCCGCCGTGTCGCGCTCGTGCGTGCCGAACTCAATCTGCCCTGCGGCGTGCGCTGCCAGAACTTTGTAGAGACGAAAATCAAGCTCTTCGTCATTAAACTCTGAAACAACCGCCGGTAGATGTATGGTGCGACCGTCGCCAATGCGCGCTTCATCCGGCAGACTTGCGAGCGGCGCAACATCAACCTCGTGCCCCGTTAGAGCTTCTACATAGAGGCGCAGAGTGTTCTGAACAGATTCCAGGGCGAGTCCTTCGCTTCCAGTCTGAAGCGCCTCTTTGCTTCGTCTGGTTTCCAGCGCATAGTAGCTTCTACGCGCACGAGCGTTTGATGAAGAGAGAGCGAGACCTTCACGCGCCCATTGCTCGAACTGTTCTAGCGAGACTGTGCGCAGCGCCTTCGGGCTTGAACGAAAGCATGCGAGCGCCGCTTCGCCATCCAAAAGAGCAACCTCGCCCGTCACTTCCAGCACGCGCCGCGCGAGTTCGATGGCGCGAGCGCGCCCTACGTCTTTCATGATTGTCTGAAAGAACGGAGGCGTTGCGCGCACCGTTGCCACCAGCGCAGCGTTGCCATGCTCCGTTATAGTCCAAAGCAACTTAGTCCAATCCTCGAAAATTTCCGGCGCGACGCGCATGACCTCGCCCCCTGCTACCAATACTGAGAGCGCGGCCCCACCGCCTCGTTCAAGAAATTCGCCCGCGCCGTTTAGAAGCATTAGCGCTCTCGGCGCGTCCAAGTTTTCTAAAGCAGTTGGCATAGCAGACCAGGCGTCTGCGGCTATGCCTCCGGCGCGCAATGCGAAACTGGACGCGAGCGCGACAGCGCGCCGCGCAACCTCCTGTTCGTTATTATCGAAATCATGAAGACAAGCAGAGACCTTTTCCGTCGTGCGCAAGAAATCTGCGCTGTGCTTAGCGGAGCGGCGCGAAATCTCTGCTGCGATTTCAAGAATGGAGAAGAGAAGTTCTGCATCTTTGACTACGTTTGCAATTTGCGGCGCGCGTCGAAAGGTGTCTAGCGCTACGGAGCTTGAGAGAATCATCTGGCGCGCGCAGATTTGAAAGACCAGAGGCCGCGCCGTTTCTGGAATCATCGCCATCTCTTCAACGCCCGATGCGAAGAAAGCAATCGCGGATTCGGCGTCGCCCATAGCCAGACGGCGACCCATCTCGCCCCAAGCGCTCAACTCTTCCGAACGGAGCACGAGCGAAGCGGCAGGCACAGCGCGCAAAAACTCTATGCTCGCGCGAAGAGAGACGCCCGCCAGAACCGCGCTCGTCTCCAATGCTGCGAGCGCTGTGTCCGAAGGCAAGCGCGAAAGCTCACGCGCCAACCCTGAGACAGAGCGCCGCTCCGTCAAGCTTTTGACAGAGCGCAGCCGCTCGCGGAACTCTCTTTCAAGAGGCTGCGATTCAGCGCTTTCGTTTCTGTCTTCTTCCTCTTTCATCCCTCTGAAAATTCAGATTAAGAAATTCAGGTCGAAAGAGCAATAAGCCACTGAGCTATGAAGTAGGTTGTGAGCGTGAGCGCCTGCGCGCTCTTGAAATGAGTTTTGAATCGGTTGATGGCTAGAATTGAATCGGACGCGATGAAGAAAAGAGAGCCAATGAACGCCAGCAAGCTTCCCTCTTGATTTTCTACCAGAAACCTGCTCGCAGCCTGCCAGCCCATCAACAGAATCACCAGCATGTAAATGACTACGGGCGCGCGCATCTTTCCCAGATGCGGCCACAGCGCGTGCAGCATCAACCCACCGTAAACAAAGAAGGGCAGCAGGCTCAATGTCGAAAACGCGCGATTGCCTTCCGTGATGAAAGCGGCGATGTAGCAGAGATGCGCTACTAGAAAACTGACAAGACCTTGAATGAACCTATCACGCGGCAACATCAAAAAGATGTCGCCCATGAGCGAGAAGAGAAGCCCCGCGATGATAGCAATTCTGTAAACATGTGATGTCTGATTTTTTGTCTGAAGCGCGATGAGAATGATTAGCAGAACAGTGAGCGGCTTGAAGAGATAGACTTTGCTGCGCGGGCCGAAATACTCTGCGCGTATGGCTAAAAACGCGGAGATTGCGACCAGCGCAGAGATGATTAGAACGGGCATCTTCGCCAAAGAATTTTATAGCAATTCGCAGTTGAGTGCGATTAAGAGCTTATATTAACCGCCACAGGGCGCAAAGGGTTTCGCCGCAGGAGGCGCAGAGAAATCTTTTAATTTGAAATCTCAAATCTGAAATTTCAAATTCTTAAATCCTACGCGTCCTCTGCGAAAACCTCTGCGTCCTGCGGCGGTTAAGGTTTTATTTATAGACAACCAGCTACAATTCACTCATGCGCGCTCGGTCTTTCAAACGAAACACGAATCGCAGGCCAGACCACACAGCATCAACCGCGCAGATTTTCGTATCAACCATCCCCGCATTCAATCCAATCTCCTGCACAACATCGAACGACAAATCGGTCGTCACACCCGAAGCCTTCTTAGGCCATGCAACCCACAGCATCCCCGCAGGCGCAACTCGTTTTGCTAGCTTCGGAAAATTTTTATTCAACTCCAACTCTTTTTTCGTGAAGAAGAGGATGAGGTTAAGAGGCTGCCTTGATTTATCGTTTACGATGACGCCAAGAGGAAGCTCTCCCAGTTGTTCCTCGAAATTCTCAGGTGCATTGATGAGCGCAAGACGAAAATTCTCCTTGATGCCTAGCTTCTTAAAGAGCGGAGTTTCGGAATAGCCTGCCATGTCTAAGCTTCCACCTTCTCAAATCACAGTCGTGATTATCTCGCGTATGCTGCGCTGGAGTTCGCGGTCGTCTGTGATGGGCGAGGACATGGCGACTTCGGCGGCGGCGATTGCGGGGATGCCGCGCGCTATCATCTGCGCGGCGTAGATTAGAAGCCTCGTCGAGACGCCCTCTTCCAATCCATGCCCGCGCAGGTTTCTGACCTTCTGGCCTATGAGCACAAGGTCGCGCGCCATCGCTTCGTCAATACCGCCTTCGCGCGCGACTATGACCGCTTCCATCTCTGGCGGCGGATAGTCGAATTCCAATGCGACGAATCGCTGGCGCGTTGACTGCTTCAAATCTTTCAATATGGATTGGTAGCCGGGATTATAAGAGACAACGAGCATGAAATCCGGTGGCGCATCCAGGATAGTTCCGCGCTTCTCAATAGGAAGGCGGCGGCGATCATCCGTGAGCGGATGTATGATTACGACAGTATCTTTGCGCGCTTCGACTACTTCATCCAGATAACAGATAGCGCCGTGGCGCACGGCAGCCGTGAGTGGCCCATCGTGCCAGACAGTTTCTTCACCTTCGAGCAGGTAGCGCCCGACCAGATCGGTCGCAGACAAATCTTCATGGCACGCAACCGTTATCAGCGGGCGAGCCAGACGCCACGCCATATGCTCTACGAATCGAGTCTTGCCCGAACCCGTAGGCCCCTTCAGCATCACGGGCAGGCGTGCTGCGTAAGCCGCCTCGAACAACTCTACCTCGCGCGCCACTTCCAGATAGAAAGGCTCGTCCGCAACGCGATACTCTTCAATAGCTCTTTCCATAATCAAAAGTCTGGAGTCTGGAGACAGATAGATTTTCGATTTTAGATTTGCGATTTTCGATTGGAAGAAGCGGAGAGCTTCTTAAATCTAAAATCGCAAATCAATCTGTCTCCAGACTTCTGTTGGGCTGACGTTTCGCCCCGTTTCGGGTATTCTAATCAGTTAACGCGCAGCCTACTTTTTCGACCAAAGCAGGCATCTTAACATTCGCCGCGAAAGAGCGGCAAACAAGGGAAGGTAAATAGTAAATGGTCAATGGTAAATAGATAAAAGCTTCTTACCATTCACCATTTGCCATTTACCATTTACCAACTTATGAAGATAGCAGTTGCAATGAGCGGCGGCGTGGATTCGAGCGCGGCTGCGGCCATTTTGAAGGAGCAGGGGCACGAACTCGTAGGCTTCACGATGCAGTTGTGGAATCAGCGCCGCGGATTGACTGTTGACGAACACGGCGAGCCTCTGCCTTCGCGCTGCTGCTCTCTGGATGATGTGTACGATGCGCGGCGCGTGGCCGAAGAGTTGGGGTTTCCTTTCTACGTACTGAATCTTGAAAGAGATTTCGAGCGCGACGTGGTTGAGCCTTTCGTCGCAAGCTACTTGAATGGCGAGACGCCTATTCCGTGTGTGGCGTGCAACAGCCGACTAAAATTCGCTTCGCTTGATCGTCTTGCGGCCAGTCTGGGCTGCGATCATGTTGCTACGGGACATTACGCGCGCGTCGAGTTTGACGAGGCCGAGAATCGCTACAAACTTCTTCGCGGAAAGAATCTTCAGAAAGATCAGTCCTACTTTCTATGGGAGTTGACTCAAGCGCAACTCTCTCGCTCACTGTTTCCGCTTGGGCTGATGTCTAAGACGGAAGCGCGCACGGCTGCGCGTGCTAAGGGTCTGGCAGTTGCCGACAAAGCAGAGTCGCAGGAAATCTGTTTCGTGCCCGATGGGGATTACGCTGGTTTCATTGACCGCTACTTGGAAGCCGAAGGGCAGAAGGAGCGTGAGCCGGGCACAGGCGAGATAGTCAACACGCGCGGCGAACGTTTGGGCACACACGGCGGCATTCATCGCTACACCGTTGGTCAGCGTAGGGGCTTGGGCATATCTAACGAGCGACCGCTTTACGTCGTGCAGATTAATTCCACAAAGAATCGCGTAGTCGTAGGCACTGAAGAAAAGTTGTTGAGAAATGAGTTCAAGGCATCGGGCGTCAACTGGATAAGCTTCGACACTCCATCCGAACCCTTGCGCGCAGAGGTGCGCGTACGCTATCGCCACAACCCTGCGCACGCAACCATCACCGTGCTCGATGGCGCACGCGCGCATATAGTCTTCGACGAACCGCAACGCGCCATCACGCCCGGCCAAGCCACAGTCTTCTATCGCGGCGACGAAGTATTAGGCGGCGGCTGGATCGAAAGATAGGTTTGCACAAAAAATTGTTTGTCTCAAAAGTTCAGACAGGAGCCTGATTTCCAGAACAGTTGACCTAGTAGCCTTATATGCCTACACTTGGGGTGATCTTATTGGTAGGATGTAAGGCAATGGACATCGAAGAGCTTTGGGCAAAACTTAGAACTGCTACCTTAGAACGCGAGGCGGCAGAAGAAAAATTCAAAGTTGCACGTGATGCCCTTGTCTCTCGGCTATGTAGCTGCTATAGAGAAGACGAAAACTGGGAAGATCGAGCCGCGTGGTGTAATGAGCGTATATCAGGCACCTGTCCATACTATCTTGAATTAAGAAGGCGAAATCCATGAAGGCTAATTTCTTTCAAGGAAAGTTCATAGTTTTTGAAGGTCTCGATGGCTCAGGTCAAACAACGCAAGCGCACCTACTAACAAAATGGTTTATGGAGAAAAGAAATCAATTCGCGTACTATACCAAAGAACCCACAGATGGCCCCGTTGGCGCGCTTCTCAAACTTGTTTTATCTAAGCGCCTCTTCTGCGCCGCCTCTAATGGCAATGCAGCCCCTAGGCGTCTTGATGAAACAAGCATGGCACTATTTTTTGCCGCCGATAGAGCCGATCATTTACACAATGAAGTTATTCCAAAACTCAAGGAGGGAGTCCATGTTATTGCTGATCGGTATTATCTCTCGTCGCTTGCTTACCAATCGGTTGATACCGCAGACTATCAATGGATTAAGGAAATAAATAGAAATATAATTAGACCAGATTTGACCATCTTCCTTGATGTACCGCCAGGGATTTGTGTCAAGCGGATGAAAACACAAAGGTGGCACGTTGAATTGTACGAGGACCTTGATAACCTTGAAAGAGTGCGTAAGAACTTTTTGTTGGCAATTGAAAAATCCAAAACTGAAGGTGAGCAGATAGAAATAATTGACGGCCATCAGCCCCCCAAAGATGTTCATAAAGCAGTCGTCCAAGCAGTAAAAAACTTTCTTCGGCTTGTAATTGCCGCAGAAAAAAATCAGCATCAGAAAACAGATCAGCAACCGACTCAGCAGCAATTAGCTTTGTTGATGGAGACCGAGCCACTAAGCGAACCGGAGATTGCCGCTATTCAACTGGGATAGATAAGGCTTCTAAATTGATTCAATGAGTAAATGAATCAATCTCTTGTCATCCCTCATCCCTTCCTTAAACCTTTTCCTCCTCGCTTGCGTAAACACAGGCGGTTTCATCTCCTTTTAGCCTCAGATGAGGAAGGTCAGTACCGCCTGCGGTAGCGGGCGGGTCTTTCAGCATACATTACCCGCCCGCTACCGCAGGCGGTACTGACCTTAATTCAATTTTCTGGAAATATTATGGCGATGTCGCGTACAAGAAAAATCGTTCTTATCATTACGGGAATAGTCCTGGTCATCTTCTTTTTTGCTGCTTTGGGAATCGCTATGCTGTTCGCAGCGTTTCGCCACAGCGAGCCTGCGATTGCTGACAACAGCGTGCTGGTGCTGCGCGTTTCGGGTTCGCTTCCAGACTACGTGCCGGAAAACCCTGTGAGGAAAATTTTCGGCAGCGATGATCAGTCGCTCACTGGCCTGCTCGTGCAGCTAAAGAAAGCGAAAGTTGACAGGCGCATACGCGCGGTGCTGCTGGACATTGATATGCCGGGCGGAGGCTGGGCTAAAGCGGACGAGATACGCGACGCGATTGCTGATTTCAGAAGTTCAGGCAAACCCATCTATGCATACATGGAGTTGGGTTTCAATCGTGAGTATTACATTGCGACCGCATGCGACCGAATCTACATTCCGCCAGTGGGCGATCTCTTCATCAACGGTCTTGCGGCGGAGGCTATGTTCTTTCGTGGCTCGCTCGATAAGCTTGGCATACAGGCGGACGTTTTCCAGATAGGCAAATACAAGAACGCGCCTGATATGTTTACCAGAAAGAATATGTCGGACGCGCAGCGCGAAGTAATCAATTCTATCCTGGATGACTACTTCGGTCGCTACGTCAGCGCAGTGGCCGAGACGCGCCATAAATCGCCGGACGAGGTGCGCTCTCTGATTGACAGCGCGCCGTTCAATGCACGGCAAGCGCAGGACACAGGGTTGATGGACGGCGCAAAGTATCGCAGCGAAATCGAAGATGAGTTGAAACAACAACTGGGCTACAAACCGTCCGATCATCTTCATCTGGTCAAAGGCTCGGACTATCGAGAGGTCTCGCCGGAATCCTTGGGACTGAACACGGGCGAGCGCATAGCGATCATCTACGCATCGGGCGAGATTGATTCTGGTCGTTCTAACGATGGCTTGTTAGGCGAGCAGACCGCAGGCTCGGATACAGTTGTAAAAGCGCTGAACGACGCGCGCGACGACCGCACGGTTAAAGCCATAGTGCTCAGAGTTGACAGCCCAGGCGGATCAAGTTACGCATCAGATTTAATCTGGCACGCTGTGGAAGAAGCGCGTCAGAAGAAGCCCGTAGTGGTTTCAATGAGCGACCTTGCGGCTTCCGGCGGTTACTACATCTCCTGCAACGCCAGCCGCATCGTCGCAGAGCCTTCGACCATCACAGGCTCTATAGGCATCTTCGCGGGCAAACCCGTGATGAAAGGTTTCTACGATTGGCTCGGAATCTCTAACGAGTACGTAATGCGCGGCAAGAACGCAGGGATGTTCCGCGAGACAGAACCCTTCTCTACGGACGAGCGAGCGCGGTTCGAGGATTTAATCAGGCGTACTTACTACGAAGACTTTGTGCCGAAAGTCGCTAAAGGTCGGAACAAAAATCCAGAATACATTGACTCAGTCGGTCAGGGTCGCGTGTGGACTGGCGCGCAGGGACAGTCGAACGGTCTCGTTGACGAATTCGGCGGACTCGACCGCGCCGTAGAGATAGCCAAACAACTCGCAGGCATTCCCGCGCAAAAGAGCGTGCATCGCGTAGTGTTCCCTTACCCGCGCACCTTCTTTGAAAGATTGTTCGGCAATGATGACGAAGAAGAGAACGGCGCTAACGTCCATGTGCAACAGCAGCGCGCGGCCATCGCCGCATTGCCAGAGGACGTGCAGCGCTCACTGCGCTACGCCGCCATGCTAGACCGCATGAAGCGTGGCGATATGATGGCGCTCATGCCGTTTGAATTGAGAATCAGATAAAGGAAAGTCAAAAGTAAAAAGGTAAAAGGCAAAAGGAAGGCTGAAACCACTTTTAATAAAAAGATTGGCTTCCCTAACTTTTGCCTTTTACCTTTTTACTTTTGACTTTCTCTTTGCCTTTCTTCATATCCATTCGGATGGCTCTGCATCCACCTCCACGCGGATTCTATGATGACGCGCAGGACTTGCATAGTGGGCTGCCAGCCCAACTCACGTCTTATCTTTTCAGAGCTTGCGATGAGCACGGCAGGGTCGCCCGCGCGTCTTGGGCCAATGTGTGTGGGAATCTCGCGCCCTGTGACCGCGCGTGCCGTCTCTATCACTTCGCGCACTGAATAACCGCGCCCGCCGCAGCCCAAGTTATAGATAGCGCTCCTCTCATCAAGAATCCCAAGCGCTAGGATGTGCGCGCGCGCTAAATCCACTACGTGAATGTAGTCGCGCACGCACGTGCCGTCATGCGTTGGGTAATCGTCGCCGTAAATCTCAACCCGCTCGCGTCGCCCAGCCGCCGCTTGAAGCACAATCGGAATGAGATGAGTTTCCGGGTCATGTACTTCACCGCAACGTTCGGTCGCACCCGCCGCGTTGAAGTAGCGAAGAGAGGCGTAGCGAAGTTTGTAGGCGTTATCGTACCAGCGAAGCGCGTGCTCGATGGCAAGCTTAGTTTCGCCGTAAGGGTTCGTCGGATTGTTCGTGTCTGATTCTTCAATCGGCTGCTTCTCAGGCTCGCCATAAGTTGCGGCTGTTGATGAAAAGACCAGGCGGCGCACGCCAGGTTCCATCATAGCGTCAAGCAGTGAAAGCCCTGCCACTACGTTGTTGCTATAATATTTTTGGGGAGCTTCGACGGATTCGCCTACGAGCGAATCTGCGGCCATGTGTATGACCGCTTCAATTCTGTTCTCCTCCAGCGTGCGACCTAGAAGCGCGCCGTTCATCAAATCGCCTACGACTAACTTTGCACCTCGAACAAGCGCCCCGCGATGACCTTTGCAAAGACTGTCATACACAACGGTCTCGTGACCGCCACTCACAAGCTCTTCCGTGACGACGCTTCCAATGTAGCCCGCCCCGCCCGTGACAAGGATTCTCATGATTCTGAAACTTAAACGGACGCGGGTGAATCAAATTCCAGCCGCGCCGCAGCCCTCTGCTCTTAATGGATTAGCGCGGGCATCATAACACGAAGAGATTGAGACTCGCCCGCGCTCGTTGCAGGCCAATTTGTTCAGCCGGATTGATAAATTTCAAGTTACAACCGCGCCGTTCAGTGCTATAGTGTGCGCGCTCGCTCTGAAACTTTGACACATCAATGCAGGCCGTTTGGGCGGTCACAAGGCTCTTCACTCACAGTCTTTCGTGCAGAGTAGCCCAAGACCGTCGCCGTTTCTCAATAGCCATTGAACGCTCGTACCTGTCTCACGGTCGCTCAACTCAGGAGAAATCTTTAACGGCTCTTTCAAAAAAAATCACAGGTTAGGCGAATGCGCCAAAGCGGCTAGACTTCGCGCGCGCGCTGTTCCATACGCTACGGGAAACTCATCTGGCGGAATCGAATTAGAACCGAGAACACAAATCGTTTTTCTCACTACCCTCTTGAAAAGGAGATAAATAGTAATGGCAACTAAAAAGGGAGCCGGGAAGAAAGCAGCGGCGAAAAAATCGGGCAAAGGACGCGCTGTAGGCCGAAAGAGCGCTGCTAAAAAGTCTACGGCAAAGAAGTCTGCGGCGAAGAAAGGTTCAGCCGTAAAGGCTGCGTCGAAGAAACCCGTTCAGACAGAATGGACGATGATGGTCTACATGTGCGGCGACAACAATCTGGATAGCGCTGGCATAGCCGATCTGAGAGAGATGAAGAAGGTAGGCTCGACCAATCAAGTCAACGTAGTAGTGCAATACGACCGTAGCGGCAACGACCATCGCACCAAGCGCTACTTCGTGCGCAAAGGCGGCGCGCCTTCGAGCGACGTTGTTCAGACGCTGGGCGAAACGAACATGGGTGATCCCAAAGTGCTCGAAGATTTCATCAACTGGGGAATCAAGAACTATCCTGCAAAGCGCTACATAGTAGTGCTATGGAATCACGGCGAGGGCTGGGATGATACGGACGTTTACCATGAAGCGCGCCGTTCTATGGGTGCCAACATTACGCGGCGCGGTGAAGTCATTGATGCGTCGCGAGGCGCAGACGGCACAAATGTCTCGACACGCAGGCTTCGCACAGTGGGACAAAGATTCAAGCGCGCACTCTTCCGCTCGACAATCGAAAAAGCTCTTTCGCAGCCCATGCGCGTAGAAGAAGACCCGCGCAGCGGAGTCATCTCCCGCGCAATCTGTCTGGACGACGACGCGGAAGATTTTCTGGACAACATAGAGCTTCGCAAGGTCGTCAACTGGATGAAGAAGAAGATAGGCAGGCCGCTCGACATCTTAGGAATGGATGCATGTTTGATGAGCATGGCGGAAGTCTGTTATCAACTGCGCGGCGATGTGCTGGTCACCATCGGCTCAGAGCAGACAGAGCCGGGCGACGGCTGGCCTTACGACACAGTTCTGGATTACCTGACAAAAAAGCCTACTGCCACGCCGCAGGAGTTGGCCGTCACAATCGTCAACAAGTACATAGCATCTTACCCTTCGGACGCTGGCGTCACGCAGGCCGCTTGCGATCTTACAAAATCCGATTTGATGGCCGGGGTGGTTGATAATCTTGCCAAAGCCATGAAGAGCAAGCTCGACGACCAGAACGTGCTTACACAGATAGTGCTCGCGCGACACCGTGTTCAGTCCTACGATGTCGAAGACAACATAGACCTCTATGATTTCTGCGACCTGTTACAGCAGAGCGTGGGCGATGCAAACATAGAAGCCGCATGCAGGCAAGTTAAAGACGTAATCAGCGCTCAAGGGTTCGTGCTCAACTCAGGCTTCAAGGGCGCGAACATGAAGAACTCGCACGGCCTTGCAATCTACTTCCCTACGAAGCAGATCATCAACCTCTACGACACGAATCTGGACTTCACACAGAAAACGCAATGGAGCGCGTTTCTCAAAGCGTACCTTGCGAGCACGGGACGGTAGAAGAAAAGGCAAAAGTAAAAAGGTAAAAGGCAAAAGGAAGGCTGAAATCAATTCTATTAAAAGATTGGCTTCCCCTCACTTTTGCCTTTTTACTTTTACCTTTTGCCTTCCCTTTGCCTTTTACCTTTTTACTTTTGCCTTCTTTTCATGCTGCTACATTGGGCGTGACGGTTGCGGAGGCTTCCGTTGCTTTCTGTTCGGCTGGCACGTAGTAGAGTATGCGGTTGCAGTTGTCACAGGTGATGACCTCTTCGCCGCGACGGATTTCGGCCATGACCTGTGGACGAAGCGACATGAAGCAGGCCGAACACGAGCTGTTGCGCGCTTCGGCCACTGCTATGCCGTCGCGTATGCGTGCGCTGATGCGTTTGTAGAGCGCAGCCATCTGTACGGGCAGCGACGCGAAAATCTGCTCGCGCTCTATGCCTCGCGCCGTTATCTCTTCACTCTCGCTGCGTGTCTGTTCGTCCAACTCCTTCAATCGCTGCTCCATCTCTGTGCGCATACGCTCAACTTCAGGCTCGCGCTCTTTCAACTGGTTCTCGGCCTGGTCAATCGCTTCCATCTTTTCCAGCAGAGTTGTCTCAAGTTGCGAGATGGTCTTGCGCGCGGCGTCTGCTTCACGTATGGCCGCCTCGTACTCTTGCGCGTTCTTCGACGACATAAGGTTGCGGTCTGCTCGTTCCGCACGCTTCCTCTGCTCAAAGATTTCCGTCTCTAATCGCGCGCGTTCGTGTTGCGCTGCGTCCCGCTCGGTTTCCAGCGCGCGAATTTCAAAGGCGCGCTGATCGAACTCTCTTTCGATCTCGGCGCGCCTCTGCGGGATGGCCTCTATGTCTGCCTTTAGCCTGCGTATGCGTGTGTCAGTGTTCTGTAAAGCGATCAACTGCTTCAATTCCGCTTTCACTCTTTCAACTCTCCTTAAAGATCAGTGCATATAAGTTATTACGAGAGGAGTCTCCTGAAAAATAAATCATCACACATTCAGAGGCGGACGCGCAAGTTGCGACAATTGAAGAAGGATGAAAATATTTGCTTGAACCACTACAGACTGAAAATCCCTTTAATAGATTCTGAAAAGAGAAAGCCTCTCCCGTATGCTCAGAAGAGGCTTTCTTTTCAGTCAATAGCATATTCTTCTCATTCAACTCCGAGAGCCTTTGCCGCGTTGAGTCGTCCGCCCGTGGAGACTTTGCCGTTCAATGAATCCAGTCGGTCAACCGAATTCAATATTCGCTCGCGCAAATTTTCGACTGAGATATTCGGGTTCGTGGCGACAATCAATGCAGCGACGCCTGCGACTTCCGGCGTAGCCATAGAAGTGCCCGAAGCTTCTCGGAATTGATTGCCAAGCCACGTGCTCAGAATCTCTACACCGGGCGCTGCTATGTGAACGCTCTTCGCACCATAGTTCGAGAACGACGCTAACTGGTCGTTGCGGTCAGTCGCGGCAACCGAAATCACGTTCGGCAATTTATAGCCCGCAGGATAATGCGGATTGCGGTCTGCGTTTGCGCTCGAATTACCGCTCGCTGCAACGAACAGAATTCCCTCGTCTCCAGCCTTCTTAATCGCATCGCGCAGCGCGCGTGAGTTCTGCGTAGAACCCCAGCTAGCATTAATCACGCGCACGTTCACACCATCGCGCTTTCGCTCAATCACATAGTTGATCGCCTTTATCGCGTCGCGCGTAGTGCCGTAGCCGCCCGCTGACATGAATTTCAGCGGCATGATCTTAACCGTCCAGTTGATGCCAGCGATGCCAATCTCGTTATCGCCTTCAGCGCCAATGATTCCGGCCACGTGCGTGCCGTGCCCGTTGTCGTCCATAGGGTCGCCGCTGTTCGTGACGGCGTTGAAGCCGTGCAGGTCATCAACCGTTCCAAGTTGCGCGTCCGTATAAGCCGCTACGTTTGCCGGGCGCGTCCAGATGTTATTAGCAAGGTCTTGATGAGTGTAATCAACGCCGCTGTCCAGCACGGCGACGACCGTCTCATCGCTGCCATGTGTTTTGGCCCATGCATCCACTGCGCTTATATCTGCCTGAGCACGGCCTCCACGCTGCCCTGTATTCTCAAGCGACCACTGATCGCTGAACATAGGATCACTCAACGCTGCGTCCGAGTTCTGTTCTCCGGTGTTGCCACCAAAGCCACGATAGTTTTGCGCTTCAGTCGGGTCTAAACTGATTTCGTAATTCGGCTCGGCGTATTCGACCAGATCAGTGTGCGCGTTGTATTCAGCGGCGACCTGCTCTGCGCTCTCGCCGTCCAAATCTTCCATCACTGCTTCGCCGTCAATGAACTCGTACTGGTCTTCCAGACGATCACCAAATCTTGCGGCAATCGCTTTCATCTGTTCGAGCGAAGTGCCAGCGCGAAACTTCACGATGACTTCCGCCGTCCTCGGCTTTGAAGTCACAGGGCGGCGGTCTCCTACAGCCCAATAAGCATGGTTCGAGCGCCATTCCTGCTGCCAATGTCTTATTTGACCTAGAAACGCAGCGAGCAGAATAAGCGTAATCGCCAGCGCAAGATGTCCAAGAAAATTCTGCCTGTTCATTTCTTCACCTCAAAAAAGTCTGGAGTCTAGAGTCTGGAGTCTGGAGTCAGAGGTCAAAAACATTTTCTTGCTTTTGACTCCAGACTCCAGACTCTAGACTCCAGACTTAAAGCCTATAATTCTTCCCCTTGAAATTATAGAGACGAATCTGTTGTTCGTTGGCGCGGTACTCATGTTGGCCGTGCCCTTCGGCGCTCAATCGTATGCGCAGGCCGGGCGTTATCATCTGGCCGCTCATCTCGCCCTTCGAGGCTGCGCCGAGCGCCATGTCTGGAAAATCCGTCTGCTCCACAGCCTCTTCACGAATCTCATTTTCAGAGACGCCTAAACGTTTCGCAAGGTCTGCGCGCGCGCGCCTGACCATCTCTTCCCTGTTCAAAGCCATCTTTTCGGTTCCTCGTCGCTCTTCTTGCCGGTTCTTAAGCTATAAACGAGCGCTACGGGAAAATAGTTCTACCGGCCTTGAGCGCGCCCTACCTTTGTGCGTATTCTGCGCCTCTGCCTGAGCGCAAGTCAAAGTTTTAGATGCGCAACGAGTGGTGGAAAAGCGCGGGCTGTCCCGTTTACTATGACAGAGATGCTGGCAGAAATCCTGGCGCGAGCCGACTCGCTCTATGACAAGCGTAGCGAGATAGAGAGCGTGCGCCAGAGCGTGGAGCTTTTAGAGAGTGCGGACGACGCGCGCGATTACGAAGTCGCGTGGCGACTTGGGCGCGCACTCTTCTTCTTAGGACAAGAAGCTGAAAGAGAAGACGAGCGGCGCGCATTCCACTCACGCGGCGCAAGCGTCTGCCAGCGCGCCTCTCAAGATCAACCCTTCAGGGTCGAAGCTCACTTCTGGCTAGGCGTCAACCTGGCTCTACTGGCACAAACAGAGAAACTTTTTCGCGCATTGCGTCATGCGCTCGCTGCGCGCAGCGCTCTTCGCCTTGCCGCGAGAATTGATTCCACCTATCACGCCGCCGCGCCCTTGCGCGTGCTCGCACGACTCGAACACAAACTCCCGAAAATTCTCGGCGGCAGCCGCGCGCGCGCACGCGCAAATTTCCAAAGGGCAATCGTGCTCGCGCCCGCGAATACAGTCACGCGAATCTATTTCGCCGAAATGTTGATTGAAGAAGGGAAAGCTATTGAAGCGAAAGAGCAGTTAGAAGAGATATTAAGAGCGCCCGTTGATCCGGCATGGGCTTTTGAAATGGAACGCGACAGGCGCGCGGCTGAAAGATATTTGGGAAGATTGGAGTAATAAGCTCTGGGTCTGATCTATCAAATGAGTGAATCTGGCGAGTCAGTACCGCCTGCGGTAGCGGGCGGGTGATGTCTTCATTATCAGGCGAGTCACAAACACAATACCCGCCCGCTACCGCAGGCGGTACTGACATAACGCTTTGCCCTAGTAGCCGCATTCAATCGCAAACCTCTATAGTTCTCACTTCAAATCTCCTAGTAGGTGCTGAAGCAACGCCGCGACCACAATCGCAGCCGTCTCCGCGCGAAGCGTGCGCCCCCCCAGCGTCACTACGAGCCAGCCAGCATCGCGCGCCATCTCAATCTCTTCATCCGTCCATCCGCCTTCAGAGCCTACGAGCGCCGTCAAACTTTCTGGTCGTTTGATTACTGGGATTATCTCGTTCAACCCCTGCCCGCCACGTTCTGAGAAGATCAGAAACTTTTCATCAACATTTGAAGTTGAGCCACGGACGAGCGAAGTGAAATCAGTTAGCCCAAAAATTTCCGGCACGCGAGCGCGTCCACATTGCTTCGCCGCTTCCATCATTATACGCTGCCATCGCGCGACGCGACGCTCCGCATCCTTTTCATCACGAACGCGCACGTCCGCAAGCTTCGTTATGACGGGAACAATGCGCGTCGCTCCAAGCTCCGTAGCTTTCTGCACCACCAGATCGAACTTCTCGCCTTTGAGCAACGCCACAGCCAGAGTTAAATCTAGCGGCGATTCAGGACAAGAAGGTTTTACCTCATCCTTCACAAAAAGCAGCGCGTCCAGACTCCTTATTTCTTCAATCTCGCAAACAAACTCTCTGCCTTCGCCATCGAAGACGAACACCTCATCACCGCGTCGCAGCCGCAGCACGTCGCGCATGTGCCGCGCCTCTTCTTGCGCGAGCGTCACCTGTTTTCCATCAGCCGCGAAATTCTCACGCGGCGCATAAAATCTTCGACGACTCATAAAAGAGAGGGGAAGAGACGCGGAGACGCGGGGACCGGGGCGACGCGGAGATAAGAGAATAAGCTTCCCATCTATCTTTTTCTTTCGCCGCGTCGCCCCGGTCCCCGCGTCTCCGCGTCCTTTCATTCCTAAACGATGATTGCCGCCCACTCGCCGTCGCTCATGACTTCGAGCGGCTCTGCGATGCCGAGTTCGCGCAGGCGCGTGAGCACGAGTTCGGTTTGCGTGTCTAGAATGCCGGAGAGAATAAGGCGATTGCACGTTGCGCCTATCAGTTTGGATAGCAGCGGCACGATCACGTCCGCCGTTAGATTCGCGCAGACCATATCGGCTGAAGCGGTCACATAATCCACCGTGCCGACTCTGAATTTTATACGCTCGTCAACATGATTCATCTCAGCATTCTCTATAGCTATACGAACAGCGTCCGCGTCCGTGTCGCACGCCTCTATGCGCGCCGACGGAAAAAGCTTCGCGGCGGCTATTGAGAGAATGCCTGTGCCCGTGCCAACGTCAAGAAAGCTTCCGCCCTCGAAATATTTTTCGATTGCAGCGAGACACAAACGCGTGGTCTCGTGCGTGCCCGTGCCAAAGGCCATGCCCGGCTCAATGCGAATCACAATCGAGTCGTCTTCTCTGAAATCGCTCCAGGGCGGCGCGATGATGAATCTTCCAACCGCAACCGCGCGCCAACTCTTCTTCCACTCGCCTAACCAATCCCTGTCCTCAACCTCGCGCAACTCTATCTCGCCAACGGACGAAGACGGAAGTTCATAAAGCCGCAGAGCATCAAGCAACGCCGCGCGCACCTTCTCTATTTCAGGCGTTTTGGGGAAATAAGCAGAGACACGCGCAACACCATTGCTCTCATCCTTGCTCTCCGTGCCGAGCGCGCCCGCCTCCATCAACGCATACTCGACGGCCTCGCACGCTTCCGCAGAAAGAGAGACATCAACCGCGTACCACAAGCGAAGGGATGAAGAAGAGACGCGGGGAGTGGGCGACGCGGAGACGCGGGGAGAAGTTGATGAGCTTCTTACATCGATCTTTTTCTTTCGCCGTGTCTCCGCGTCCCCGCGTCCCCGCGTCCTTATTCTTTCACCCTTCATTGATTCCTAGCTCATTAAGCACGCGCTCTTTGTCGCGCCAGCCCTCTTCGACTTTGACGAAAAGCTCAAGGTGGCAGCGATGGCCCAACAGACGTTCGATGTCGTGGCGTGCGCGCGTGCCCACTTCTTTCAATCGTTCTGCGCCATGACCTATGATTATTCTCTTCTGCGAAGGCTTTTCGACGAAGATGGCGCAGTTGATTCGCGTAAAGTCTGGCCTGACCTCTTCAAACTTTTCTGTGACGACCGCAGTGACGTAAGGAATCTCTTCGCCCGTCGTCTGCAAAATCTTCTCGCGCACTATCTCTGAGACAAGCACGCGCAGAGGCTGATCCGTCAACTCATCTTCGTCAAAGATGGGAGCGCCTTCTGGAAGATTTTTGATTATTTCTTGAAGCAGAACTTCTATCATGTCGCCTTTGAGAGCCGAGAGCGGCACAACCGAGCGCCAGTCATACTCACTCCCGTACCACTCCATCAACGGCAACAACTTCGATTTGTCAGCGAGCCTGTCCGTCTTATTAAGCAGCAGCAGCGCAGGCTTTCCAGATTGCTTCACAAGGTCTAGCACGAAGCGGTCGCCGTTACCTGTGGAAACACTCGCATCACGAATCAAGCAAACGAGGTCAACGCCCATCAGCGCATCATGCACGGCAGCCATCATCCTGCGATTCAGCAAATACCCGGGCTTGTGCACGCCCGGCGTATCAACCATCACTATCTGACCACCGGCGCGCGTAATCACGCCCTGAATCCTGTGCCTAGTCGTCTGCGGCTTATTCGACACAGCCGCTATCTTCTCGCCCACGAGCCGGTTCAGCAGCGTTGACTTCCCTGCGTTGGGACGACCAATTAACGCGACATAGCCGCTGTGATAATGTTGATTTTGTGGATTTTCAACCATTGTCGGTAGGCAGTTTTATTCGTAAGCCTTGCTGCGATGTCTAACAGCGATAATTTCAACGAGGTGATCCGTATCATTCACGGCATAGATTGCCCGATAGTCACCCACACGAATGCGCCAACGGTTTTGTGCTCCTACGAGTTTGCGACAGCCTGCGGGACGTGGATCAACGGCCAGTGCTCGGAGCGCCTGTAAAACTCGACCTCTTACTACCTGATCTAGAGACCTGATCTCCTTCTGCGCCGGGCGCGAGACGACGACCGTGTAGCTCGTGCTACTCATTCAAGAGACCTTCGGCGCGTAGCTCAGCCTCGAACTCTTCCAATGGCATGCTTGGCTCATCGGCGCGCTGGTTAGCGATTAGGTTGTCGTAAATGTCTTCCCAAAGTTCTCCCCACTCTGCCAGGTCTAACATGACGGCCACCTTGCGCCCCTCAGCGTCGGTCACGAATCGAACGCCTTTCATCGTCGCTTTGCTTTCTTCTTCATCAGTGTGCTTGAGCCTTGACATTATTATCACCCGAACTATTTTTGCTTCATTGCCATCTCGCCGTTCAGTTTCAAGATTTGCAGCGTCATCTCTGCCGATGCGTACATGTCCTTTACGTCGAGCCACTCTTTGACGGTATGAATGGCGCGCATGCCTGTGCCCAAGTTGGCGCATTCTATCCCGCGCTTGTTAAAAATGTTCGCATCGCAGCCGCCGCCCGATGCCATCGTCTCGACCTTCAATCCCATGTTGGCCGCAGCCTGTTTGACAAGTTGCACGACGCGCGAATCGTCGGAAACATTCATGGCGTAATACTCAGGCTCGACCTTGGATTCGACCCAAGCTTTCGTAGTCTTGCCATCAACAGTCACTTCGTATTTCGCCGCAGCGTCTTCAAAACATTTCACCATGTGGTCGCACTGCGCTTTCAGCTTCTCTTCACTGAGCGAGCGCGCCTCGCCTTTGAGTTCGACTAGATTGGTGATGATGTTGGTGGCCTCGCCGCCGCGTATCACACCTATGTTGGCCGTTGTCTCTTCGTCAATGCGGAAGAGTTTCATGCCGGAAATTGCTTCGGCAGCAATCTTGATTGCGGAGATGCCTGATTCGGGGGCGACGCCTGCGTGAGATTCCAGGCCGTGAATCTTGAATTCAAGATGGTTGGCCGATGGGCCTTTCGTGAAGAGAAAGCCTGGATCGTCCGAGTCAAAGACGATTCCGTACTTCGATCTCAAGCGAGAAACATCAACGTTCTTCGCGCCTAGCAAGCCCACTTCTTCGCAGATGGAGAAGATGGCTTCGATGTCCGTGTGCGGGATGTTCTGCTCTTTCAAGCAGCGTATGGTTTCTATGATGACGGCGCAGCCGGATTTGTCATCACCGCCCAAAACGGTTGATTCATCAGTGCGTATGATGTTGCCCTCAACAATCGGGCGAACGTTTTCGCAAGGCACGACCGTGTCCATGTGCGCGCTCATCATGATAGGTTCAGCGCCGGGGATAGTTCCGCGAAAGCGCGCGATGACGTTGCCGGTGTTGCCGCCAACGCGCTCGCCAGCGTCGTCCACTTCCACCTCTGCGCCAATCTCTTCGCAGTATCTCTTTATCTTCTCGGCCACCTTGCCCTCACGCCTAGAAGGGCTGCTGATTTCGCACAACTCAAGAAGAAGATTTTTGATGCGCTCTTGACCGCCTCTTTTTCTCAATCCTTATTCTTGAGAAATCTGTACAGCATTATGTAGATGCCCACAAGGATTCCGCCGAAAACAATGAAGCCGGAAATGAATAAGACGACAAGGGGTTCTATTAAACCCTCGCCGTGAAAATAAGCGATGAGCACGCGCCGCCTCTTTTTGATTTCAGGAAAGACTAATCCTACTACACGACGCTTAACGCACGCTACGCCAACGGGTGCGTGCGCCATTCTTCGCCGCGTCGGTTAAGCTCATCCATCCTGCTTTGTAGTTCGTCTAGTTTAGCCTGAAGTGTAGCATCATCCGCATCCGTAGGAACATAGACAGGTGGGGCGATTTCCATTAGCGCGCGCGTAAAAGGCATTGGCACTTGAAGGCCGTCCCATGAGGGCGCTTGCCAGAATCGCTTGGCCGTGACGCTGAAGGGGAGTATGGGCTGCCCCGTCTTTTTCGCCAGCAATACCGCGCCCATCTTGGCTAGGCGTCGCGGCCCCTTCGGGCCATCAACAGTAAATCCGACAGAAATCGAAGCGCGTAAGATGCGCGCAATCTCTACCATTGCGCCTATGCCGCCGCGCGTTGATGACCCACGCACCGCGCCGAAGCCGAATCTCTGTAGAAACCGCGCGATGTACTCGCCGTCGAAACTTTGCGATGTCAAGTAAACTATGCCGCGACGCCGCCAGAAGTAGATGGCTAGATAGATACAGTCATGCCATGCAGCATGAATTCCGGCAAAACCGTCGCGCGCGAGAGTCTCGAAATGCTCCCATCCTTTAACCTCATAGCGCGCCGTAGAGCCTATAAGATTAATCAGACCGTAGAAGAGCAGATCGGCCAGGCGTATTAGAAGACGTTTCCTGAACGGATAGGCAGAGAGGTCTGCAAACATGTACGCGCGCTCGACACTGCGCGCTATACGGCGCTCGCCAGACGAGGGATTCTGTTCGACTGAAGCTTGCATCTTCTGTATCAGACGAACGAGGATAGCAGGAAAAGATGGTGAATAGTAAATGGTAAATGGTGAATGGATTAATAGCCGTGAACCGTAAATCGTGAATAGAAAAAGGCAGCCCGCCGCTGAGCTTCAACCTCCATTTACCATTTACCATTTACCATTTACCATTATATTATTTGAAACGCGGGGTGGGACTTTTTCGTACAACGGTTCGGAAAAGCGCGACTAGGCCGCTTGGCTCTTCCCTTCCACATCATCAAGGCTGGACAGAAGGCTCGATGGAAAGACGACGAATTCTCATCGTCGATAATAACGATGAACTGCGCGCCGTCCTTGAGCAGGCGTTGCGCGAGATGGGGCACGAGGTCGTGGCGATTGGCGACCGCGCGAAAGCCTTGGAGCGCGATGATTTGGACGAATTCGACCTTGTCATCAGCGATTTGACGGATGACGCAGAGGGCGGTGTGCAACTCGTTAGCGAAATCAAGCGCAAGCGTTTGATGATTCCTATAGTCGTCTCTTCAAATCAAGCCCAGCAGCCCGGCATAGTCAAAGCTTTCAAGATAGGCGCATCGAACTACCTGCGCGTCCCCTATAACAAAGAGGAGCTTCAGGGCATTGTCGAAAAGACGCTCTCCTACAAGCTTCGCTTCATTGACGACATAAAGGTTCTTCCCTACGTGCACGAAAAAATTGATTTTGAATTGCCAAGCGACCTCTCTTTGATGAACGGCGTGCTACAGTATTTGATAGAACGCGTAGCAAAACTCGGACTCATAAAACCCGAACGCTCGAACCTCTTCGTAGCTCTGGACGAAGCTTTCGTCAACGCCGTCAAGCACGGCAACCGAAATGATCCCACGAAACTGGTTCGCATCACAGCAGAGCTTTCCCCGAAAGAGGCGCGCTTCACAATCGAAGACGAGGGCGCAGGCTTCAACGTGGCGGATATTCCAGACCCGCGCGACCCCGAAAATCTCTTCCGCTCCTCCGGGCGAGGCGTGCTTCTCATCTACAACATAATGGACGAAGTTGAGTACAATGATCGCGGCAACCGCCTGACGATGGTCAAACGCCCCGAAGAGACGTTCGAGAAGCAACTGATTGACAAGCTCAACGAAGACGAACAATCTCGCAACGGAAATTAATAGCAGCCGTACACGGCTAGTCCTGGCTTGCCTCGTCCTCATCATCGCAACGGGCGCGCTGCTGAGAATCGCTTACCTCAGTTCAGATAGCATCTGGTTGGACGAAGCCTACTCGATTCAAGTCGCGCACGAAAATATTTCAGGGATAATTGACGAAGCCTCAAGGGATGTTCACCCGCCGCTCTACTATTTCCTGCTGCACTACTGGATAAATTTTTTTGGGGATTCCGAAGAGAGCGCTCGCCTGCTCTCCGCGCTCTTCGGAATCATCTGTATACCGCTCGCATACAAATTGGCCGCGCTGCTCTTTGACCGCCCGACTGGAATCTTGAGCGCGCTCTTCATGGCCTTCTCCCACTTCAACATAGATTTTTCGCAAGAGACGCGCATGTACTCGCTCTTGGTGATGCTCACGCTCGCCTCTCTATACTTTTTTCTAAAACTATTCGAGGCGAGAAGCAACTGGATGATGATGGGCTACGTGCTGACAAGCATCCTACTGATGCACACGCACGTCTACGGCCTCTTCGTCATCGCAGCCGAGAACATATTCTTCCTGACGCTCTACTTCTCTTCGCGCGAAATATTCAAAAGAGTATTCAAGAGATGGATTCTGGCGCAGTCAATCTTATTTCTACTATTCGTGCCGTGGCTCACAGTGCTCACACGTCAGGTCTTGCGTGTGCGTAAAGGTTTCTGGATACCGCGCCCTACGTGGAACGAGTTTAGGCTTACGTGGATAACCATAGCAGGCTCGTACAAATTGACTTGGCTGCTCGTGCCGCTCGCAGCAATCCCAGTCATACTTCTTCTTAAAAGAGTGAGTCGAGCGAGCGCGCATTTCATCAACAACGGCGAGAATCAAAGCAATGCGAGCTTGCCGTTCACCAACCGACAAAAAATTCTCTTTCTTCTCATCTGGCTTGCAGGCGTGATTCTTCTGCCCTTCGTAGTTTCTCATTTCGTCACGCCGATTTTTCTCTTGAAATACACCATCCCGGCCTCGCCAGCGTTTCTTATCCTGGCCGCGCGCGGCGTGATGAGCCTGCGGTCTCTGCCCGTGCGCACCCTTCTGGTCGTGGCCTTCCTTATCTTTGCGCTCACGGACATGCGCGATTATTACCGCGCAATAAAGAAGGACGTTTGGCGCGACTCGGTGGCTTTCTTCAATCAGAAGGCGCAACGCGGCGACCTTGTTCTTTTCATAGAGCCAGCCGCGCACATGCCTTTCGATTACTACGCGCGGCGCACAGACATCACAGAGAAACCTTTCCCCGATTACAACAATCAACTGGGGCGCTACGACGAATTGAGAAGCGACAACGTCGCGGAACTTCTCAAACCTGTTATTGAAGGCCACAACCGCGTTTGGATAGTCCTCTCTCATCAGAATGAGTTGAGCTATCTCGTGCCCATGCAGATGAGCGAGTGGTATGTTGTAGCGGAGCATAGAATTGATCCGGGCGTGGAGATTTATCTGTTTGAGAAAAAGTAGATTGAGTTCCCAATCTACTTACAACCACTCATTTTAGCCCTGCATCTATGTAGGGTTGTGCCCGACCAACATGCTGTATTTGCCCCCCTTAGTGAAGGAAGTAGTTATCGAGTTTTAAGGTGAAGTAAATTTATGCCTTATACCTTGCTATCGCGGTCTCGTGTGAAGACCATTCTGACGTTCATTCTGTCTTTAGCCGTCCTATCTGTCCAAACCGCTTGGTCGCATAATCTACAGCGACAGAGCGCGCTTGATCCTGCATCTCTATCGTCCCCTCGCGGCGTTGAAAACGCACAGTCTCAGAATAGGGCCTCACAGGGAATTAATCACGCTACGCGCACAAGAATCAGTGAGGCGTATGGGAAGCTACCCTTGAGCTTTGAGACCAATCAAGGTCAGGTCAAGGGTGAGACGAAGTTTGTCTCGCGCGGCGATGGCTACGAACTTTTTCTCAAGCCGACTGAAGCTGTTCTGTCTCTGAGGCGTTCGTCAAAACAGAGCGGAGGCAATGATTCTTCCATAAGGAATGACAATCCTGATTCGCGTGCCATTGGGGAAGAGCGAGGTCTGCTGCGTATGCAGATAGTGAACGCTGACCCTGCGGCCAAGATAGCAGGAGTTAACGAGTTGCCGGGCAAGGCCAATTACTTTGTCGGGGATGATCGAGCGGCGTGGCGCACAAATGTTCCGACATACGCGCAGGTTCGCTACTCGAATGTGTACCCGGCGATTGACCTTGTTTATTACGGTAACCAGCGCCAGCTTGAATACGACTTCGAGGTTGCTCCCGGCGCTTCTACAGATGCCATCAAACTCTCTTTTCAAGGGGCGACTCGTTTTGTAGTTAACAGCCAAGGAGACTTGGTGCTGACCACATCCGCGGGCGACGTTATCCTGCGCAAGCCTGTCGCTTATCAAAAGATCAACGGTGAGAGACGAGAAATCGCCAGCCGCTTTGTGCTGAGAAATAAGAATCAAGTTGGTTTCAAAATCGGTGACTATGACCGGAGCCAATTGCTTGTGATAGACCCTACGCTCGCCTACTCGACTTATCTAGGAGGAAATGGTCCAGACGAAGGTGACGCGATCAGCGTTGATGCAGCGGGAAATGCCTACATCGCTGGTGAAACCGGGTCAACAGATTTCCCGGCGAACGGAATAAAGTCCGCGGCTCTCAGGAACGTTTTCGTGGCAAAGCTGAATCCGACTGGCTCAGCAATTCTATACTCAGTATATATAGGTGGAAGCCGCACTGAGACGGCTCACGGAATTACTACAGACGCTGCCGGAAACGCTTACATTGTGGGCGGCACTGCCTCGATCGATTTCCCAACCGTCAATCCCATTCAGGCAACAAGTAGCTTACCCTACCTTCATGGCTTCATCGCAAAGTTAGACCCGACGGGTTCGGTGCTGGTTTATTCTACCTACCTTGGCGGTACAAGGAGCGACGAGGCGAATAGCGTCGCCGTTGATGGCAATGGCAGCGCCTACATCACAGGATACACAAGGTCTCTGAATTTTCCTGTGGCAAATGCGATACAGGCTACAAGGTCGGGCAGCCCGTCATTCAAGAGCACAGACGCTGGTGATCACTGGGCATCTGCGGCTAAAGGTCTCTCGGTGGCCTTCGTTAACTCTCTTGCGATTGATCCGTCGAACCCTGTGACCCTTTATGCGGGAACTGATTTCGGTATCTTCAAAAGCAGCAATGGCGGCGGAAACTGGAATGCTATAGGCGCTAGCCAGATCAACGGGACTGTTAACAAGCTGGCAATTGATCATCTCAACCCTTCGACGCTTTACGCAATAACGACTGGTGCTCTTTATAAGAGCACAGACGGGGGGAACAATTGGAGCTTGCTAAGCCCCCCTCAAATTCCTATTTCGATAGCCGTTGACCCATCGAACGGCAACACGCTCTACGTCGGATACAGAAACGCTATTTTCAAGAGTATTGACGGCGGCGCTCATTTCTCTTCGAACATTCTGGTCGGAAATTTTAGCACAGGGAATGTTAACTCCGTCGCCATCAACCCGACAAATACGTCTATAGTTTGGGCTGGCACTGATCACGGCGTTTATAGAAGCACGAACGCAGGCATGTCATGGACACAGACCAGTTTCTACGGGCCGTATGCTGCCTACGATCTTGCTATTGATCCGACCAACACTTCTGGCATTTATGCCGCGACCGCTGGCGGCGTTTTTAAGAGTTCCGACGGTGGCAACAATTGGGAGAGAGGTACTGCGGGCATGTCGTTCTTCCATATCAATGCGTTGGCTCTTGACCCAATGAACGCTACGACCGTTTACGCCGCAAGCGAAGGCGGTGGTATCTATAAAAGCACCGATTCGGGTGCCCATTGGAGCAGCAGCAATAACGGATTAGGCAGCCTGAGAATCAAAGCGCTTGCGCTTGACCCGACGAACGCCGCCAATGTCTATGCAGGAACCGATAGCGGCACTGACGCCTTCGTTGCCAAACTCTCGTCAGACGGTTCGGCGCTTATTTACTCGACCTATCTGGGAGGCGCGGAGGTTGACACCGGAAATCAAGTCGCGGTTGATGCCAGTGGCAACGCCGTTGTGGCCGGGTCTTCCTACTCGACGGACTTCCCGACCGCGAATGCTTTACAACCGAATAACGCTGGCGGCTCTGACGTGATTGTGGCGAAGCTGAATTCAACGGGGTCTGCTCTTCTCTATTCTACATTCATCGGAGGCTCAAACGATGATTTCGGCAATGCCCTCGTTCTGGACAATACGGGAGGCGTCTATCTCACGGGCAGCACCATTTCATCTAACTTCCCCATTGTCAGCGCATTTCAATCCGCTTGCAACAGTTGCGCTAATTTTTACAACGACGCCTTCGTCACGCGACTGAACCCCGCAGGTTCGTCTCTAATCTACTCAACTTACTTGGGGGGCGATTTGAATGATGCGGGCTATGGAATCGCCGTTGACTCGCATCACAGCGTTTACATTACCGGCCAAACTTCTTCGAGCAATTTCCCGACAATGAATGCCGTGCAATCTGGCAATAACGGGTACGATGATGCGTTCGTTACAGAGTTAACTCCTGCGGGTTCCGCCCTCGCATATTCTACTTATCTTGGGGGAGACGATGTTGACGGAGGCAATGCCGTTGCGGTAGACGCCAACGGCAACGCTTACGTTACAGGCTTCACCTATGCCAGCAATTACCCGGTCGCGGCTCCCCTACAGTCGCATATGAGTGGGTATGGCGACGCTTTCGTGTCCAAGCTAAGTTCGGCGTCCGACCTCTCCATCATCGGTCGAGTAACAGATAGCGCTGGCGGCTCAGGTCTTAGCGCGACCGTCACGTTAAGCGGAACAAGCAGCGGCGTGGTCAACACAGACCCGGATGGCTATTACTTATTCCCCAACCTACAGGCTAGCGGCAACTACACTATTACGCCGTCGAAGATCAATTTCGTCTTCACTCCGACAGCGCAGACCTTCAATAACTTGAGCAATAGCCAGACGGCGAACTTCACAGCCACTGTTGTACGCAACATACAGTTCAGCGCCGCAGCTTATAACGTGACGGAGGGCGATGACTACGCAACGATCAACGTGACCCGCACGGGCGATGTGTCTGGCAACGCAACGGTTGGTTACGCGACCAGCGACGGCACGGCGAATCAAAGCACTGACTACACTACGACCACAGGCACGCTCAACTTTGCGCCTGGAGAGACAAGCAAAAGCTTTGCTGTGCTGATAGCGGATGATGCTTACGTCGAAGGAGATGAAACAGTCAATCTCAGGTTAAATAGTCCGTCTGGCGCAACGTTAGGAGCGCAGGCGATTGCAACTCTGACGATTCACGACAACGATAGTGTTCAGCCCACGACCAACCCCATTGACGACGCTCGCTATTTCGTGCGTCAGAACTATCTGGACTTCCTGAGCCGCTACCCGGATCAGGGAGGATGGGATTACTGGACTAGCCAGATAACGCAATGCGGTGTGGATCAATCCTGCATCAA
>MNJR01000135.1 GCA_001920415.1 Acidobacteria bacterium 13_1_20CM_3_53_8 | reverse complement strand
ATGCACGAGATTATTGAGGCAGAACATGTCCAAGAATTCTTTGACGAGGCGTGAAACCGAAGTGGTGCGTCTCGTTGCACAAGGCCAAACTGATGACAGCATCGCCGCAACACTGACTATCGGTATCGGCGTCGTGCGCTCGTATTTATGTCGTGCTCGGCAAAAGATTGGCATTGTGCGATGTACGCGAAGAGCATCCCCTGCCATGCGTGTCAGGGTCGCGGCATGGGCATGGAAGCAAGGCATCGTTGATATCGAGGATGTTTTGTTGTTTGAGGAAAAACAATGATTATGACGCACTCTGGCAACAAGAAGGTACAGACATCAAAGCTAGACAGCGCAATTTTCAGAAGAAGGAGATTCTCGTGGGCAATAATGCAGCATACGCAACATTTCAGCATACCATCATAACGCTCTATAATCATAATGTCTTGACCTTGGCATTACTTGACGAGTTAGCTAGGGAGTACACCGATACAGACATCGACTCCGGCGGTGATACAGGGCTTACAACGAAGGACGGCAAGACACTTGAAGAGGTCTGCATTGGTCTCGTTGATCCGCAGTGGTTACCTGTGAAACGCGAAGACGCAAACTATGTCAATCCTAAATATTGGGAAGAAGAAGAGCGGTATGAAAAATGGTACGAGATAACTAACGGGAGATGGGAGTGGTCATGAGGAAAACAGCGAAGCCGGCAAAGCCGCGCAACATCGCTCAGGATCTCCTCGTCCTTACAGTGCTTGCACCACATGTTGCACTCGCAAAGATCCTTTGGAGACCTGGTGCAAGCACTGAAGGATGGCGCGTCTTCAGGGTAGAACACACCGTGCTTCAATACATCAACCTTACAGAACCAGTGTGGCGCGTCGATATTCGTCATGAGAGCCACAGACATATTGTTTATGACATCATCGTCACTGGAGGCGATGTTCTCCGCTGGCTCGACAAGGAACGCCAGAATGCTCAGAATTCGCGCCAGGATTGTCGCTAGTAGCGTCGTAGAGATGTCAACACTAAATCATATCTTTACCCCCTCGAAACACGTCAGGGCCATTGTAGTGACAAATAGCGATGACCCTCAACGAGACCGTTGCTTGACACGCATAAGTCAACATGATATACTGTTAACAGGAGGGCCCATCAATTGCCTAGAAAGATACAGTATGCAGTAAAAGACCAAGGTACCGAAAAAGAAGCAAAGCTGTCGAAGTACTTCAATGTTAAGACAGAGTTGCATGGTGTTACTTTTGCTAGCCAAAAAGAGGCTGGGAGATACCAGGAGCTTCTATGGATGCAACGAGCAGGTTTTGTTCGCAACATCGAATTGCAGCCACGCTATGATCTCGTTGTCAATGGCAAGAAGTGCGGATTTTACAAGGCGGACTTCAGGTACGAAGATGCAAAAACAGGCAATGCGGTAGTTGAGGATGTGAAAAACGAAAATACGAGGACTGCCGTGTTTGCTCTGAAAAAAAAGTTAGTAAAAGCATTGTATGATATTGATATTGTAGAAGTGTATTAAAATCAATAGTATAGCAAAGAGGGGCAGCGTCAATCACTGCTCCTCTTTGTTAAACTGTTTAGTCTCCACCAGACCAGTAATCCTCGAACTCTCGGCAATATTGCCTTGACCACTCTTTTCTGTAAAGTGCCTTTTCCCCAGGACTATAAGAAGTACGTTCTTCTGAAAATATCCTGAGCCAGTGTTGTGCTTTTTCAAAAAGTTCTTCGGCAGTTAATGACCCTGGCTGAAGATGGTGATATCCATAACCCTTAGCGTCTTTCTGCGCATGTATTACAACTTCTGGTATGATTTCAGGATGTAGGATAATTTGTTGATCGACCGTATCCATCCACTGAACAATCTTCACTAACTCCGAGCTATAAGGCTCGTTTATCTCCCGCATTTCATTCAGGTTATCCACAGTGACACCTTGCAGATGATTAAGGCTCACATGTGGAACGCTATCATGGCCTTGTCGCACAGGTGTTACAATGATACGAAGATCTGCAAAGATTTTTTCTGCTTCCTGGAAGCTTTCAACGTCGCGTCCGAGAGCATCCAGGATTATTTGTTGGGCCTTGCCAACAGGATATGGTTTTGGCATTAGTTTCCTCGTCTTTCTTTGACTAATAACGAACTATCTTCGATTATACTCAGGAAACCCGCAGGGATTGCGGGAATCCTAGCCAATATCGTCCATCGCATCGAGTCTTCGCAACACAGCACTGAGATCCTGCGACTCCATATCGACACCTTGCGTCCGCATATCGCCATCCCAAAGCTGGTAGCGGCATCGAAGATTTGATAATTCATGGATAAACCCAGCATCCATCAATTCTTTGAGTGCTTTGTCGTACGTTGTGTCGTGCGATGTACCAAGTTCTGTCCTTGATACACCGAGTTTATCGCAGATATGCCACCCTGCAATGTAGGAGCTACGACCAGGCTTTGTACTTTCAGTGATAATCGTCAAAATGCTTTGCGCGATGGGGCTAATCTGTGTGTTCATGGATCAATGTGTCCTTTCTTGTAGCGATAGAGTGGCAAATAGACCCTCTGCCTCTTTAATGATTATTTGTTGAAATTCCGTCGATTCCCCTGCTTCATCACAGGCAGCACGAAAATCGCTGCCTATGTCGAAGAAGTGCATTGTTGCGGGACTCTTGTGCATCCACATCGGATACTTAGAAAGATCCTTGTTTCCAAAGAAATCTGAAATCTTTTTCAGATTTGACATTGTGCTATTCGTCCTTTGGTCTGTATGGCTCGGTATTGACGGCTTCTGCTAAGATTGACATGTCTGTGTCAGTATCAGGATTGTGCATTCTTTCGCTGCTTTCACAGCAAGTGCAGTGGCTGCCGTTGTATTTTGTTCCAGGCACGTCCATCGGTACGTTATTTTTGACTAGCGTTGCTTCTGGCGCAATGCTGTTTTTGCGGCTTGCAATGCATCCGCATCGCCTGCAATCTGTGCATTGTAAGCTTCCTGGTTGGATTCGATAAGAGTGTCATTCTTTGACCACGTGGCACTCTGATACTCTCCTAATTTCACTTGGTAGGCATACGCATAGATATGCTGAATGCGTCCTATGTGACCATTCTTCTCAATGTACTGACCAACTTGATAATTCATCGATTACTCCTTGTTACTAACATTTCATTAACTACACACAGTATAACATAACTTTCAAAATTATGCAACTGTTTTAGCAATGACTTTCTAGCCTTATGCTTCTTCGTAACTTTCTTTAAAAATGTCACTGCATTTTCCTCTTTGGCCGCCAAAGTCCAATCACTATTGCTGCAATAATAGCAACAATGCCAATGATGATCAACCAAGGATGAGCACTGAAGAATGTTGCTTCTGTGTTGCCAAGATGTGCAATAAAAGTGATGATATTCTGAATCATTGTTGTTTCCTTTGTTATTCGCTAACGTTTCATTAACTACACAGAGTATAACACAACTTACAAAAATATGCAAGGCTTTTCCATCGACTTTCCTGGCAATTCTCAGAACGCGCAAAATTTCGTCGAGTATCGCAACTAACATAGCAGTTTTTTGAGGAGCGAAATTGACCATGAAAAGTATAGCATAATTGTCGATAGTGTTGTATACTACATACTAGTTTCAAAATCATACAGATAGAAAGGAAACTTTTGAATGGCATCGGATAACGAGGATATTCGTCCATCCTATACCAATAAAGGGCGAGAGTACTTCAATAGGACACTGGCAGCACGGTATGTCGACATGACGGACACTGGCTTTCGTAAGAAGATCACGAGAATCGAGACAGACTATGGATTTATTATTCCAAAGATATCTCGAGGGGGGCTCCAAAAACTTATCGACAAGAGGATCTTGGATCAGTTCCGTAAGCCGATTTTTGTAGGACAAGAACAAAAGTGGGTAGAAGAATTAAAGCAGATCTGCGAACAAATAATGGTAGAGGGTTCACAGAAAGGGGCCAATGAATAAACAAGAACTCGAAGTAATGCTATCCGAGCTTGACGCCGCTCTCGTCAAAGCCTTCCCAGGGCCAGATCCGATAGAGATGCTCGTTGTCGGCGGGGCCTGCCTGCTGTTCGCTGGTGTGTCTACAAGGCCGACCGAGGATATCGATGTAATCATCACTGATTTCCTTGGAGTTGGCAGTGTGAGCCTCGTGTACAATCCCGATAAGGACGAGATGAAACTGAGGAAGATTATCGCAAAGATTGGTAGGAGCCGTGGTTTCAAAGGTGATAAGGCGATGTTCCTTAACGACGACTGCGCACCGTTTCTCGTTGAGATGGGCAATATCCCTCCGGTGCGCTTGTGGCGATCCTATCAAAAAATGCGGATCTATCTTCCTGCGGACTTGTCATACATCCTTGCCTGCAAGCTTGTTGCTGCAAGACCACGCAAGGATCATGGGGATATTGCAGTGCTTCGGGATTTTCTTGGCGTCACATCGAGAAGCCAGGGCGAAGCGATCATTGATCAATTCTTTCCAAATCGTCACTTGCTTGAAGAAACCTATGACATCTCAAGCAATCTTGATGAAATTTTCAGTGAGGAGTAGAAAAGGATTTTTGTGCGACTAACATATGCAACCTATGGGATAGGCCATGCATTGCTAACCATTTACTGCAATGAGAAAGAGCTCACTTCGTTTACCATTCGCTTTGTCAACCCAGAGACGCATAGGAAAGACGCAGCCAGCTTCACGTCCTACGCGCCAATGATTCATGTTGGCCCTGCAATGCTGTGCAATGACTTTGCATTGGAGGCATGGCAAGGCGGTGAAAAGATCGGCGAATGTCGCGGCGCATTCTTGGATGGGGTAAAGCTGGCAGAGCAAACGGGTTACTTTGAGAAGGTGTCGCAAGCAGCGCCTCTTATTGATCGCGAAATGGTTAGTGCGTCGAGAACGAATGATGGGCCTGGTTTGCAACCAACGGAGATTGTCCTGCTTTCCCGCAAATGGGAGAAGATCCACCAACTGTTGGTGCATTCAGTGGTCGATGGGCAGAGGTTGGAATGGTGGGACAACAACGGGCTGGTAGAAGAGGAGGGTGGGGGTGATCGTCGCATTTCAGGGTGGTCAGAGTCCAAGAAAACACCCATCACCGAATTGCATTGCGCGTGTGTTGCAATACTTTCGGGGCTACAACAGGGCAAGACAGGCTATCTTCTCTGGGGTGGTGATGGCGGCATCAAGGTCAGTGCAGAAAAGACAATGGGAGCAGCGATTGCACCATCCACCCACCACATTCCAAAGTGGCTGCACACAACTATTGAAAAACCTCCTGCTAGTGTTACGCGAAAGGACTAGAAGACTAGTCTAAGGCCCCTCTGTATGGTATGCTTAAGGAAAACAACACCCATACAGAGGGGCCTTTATGCGATATATTTTTCAAACCTTAGCAAAGGCATACCAGGAATTAATCGACGGCGAAGATTATAGAGTCGCCATTGGCAATTTTATGAACAGTTTTTTCCTCTATGATGTCAAGAAACGGCAACGCCTCCTCGACGCGCCCATCATTGTACCCGATAACCCTACAGCAGAACAACGACGTTGGGCAGCGTTTTGCGCGGGCGCCGCTGAGTACCTCGCAAATCGCTATGATCTCCAGTGTCCCGCGTGGGCAATGAGACCTGAGTATTCCCTGGAAGAACAGTGGTGCATCGTTCCCAACGCAACCAAGGCGTTGCTCAAGAGGTGCCAGGAGACGACGCCGAAGCCCTTCAAGTGTCGCGGTGTGCTTTGCACGGATCGCGTGTTCAGCAATGCCCACCCATCGTCGAAAGAGCCAGGCAATTGGCAAGAGCGGCGTGCAAAGTTGAAGGCAAAGATTTCGGCGATGAACGATGAGGATCGCAAAGCGTTCGTCAATGACTATAATTCCAGAGTACCAAAGTGGATGCAATTAGAACAGGAGATAGCACAGTGAGTAGTGATCAGATACCAGAACACTTGAAAGACTTCTTGAATACTCCAGAATTGCAAGCACTCTACCTAGATACCAGCAAAGTAACCGTGCTAGGTCCAGAGCAACTCATCGCCATCGCAGCAGAAACAAAGACCCCCAAAGAGCTAACAAAGATCGTCTATAATGTCATCGATGAAATAGAGCAGAGCCTTGGCATTGATAGCTATCATTGCGACCTCGGTGTTGACGATGCTATCAAAGGTATCAAAGAAGCAGTGAAGCTCGCAAAGGAAGGCAGCATGGAGCCCGAGGAGGTTTTGGATCTCGATGGTAAGCTTCGAGACCTCGATTTCTACTTGAGAGCACTGGAGGCAGCAAAGAAGAAACTTCGAGAGGGCGCTAATGAGCAAAGTATCTCATAGAAAACAGCATAACTTTGCCCGCATCGGTAGCCATTACGTCCTCAGAGTGGGGCACCCCGCGACATTCACAGATCAGCCACTGCCAGACTCGACACATTGCCTTGTTTGCCCAAAGTGTGGCGCAACCCGCTATGCCGATGCGAGGTTCATGCAGAGTCTCCAGGACATCTTGGAAGTCACGGGCATTCAAAGTGGAGCACCAATGCATAGACCGTGCAACACATTGATGACCATTGAAGAGGTGAAGAAGAGACAATGAATGGAACATTATTGTTACCACAATATTCTGCATCACTTCACATGCAACACGTTATTTTGTGGAGCAATGGCATGGTCATGGTATTTGATGGTGACGGCGAACAAATGACGCAATACCAAGGCATATTTGAAGTACGGGCACAGAGTATCAACAATGTATTTCGCAGACAATGGGAATACGGCGATTGGAACAAAGGTATTTTGAGTGCGGTGCCGCTATGAGAGACAATATAGTTATTGGTGCAAGCTTTGTTATTGTCGTGATAGCAATGACATTGCTGGCATTTTTCTCGACACGCGTAAGAATTAATCGATATGCCAATGTGTACTTAGTGTGCGTTACAATTCTTGCTGTCATTGCAGCTATTATAGTTGTCATTGCGTACTATGTGGTAAAACTATGAACGGTATCAACATATTGCAACTCGGCATTGACGTCGGACGTACATTGGCTCCCACGGCCCATGGCAAAACACCCGACGACCTCCGTGAAGCAGCCAGGAAAATCGTTGAAATCATTGGACTGTCAGCGGAGACCAACGAAGAGGCGATGTTTCTTCTCGGCTTGGGCATTGGGTGCGCGGATCGTCACGACGTCCCAGTCGAGAGTATGGTCAAGGAACTCGTTGAGGAGGCGACGAAGTGATGACGAAATTTTGATACTTATGCCGCCTTCCGAATAAATTATCTATCATTCCTATTTTTTTCATCCCCCACGAACAATAACCTCCAGGGAGATCCCAAGCGACCATCTTTTCTGATTCTCCATCAATAGGAAGAAGAATTGGATGCCAATAAATCCCCGCAAACATTTTTCCACACGTCTGCCACTCTTCAGGCAAATTTTGAATTGCAGAGTCACTCATTTCATGTATGACGTGGATAATTCCAGTTTGGACGCCCGTTGCTGCCTCAATTTTCTTATATTTATCCCACGCTTTTCGGTCAATTCCAGACCGAAACACTCTTGCACGGCGGTCATAAAAGCATCCAGTCAATTTTTGTTTTATGTCGCATAAAAAATGATTTGGCAGTCCGAAGGTAGGAATAGATTTATTTCTATCTCCCCAAAACGCTTCTAGATCTGGGACGGGCAATTCTTTAAACGATGCTTGATGTGCAATAAGCATCGTTGGCCCATGATGCTCCCCAATATTTCCTTTCCCGCGATGAATGACGCTAAATCCAAGAGATTGCAAGTAACGTGCAACGAGTAACTCTACCGCCCATGCCTTTTCAAAAGCACCAAATCCATCTTTCATATAAGTCACCTCTTTCGGATGAAAACAATAAAAAGGCGCAGATCGCTATAAGAGATCGTTGTCCCTTAATAGCGATCTGCGCCGCTTGCATTAATTGCAATGTGTCAACGCACAACTAAGATACATCATCGTGTCATCGTGGCCCCACTTGAAGCGGTGTACTCGTCGATGACGATTTGATTATATTATTTTTCCTAAGGGATCGTCAAAAAGCGGTAACGGCTATTTTTTCTATGATAAGTAGCAAGATCAGCGACACTACAATGATAGAGTGTGCAATGCTCTGCTACGCCGCACCGTTCAGAGAACTATCTATAAATGCCTTGTAACATGGCTTGTCTTTGTCCTCGTTGTATGTTATATTGACATCGCCGAATTTGAGGACTGACATTAAGAACCTCTCTGGAAGAGCTCAGAGAGGTTCTTTGTTGTCTTTTGATATTATGTATTGACATACGTTGATCTATATTGATATACTTAGACTGCTTCTATTTGTTCTTGCTAGATCTACCACAGTTGTCATATTTGTTATCTCAGGAGTCTCCCTATGGCTACTTTTTTCTTTCTCCTTACCTGTGTGTCACTACTTGGTGCGCTCAGCTATTTTCTTGCCAGAGCGCATACGCATATCTTGTCTCCTCGTGTGAAGAAGCCAACACCTACAGTGACGGATGACGGACTGCCTAGCATCCCTAGAACACTTGCGCAGGTGTACCGAATGATGGATTATACCCAATTTGAGATATTCTCCGCTGCTGTCGTCATCGGCATGGGCAGAGGACATCATTTCTATGAGCACACTGGAGGTGCAGGCGATCAAGGCGTCGATGCCATGCTGCACAATCTGTACGGACTACGCGTCGTTGTTCAATCAAAGTTTTACGCCAGTGAAAATCCCGTAACGCCCAAAGAAGTGCGCGACTTCCTCGGTGCCATTGCGCTCCGCAAAGCAGTCTATGGTTACTTCGTTACTACATCGACGTTTACAAAGGAAGCAATGAAGGTTGTCAGTGCATCGCAAAGTCGCATCTATGCTATCGATGGCCAACAACTTGATGTCCTGTTGCGCCACCGTCATCGCGAGATAGCTCTGGCTCTCCAAGAAATTCTCAAGGATACCGCAGAGGACGAAGAAGACAAAGATTCATAGTTATTCGATGCCGCGTAACTCGTTTTACAACATGTGCAATATTTACAGGAAACGAGGTAGTACATGGCAGAAACCATAAGAACAAAGTGCCACATCGGGCAGCTCGTCATCACGGACACTGTTGTTCGCATCGAGACACGACTGCTGGGACAGTCAACGAAATCATTGTCGCGTTCGTCGATCACTGGTGTTGATATTATGCCGTATCCTAAGTTGCTAGGAATTGGCGGCAAGTACGCTGACCTGACATTCTACGCGGCAGGCGACGCGCTCAATGCAAAGATGGTGAAGATCGATGTGGCAAGGCAAATCGTTGCCTTGCTCGGGTATTGACGATAATTGCGCCGCCTCAATGAGGAGAAGGCGCTTTTGTTGTTTTCGACGAACAGCAAAGAAGAGCCCAGCATTGCACTGAGCCCTCCCTGTGTATGATGCTTTACGCCGAGAGCGGTGGTTCAAACATATCAGGCGCCAATGCCAACTCGATGCTTATCTTGGCTTCTTCAAGGGCCTCTTCATAGGTATCACCATGTGAGCAAGGCATTATGAGTCCCGTTTCCTGCTCTATTTGCGGGATTGATACAAGGTACGCTTGATCTTCATCAGACCATGCAATGTCAACCTGATAACCATCTACGTTAACCATTGTCAGACCTCCTGATTAATTGAATAAATTGCTTGACATCTCGCTCCTGATAGTGATGTGCATCTTTGCTATCGTTACCGGCTAGTTCAAGCGGCGTTGCTACTTTAGGGTGTCTCCACTTTTGGTGAGAGCCTTTCTGAAATGCAATGTATGCTCCAGCCGCTCTCAAGTCTGCTCTTAGTTGTCGAAGTTTCCTTGGCATCCGTGTCCTTTCACTGTCTTTCCTAGTATAGCACCGACTACGCGGCATTTCTTTGATGATCGGTGCTCTTCGATGATGGGCTATGCCCCTTCGTGCTTGATGCGCCACTTTGACAACGCTGCCTTATATTGTTTTGCAAAGGATAGTCCACTGCTTTCAATATCGACAACGAAGTTCTCATGGCTAGTCGTGGTCGTTAACCGTGTGAAACCAAGACGGTGCATCATGCGTTCTCCCTGGAAAGTGTCGCTGCGTGCATAGACCTTGTCGACGGTAATGCCGCGTGAACCAAGTTTCACGATCTCCTTTAAGATACCAATGATGAGTACTTGAGCCCATCGCCTTTTCTTTTCTATAGGTACATCATTTTGATGAACACCTACGGATCGAAGGTAGAGACATATCTGGTTTCCAGGCTCATAAGGAAGAATCTCATGTGGAAATGTAATCGGTGTTGCCTCATGAGGAAGAATGCTCAGTATCTTTTCTTCAGTATGCGGCATAATAAATCCACAGCCTACGATGACACCATCATCAGTAACGACAAAGCCTATCTCTGGATTAGCCCTAATACGATCCTGCCATTGCGGGATATTTGGATGTGTCTCAAACAGTTTCTCCAGGATATCGGCAACCACCACCATCTCTTCTATTTCCATACGCCGGAACTTGATGGGCGTGTTGATATGCTGCTTACCCATAGCTTCCTTATTCCATGCACGTGCGATCTTGTGTACATCGGAAGCTTTGTAGAAACCTTGCTTTGCGCCAGGAGGCTCCATGCGTTCTATCTTGCCTTCACCAATTCCAATGAGAGTACGAAGCTTCCCGTCGGTGATATTGCCAAGTTTTCCTCGTGCCTCCTTTGCGGTATACCAGCCATTTGGCGGCTGTCCTCGTGTCATTCGATGACTCCTTTCTGGTTATAGTCGAATTGTACACTGCTTTCATCAATTGTACAAGGTTTCAAAAATTTGATGATTTACCACTTGACAAACCCGAGCAACATCGGGTATACTAAATACTAGATCGAAACTTTGAAACTTTGAAATTTGATAGCAAGTTGGCAGTAACGCAAAGAAAGGACAATGGTTTATGCAGGAGGTCTCGGCGTTACTTAAGATCCGCAAAGTGCTGGGGATAACCCGAGAGGACCTGTTGAGGCGTTGCGAAGTTAGTGCAGGAACTCTTAGAAACGCAGAGAAAGGCAGCGGTCTAAGAAAGCGTTCAGCATTTCAAATCCTAGGCGCAATCAATTCTTTCTTGAAAGAACAACGAAAACCAGAGTTAACTTTGGAAGACTTGGATTTGAGGATTTCCTAGGAAGCCGCGAAATCCCCATCAAAAGGTATTGCATAATTTTGAAAGTTATGTTATACTTACAAAGTAAGTATAAAGCAAAACAACATAAAGCATCGAATAGCCGGTGTAGCCAAGGTTATGCTGCGTAACGGACAATAGACAATCGAAGAGGTATTGATAGCGAAGCAAAGATAAGAAGTAGGTTTCGATCCTACCGCGCTCCAATGTTCAACTTTGCGGGTTATCGATACTGAAGCCACAGCACAAGCGCACCGAGCCCGAAGGCGAAGTAACGGAAACGACGCTTGTAACATGGGGATGTAAGGTTTGCCAGTGAGGGCGATGATATTTCATTGTTTTTACTGATACACGAGGTTCAAGTCCTCGTCATCTTCACCGATGACAGTGGTCATCAAGGCTTACAACGAGCAAGAAAGGAACAATATGTCAACTAGATTAATGTACACACGTAAGTATGCGGATGAAACGGAGATGGATGCAGATCACCAGCATTTAAAACAGGTGCTTGCAGTCCGTTCTGATGTATCAGGCAGTGTTTATAGGGAGCAACTTACCATAATGTTGCATGCTGATGCCCCAATTAATTTTGATGTCGCAGGTTCCACCGGATGGGAGCTTACATCTGAAAGACAGTACCCATAGTACCGTAGCGCATCATTGATTAGCAAAGCATACGTGCCGATGAACCGCAAACACGCTACCATTCGTGCAGCACTGTCGTTTTTGCGACGAAAGCGGTGAGAATGCGATGTGCGTCACAACAAAAATCCACCGCGACTGGTGGGGGAAAAGGACAAAAGATTTGGAGATGCCACAAAGGTTCAGGCGTCTTGTTGGAAGTTACGGTCTCACAAAGAACATTCCAACATTTTGTCTCGAACAAGAGAAAACGGCATGGGAGCAAATGCTTACCGAAGCACACAATGGAAACTTCGAGAATAGCAAAGAAATTATTGTGGATGCCACCGAAGAATTAACACACTTTAGAGCGGAATTGTTGCGAAGATAACGTATTGCATAGCACACGATGAGTGCCAAAGCGACCAAGCAACGCACTCATCGTGGCGACTCGCCGCAAAGTACGAGCTAAGAACAGCATAACACACGCTGCAACCTTGGCTCGCTAGAGAAAGGCAATCATGCTCAAAACAAAAATCGAGGCACCCGTAGTTTTCGTTGTCGAGCAGGGCGATGGAACATCGGAGTTGGCAGCTGGTGGTTATTCGCCGTTCACCATTGTGCTCAGTGCCCTAGGCATTGAACCAGCAACGCTAGCAGCGGAAAGCAAAGCCGATCCTATAGGGTCACGGCGTCCATTTTACAGTATCACTGACACCATCTCAAGCACCGCCAAAGTCGAGGTTGTGCAATAGTGAGAAACATTATTGACCTTGGACTCGACAATGTACGCGATGCCTCGCCTGTGACTAGCAACAACTCCATCGGAGTACCACTTGACGATATGTACGACGAGATACAAGGGTACACGATGGAAGGCGTTGGCAGGCAAGATGCGATAGCGTATGCAACGTACCGCCGAGGAATGTCACTGCAAGAGCATGATGCTCGATGTAGAACTATTAAAGCAATGCTTAGTGCCAAGGATCATCGCGATTTAGGGCATCTCATGGATTTTTAGGGGATACTATGGACAATATAATGCAACAACAGCGTATACCGCAGAATATCATTGTCACACCGTTTGATCCAGTGTGCGCGTGGTGCCGATATGCACAATGCCTGCCACAAGGCGACGGGTCACACTGCATCTGCGCTAATCACGCGGAGTTGGTCGAAGAGGAGGCGATGGTGCGACGGTTCCAACGGACACCATCATACTTCGAGAGGTTCAAAGATGGCAGGGAGGCATTTTGAGTGCATTGCACCGCGCCTCAGAGTAGTGTGTCCTCGAATATGCCCCACGCCAAGAAACAGCAATAACACACGGTGAAAAAGCTCTGTAGCGCAAAAAGATCGAAGAAGAGCGGCAGACATTAGAGATGATCAAGAGAGTAGAATGACTTAATAGCGACACAAAGGAGCATTAGTGAATAACAACGAAATAGCAACGAATGACAATGGAGAGGCATTGTCCATTGATGAAGCCATAAACATCATCAATATCGCCGAGGCACAAGGAGATCAAAATGCCGCGATGCTTGTGACATTGGTGACAACTTTGGAGCAAGGCAAAGTCGAGGAGATGTAATGAACGCAATCCAGTGGGCAATGGTTGTCCTCGGCATTATCGCCATTGTCGTCATTTTACCGCGTGTTGGTAAAGTGCTCATGGCATTCGTCGGGCTTGCAGTGATTTTGCTCGCCATTTGGAGCTCTGGGTACTTTGGGTTTCAAAGCTTCAGTACACAGACATTGTTCGCAGTGCGTACCGTGCTGATGACGGTACAGCAAATAGTAGTGAATGCTTGGAGAGCTTAGAAACCACTTTGTCGGTTTTAGCCTATAGCGCATAACGGTGTAGGCTAATGCGGGCGATAGGGCCTGGAAGGAGAAACAATGGACATTATAGCAATCTTAACTGATCGAGGAAGACATAGCCGATCACTGAAGAACTCCAATTTTCCAAGCGATCTGTCCCAGAGTGATATCTGGGAGGATGTTATTAACGAGGCTCAACACAAAGGGTTCATTGTGGCGGTCGACGATGGCTACGTCAATCTTCGAAAAAACAACGGAAGCTATGGCAACTTCGCTAACAATAGTGGTGGCGTTGCGCTCGCTCGGGAGTTCCTAAAATGAGCGACAACGTGATAATGATGCTTGACGAAATGCCGACACTGCCAAAGGTTGTGCAGCGCACCAATGATAGTGCACGAGAATTGTTGGTACTCCTAGCATTCATTGGGCACAAAAACAATGAAAGTGTATTGAATGCACCAAGAAAGTACAAAGAAAGCGAGGTAACAATGAATGAAACTTCTTAATTTCAATGCGTGGGGGCATCTTGCGGTCGCACTCTTCCTGGGTACGCTTTTAACGTTGTCGGCAGGATTTACGCTGTTAACAACGCAGATGCTCTTCATTTATGGATTTGTCCCCATCAGCCGCCTGCATTATGGATGGGGGGTCGTCGGGCAGTTGTATGGCGCTGTGAATGGAGAGTATGCCGGTATCAACATGGTCGCGGTGGTGTTCTCCTTCATCTTGCTTGCCTGCTATATGATGGCGAATGCTATCAGGAAGTGGGTCAAGGCTGGGATCGCGCATGAGGGGCTGGAATTCTTCTGCCACCTCATGATCGTCTTGGATGGTATTGCGAACTGGACATCATTGACAGGTGTTGCATGGTATTGGCAAGCACTGTTTACTCTGTCTATCTATGTTGTTCTTGCGTACTTTGGCAAGATCGTTGCTGGCCAATTAACATTGGCCGTTATGGAGTTTATATAAACGTTGGTCCGTCAAGGCGGGTTGCAGGATCATTCCCTGCACGGCGTTTTCTAGAAGATGTCTAGAACAAAAAAGGAGAAGTCGCATGGAAATACCAGAAAATATTGAACAACAAGAAGATCATGAAAGCGCCTGGGATCGCTTAAAGGCGTTGAGAGAAAAAAGAATCCACTTCAATGACACCGGAAAAGCAACACTTATAACGATGGCTGGGGTGCCCTCTGTGCTTGAGGGGGTTCTACACATGCCTGGCAACCTTGGGATAGGGTTGACAATTGGTGCGACTATTCTCAGTCTTGCTCATGGAGACAAGGCTTTTCGGGTTGGCCGATGGCTCAAAGGTAGAATCCTAGAGGACAATGAAATATTCCAGCGGCCAGAAGAGCGGCTAGAAGAAAAAAGTGTCAATGAGCCTTCTTTGAACACAAAAGAGAACCGTCCTGACACTGCACCGACACTACGAAAAAAAGACGATGGCAAGGGTATCTTGCTCGGGCTAGAAAAGAAGCGCATGCAAGAAGTACGGAGAAATTTAAAAGATCTTCAGAGTGCGCTTCTCCTTGGGTTGCCAGGGCAGGGTAAAAGTACAACGGCATGTAACATTGTCTCCCAACTCGTTGAAGACTATGGAGCAAAGATCATCATTGTTGACCGCCATGCACGGTCTGATGAAAGCCTTACAGCTATGCTTTCCCCTTGGCAATCAGCATTCCTGATGCCGCCAGCTCGGGAGTATACCGATATGGTGGACGCCTTTGAGATGGCGGACCAGATCCTTGAAGAGAGGATCAATACAGACGAGTCACCATTCCCTGTCTTGCTGGTTGTCGATGAAATGACCAGTCTCTTGCAAAAAGAAGGCTATAGCGGTGAAAAGGGCAGTGCAGCAAAGAAGTGTTCTGAAGTTGTGGAGAACTGGAACGAGGAGGGGCGCAAGTATCTCTGCTTTACGCTCTGTATCGGCCAGCTCACCAATGCAAGCCGTACTGGTGGAACTGAGGTCAGGCAACTTTTTTCTTCCTTCTTTGTGCATGGGATGTCTGAAAGTCAAGCTCGTATGATCCTGGGAAAAGAGTATGCAGGAATGGTTAACAATCTTGCTCGTGGTGAATGCGTCCTACTCAATACGAACTCGAAGGAAGACCCCTTTGTTATCAGGGTCCCTGGACTGAAAAAGAAACCTGTCCCCATTGAGCGAGATCCGATGAAAGAGTTTGCTGCAATGGAGAATGTCGATGAGGATGACGGGGACATCTATGAGAGCAAGAACGCGCCAGTGAACCAACAACGCAATATTGTGAAAGTCGGTATTGATGTCACAACAAAAAAGGATGTAACGATTACTCGGGAGCAATGGAACATGCTGATATCCATGCGAGCCAATGATATGCTCAAAGGATTTCGGCAGATCATGAAAATACTGCCAAATCTTACCGAGGCACATGCAAGGAATCTTAGCGGAATGCTGCGAGATGCTCTTGGAGAGGCTAACGATGAGGACTAAAAGACTGGTAGGGAGGGTGGTAGGGAGGGTGGGTTACTGGCACCTCAAGCTCAAATAGAAGCTATAGAGAGGCACCTTACCAACCACCCTAGCAGTTAGAAAGGAGAAATATGGATACGCGAATAGACAATTTTACAAGGACATTCTTCTGGGCTGGGTATGTCGTCTTTCTGTCAGCATCTATCCCCCATATCGCTGCATACTTCAG
>MNJR01000154.1 GCA_001920415.1 Acidobacteria bacterium 13_1_20CM_3_53_8 | reverse complement strand
CTTGGCTTGGGAATCGTTCTGAACCGTCGCGGTGAAGGCTTGCTTCTGACTTACTTGCACCGACTGACTGCTGGGAGCAACACTCACAGAAATCGGCTGAGGCGGCGATGTGATCGTGATTGTGGCAGTCGCTAATTTGGTGGTGTCCGCAACGGACGACGCGGTGAGAAAGACGGTTGCAGGATTGGGGACGTTCGCGGGTGCAGTGTAAGTGATCGGGGCTCCAGAAGCGCTGGAGGTGGCCGACAGAGTGCCGCAAGCGGGACCGCTACCACAGCCGTCACCAACAAGTCCCCACGTAACGCCCTTATTTTGCGCATCGTTTTGAACCGTAGCCGTGAAGCTTTGCGTCTTTGTGACCTGCACGGATGGGTTGGCTGGAGAGACGCTCACGGAGATAGCCGCAGCAGTGATAGTAATGGCCGCTGAGGTGGCTTTGGTCGTGATGATTGCCGCGGCAGAGGCACTCGAGCTGGCGGAGAGCGTCCCGCACGCGGCGCCGCTGCAGCCTGCTCCCGAAAGAGCCCAGGTGACGCCCTTGTTTTGTGAATCATTCTGAACCGTGGCGCTAAAGGTTTGCGTCTGGCTGATGGGAACAGACGCGCTCGCTGGCGAAATCGTAATCGAAATTGGAGCCGGCGCAGCGGTGATCGTGATCGTGGCGGAAGTAGACTTGGTAGTGTCGGCTGCGGAAGTGGCCGTGAGGGTCACGGTCGCCGGATTGGGGGCGCTCGCAGGGGCGGTATAGGTGACACTTGCGCCGGAGGCGCTGGAGCTGGCAGATAGCGAGCCGCAGGCGGCGCCTGTGCAACCTGCACCCGAGAGTGTCCAGTTGACCCCCTTGTTCTGGGAATCGTTTTGAACCGTGGCGATAAAGAGTTGGGTCTGGTTGACCTGTATGGATTGGCTCGTCGGCGAGACGGCAACAGTGATGGGCGTGGGGGCGGCGGTAAGAGTTATGTTCGCGCTGGCGGTCTTGGTGTTATCGGCGACGGAAGTGGCTGTAAGGGTAACAGACGCAGGGCTCGGAACGTTCGCGGGTGCGGTGTAAGTGATGGGCGAGCCCGAGGCACTGGAAGCGGCGGATAGCGTTCCGCAAGCTCCTCCGGTGCAACCCGCGCCGGAAAGAGTCCAAGTGACGCCTTTGTTTTGACTGTCATTCTGAACCGTGGCGGAGAAGCTTTGCGTTTGATTGACTTGGACGGAGGCACTGGCGGGCGGTTGAAGCCTTGGTGTTATCGGCGACCGAAGTGGCAGCAATGGTGACGGATGCGGGGTTAGGAACGTTGGCGGGAGCGGTGTAAGTGATGCTTGCGCCGGAGGCGCTGGAGATGGCGGAGAGCGTGCCGCACGCGGCGCCGCTGCAACCCGCGCCGGAGAGAGTCCAGGTGACGCCTTTATTCTGGCTGTCGTTCTGGACCGTGGCCGAGAAGCCTTGTGTTTGATTGACCTGGACGGACGCGCTGGCCGGCGACACAGTGACGCTGACCGGTGGAGGCGCTGACGTGACCGTGATAGCCGCACTGGAGCTCTTCGTGGTGTCCGCAACGGAAGTGGCCGTTAGGGTCACGGCGGCGGGGTTGGGTACGTTGGAGGGCGCGGTATAGATGATAGCCGAGCCCGAGGCGCTGGAAGCGGCAGAGAGTGTGCCGCAAGCGGCGCCGCTGCAACCCGCACCGGAGAGCGTCCAAGTCACGCCTTTATTCTGCGAATCGTTTTGGACGGTAGCGGTAAAACTCTGCGTCTGACTGATTTGGACAGATTGGCTGGTCGGAGCGACCGTGACAGAGATAGGCGCAGCTGCGGCTGTGATCGTGATGGTTGCGCTAGCGGATTTTGTGCTATCGGCAACTGATGTGGCCGTCAGAGTGACCGTGGCGGGACTGGGGGCGTTCGCGGGCGCGGTGTAGGTGATAGGTGTGCCGGACGCGCTCGAACTTGCCGAGAGTGTGCCGCAGGCGGTTCCGGTACAGCCAGCACCGGAAAGCATCCAGGTCACGCCTTTGTTTTGCGAATCGTTTTGAACGGTTGCCGTGAAGGTCTGGGTTTGGCTGACCTGAACCGCCTGGGCNNNNTTGGTGGAGTCGGCAACGGAGGTGGCGATTAGCGTGACGCCAGCAGGATTGGGGACACTGACCGGCGCAGTGTAGGCGATGACGGCACCCGAAGCACTGGAGTTGGCGGAAAGCGTGCCACAGGCGGTTCCGGTGCAACCTGCCCCCGAGAGAGTCCAGGTCACCCCTTTATTCTGAGCATCATTTTGAACCGTAGCAGTGAAGTTCTGGGCCTGTCCGACTTGCACGGACTGAATCACCGGCGAGACAGTAACCGAAACAGGAAGGACAGGAGCTGATACGGTAATGGTGGCTGAGGAGGATTTTGTCGGGTCGGCCACCGAAGTTGCAGTCAGTATCACGGTAAGTGATGCGGAGACGACGGACGGAGCTGTGTAGGCGACAGCGGTACCGGAGGCGCTGACGGACGCCGACAGAACGCCGCAATCCGCGCCAACGCAACCGGAACCTGAAAGAGACCACGATACACCCTTATTCTGACTGTCGTTAGTGACGGTTGCGGTGAATGTTTGGGATTGGCCCGGCGAAAGCGAGGAAGCACTTGGGGCGACATTTACAGAGATAATTTGAGGGGGATCTGGTTGGTTGCTCCGTATAGAGGGGGGCGGAGCAAGCGAGGCACAGCCAGCCACCAAGAAAAGAACGGCTGGAAAAGTTAAGACCAGCACTGCGAGGCGCACAATATGGGGGTCCACTTAGAGTAGAGGGGAAATTACTGTATTCCCCGGAGTAAGGCTTAGCCCACTGATATGATGACCTTTGGCCGGCCAACTAGGAAAATAAACGGTGGAAAAACGCGCGAACGCGATGCATTAAGGAATCGTCCGTTTGTTGGGTCGTAGAGTTGGATTGTGCATTGGGTTTGGTGACGGACGTAGCGGCCGCGGGATCCTTTCGGGCGACGGGGGCTTGAACCGGGGAAGATGCGGCTTCGACGTGGCCCTGAAAAATCAACGCGGGACGCACGCGGACGCGGCGGACCAGAAGAATGAGACTGGGATCGAAACCGTCGCGCTGAACGTTGGCATTGGCATCGTAGGAAAGGGGCGGCATTAGGACCTGGTAGACAGGTTCTTCCTTGGCCGGGGGTTGCGGTGACGGTGAGGCTTTTGCGGCCTCAGTTTCCCGATTGCGAACCTCTTCCGATGTGGCGGGACGGCTGATTTCAGGAGACGGAGGCGGGGACGGCACGGCCTTGGCAACCTGCAGTTCGCAGAGGCAGCGCCCGGGAGTGTCGCGCAGCGTTTCGAGCTGGCCGTTGGTGACGGCAATGTCGCCGCCTTGCGGAACAACGATGCTTTGCCCGGTGAACTGGGCTTCTAGCCGGATGGCGCCGGATGCGGCACGGACGCACATGGCTCCGGCAGAGTCGAACCCGATGAGTAAGTCCTGGGGACCATCGCCAATCGGAATGGGCTTGGCCAAGAGCTGCGGCGTGTAGACGGTGAGCGCCGGTTCACGCTCGATGCGCGCGTGAATCGTGCCTGTATCCAAAGCGAGAGTGAGCAAACCGGCAGCCTTCAGAACGGAAAAGTGCGCGGGGCCACAGACAGCGATCTGTCCGCCTTCCATGAGGCTTATGCGCGCGTGACCGGACTTCACCTGAACGTCACTTCCACTGCGCAAAACAGTTTTGACTTGACCGGCGACCATGTCGACGTTCACTGGGCCTTGTACGGCGACGGATTCGCCCTCGATGGCGCCGACGAGGTCAGCGGCGGGTTGGTCGGGAAGCTCTGCAGCGGCCCACAGACAAGCCATAAGGAGTGAAACGCCGATGGCGACCGATGCTTGCATAGGCCGCCTTGTGCACTGCGCAAGAGAGGTGGCAAGCCACTGCACTGCATATGGCCGCGCATTGGAGAATTGGCGCATGGCTACTCGACGCGCTTAGTGACTACTCCAGATTTTCTTCCACGGAGATGGATGGCCGCGACTGGGCCGCGGCGACCTCCTATACTATACGCCGATGAGCAAGAACGAGGCAGCGCGCGAAGCGGCGTCAGAGACGTGTGAAAACAATGAGGCGCGGGGGACTTTGATCGACGGAGAACCAGCCGAATCGATTAGCACACATTATGATACGCGGCTGCCGAGGCTGCCCTGGACGCGGCGCGCGCAGATCCCTTTGATCGCGGCGGTGGTGTACGCGATGATTCGCACGCTCGGGCCAACGCTGCGATATGAAGTGCTGGGTTGGCAGCACGCGGATGCGGTGCACGCTTCGGGGAAGCGGATCATCTGGGCGTTTTGGCACCGCATAATCCTGCCAATTGTGTGGTGGCATCGGAATCGCGGCGTGGTGGTGATGAACACTACCGCGTTTGATGGGCAGTGGACACGCAAAGTGATCGAGTGGCTGGGATTTGGGACCGCGCAAGGAAGCTCGTCGCGCGGAGGCTTGCGCGGATTGGCGGTGATGGCGCGGCGGCTAGCGGAAGGACGAGATTGCGCGTTTACGATTGATGGGCCGCGCGGGCCGCGTTATGTGGCGAAGCCGGGACCGGTGATGCTGGCGCGGAAGACGGGATGCCCGGTGATGGTGTTTCATATTGGCGTGGACCGTGGGAAGACGTTCACGAGGACGTGGGACCATTTTCTTTTGCCGATGCCGTTCGCGAGAGCGGTGATTTTGTTTGCGCCGCCGATTTGGGTGCCGGAAGACGCGGATTCCACGGTGCTGAACGCGAAGCACGCGGAGATGCAGCGAGAGCTGGAGCGGGTGCGGGATATTGCGGAAGAGTGGTTTTTGTTGAGTGAGGGGGAGAGGGAAAAGCATCGAAAAGAATTTGGGCGCTCGACGCGATAACAGTTGCTTATTGCCAAGTACTTTTGTTTGAGGTCCTGAGCCTATCCTCATCGGATAGGCTCAGGATGACAATTTATGTGATGACGATATGAGCGTCTAGAATGCCGCCCACTAATCAATTTCTCATCGCCATTCTCAAATTGAATTAATCATGGCTAATTTTACGGAGACACAGGCAGAAGTGCCTGTGCTACTTACTGATTGGGGCGTTCGCCGAGCTTGACCGGAAGATCCATTTTTCTGCCGCCGCGGAATATGCTTAGCGTTATGGTGTCGCCGGGGCGTTTGCGATTCAGGATGATGTCCAGGTCAAAGGGGCTGGCGACTTTCTGACCATCGACGGCGACGATGAGATCGCCCCCGATGGCGATGCGTTGCATGCCCGCGCGGACAACGCGATCACCGCCACGAACGCCGGCTGCTGCCGCAGGTCCGCTCTTCGAGGCTGTTTCTACCAACAGGCCTTCCTGAGCGGGTAGATCCAGCGCTTCCGCAAGAGACCCCGCCACGGGAATGGTCTGTACGCCCAGAAAAGCCCGGTGGACACGGCCTTCGGTCATCAAGTCGTGGGCGATGCGCTTGGCGCTGTTGATGGGAATGGCGAAACCGATCCCGGCGGTGGTGCCGCTCGGAGTGAAGATCGCCGAGTTGATGCCGATGACTTCGCCGCGCGAATTGATGAGCGGACCGCCGGAATTGCCGCGGTTGATGGCGGCATCGGTCTGGATGGCTTCATCGATGAAAGTGCTCTGACTGGTTTGCACAGTGCGGCCAAGCGCGCTGACGACGCCGGTGGTCAAGGTGCTTTGGAAACCGAAGGGATTACCAATAGCTAGAACTTTTTGGCCGACCTGCAAAGCAGTGGAGTCGCCCAGCGGCAGCGCGACGAGGTGCTTTCCTTTGGGATCGATCTTGACGAGGGCGACATCGTTGCGCTGATCAGCGCCTATGAATTTGCCGGGATAGCGAGTCTGATCGCCGAGAACGACTTCGATGGATTGCGCTTCCTGAACGACGTGAAAATTGGTGAGGATGTAGCCTTTTTCATCGATAACGAAACCTGAGCCGGCGCCTTCCACGGGAACGGGATCCATGAAGAAATCGTATTCGGTTGCTTTGGTGAGAATGTTCGCTACGGCGGGGGAGACTTGCCGATAGACGCGCACGTTGATGGATTCCTCATCGGTGAGCGCAGCGTCGCGGGCGGCCAAGTCGACGGGAGTGACGCGACCAGCGACAGCGCCGCGCGGCACAGCTCCGACTTGTACGGGTTGCCGCTCACCCCAACGCGCGCCGGCCCAGTAGGCGGCGAGGATTAAAACAGTGACGGCGATGGCGAGACGAATTAGGTTCGATGTTCTTTGTGAGGTCATGTGGAGGTCCTTCGGATCGGCTGAGAACAGTATAAGGAAAATTGGGCGGCAGTTCATCGGTCGGCTAGTAGGGGTTCGAGTGATACATTGAGGTCCTTCACCTATCCTTATCGGATAGGTTCAGGATGACAGCGCTTTCGGTAGATATTGGAGTCGATGTAAACGTTGAGATCCTTCACCTATCCTTGTCGGATAGGTTCAGGATGACAGCGCTTTCGGTAGGGGATATTGGAGTCGATGTAAACGTTGAGATCCTTCACCTATCCTTATCGGATAGATTCAGGATGACAGCGTGCTTTCGGGTAGGTTCAAGATGACAATCCTCCCCTGTGTTGGCGAAGCTTAGCGGTGAGTGCGGCGACTTGGCGACGTGTGTCTTCGAGAGTTCCCGAGCAGTCGATTTTTTCGGTGGCCAGGCGGAGTTTTTCTGAAATAGGGAGTTGGGCGGCGATGCGCTGACGCCCTTCCTGTTCGGTGAGACCGCGAGCGAGGAGGCGCTCGAGTTGCTGCTCGGGGCGGCACCAAGCGACCACGAGGCCGTCGAGTTTGGGAAGATAACCGGCTTCAACAAGGAGAGCGGCTTCGACAAACGCGGCGTCGTGAGCGTCGTTGCGGGACCATTCCTCGAATTGCTGCTGAACGGCTGATTCGACGCGCGGGTGAATGATGGCGTTGAGGCGAGCGAGTTTCTGGGGATCGGCAAAGACTACGGCGGCGAGCTTCGCGCGGTCGACACCGCCACCGAGGCCAAGAATTTCCGGTCCGAATTCGCGCAGGATTTCGTGGTAAGCAGGCTGGCCGGGCTCGAGGAACGTGTGGGCGAGCGAATCGGCGTCGAGCACCGACAAGCCTATTTCTCGCAGCATGGCGGCCACCGTGCTTTTGCCGCTGGCAATGCCTCCGGTCAGGCCAAGGCGCAGCATGGAAGTGTCATCGCGCACCGGCGATGTGCGGGGCGGCGGTGGTTTCAGCGAAGCCTCGGCGAAGGCGCGCGGCTTTCACCGTGTTGCTCATGAGCATGGTAATGGTCATCGGCCCAACGCCGCCGGGCACGGGAGTGAGCGCGCCCGCGACATTGAGGGCGTCGGGATGCACGTCGCCTACGAGCGTGGCGCCTTTAGCGTGAAATTTTTCTAGGCGGGCAGGGAAGTTGCGGAAGAGGCGCGCGGCTTCGGCGGGATCGGTGACGCGATTGGTGCCGACATCGATGACAGTTGCTCCGGGGCGAATCCAGTCGGGTTGGACGTAACCGGCTTTGCCCATAGCGGCGACGATGATGTCGGCGCGGCGGAGGACGTCGGGAAGATCGCGCGTTTTCGAATGACAAATGGTTACGGTGGCGTTGGCGTGCATGAGGAGCAGGGCCATCGGTTTGCCGACGATGTCGCTGCGACCGAGGACGGCGGCATTGGCGCCTTCGATGGCGATGCTGTTACGACGAAGAATTTCCATGCAGCCCGCGGGCGTGCAGGCAACGAGTCCGGGGCGGCCGCTTACGAGGCGGCCGAGGCTCACGGGATGGAAACCGTCGACGTCTTTTGCGGGATCGACGGCTTCGAGGACGCGCTTAGCGTCAACCTGAGGCGGCAGGGGGAGCTGGATGAGGATACCGTCGACGGCGTCGTCGCCATTTAGTTGATGGATCAGGCGGAGCATTTGGTCGGTGGTACTGGAGGCTGGCGCGGTGTGCAGCCAACTTGCGAGGCCGAGCTGCTCGCAGGCGGCGATTTTTGATTTGACGTAAAGCTGGGAGGCGGGATTTTCTCCGACGAGTACAGCGGCAAGGCCGGGGCGGATGCCCTCAGCGGTGAGGCGCGCGATTTCAACGCCGAGTTCCGAGAAGATTTCGTCGCGAATTTTTGCGCCATCGAGAATGCGCGCGGTCATGCGGAGATGATAGCACAGCGAAAATTTGTGAATGGCGAGAGCGAGCGACTGAAATTCTGTTGGAAAAGCGAATGGTCTCCGCGCATCCTAACGTCGGCATGACAGTTTTGTTTACATAGACGATTGGAAGAGGACAGGCTAAAGCCTGTCCCACTTCAGCAGATCGTACCGCTCCCTGTACTGCCACTAGGAAAGACGAGCGAGACAACAGAAAAAGCAGATCCCTCCGCCTTAGGATGCGCGAGAGCGCATCCTACCGGTCGGGATGACAGTTTTGTTTACATAGACGACTGGAAGAGGACAGGCTAAAGCCTGTCCCACTTCAGCAGATGTCGTACTGCTCCCAGTGCAGAGTGGCGTCCGACTGGATGATTACGTGTTTGTGGGTGGTCTGTTCCAGTTCGTCGATGAGCATGGATTCGCGCGTTTTCAACGCTTTAGCGATCTCCGGATGCACGCGCAGGGTTAGATTGGGCGTTTCGGAGTCGGCAGCGACCGCCATCTTGCGCGCTTCAGCTTGAATTTCGTAGCACAGAGTGGGAATGGATTTGACCATGCCGGAGCCGGTGCAATACGGGCACGGCTGGCAGAGCACGCGCTCGAGCGCCTGCTTGGTGCGCTTGCGAGTAATACAGACAAGCCCGAATTCGTTGAAGGAGAGCGCCTTGGACGGAGCCTTATCCTGCTCCAGAGCCTGCTGCAGAGCGACGAGAACCTTTTCGCGATTGCGGCGTTCTTCCATGTCAATGAAGTCGACCACGATGATGCCGCCGAGATCACGAAGACGAATCTGGCGAACGATCTCTTTTACGGCTTCGAGATTCGTTTTGACGATGGTGTCTTCGAGGCGCGTGGAGCCTTTGCCGACGAATTTTCCGGTGTTGACGTCGATGGCCACGAGGGCTTCGGTGTGATTGATGACGATGTAGCCGCCAGACTTTAGCCAGACTTTGGCGCGCAAGGCTTTGTCGAGTTCGTGCTGAATACCGAACTCCTCAAAGATGGGCGTTTCCTTGCTGTAGAGCTTGACGCGGCTCACCAGCTTGGGTTGAAACCGGCTCACGAAATCGACGACTTTGCCGTACTCTTCTTCGCTGTCAATCCAGATGGCCGTGAAATCATCGCTGACGTAATCACGCAAGATGCGCTCAACGAGGTTGAGGTCACGGTGCAGCAGAGCGGGAGATTTGCGCTGCTCACTGCGGTCCTTAATTTCGTTCCAGGTTTTGCCGAGGAACTCGATGTCCGTTCGAATCTCTTCGTCCGAAGCCCCGCCAGCCGCAGTGCGCACGATAAAGCCGCCCGGATAACTGCCGCGCGCCTCACCAACGAGGCGACGCAACCGCGAACGGTTTTCTGCCGAAGCAATCTTGCGAGATACGCCGATGTGATCGATCGTGGGC
>MNJR01000093.1:44478-91200 GCA_001920415.1 Acidobacteria bacterium 13_1_20CM_3_53_8 | reverse complement strand
CGCCGATTGCACCGCTGAGTGAGCGGGTCAGCACTGTGGCTGAGTTGTTACCGTCATACACTTTGTTGCTGGCCGTGAAGCTGCCAGTGATATGCAGCGCAGTGATGTTGGCTGTGGTCGCGGCGGAGGTCGAACTGAGCGTGTAATTGCCCGAATTCGCGCCGCCTAGACTGATGTTCGTTGCCGTCACAGTCTTGCCCGTACCCACGTTCTTGTTGTCGAACGTGTTCGGACCCGCCGCCGAGCAGGTCACGACATCGCTATTAATCACGCCGCTCAGAGCGCAGCTATTAATCGTAGCCGAATTGTTGCCGTCATACGTCTTATTCGTCGCTGTCACAGACGCCGTTACAGTCTTCGGATTAACCGTCAGTGGGCTGCTCCCGTTAGAAGGCGCGCTGTGCGAACTATCGCCCGGCCAACCGGCGCTGATGTTGTGAATGCTGGCGTGCGTTGGCGTCACCGTGACGCTGCACGTGGCTGTGCCCAGCACGCCCGCCACTAGAGAGCAAGTTGTGCTGGAGAAGCTGTCGCTGCTGTCGCTGCTGAAGGTCACTGTACCGCTAGGGGTAATTTTCGTACCGGTGTCGGTATCAGTAACAGTGGCCGTAGCCGAAGTGTTGCCGCCGTAGGTAATTGGGTTTGAAGCGAAGCTCACGGCGATGGAAGCCAATCGCAGACTAACGGTCACACTGGTGCTGTTGTCCGAGGCGATGCCCGTGCCGCAACTGTTGGAAACCTGTACCGTGTATGTACCTGCATCCCCACTTACGAGCGAGTTGATGGTGTACGTGTCGCTGAGCGAGTTGACGTTGGTGTGGGTAGCGATGGTAGTGCTGCCTTTCTTCCATGTGTAGGTAAGAGGCAGTGTACCAGCGGTCACGTTGGCCGTAAGGGTCAACGAGTCCCCAACCTTGTAGGGGCCGCCGCCACTGATGCTGATGCCGCTGGGCGGGACGCAGGAGGCTATTATGGTCGTGGCCTGGGTGGCGTCAGTCAGTGAAGTCTGGTCGCCGTGCCCCTTGAGGAGAGGAGCGCCTACGGTGTTGTCCCTATAGTAGAACAGGGACGTGGTATTTCCGGTCGCGGCGATAGGCGTGCTGGTAATCGGCGTGGTGCAGTTGCTATCGCTGTAGAAAGTTCCAGTGCTTGGATCTGTAGCGAACCGCTGCACTGGTTTACAACCGTAGTCCTTGGTAGATTGATAAAGACCAACTTGGTCGGGCCGCCGTAGGCCGCGTACCAAGTCTGGGTGCTTGAGCTCGTGAAGTTAACGCAGACTGAGGCGTTGGTGGTCGGCGTCCCGCCAATGGCGGCGTACCACGCTTTGAATGCAGGACCGTTGGTTAGCCCCTGAGCCGTGCCCGATGTAGCGGAAGCTGTAATTAGCGCGGAACTGTTATTACCAGAGGTAACAATAGTGCCACCACCGCTCTGCTTATTATCAACATTGACGGTGGTCGTGCCGGTCACGGTACCGCCGCCAGTAGCACAGTCGAGTGTGGAGTAGCTCACAGCAGTAACGGTGGCGAAGAGGTCAGGACTAGTCCCTGACGCCGGGGCCGGCAGTACTATGACTTTTAGATTGCCGTCAGTAAACGTAGTTTGCGCTGCCCGACCGGAAGTCTGACCCACCGCGGCCAGAACGTAGGTCACGCCAACATCTGCGTCCTCAGGCGCATACTCTGAAAACTCGAAGCTACCTTCTGCATCGGCCTGGACATTAAAAGTATGCGGATTCTCGGTATCAATATGCGGGTCTTCGTGCAGCATTACGGTGACCGACTCGTACGCCTGGAAGCCACGCCCGGAGACATGTACGGGCGTGCCCGGCGCGTAGTCGAGCCTGTCAGTCGTTACGCTTGCGGGAGAGCTATTGTAAATGGATGCAGAGTTGCTTGGGTTGCCGTTGCCGTCAACGCCGCCTGCGACCAGCGCCTGACCCGCGGAGGGAATCTCCGTTATGGTCTGCCCGCTGTTGAAGAGCGCCGCGCGAGACGGCGTATTCATGATCTGGTTGATTAGGTTGGCGTGCTCATCACCGTCGGGCGGCAGATGTGCGTGCCCGCCGAAGTTGCCCACTGCCGGGTCGTAAAGCTCCATCGAGCGATGGTCGTTGCCGCCTATGATCTGAACCTTACCGTCGAACAGCACGTGCATCGTGGCGCGCACGCGCGCATCCTGCATCTCGCCCGCTGCAAAGAACCTTTGCTTCCCGGAATCAAAAACCTCGCCCGAAGAGAGGGCATTGCCGTCGGCGTCACGTCCGCCGACTATCAAGACCTTACCGTCCAGCATAAGAGCCGCCGAGTGCCCGAAGCGAGCCGCGTCCATAGGATAAACGGCTCGCTTGGAGCGTGCCCCACCTATGTCGCCGTTGTTCGAAGACAGGATATAAATCTCCGCGCTGCCATCGGCGTCGCCGCCCGCCATCAGAATGCTGCCGCCCGAGAGAGCCGTAGCACTGTGCCCCGCACGTGCCGTGCTCATGTCAGGAGCATTGCTGAAGGTGCCGCTTGCCGGGTCATATATCTCTGCGGAGGCTACTGCCTCGCCGTTGCTCTGCCCGCCCGATATGAGCACTCGCCCGTCCCCAAGGCTGACAGCCGCCGCGTCAGTCCTGGGAATGCTCATGCTGCCCGTCGCGTAGAATGTGCCACTGCTCGAATCGAAGATTTCTGCAGTTCCGCTCGCGTCGCCGCCTGCGATCAGCACATGTGTGCTGTCAAGCCGGGTTGCCGTATGTCCATGGCGCGCGATACTGAGAGAAGCGCTCGCCGCTATGTTTGCCAACATAGCGCCCGCGCTATTGGCAGCAGGCGCGCCGCCGTTCCTGTGTTTGACAGACTGGGTAGCCTTAGGGGAGGCGCCAAAGAGCTTGCCTATCACCGAACTCGCTGAAGAGGTAGATGAGAGAGCTACGGTGCTTGCCAAGATAACGAGCGCGAACAGTGCTGCGAGACGTGCACGTGCGCTCGTGAGATGCAATCTGCTTAGGACACTACTGACAAAGGTTGAATCGGGGGAGGAGTTCGTTCTCATAGGGGGCGATCCTTTCTAGCTACTGTTAGGTTATCTGGGTCAGCTTTCGGAAATCTTTCGGATAATGATTGCCTTAAGCGGATTCTCTGGAGCTTAAGCTCTTAGAGAAATTTGTGATGAGTGATTGAGACGGCCAGTCCGGTCTTGCCATCTGGCTGTGGTTCGGCTCGCTTGGTGAAGCCACGTACGACCACACGCGGTACGCGTAAGCCAGTGGTCGGGCCGAGCGCAAGTTGGATGGTGACCCAAACCTCTACGCCCTCGCTGACTTGCTGCTCCAATTTCAAGAAAAGACCGTTGACGCTCAAGTCTTTCAGCAAGGTCTCGGTCTCAAAAGCCTTGCCGTTTGCGTCCACGCCTTTGACAGTGGCGGGGAAGCGAATCTGCACGCGTGGATGAGAGCGTCGCTCGTCCGCGTAGATTGTCAACGAATTCTGGTCAGCAAACCTCTCTTCAATGATCTCTGTCATGGGGGTGAGCATATTCCACTCTTTTCTTGCCGACTTTAATAGTCGCAAGATACATGAACGCTCCGCTCTGGCGCATGAGAAGGTAGTCCCTTTCTTGAGGTGATAACTGTTACCCGCGCAGTAGTACATTTGTACCAACCTACTCAATTGCGGATTGCGGAATGCGGATTTAATAGATTGATTCATTGATTCAATGAGCCAATGAACCAATGAATCAATCCTTAATATTCCGCAATCCGCAATTGGATCAGTTGTTTTCCAGTATAGGAGGAGAGGCAAGTCCGTGGCGGTAGGCGTAGATGAGCAACTCGAACCGTCCACCCTTGATTTCCAGCTTGTTGAAGATGGTGTTCAGGTGGTTGCGCACGGTCGTCTCGCCTATGTGAGGATTAAGCTGCTGTCCTATCTCCTTGTTCTTCAGGCCGTGGCCTACCAGCTTAATGATCTCCAACTCGCGCTCGGTGAGCGAGGCTATCTTTATGACTTCGGGGTTTTCTGCCTTGCGCGCCGCGTCGCCCCTTTCCGTCAGAATAGCGCCGAATAGCGCGCGGTCGAACCATGCCTCTCCGGCGTGAACTTTTCTGATGGCCTTGACTATGAATTGAAACGACTGATCCTTGTTGACCAGACCCATAGCTCCGCGCCTGGCGGCCTCCTGATGCGTTTCAAGATCGGAGGCTCCGGTCAGTATGAGTATGAGAGCTTCCGTATTGGCAGCCCTCAGTTTCGTAATAATGTCCAACCCGCTCTCAGGACTTTGAGCGCCCAGGTCAAGGTCAAGCAGAATGATGTCAACGGCCTCGCGCGAGGCCAACTCCAGTGCCTCGTCGCTTCTCCCGGTCTCGGCCACAACTTTTATGTCAGGTTGGACTTCAAGAAGCATTCTGTAGCCTTCACGTATGCTTCTTTGATCGTCAACGAGCAAGATGCGTATGGGTTTTGTCTCTTGTGGGAGCATGAGACCTTCCGCTTCTACGTCCTTGTCAGAGTGGGATTTCAATCAGTATAAGCGTCGCGCCGCTCTCTTTTCGCTCGACGCGCGCCTGACCGCCGAGCGCTTCGGCGCGTCCCATGATAGAGCGCGGCGTAAAGGGATTGGTCGCGCCAGCACTCTCCACTACGTTCTCTATCTCAATCAAGAAATGCTCCTCCGTGAAGTTAAAGCCCAGCCGCGCGCTCTTGGAACGCGTGTGCCGTCTGATGTTACTCAAGCCTTCGGTCACCATCTGAAACGCTTCGGCGGCGAGCCGGTCATTAATATGAATCCCCGTCGCAGGTGCTTCGACTTCAATGGGAAGACCCGTTGCCTCAGAGAGTTTTGCCGCGTAGCGGCGCACAGCCAGGAGCAGGCTTGATTCAACTTTATTATCCTCGCCGCGCAGCCCTTTAATATAGCTGCGCATCTCCGCAATCTCTGTGTTCGTCAAATCGAACAGGCGCGCGACATCGTTCCTGATATTAAAGCCGCCTACGGAGAGTTTCTCGTTTATTGCGGCCAGCCCGAGTTGCAGCCCTATGTAAGGCTGTACGACGCTATCGTGAATGTCGCGCGCTATCTTCTGGCGCTCTTCTCGCGCGGCGTCCGAAGCCAGATGGTCAACCAGGCGTATGTTGTCAATAATGGGGACGACTTGCTCTATGACATGTAAAAGGAAGTCTACATCCGATTCGTTGAACGCGGCATGGCGTGAGGCTAGATAAAGCCGCCCTATTATTTGGTCGCGGTAGCGTAGCGGCACAGTGATGAAAGATTCTGCGTCGAGGGTCGTCGCCAGCAATTCGCACGCGTCTGTTCCTCCCATCACTCGCTCGCACTTTTCGGTATCATACGCGTAGTAGCCTGAGCCTCTGCCCATCCACTTGTCGCGCGCGCGCTTGTAAATAATAGCGCTCTCTTGCGGGATGGAGAGAAGCAGCCGCGCGAGTTCCGGCGCTAACGGTTCGGGTCGCGTGGCTTCACCGTCGTCCCATCTGTCAACGCGACGCATAATGTATCCGTCCGAGGATTCATCATGCGAAATGACCAAGCAGTGGTCTGCATCATAAAATTCGCACAGGCGCTTCATTATCGAGCCTATTGTACGGCTAATTCCGAAGCGCGGGTTTGAGAGCGTCATAACTTCTTTGAGGAGCGCGAGCCTGCGCTTAAGCATAATCTCGAAACCGCCCCAGTAAGCCATCATGTAACTCAGGACGAGCAGGTAAATCGGTCGCAGCAGGAAGCGGTTCAATTCAAACTTTGATCCGCCGGGCGCTGCGGCGTAGCCGACGACGATGAAGAACACGGTGGAGACGACGCTTACGCTGAGGCCGGACTTGAATCCATGCCTGAAAGAGGCCACAAGAATCGGAAAGAAGAAGAAGAAAAAGAAGAGGCTGTTTGTCCCACTGCTGAGGGCTATAAAGAGCAAGTACCACGCTACGTCCACCCAGTGCGACCACTGCCGGAAAGCGCCCAGGAGCGAATTCCAGCGTACCGAGATGATGTAGAGGGCTGCGCTGTAGATTGTGTAGAGGACGAGCGCGCCATAAGTGATCCCCACATAGCGATCAGGCTCTGCGGGGTCTATGTAGATGATGAGCAGCGCCGACGAGGCCAGAATTAGCCTCATCAGACAGATCATACGATCCTCAACTGATACATTTAATGGGAGAACGCGCATCAGAGAATTCTCGTCCCAACGGTCTCCGGGCGTACCTGAGACTAACCCTGATTCGAAATCGAGAAAAATGCGGCCTACAAGCTATCACTTCTGGCGAGTTATTCCGAGTTACTTATTGAGCGACGGTTGAATCACTATCACCAGCGATTAGTAGCTATGATCTTATACCTTATGTCAGAAACGCATTATATATTTCAATGCATTATGCATTTCAAGGATAGTAAGTCAGTTTGAGAATTAAAGCCAACATGTTACTGCTCTTCAATTTCAAACTGAACCGCTACTTTCAAGCAAGTAACGTGCTGGAAAACATTTTAGGGAGAATGCGCCGGGCGAACTGTGGCAAAAGATAGAGTCATCGGCAAAACGCCAGGCGGAAACATTAAAAAATCAGAGCTTTTGAGGGGTGCAATGGTTCGCCCGGCGCATTACTTCCCGTCACGGCGGGCTGTAATCTGGATTCGTATGCGGGCTTTCAAAGTGTGTCATGTGTTCACAGTAATGGACACACGGCAGTCTCAGGTGTGTATCTCAGACGACACGCACGTGGGCTTTTATTCCGCGCTACGCGCGAAGGCGTCGCGGTATTTGTCTGGAATGGTCACTGCGCGCCGCTCGTACAGGTTCATAGCCACCTGCACATACGTAGCACGCGCGCATAGCTTCAAATCGCTCGCGCGGCGCACACTGTACTCGAAGACTGCGGAACTCATGCCTACGCTCGAAACGTAAAGCTCTATCTCGGCCTCGTCGCCGTAAACAAGAGGCGCGAAAAATTCCATCTTCACATTCACCGTAGGAAACCCCAGCCGCTCTTCTTCAATCATCTTCTGGTAAGCAATTCCGCAACGCGCCGCGAAAAATTCTTCCATTGCGACGTGCAGGTAATGAAAGATGACAGGATAGTAAACCAACCCAGCCGGGTCTGCGTCGCCGAAGCGCACGGTGATGCGTGTGGAAAAGGGCATAAGAATAAAGGCAAAAGTAAAAAGGCAAAAGGTAAAAGTGAAGCTGAAACCAATTTTAAATTTTTAATTAAATGCTTTAGTCCTTATCCCTTTTACCTTTTTACTTTTGCCTTTTTACCTTTAGTGCTTTTCTATCTATCTTTCCCCGGTCGTTCTTCGGCAGCGAAGAAACGAACTCGATCCAGCGCGGGTATTTGTAGAGGGCGATTCTTGTTTTGACGAACTCTTTAATCTCCTGAGCCAACTCATCATCGGGCGTGAATTGATCGCGCACGACTATAAAAGCTTTTGGTTTTGTTAGACCGTCGCCCTCGTAGTGGCCTACGACCGCAGCTTCCAAAATGGCTTCATGTTGCAGCAGGCAATTCTCAATCTCTGCGGGCGCAACGTAGATGCCAGAAACTTTGAGCATGTCGTCCGTGCGCCCGTGATACCAGTAATAGCCGTCCGCGTCCACGTGGAATTGATCGCCTGTAGTGCACCAGTCGCCCGCGAAAGTCTCTTTAGATTTTTCGTGCGCGTTCCAGTAGCAGAGCGCAGCCGAGTCGCCCTTAACTTTCAGCGTCCCCATCTCGCCCGCAGGAACTTCTTTGCCATCAGCGTCAACGACCACGGCTTCATAACCATCAACGATTTTTCCCAAACTTCCGGGCTTCACATCGCCCAAACGGTTCGTGATGTAGATATGAAACATCTCAGCCGAACCTATGCCGTCCAGGATTTCTACATCGAAAGTCTTCACCCATCGTTCGTAAAGCTCTACGGGCAGAGCCTCGCCAGCCGAAAGACAGAAGCGCAAGCTGGATAAACTCGAAGCGCTCGCTGCTTCCGTATTCAACATAGCATTTATCATCGTAGGCACGCTGGTCAACACAGTCGGACGAAATTTTTCTATGACTTCAAAAATTTTTTCAGGCGTAGAGCGCTCGCTAAATAGCGCCGTCGCGCCGCCAACGGCGAAAGGGAAGAGCAGGTTCGTGCCCGTAGCGTAACCGAAGAAGAGTTTCGGCACAGAAACTGTCAAATCGTTCTCGTTCATCCCCAGAACTCGCTTCGCATAAGCCTCAGTGTTGTAGGGAAGGTCGTGCTGCAAATGCACTGCGCCCTTCGGATGACCCGTAGAGCCGGAGGTGAAGAGCCAGATGGCTATATCGTCACGATGCGTGTCTGCGGGCGTCAACCACTCGTGCATTACAGAGAGAACTTTATCGAAAGAGTAAAAGCCTCCGCACTCTCGGCCTACCACCAGAACATTGCGAAGGTATCTTGCATCTTCTGCGGCTTCAGCGAAATTTTTAAGAACCGATTCGTGAATGACCGCTACGCGCGCCCTTGTGTATTCGAGATAATATTTGTAATCGTCGGCTGGAAGCAGCGGGTTGACCATTGTGATGACTGCGCCTATGCGGCTCGCGCCAAACCATGTCCACACGAACTGCGGACAATCCGGCAGCACAATCAGCACGCGGTCTTCTACCCTTGCGCCAGCCTCGCGCAGAGCGTTCCCCGCGCGATTGGACATACGCACAGCTTCGGCATACGTGTACCGTTCGTCGTTGTAATAGAGACAGGTCTTCGTCTCGCGCCCTTCCTCCACGTTGTGATAGAGGAAATAGTCGCTCATATTAAATTTTTCAGGGAACTCAATCTTCATTCATGGCCTGTGAAAGGACAGCCCGCCTCGCCGTGACGTATGTCCAAGTAGGTGCGTGCTTCCCACAATTCGGGAAAGAATTTTTTGTCGAGCGTGGTGCGAAGATAGCCTACACCTTCCGAGCCGCCCGTGCCGCGCTTTGAGCCGACCATGCGTTCAACCATCTTCACGTGATGAGAGCGCCAGAGCGAGAAATATTCATCGTGCTCAATCATCTTTTCCGCAAGCTGGAATTCTTCAAAGCGTTCCTCGAAGTGTGTGAGAACTTCCAGGATGGCGCGCGTGCGCTTGCCGTAAAGTTTTCGGCGCTCTTCTTCATCAAGTGTGGCGCAATCGGCGGGCGCATCGAAGCCGCGCCGACTGAGTAGAACATAAAAAGCTTCGCCAAGTGTTGGGCCATCAAGACGGGCACGTAATCGCGCTTGCGCAAACTCATCATTTTGAAATTCATGCAGGATGTTTTTCGATTTCAGACCTGAAGAGAACTCAATTTCTCGGAACTGCATTGACTGAAAACCGCTCGCAGGGTTCAGTTCGTCACGAAAAGCCAGAAAACTTATAGGCGTCATCGTTTCAAGAATGTGAATCTGCGCGATCAGAACCTTTTCAATTTCGACCACACGAGCAAGCGCACGCGAAGCACGAATCGCACGGTCTTCGTTCATGTGAACGATTGCAGCATCAACCTCGTGAAGAATCTGCTTGAACCACAATTCATAAGTCTGGTGAATCGTTATGAACAATAGTTCGTCATGATGCGCAGGGTCGGACAAGCAATCCTGCAAGTTAATCAAATCCGGCACGCGCAGGTATTTGTTATATGAGAGCGGTGGATTGGTTCCGTAATCTTTCATAAAAAGTCTGGAGTCTGGAGTCAGATTGATTTTCGATTTTAGATTTGCGATTTTCGATTAAAGAGCTTTTCCGCTTCTTCCAATCGAAAATCCAAAATCTAAAATCGAAAATAACCGGGCTCCAGACTTATCTTAAAACGCTGCTCCCGCAGCTTCGTGCTCGGCGTAGGCGCGTGTGTCAATTATCTTGCGCATCTCTTTTATGATGAGTTCGAGTTCTTCGTCCTTTGTGTAGAAGTGCGGCGAGATGCGCACGCCTGCGCCGGGGCGATAGTCAACTATGAATTCGCGGCGGATTAGTTCTTTGGTAACAGCCGCAGCGTGATCGATTGCGACTGTTATTGTGCCGCCGCGCCTCACAGGATCGCGCGGGCTGCTCACTCTGAACCCGGCTTCTTCCGCCATCTCTATGAGAAGCTGCGTTTGACGCATGTTCTTCTCGCGTATGGCTGGCACTCCGATTTCATTGATGATGCGGTAGCCCGCGCGCGCTGCGTAAAGCGCAGGGATTGCGGGCGAGCCGTGCAAGAAACGTGCGACGTTCGGCGCGTAACGAATCGCGCCGCCTTCAAAAGCGAAAGGCGATTCGTGAGCCATCCAGCCAGTAGTCTTCGGCTCCAATTTCGTTTGCAGGTCAGGCCGCACGTAAAGATAGCCAGCGCCGGGGCCTCCGCACAGCCATTTCACTGAGCCGCCCGTTGCGAAATCAACATTCAAATCTTTGACGCTAAATGGAACTGTGCCCGCCGACTGATAAGTATCAAGCACGACATGCGCGCCGACCTCATGCGCTCTTTCTGTAATCGCCCGAACGTCCTGCAAAAATGCGCTCTTAAATAGCACGTGCGAGATGGGAACAATCAGCGTCTCTTCGTCAATCGCTGCGAGCATTCGTTCGAGCGGAACGGTCATACGGTCATCCGACTTTACAGTCTCTATGCGGAATCTTCCTTCGCGCGCGTGAGCTTCATACACATACATCACAGAAGGGAAGTTCAGTTCCGAATAAACTATCTTGTTTCTCTTCGGAGTTGGGTCGAAGCAGGAGAGTATGAGCGACTGGCAGATAGAAACGTTCTGGTGCATGACGACCGTCTGGGGGCTTGCGCCTATGATGCGCGCTACTTCGTCGCCCAGAGTCACGGGCATGTCCCACCAGCCTTCTGCCCATGCGCGCACGCCGCGCGTCGCCCAAGCCTCTGCGTACTCGTGCAAGCTCTCGTAAGTCTCGCGCGGCATTGCGCCCAGACTGTGCGAGATCAGATACACAGTCTTCTCCAAGATAGGAAAGTGGTTGCGCCACTTTAGAAGGTCGTCCGCCAAAAACCGCTCCTCCGAACAATATGTAAGCTACTTTTCAAAAGCAGTATATTCATATGCGCGGGCTTCGTCCATCTGCATAACAAAAGAGCGGGGGCAAGCCCGCCTTCCTGACCATGAGATGAATAGAGTTGAGCAGTTAGGACCGAAAACTCAAGCCCCTTAATCTCATAGGTCTGGAAGGTGGGCTTGCCCCCGCTTCCACTTTTAACTGTTAACTCTCGAAGATGAATGTCTCCGCTTCGGGATTGGTCGGTTCGTGAGATGAGAGCGTGGGGCATCGGCGAATCGCGGGAATTAAATCTTTCTGCATCTCTACGGCGGAGGAATAACGGCGCTCGCGCTCCTTCGCCAGACATTTTTGGAGAACTTCATCGAGTTGCCGAATTTCAGGCGAAGAGCCGCGAATGTGAAATTCGCTCTGTAGAATATTGGACAAAAGTTCGTGATAGGTTCTGCCTGTGAAGGGTCGCTGCCCGGTCAGAGCTTCGACGACAATCACGCCGAGCGAAAAGATGTCCGCACCATGGTCAACGTGCGCGCCCGTCAACTGCTCAGGCGACATGTAGCCGAACGTGCCCATGATAGTTCCGGGCGTGGTCACGGGCGCGAGTCCGTCGCTCGTGCCGACGACCTCCGGCTGCGTAATCTTTGCCAGACCGAAATCAAGAATCTTGACGTGCAGGCGGCCATCGTCATCCTGCGTGATGAAAATATTTTCGGGCTTCAGGTCGCGGTGCACTATGCTGGCCTGGTGCGCGGCCTTCACGTCTTCAAGAATCTGGTCGAACAAATCTGCGGCCACGTTTTTGGGAATTTGCCCGCCTCTTTTAATCGCGGCGCTCAATGTCTGGCCTCGCACAAGCTCCATCACAAGATAAGCGCCTTCTGTAGAGAGCACGCCGTAATCGTAAACCGTTATGATGTTCCTGTGACTCAAGCGAGCGCTCGCCTGAGCTTCACGCTCGAATCTGCGAAGCGCGTCGCGGTTGCCAAACATGCTGCCTGTAAGAATCTTGATTGCGACACGGCGGCTTAATCTCAAATCCATAGCTTCGTAAACAGCGCCCATGCCGCCACGTCCAAGAAGACGGTCTAGCCTGTAACGACCTTCTATAGTTCTCTCTACGGGAAGAGTCAAAGTTAATTCGCTTCGGTCGTTCGGGCAAGTTTGAACGGGGCCGTCAAAGCAAGCGCCGCATGTGGGGCACTCTTTCAGAAGAGAAATATTCTGTTTCTCGATTCGCGTCAAAACTTCGTACCGCACTTTACGCTCGCGGTCAACACGCTCTTTCAAACGCACGTTCTCGTAAACGATTGCTATCTGGTCTGCGAGCGTTTCCAATAGCTCGCGGTCATTTGCAGTGTAAGGCACTTCCGATTTTTTTGGCCCAAGAAGAAAGAGTCCCGCAAGGCGATTGTCCGTGCCCGTCATAGGCACAATTAGATTCGTTCCCAGACGTGCGAGCCATTCCTTCTCGCCCTGCGGCAAATTGTTTTTTTGGGGAAAAGGAAAATCCAGCGCCCCGCCCTGATCCTCCATGAAGCGAAGCAGGCGGAACTCTTCAGGGATGCTCAACCGCTGCGTAGAACCACCAGACGAATAGCCAAGCGAGAATTCGGGTCGTTCTTCTTCGCGATAGAATAGATAAAGGTGCTCAGGATGCAGCGAGCGCTCAACCTGCTCGCTCACTCGTCTGGACATCTCTGAAATAGAATCCGCCCTCTTCACTTCGTCAACAAGGTCGCGCAGGATTTTGTCCCGGTCGTAATGCTCGCGGAAAAATTTTCGATCAATCCATATGGTCAACTTCTTTCTGTAACGCAAGCCGACGGCGGCTGCTGCGATGACGAGCAGGTAGAAGTAGAGCGAGTTATGAAAGATTATTTCAGAGAGCGTGCGGTTCGGGTTCGAGTAGATTGTAAGAATGATGCCGATGGCTGGCAGAGCGAGAAGTATGCGCAGCGCGTTTTTAGCAAGCAGGTATTGAACGCTGCGGCGAATCATCAGGCTGACGGGAATCACCTGATGGCGGACTATGGCGTAGGCGAACGAGAGCGGCATGAGCGAGAACGCCAATGCCGCAACAACAGGGAGCCATTCACCAACCGTTGGACTAATTCTGGAGAAGTCAAACCAAGGCAAAGTGAAAAAGACTATGATGCCGGGCAGCATTCCAGCGATCATGCCTGCGACAACTACGCGCATCTTTCGCTTTGCTACTTTGTTAGCTCGACGATAATTGACTATCAGCGAGAGGAATGCGAAAGCGAAGTTCAGGTTGATTACAAGCCATCCCAAATTATCAATCTGAGCGTACCTCTCCGCTATTCCACGGGGCAGCGCGCCCGCTAAGTCACTAGGCAGAATCAGCAGAAAATATGGCAGATAAAGAGACCACTCAAGTCGCGGGAAACGGCGCAAGACGGGCGAAGGCTCCGGGAAAATCAGGAAGAAATGGAGTATTAGAAAGAACGCGAGCGGCGTGACGAGTGGCCCGACGTACAACACTGCGGCCAATAGCGCGGGCAAGCCATTGAACCAGTGATAGGCCATTGGCGGAACGAATAGGCCGAACGTGAGAGCAAGCAGCAACGCCTGCTTATTAAAAGGCTTGAGCAGGAAGACCGTCAGCCCGGTCGAAAGAAATATTGCGGGGAGAAACGCGGCCAGCGTGAGCAGGATGAGCCAGAGGCTGAGGGAAACGGTCACAGTCCGAAAATTAAATTCAAGCCTCTGCCCGTCTCGCTCGACGACCATCGTGTAGGGTTCTCCTGGGTTGAGGCTGTATGTGGAGGCTAGCGACGCATGCTCATCTGGCTGGCCGTTAACTGAGATGACATCGTCGCCAGTGTGAAGTGCAGACGCGGAACCGCCGGGCGTCACGCGACTGATACGCACGCGAGTGCCCGCACGTCTGGCCGCCCATCCCGGATCGCTGCGCGTCAACTTGAAAATCTGATAGGCGTTCACGCCCGCGTAGGTGAACATCAGGGCGTAGAAGAGAGAGACCAGGATGAGCCGCAGCCTTAGCCTTTTATTCATACTGTATTGCTCGGAAGATGCGACCATTATCTATGAGTTAAACCGAAGTTGCTTATCTTAAAATTACCGCGAGAAGATACGAGCCATCAGGTCAATCTGGTTTCAGCTCGATGACAGAATGCGTGGCACGACGGCCTTGGCGAGCCTGAAACTAACGGACGCTAATCTTAACAACTTATTCTGATTTTCGATAGATTCTTGAAGTCAGCCGAAACCCTTCTTCCTGAATCTGTCTACGATTACTCACGCCCGTGCAAACCTGATAAACTTCTGTTGGCATGACATGGCATCCTCAGAACCCCGTTCGCTATCAGATTCCAGAAACTCGCTGGCCTACTGCGAAGGAGGCTGCGTCGTCTCTCCTTTTCCAGCCGATTCACATTGGGCCAATAGAGCTTGAGAGCCGAACGTGGGTTCCCGCGATGGTTCCGTGGCGCGCGACCGAAGACGGATTTGTCACGCGCGACAATTTAGATTGGTACAGACGTTTCGCAGAAGGTCAGCCGGGCGCGATTGTAGTAGAAGCTACGGGTGTTCGGGATATTCCGTCGGGGCCGCTGCTGCGCATAGGCCATGACCGATTCATTCCCGGATTGCGAGAACTGGTTGAAACCGTCAGGCAAGCAAGCCTGGGGCGCACGCGCCTCTTCATTCAGATAATAGATTTCCTCACGGTCAAGCGCCGCCCCGAAAAATCGAAATTCTTCGAGCGCTTCTTTAAATTGAATCGAAACCATCGTGAAGCGCTTACGCAAATAACCGATGATGAATCGTGGCTTCATAGGAATGAGACGGATGTGCTCGCGTTTCTGAAAGACGCGCCCGCTGAGTTGCTGGATCAGGTTCTGGATGAGCGCGAGATAGAGAGTTTGCGTTTCGGCTATCGTGAGCGCGTAACGGACACGCATCTTCCGCACATAAGAAATCTGCCTGAAGTCATGCCCGAAATTTTCGCAGACGCGGCGGAGCGTGCACAGCGTGCAGGATTCGATGGCGTTGAGCTTCACTACGCGCACGCCTACACTATGGCTTCATTCCTGAGCGCGCGAAATACTCGCGAGGACGGCTACGGCGGAACCAGAGAGAATCGTGTGCGACTGCCGCTAGAAGTTTACAGACGTGTGCGCGAGCGCGTCGGCCACGATTACACTGTAGGCGTGCGCTTTCTCGCTGATGAAGTCATAGCAGGCGGCAGCCACATAGAAGACGCCGTTCATTTCGGCGTAGAGTTCGCACGCGCAGGCTTTGATTTTCTCTCCATCTCAAAAGGCGGAAAGTTCGAGGACGCGAAGCAGCCGAAAGTTGGTTGGGCTGTCTATCCTTACACTGGACGAAGCGGTTACGAGTGCATGCCAACCGTTATCTCGGACGCCGTTGGCCCATTCGGTCGCAACGTCCCGCTCGTAGCCCAGATTAAGCGCGCCGTCAACAGCGCCGGATTCAGCACGCCTCTTATCGCCACCGGCGGCATAGCCACTTTCGAGCAGGCAGAAGCAATCCTTCAACGCAACGAAGCAGACATCATAGGCTTCGCCCGACAAGCCCTTGCAGACCCCGACTGGTTTCTGAAAGTGAAAGCCGGGCGCGGCCAGGAAGTTCGCCGCTGCACCTACACCAACTACTGCGAAGGTCTGGATCAAACACACAAACAGGTGACCTGCAAGCTCTGGGACAGGGTTGACCTGGACGAAGAAGGAATCACTTTCAGCGAAGACGGGCGCAGACGCCTTGTCGCACCGCGATGGGAGGGAGAAGTATAAAGGCAAGCGTTGAAGTTAAATAAAGTGCTTCTGGTCGAACTGTATACAAGGCATCTGGTAATCATTCTTATGTCCTATAGCGGTTCTCACTTGAATGCGAATGCTGCGGCAAAGCGGTCAGGTCAGTACCGCCTGCGGTAGCGGGCGGGTGATGCTGCGACGATGACCCGCCCGCTACCGCAGGCGGTACTGACTTTAGTCGCACTCAACTGAGAATTGCTATAGATTTTGTCCAAAATAATCACGAGTCAGTGACTTGTGATGGAAAGGCCTCCCACGGCAGACATGTCGGTGATTCGTTGGGCCAGTCGTTGGGCAAACTTTTAAGCTTCAAGAACCACTTGGTGTAAGGTCACACAAATGCCAGCTCAGCGATTCCGCTCGGCCTCTCGCTGTCCCCGTCTCCTGACAAAGACGTAGTACGTGACAGCGTCCCACGCATTGTGAATGCCAACAAAGAGGAGCAGCAGCGCAGCAGCGCCGACGATGAACAGGGCCGGGCGCGCATGGGAGTAAGCCGCGAATGCCGATCCAGCTAGCATTGCGTATGCCGCGAATGGAAGCAGCGCATGAAACAACCAGTCCTCGAATACGGGCCGGTAGGCGGTTTGCACTCGCATACGCCGAGCCACGACGACGGCGTACACTATCCCGCTGAAGCCCACTAAGCCCCAAAGAAGTGCGACGGCGCCGATCCCGTACCACGGAGCGCTCACAACCGCTGACAGCAACAGCACGACTCCGAAATGAACAACGCTCGGCGTCGAAAAGGCGTCTCCCGCTTGCGCGTCAGCGCGTGCGGTCGGCATTTCGGCAATGAGGGCTATGACGACAAACTGCAACCCGATCAGCGCGCCGGCAGACGACCCGACGATTACGTAGAAGTTCTCCCATTCGGCGAATGCTGTCATATACAGAACGAACCATCCGTTTATTCGGCACTTAATTCGGCTTGGTATTGTTCGTCGCTGACCTTCTCCATCCATTCGACGACCTTGCCGTCGAGCGCCTCCTGAATGGCGATGTGCGTCATTGCCGTGGTCGGCGTGGCGCCGTGCCAATGCCTCTCATTCGGCGGGCACCAGACCACGTCGCCCGGTCGAATCTCCACTTTCGGGCCGCCCTCGCTTTGCACCCACCCACACCCCGAAGTGACGATCAGCGTCTGCCCGAGCGGATGCGTATGCCACGCGGAACGGGCACCAGGCTCGAACGTCACACTCGCCCCACGCGCGCGCGCCGGATCGGGTGTCTCGAACAGTGGGTCAATGCGTACAATGCCGGTGAAATACTCGTCCGGCCCCTTGCCGGAAGGCTGTGAGCCATTTCTTTTGATGTCCATTTTCTGAATTCCTTCACTTGATGGTAGCAGTCGTTTGCCTCGCGTTTGTAGCCTGCTGCGGGGGCCGTAATGCAACCAGAGAACACATTTTTTGCCGCTCAGCGACCGGTCGTTCGCTCGATGTTTTCGGGATATCGAGCACCATGCACTGTGATCTTTGAGGCGGCCTCATCTATGTCACGCAGATCGTCGGGCGTGAGTTCGACTGAGACTGCCCCAATGTTTTCGTCCAAGCGATGCAGCTTCGTGGTGCCCGGGATGGGAACGATCCAGAGCTTCTGGGCCAGCAGCCACGCGAGCGCGATCTGAGCAGGAGTCGCCTTCTTACGTTGTGCGATGCCGCCGAGCAGATCAATTAAGGCCTGATTCGCCTTGAGAGCTTCCGGCGTAAAGCGAGGGAGGGTGCTGCGGAAGTCGGAGCTGTCAAAGGTCGCGTTTTCGTCTATCTTGCCCGTGAGGAAGCCCTTGCCCAAAGGGCTGTACGGCACGAAGCCGATTCCTAGTTCCTCAAGCGTCGGTATCACTTCCTTCTCAGGGGTTCTAGTCCACAGCGAGTATTCGCTCTGGAGGGCTGTGAGCGGCTGGACTGCGTGTGCGCGGCGGATCGTTTGCACGCCTGCTTCGGAAAGGCCGAAGTGCTTGACCTTGCCCGCCTGAATCAGTTCCTTCACCACGCCCGCTACGTCTTCAATGGGCACCTCCGGGTCAACCCTGTGCTGGTAGAGCAGGTCGATTGTCTCGACCTTGAGTCGCTTGAGCGAGCCTTCGACCGACCGCGCGATGTGTTCTGGCCGACTATTCAGTCCGGGCGAACCCTTCATCCCACGGGGATCGAAATCAGGATTGAGGTCGAACCCGAATTTGGTGGCGATGACCACTTGCTCGCGGAAGGGAGCGAGCGCTTCGCCCAAAAGCTCTTCGTTTAAGAACGGGCCATAAACCTCGGCGGTGTCGAAGAACGTGATGCCGCGTTCCACGGCTGCCCGAAGAAGAGAGGTCATCTCCTGCTTGTCTTTGGGCGGGCCGTAAGAAAAGCTCATTCCCATGCAGCCCAATCCTAGAGCCGAAACTTCCAAGTTGCTATTTCCAAGTTTGCGCTTCTGCATTGTTTCTCCTCCGAGATACCGTCGGTCGGCTCACCTTAACTTTCTCCAAATATTTTTTAGTTCCGTTAGTAACCATTTTTTGTGTCCTGCTAAAGCCGAAACTCCCGCCTCCCATCCGAATCCTATCAAAGATGCCATAAAAGTAATGGTCGCGGTGTTCTCCGACTAGAGCTGAATAATGCTGGCCCGCCTGCGGGCTGATTCACTCGCTTTAAATAAAAAACTCTGAGGGTTCTGTCCAACAAAAATTATGATTAAATCTGTTCTGTTCCTTCTTTCGCTGACTCTTATCATTAGCGTCCTTCAGCTTAGCTCAGGGGCGCGTGCGCAACTCGTTCAATCATCACAAACCACTACGCAATTCAACCTAACGCCGGAACAATGGCGACAGGACTTGCAGTTCGCCGTAGATTCATTCCTGGCTCATGACCGAAGCTTCAGCCCACAAAAGAGGAAGAGATTCCGAGAAATGATAGCCGCTCTTCAAGAGTCTGCTCAGACGAAAACAGGGATGCAGATTATTGTCGGGCTGGCGCGCGCCGTGGCAATCTCTGATAACGCGCACACGCGTCTTTACCTGCTTCGCAACCGTAGCGAACTGAGGCGCTATCCAATCAGAGTATGGTGGTTCTCCGACGGGCTATATGTCATAAAGGCCAGGGCTGAGTATTCCGAGATGCTCGGCGCGAAAGTGCTCAGGATAGGGGGGCATACTCCCGAGCAGGTTAAAAAGGCGGTTGATCCGCTTTACGCCGGTAACGGCCCGTGGCTGAAATATATCAGCACCTATACTATGACAAGCCCCGATGTGCTTTACGGGCTGGGGTTGGTCGGTGCTGATGGGCTAACGGAAATAGAGTTTCTAGGTCGTGACGGACGTAAGAGTAAGCGGACAATATCGCCGCTACCGCTTCGCAAGTCGAATCAGCCGACGGAAGCATGGTGGGACTTATCACCGCTGCATCCAGGCGTTGATGGCCCATGGCAAAGCGCGCTTCCCGCTGATGCCTCAAGGCTGCCTCTGTATCTGCGGAATCCTGTGCAGCAGTACTGGTCAGAGTATCTGCCCGATTCCGAGCTTCTTTATCTACAGTACAATCGCGCGGATAATCAGCCCGGTGGAGAACCCTTAGCCGCGTTCGGAAAACGATTTCTCGAAGAACTTCAAACCAAGCGAGCGAAGAAGGTTGTAGTTGATTTACGACTCAACACAGGCGGCAATCTACAGGTCGCGAGATCTTTTCTACAGAATCTTGCGTCCGCCTGTAGAGCTATGGGAATCAGACCCTATGTCATAACGGGCCCGGCAACCTTCTCGGCGGGGCTGTACCATGCAGCGCAGTTACGGCAGGATGCGAATGCAATCATAGTAGGCGAACCCGCAGGGGAAGTTCTGGATTTCTGGTCGGAGGGCGGAAACCTGTTGATGCCGAACTCCAAACTGACCCTGCATTACGCCGACCGATTCCATAGCTACTCAAGGATTGAAAGACCGGAAGTTAAGCCCTTCCTTGATGCTGACCTGAACATTGATAGCCTTAATCCCAAACTGCTTCTGAAGCTCTCTTCAAGGGACTATTTCGCTGGGCGTGATCTCGCTCTTGAATCTATAATCGCACAAAGGTAGCGATCTGTTAGCAAAGTCAAAAGGAAAAAGGTAAAAGTAAAAAGTGAGAAGAAGCCAAGCTTTTTATTTTCCTTTTGCCTTTTTACTTTTGACTTCTTCACCCTCCACTGGCTTCGTATGCCGCTATAAACTGCGGGTCGCGCCGCTTCAGATTCTCGTAATCAATTCGCTTGCTTCTCGTCATCAGCTTGAACGCGAAAGGCAACGGCTCAAGGTGCATCAGGTCGCGCGCGTTCTCGAAAAAGTGCAGGCTCTCGTAAGCGGCTTCTTGATATTCTTCAATCACTGGCTTGCGCGCTTTCTCAAACTCTTCTAAAACCTCTTTCACATCGTCCGTCTTCTTGAAGCAATCGTTAAGCGCAATCGCGTCTTCGAGCGCGAGTTTCGTGCCCGAGCCTATGGAGAAATGCGCAGTGTGCAGAGCGTCGCCCAAGAGCACAGTATTCTCGTAACTCCAATGAGCGTTTCGCACGTTGACGAAATTTATCCATCTGGAATTATTGGAAAGAAGCTGATGGCCGTGTAGGTCGTTGGCAAAAACTTTTTCTAAATACTCACGCGTCTCTGCGTCCGACATACTTCCAAATCCTGCGTTGCTCCAAGTCTCTGGGTCGCACTCGACTATAAAGGTGCTGGTCGTCTCGTTGAACTTGTAGGAGTGAGCAGCGAACACGCCAGCCTCGTTCGCGTGGAATGTAAGCGTCAGCCCGTGAAAAAGCTGGCGCGTGCCGTACCATATGTACTTGTTATGAAGCACGTCCAGAGAAGGTTGGAAAAATTGATTGTATCTCTGCCTGACGGTTGAATTGATACCGTCCGCGCCAACAAACAGGTCACACGTCTTTCTCAACTCTTCAACCTCAGAAACTTCCGTGCGAAAGCGCACGTCAACGCCAAGCTGCTCGCACCGCTCCTGCAAGATATTTAGGAGCTTTATGCGCGCAATTCCCGAAAACTTGTTTCCGCGAATCGTTACCTTCTCGTCACGATGCACTACATCAACGTTATCCCACATCTCAAAACTGTCCGTTATTTTTAGAAATGTCTCTTCATCATTCCTCTGCAAGTAAGATAGAGTCTTGTCCGAAAAGACCACGCCCCACCCGAACGTATCGTCCGGCGCGTTCCTTTCGTAAACAACAATCTCGTGAGCCGCATTCGCTTTCTTCATCAACAGCGCGAAATACAACCCTGCTGGCCCGCCACCTATGATATTGATTCTCATAAAATTCAGTTGCAGGGAGTCTCGTGAATTATAGGCATGATGTATAGATCAAAAACCATCCGCTCTGGCTGTGGCTCAGGCTGAAACATTCTACGGGTTTCAATAATAACTCGCGCCGGATCAATCTTAAGTTTTTTTATCAAATAAGCTCTTGCGCGTTCTGCGCGCCGAAGCGCTAGTCCACTTCTATTTCTGCGCCCATCCGTAGGAATAATACGTGCCTCCGTGCTAGGCTCTTGTTCTAATTGAGCGGCTAAATTTTCGAGCCTCATCCTTTCTTCTCTAAAGGAGATCGAGCCATATCTATCGAACAGGCGAGGATCAATACAGCACCCGGAAACTTCCCTCATGGCGGACACATTGTTCGAGCAGCCGGGTTGAAGGCCGTCAATCTCAACTGTTACTTTCAGGCAGTTTTGAATAAAGCCGCTAATATCAACTTCAATGATAGGCGTTCCCTGTCCACTGATAATATTTCCTATTGAAACAGACCACTTGTGCTTCAAAGCGGAATTTGAAGGCTTACTTGAGACACTTGCTGAAAATTTGACAATATTAAGGTCTGCATTCTCGGGGCCGCTAATCATGATGGTAGGACATACCAGAGGCTCTTGCTGCGCTAGCGACTTCGACGGAAAAGCTATGATAGCAATGCAAACATAAAATAGAACTACGAGATTCTTCATCTGCAATAAAACTGAGAGCGGATTTTTCATCACTCTTGCTCACTCAGCATAATCTTCCGGGTCGAATCCGTAAGCGCTTATCACTTCGTCGCGCGTCAGAATCTTGGCGATGAATCTGCGTCGTAATTCCTCTTCGCTTGCTTGAGGGTAACGGTGTCGTAGGTCAGCCAGAATCAAAGCGCGCTCAGATTGAATTAGATTGGAAAGTTGTTCTGCGCGTTTCCAGATAGGCATGCGGCGCAGCAACTCAAACTGTTTCTCTTGCTCTTCGGGCGTAGTGTCTGGCGAAAGTGGTTTCATGCCTTTTATTCTTTCAAAAGCTGGTTGGCGATTATCAGTTTCTGAATCTCGCTTGTCCCTTCGTAGATGCGAAGGGCGCGCACGTCGCGGTAGAGGCGTTCGATGATGTGGCCGCGCAATAACCCTACGCCGCCGTGAATCTGTAGCGCCTGATCAATGATGCGGCAGGCAGATTCTGTTGCGAAGAGTTTGGCTTCACTCGCAGCGCGTGTGACGGATTGCGCGCCAGTGTCTTTCAAGTAAGCTGCGCGATAGACCAGCAGGCGAGCGGCGTCCAGTTCCGTAGCCATGTCTGCAAGCTTCGCTTGAATCATCTGGTGTTGTGCCAGAGGGCGACCGAATTGCTGGCGTGTTTTTGAGTAAGCAATGGCTTCATCCAACGCGCGGCGAGCCATGCCGCAAGCGGCAGCGCCTACGCTCGCGCGGAAAGTATCCAGCGTCTGCATGGCAAGACGAAAACCGTCGCCTTCGTTTCCCACACGATCTTCTGCCGGCACGCGACAGTTGTCGAATTCGATCTCGCCAATGGGATGCGGCGCTATCATCTCTGTGCGCTGGCGCACTGTGAAGCCGGGCATGCGCGCGCCAACGACGAAGGCCGAAAGCTCTGCGCGCCCGTCCGGCTTAGTTCCTGTGCGAGCGAAGACAGTATAAAAATCTGCTACGCCAGCGTTCGAGATAAAACGCTTGCGCCCCTCGATGACATAAAACTCGCTGCCATCACTGGCGCGCTCTCGCTGCGCAGTTGTCTTTATCGCAGCGACATCCGAACCGGCATCAGGCTCTGTCAGTGCGAAAGCCGCTACGGCTTTTCCTTGCGCGGCGCGCGAGAGCCAGAAATCGCGCACGTGCTCAGGCGCTGCTAGGCTTATGGCATAAGTGCCAAGCCCCTGCATGACGAATGCCAGGTCTGCGAGCGATGAAGAGTAAGAGAGCGATTCGCGCACCATGCAGAGCGAGCGCACGTCAAGAGGCTTGTCCGCATAGGCAACCGCGTAGTGCAGGAAACCTGCCTGCGCCAGAGCGTCAACGAAGCCGCGAAACTGCGCGTCCGTCTCTGCTTCCAGACTTGCGCGCGGTTCAACCTCGCGCGCCACGAAACTCTCCACGCTAGCAGCCAAATCGCGCTGCTCGTCCGTAAAGAAAGGAGTCTGCTGTATGAAATGATCCATAAAAGAGGTGACGAGTAACAAGAAACAGTTTTTAGTTTTTAGTTTTCAGTTTTCAGTAAAAGGCTTTTCAATCTTCTTTCTGAAAACTGAAAACTAAAAACTAAAAACTGTTTCTTGTCACTGCTTTTCAAACCTAGGTTCGCGCTTCTCTACAAACGCTTCGTAGGCTTCGCGGTAATCCGGGTGCTGCATGCAGATGGCCTGCGCCTGCGCTTCCCATTCGAGCGCGGTTTGCAAATCAACATTCATCTCTCGGTTGAGCATCTCTTTCGTCATCATGAGCGCAAAGGCAGGCCCACGCGCAAGACGTTGGGCCAACTCGCGCGTCACCGTTTCCAGTTCTTCCGGCTCGATGACACGGTTGTAGAGACCAATTCGTTCGGCCTCTTCCGCAGAGATAAAATCGCCCGTGTAGAGAAGCTCCGTCGCCTTAGCAAGGCCGACCATTCTAGGCAGAAGATGTGCCGCGCCCATGTCAGCACCTGATAGACCAACGCGCACGAAGAGGAAAGCAATCTTCGCTGCGCGGCTTGCTATGCGTATGTCCGAAGCCAGAGCTATGCACGCGCCAGCGCCCGCAGTCGTGCCGTTAAGACTTGCTATTACGGGTTTGGGCAACATGCGAATGTTTCTGACAAGCTCGCACGTCTGCCGCGTGAACTCCAGAAGACCTTGCATGTCTCGCTTGAACAGTTCCCCAATGATGTCCTGCACGTCTCCGCCCGAACAGAACGCGCGACCCGCGCCCGTGATTACAACGGCGCGCACCTCTCTTTCATCTCGCAGCGCCGCGAAAGTGTCCGTCAACTCTCTATAAACCTCGAACGTCAGCGCGTTCAATCGTTCGGAGCGGTTCAGAGTTATCCAGCCCACGCCGTCGCTAACTTCATAAATGAAACTCTTGGGTTGAAACATAAAAGCGGTGATAAGAGCAGTTTTCAGTTTTTAGTTTTCAGTTTTCAGATAAAAGCTTTTCGCTTCTTGCTGAAAACTGAAAACTAAAAACTGAAAACTGCTCTTTTCTCTTATCACTAAAGAACAGCTATTCCTTCAATTTCGACTTTAGCCCGATCTTCAAGGAGACTCTTGACCTCGACGAGCGTCATTGCGGGATAGTTGCGATCCATTAACGCTCGCCATCGCTCGCCAATCTCGCGCGTGCGTGCGAGGTATTCACGCTTGTCGGTTACATAAATGACAAGGCGTGCGATGCCGCCCGGCGCTCCGCCTGCTTCCCTGACCACCGCCAGCACGTTCTTTAACGCGCGGTCGAATTGCTCTACGAAATCGTCGCTTACAATCTCGTGCTGCTCGTCCCATGCGATTTGCCCCGCGATGAAAAGCAATCGCACGCCCGGCATTGTGAGCAGACCATTGTTATAGCCGCTGGGTTTGCCTAGCGATGGCGGGTTGATGGACTTAAGGGACATTTTAGATTTTAGATTTTAGATTTTAGATTTTAGATTGGAGTGGCAGTGCCGCTTGTGCTTCGGAATTTGGAAATTAAACTTTCGCTGTTGAGTTAATCCAAAATCCAAAATCTAAAATCCAAAATCAAAACAACAGGCTTCCGCCGTCAACGTTGATTGCTTGTCCTGTGATGCCTCGCCCGTCTTCAGAAGCTAAAAGGAGAGCTACCGAAGCGATCTCTTCGGGCGTAATGAGACGGTTCTGCGCGCTCATGCGACTGATTGCTGCGATTGCTTCGGCCTCGCTCTTGCCCGTCTTCGCCGTGATGCTCTCTATGGCGCGCGTGGTCATATCCGTTTCAACATAGCCCGGACAGATTGCATTGACCGTGATGCCTTTCGTAGCAACTTCCAGCGCGACCGAGCGCGTCAAACCCAAGACCCCATGCTTAGACGCGGAATAAGCAGCGATGTATGGCGCGCCGGTTTTCCCTGCGATTGACGCAACGTTGATGATGCGTCCCCAGCCGCGCTCCAGCATTGCGGGCAGCGCGGCGCGCGTGCAGTAGAACGTGCCCGTCAAATTAATTGCCAGATGCCGGTTCCAAAGTTCATCATCAGTCTTCACGAGCGGCGCGCTCTCGGCAATGCCAGCGTTGTTGACCAGAATATCCACGCCGCGCCCGAACTCTTTCCCTAAAATCTGAAAAAGTCGCTCGACCGCTTCTCTGTCTGAAACGTCGCACGATGCGGGCAGAGCCTCAACGTCGCATTCCGCTTTAATCTCTTCAGCGACTTTCTCAACCTGCTCAGTCGTGCGAGCAGCGACGACCAGCTTCGCGCCCTCGCGCGCAAACGCGAAAGCAATGGCGCGACCTATGCCTCGTCCGCCGCCCGTAATCAAAGCGATTTTGTTTGCGAGCTTCATCAATAGAGTTTCAGGTTTAAGATTTCAAGCCGGAAAAGCTTTTCACTGAAAACTGAAAACTAAAAACTGAAAACTGCTTTTATCTTCCAGTGAATCGTGGCTTGCGTTTTTCCATGAAAGCCCTTAAGCCTTCGCGCCCGTCTTTCGATTGAAAGCAGCGCAGTTGTGATTCCGTCTCGTACTGAAGCATCTCGTCCAGGCTCGCGTCGCCGCTCATGTAAACAGCATGCTTCGCAGCCGCGACCGATACGGGCGGCGCATCGCGCAATCTCTCCGCAATTTTTCGCGTCTCCGCTTCTAACTCTTCCGGCGCAACCACTCGGTTAACAATTCCCAGACGCAGCGCTTCGTCCGCGTCAATACTGTCTCCCAGGAAGAACATCTCAAGCGCTTTGTTCGGCGCGACTATGCGAGGCAGAAAATATGTCCCGCCCCAGTCCGGGTGCAGGCCGACTTTGGCGAACGACTGCGCGAAGGTCGCGTCGCGCGAGGCTATGCGCAAATCGCACGCGAGCGCCAGATTGAAGCCAGCGCCCGCAGCCGCGCCGTTTATAGAAGCCAGCACAGGCTTAGTCATCTCGCGTATAGCCAGAACGACGCGACGGCCAGCGCCCAGCAATCGCGCGAACTCTTCCGCATCGCCACGCTCGGCAAGCTCGTTCATGTACGTCACGTCGCCGCCCGCGCAAAAGGCGCGCCCCGCGCCCGTGATGACAACCACACGCACGCCTCTATCGCTCCCAGCGTGCTCAAGCGCCTCGGCCAGATCGCGCCGCATGTGCCCCACGAAAGCGTTCAGCTTCTCCGGGCGATTCAACGTAATCGTCAAGATGCCCGGCTCTTCGCTGATTATTATATGGTCCATAACTACAGTGACGAGTGACAAGTGACGAGCAAGAAAGAATTTTTAATCTTTAATTCATAGTTTTAATAAAAGCGCTTAGTCTCTTCTTAATACTAAGAACTGAAAACTTAATATTGAATTAAAGATTAAAAATTGTTCTTGTCACCCGTCATTTGTCGCTTATCACTTTCCTTTAAACTTTGGCGCGCGTTTGTTGACGAAGGCGTCTAGTCCTTCGCGTGCGTCCTCGGACTGGAAGAGCTGTTGTTGCAGTTCGCGTTCGAGCGCGAGCGCGTATTCAAAGGGAATCTCTGCGCCGGATTGCACGCTTCGCTTAATGCGACCGACAGCGCGCGCGGCTTTGCCCGGCGTAGTGAATTTTCGGGCGTACTCCATCACCTGATTGAAAAAATCTTCGGCTGTGTCCGCGTCGAAGATGTGATTCAAGAGTCCTATCTCCTGCCCCTTCTCGAAACTGAAAAGCTCGCCCGTCGTCATCAATTCAATCGCGCGCGATTTGCCTACGATGCGCACCAGACGTTGCGTGCCGCCAGTGCCGGGCAGAACGCCCAGAGTGATTTCCGGCAAACCCATCTTGCCAGCATTGCGACGCGCGACGCGAATGTCTGCGGCCATAGCTACTTCTAAACCGCCGCCTACCGAGTGGCCGTTGATTGCAGCGATGACGAGCTTCGGCGTTTGCTCAAGCCGCGAGAGAGTTTCGTTCGCGTGCAGGCAGAAATAGTATTTGAATTCTGGCGTCATCTCGGAGAGCATGCGAATGTTTGCGCCCGCGCAGAAAAATTTCTCGCCCTGACCTGTGATGACTATGACCTGCACGGCTTCGTCCATGCGCGCCGCAAGTATTGAGCGGTCAAGCTCCTGCATCATCTCATAAGAGTAGGCATTCGACGGCGGGTCGTTGAGCGTCAAGATCGCCACGCCATCACGCGCGCTGTACTCGACTAGATTGCCTGCGGTCTCGTCGTCTTGAACTTTCGCTTCAGCTTCGGCCACTGTGATTTGCTCCTCAAAAAAAATTCTTTCCCAAAAATTCTGAATCGAAGGATTCCTATCTTCGATTGTGGTTTGCCGTAGGCGAGGGCTTTGCGTTTGCGTTGGCCTGCGGCTTCGCTGCATTGGACGAGTTAGAAGAGTTTGGCGAACTTATTGTCTCGCCGGGTGCCAGCAGCGACAACGCTTCCTGCTGGCCGCGTGCTTTGGCAATCGAGATGGCGTCCTGGCCGTCGTTCTTCTTCTGCTTTGGGTCAGCGCCTTTTTGAAGAAGCAGCTTGATGATTTCAACGTGGCCGCGCCATGCTGCTTCGGTCAGAGGGTTGCGCCCGTCCGCGTCGCGCGCGTTCGGGTTCGCGCCCTGATCCAGCAGCGCTTTCACACGCGCCGCGTCGCCGCTGATGGAAGCCTCTATCAACTGCTGATCCATCGCAGCCTTCTGCGCAGCAGGCGAAGTCCGCGCGCCAGTGTTGGCTGCGTTGTTGCTTTTGCAGCCTGCGAGCGAGAAGAGAAGTGCGGAAAGAATAACCGTAATGCATACGAATCGCATCGTCTGTTTGTCTCCTGTATATTTAAAGATAGTTTACAGTTTTTAGTTTTCAGTTTTCAGAAAGAAGAAACCTGCTTTTTACTGAAAACTGAAAACTAAAAACTGAAAACTAAAAACTGTAAACTGTTTCTTGCTCGTCACTGTCTTGTTGGCGCTCGCCAGACGCTCAAAGGTTCCGTCGTGCCGCTCTGCGCAAAGTTTAACTTCTCTGCGCGCCCGCTGCCAAGAAAGCCTGAGAGGAAAAGGCGCGTGATGGATTCAACGAGTTCTGAGACGGTGAGCGCGCCCGCCGGGTCGTACCAGTTGTAAATCCAGTTCATCATACCGAAGAGCGCATATGTCGCCACGGTCAGATTGATTTCAGCATCTACTTTATCTTCCGCCGTCGCTTTACGCTGAACATCGCCAAGAATTTTTCGTGCGAGCCTGGTGTATTTCTCTTTTTTGCCGGAAACTCTTTCGTGCATCTCGCCCGCAAGAGATTCCGCCTCGTGCGACAGCACCTTCATCTCCGCCATGTTCGCTGCGAAGAATGCCAGATGGTTCTCGATAAAAAGACGCAGCCTCTCAACAGGTTCGTCTACTTCTTTCAATCTCTCTTCGAGTCGTTCAAGAACGCGCCCGAAACAGTTGTCCTGAATTAAGAAGAGAAGCTCCTCTTTCGATTTGCAATAATGATAAAGCCCCGCGAGGCTCACGCCCGTCGCACGCGAGATGTCGCGCATGGAGGTTGAATGATAACTCTTCTCCGCAAAGATGCGCGCCGCAATGCGCAAGATAAACTCAAGCTTCTGGTCGTGGCGCGAAAAACCATCCGAATGCGGAATGCGGATTTCGGATTGCGGATTGCCGGGCGTTGAGTTTGGTTTTGCTCGCTCTTGTTTCATGGCTTGATCGCGTGAGTCAAACTTTCTTCTACACTTTTTACAATCCGCAATCCGAAATCCGCATTCGTCACAGTCTCACGTACTCAAACTCAAACGGCAGCCCCTTAATTCCGGCAGTCGGCGGCGCGATCCAGTTGGCTATCTTGCCGGGTTCTGTTACCGCGTGCATGAGGCTTCGCACATACTCGCGGTCTTCAGTTGTTGGAAGCCATTCGTTTCGTCTTCTCTCGAACTCATCTTTCGAGATGAGATTTCCTTCAACGTCGAAGTAGTGTCCGGCGTATTCGCCAACGTGACGGTGAAAGCGAGTGCTCGGAAGATAAAGCTGTTCCGTCTGGCCTTCATCTTCAAGGTACTTGTTCCAACGCTTCATGGCGCGCTCGCAGTCGCGCACGTACTCGCCCCGAAGCACTTCGTTCAGAGCGTTGCGAAGCGGAATCTCTCGCGGCACGAGATGGCCGTCTTCTACAACCATCAAAGTGAAAATCTCGTTTGCTGCCGAGTGCTCCGTGTACTTCTTCTGCTCTTGATAACGTCCTTTCAATCCTGCGGCGAAGAAGTCAGCGGAGTTCGAGCTTATCTCGCCGCCGAATAGATCGAGCGAGTAGCTGAACCAGAAGTTGATATATCTTTGAATGATGTCCAGAGGTATGCCGCCAAGCTCTCGCACATCGCCCTCTTTCATTAACTGAGCCGTACGTTTGACCACGCGCCCCACCCCTGTCTCGCCCACGAACAGGTGATGCGCCTCTTCCGTCAACATGAATTGACAGGTGCGCGCAAGCGGCTCAAAACCGGATTCTGCCAGAGCCGCTAATTGATATTTCCCATCGCGGTCTGTGAACATAGTGAAGCAGAAGAGGTTTAGCCAATCATCGCAGGGCTGGTTGAATGCCTCCAGTATGCGCGGCTTGTCCGGGTTGCCGCTGCGACGCTCAAGCATAGCCTCTGCTTCCTCGCGCCCGTCTCGCCCGAAATATTTTTGGAGCAGATAGACCATAGCCCACAGGTGACGCCCTTCTTCCACGTTCACCTGAAAAAGATTTCGCATGTCGTAGAGCGAAGGACACGTCTTGCCAAGCTGACGCTGCTGCTCTACGGATGCAGGCTCTGTGTCGCCCTGCGTGACTATGATGCGGCGCAAGGCGTTGCGAAATTCTCCGGGCACTTCCTGATAAGCGGGCTGTCCCAGGTGGTCGCCGAATCCAACGCGCGCATCCGCGTCCGCAGGTTTCAAAAATATTCCCCACCTGTAATCCGGCATCTTCACGTAATCGAAATGCGCCCAGCCTTCAGGCTCAACGCTAACGGCTGTGCGCAGGTAAACGTCCTTCTCCTGAAAACCTTCAGGCCCCATCTCGCGCCACCAACTCAAATAATTCGGCAGCCATTTCTCCAAAGCGCGCAGAAGCCCTTTGTCTTCCGAAAGATTCACGTTGTTAGGAATGCGTTCGTATAATTCCATAATCAGTTTTCAGTTTTCAGTTTTTAGTTTTCAGCCTGGATGTTTTTCTTAAAACTGAAAACTAAAAACTGAAAACTGTCCTCACGTCCGTTTGTAATCGAACTGCGGCTGAGTTGGCTTGCCGTAGTTTGTTAATGCCCCTTGCGGGCCGACTGCGTTGGGGCGCTGGAAAATCCAGTTCTGCCACGCGGTCAATCGCCCGTAAATTTTCGTATCGAGTGTTTCAGGCCCTGCGAATCTCAGAGACGCTTCCATTCCTGTTAGCGCGTCAGGCGATAGAGAGGTTCTCTCTTCAATCGCAACGCGAACTTCGTCCTCCCAATCAAGGTCATCGGGCGCGAAAGTTACAAGGCCGACCGCTTCCGCCTCTTCCGTGTCGAACCTATCTTTGTGGCTGAGAACTTCTTCGACCTTTTCAGGCTCGGCAAGGAAATGAGATTGCAGACGGGTCAGCCCGTTGCTCATAGGAAACGCGCCCGCGTTCAACTCGCTCACGGCAATCTCAACTTTTTCATCCGCGTTGTTAAGCATGTACGTTCGGTCGGCAGACAGCGCGAGTTCGAGCAGATTCCCGACAAAACAACTACCGGGTTCGAGCAAAGCGAAGAAGCTTTTCGCCGTCAGATCAAGACGGCGCAGGCAGCGCGCCATGTTGAGCAGAATTTCGCGCACCAGCCAGTGGTCACGGTTGCGAGCGAGCGTTTCATCAACAGCGAGCACGTTATCAATGTCGCCTTCTGTGCGAATGCAAACGAGTCCAATCTCTAATTCGTTGACGCGCAGATTCAAGAGCGCGTCGTCCAACTCACGATAAGCTTGAAGAGGCCAGTAAGAATCGCCAAGCTTCTCTATCTCTTCCAGCGCTTGCGGCAGATTCTCTTCGGGGGCGCGCACGGTCAAATCCGCGTAACGCTTATCGCGGTTGTATTTCAAGCTAACGTACTTGTACTCGCGCCCCGCTTCACTCGCTTCGACCTGAAGCGGGTTGAGCTTGATGCCAGCGCTCGCGTTCTTTTGTCCATTAGCTTCGACAAGCTTCTCGACGCGCGCAACGATTGATTCTTCAAACTTGCTCGTAGGGAAAAAGTCGTCAATCAGTCCCCAATCCTTCGCGCGCTTTGCCTTCAACCCTTCCGCGAGTGTAGAGAAAACATCAGCGCGGTCGCGGCGCACCTTGCGCTTGTCAACGAGGCGGGTCAGTCCGCCCGTGCCGGGCAATACGCCCAGCAAAGGAACTTCAGGAAGCGAAACAGCGGAGTTCCCATCATCAACCAGATAAATCTCATCGCAAGCGATGGCGAGTTCGTAGCCGCCGCCCGAAGCCGTGCCATTTATCGCCGCGATATATTTTTGTCCCGAATGATGAGAAGCATCCTCAATGGCGCAGCGCGTCTCGTTAGTGAACTTGCAGAAATTTACTTTGAAGGCATGAGGCGATGTGCCAAGCATGTATATGTTGGCGCCAGCGCAGAAGATTCTGGGTTTCAGGCTGGTAATGACTACGACGCGCACCTCCGGGTGCTCGAATCTGAGGCGCTGAACCGCGTCCGCGAGTTCAATATCAACGCCCAGATCATAAGAGTTGAGCTTGAGCTTGTAGCCATCGCCCAGCGTCTCGTCTTCCTTAACATCCATAGAGAGCGTGGCGACCGCTCCGTCCACATTCAGTTTCCAGTGGTTGTACCGCTCCGGCGAAGTCTCGAAATTAACCATTAAACTTTAGTCCCGGCATTGATCGAAAATATCAAGAGCGCTCAAAATCGGCCAGCATTTATCGGCATAAAATGAAAATCGGCTGGCCGTTCGAACGTTCGTTCGATTATGGTAGCGCGTAATAAGCAATAGGGTCAAGCAGTGGGAGAGCGCTTGACAGGCATGGCTTGTGGCGCGTAGGGTTTTGAGCTTTGGCACCGAAACAGCGGAGGCGCATCCGTTCTGGTGAGCGGCGCGGTCTTCAAAATCGTCTGTGAGCCTGTGAGAGCAGGCTCAGGTAGGTTCGATTCCTACACGCCTCCGCCAAGACGATTTTGGATTTTAGATTGCCGATTTTGGATTAGGGTTGAGAGCTTATTCGACTTGAATTTTGTCTCTCAACATACGAATCTCGCAATCCAAAATCCAAAATCGAAAATCCAAAATTATGAGGGAGTGGGTTGCGCTAAACATGACGCCGGGTGTGGGGCCGCGTGCGGCTGCACGGCTGCTGGAGCGTTTCGGCTCGGCGGAAGGTGTGTTCGCTGCTACGCGCGCGGATTTTGAGACGCTGCGTCTTCAGCCAGAAGCTATTGAGAGCATCATGGCGCGCGACCTGTTCGAGGTTGCCGGTGATGAGATAGAGCGCGTGCGCGAGATGGGCGCGGACATACTTCTGCTTGACGATGGAGTTTACCCGCAGCTTCTGCGAGAGATTTTCGATCCACCGATTACGCTCTACGTGAAAGGCGCCTGGGACGCCTGTTTCGATCAGCCGTGCGTTGCAATTGTTGGGTCACGCCGCTCTTCTACCTACGGACAAAACACTGCCACTATGCTGGCGCGCGACTTGGCCGAGCGCGGCGTGACAATCGTTTCGGGGCTTGCGCGCGGCATTGACGCTGCGGCGCATCGCGGTGCGCTTGAAGCCGCAGGGCGCACGGTCGCAGTGTTGGGAACCGGCATTGATGAAGTTTACCCGCGCGATCATAGAAAACTGGCTGATGAGATTCTGGCGAGCGGCGGCGCAATCGTATCTGAATTCCCGCTGGGCACGCCGCCAGCGCCGCAGAATTTTCCATACCGCAACCGCATCATCAGCGGTTTGAGTCTGGGAGTTTTGCTGGTAGAGGCTGCCGAAAACAGCGGCTCGCTAATCACTGCGCGCCTTGCCATGGAGCAGAATCGGGAAGTCTTTGCAGTGCCCGGCAATATAACTTCCCGAAATTCTTTCGGCACTAACTATCTGATAAAGGGAGCGGGCGCAAAATTGGTTCAAGCCTGGCAGGACATAGCCGCAGAGATGCCGCCTGATGTGGCCGCTCGCCTTCTACCGCCTGAGCCGAAAAAGAAGAAAGAGGCAACGCTGGTTGACCAGCTATCGCTCGTGCCTGAGAACTTGACCGAGACGGAGCACACAATCTTCAAGCTGCTATCTGCGGACGAGCCGGCGCACATTGACGATCTGGTTGTGACGAGCAAACTGACCGTGCCCGAATTGTCCGGCGCGCTGCTGGGGCTTGAAATGCGCGAGCTTGTTCGCCAGCTTCCGGGCAAATGTTTTGTTAGAAAAATCTAGGAGGGGCGGGCCTAAAGTTTTATTCTTGAACGGTTTAAGCTGGCAAGCGAATCCGCCCGTTGACGCATCTAAACTGTGAACTTGATTAGAATAACTTTAATCCTGAATCAAGAAGGTTCTTCTGTCTTTATCACTATTTACGATTCACTATTGACGATTTAAGAGAAAGAAAATGGCTAAAAATCTGGTTATCGTTGAATCGCCTGCAAAGGCTAAGACAATTAATAAATATCTGGGCGGGGACTATCGCGTGATGGCCTCTATAGGCCACATCAAGGATTTGCCGTCGAAGGGATTGGGCGTTGATGTCGAGAATAATTTCGAGCCGACGTACGAGTTGATTCCCGATTCGAAGAAGAGAAATAACAGGAAGATAGTCACCGATCTGAAAAGGGCTGCGAAAGAGGCCGAGGCGATTTATCTTGCGGCAGACCCTGACCGAGAGGGCGAGGCTATCTGTCAACATCTTGAAGAGGAGATTGTTCCGAAGCGCCCGCGAAAACCATCATATCGCGTGATGTTCAATGAAATAACGAAGCGCGCGGTGCAGGATGCATTCAAGGAGCCGAAACAGATTGACAAAAATCTTGTTGACGCGCAGCAGGCTCGCCGTCTTCTTGATCGCTTGGTAGGCTACAAAGTCTCGCCGCTTCTTTGTCGCACTGTGGGCGGACGCCTTAGCGCGGGGCGCGTGCAATCGGTCGCGCTTCGCATGGTCGTAGAGCGCGAGCGAGAGATTGAGGCTTTTGTTAAGACAGAATACTGGACTGTCACTGCGAACCTCGCAGCGAAACTTCCTCCTGCTTTCGACGCGCGTCTTTTCAAGGTTGGCGAGCAGACGGTTAAGACCGCAAACTTCGATCAGGAGATCAAGAAGAACGAAATTTTAATCGGCAACGAGGAGCAGGCGCGCGAGATTGTCGCTGAAGCCGAGCGGCAGAATTTCGTAGTCACTGATGTCACTACGAAGGAGCGCAAGCGAAACCCTGTGCCGCCCTTCATCACGTCGAAGTTGCAGCAGGAGGCTTCGCGCAAACTGGGCTTTCCTGTGAAGAAGACCATGATAGTTGCGCAAAAACTTTACGAGGGCGTGGAACTCGGCGCGGAAGGCTCTGTCGGTCTAATCACATACATGCGAACGGATTCGACGCGCGTCTCTGAGGCGGCGCTCAATGATGTGCGCGCGTTCGTAGGCCAGCAGTACGGCGAAAAGTATTTACCTGAAAAAGCTGTTCATTATCGCTCGAAGAAGGGCGCGCAGGATGCGCACGAAGCCATTCGCCCGACGGATGTCACGCGCACGCCTGATTCTCTGTTAAAATTTCTCAATCGTGATGAACTGAAACTTTATCGCTTGGTCTGGCAGCGCTTTGTAGCATCGCAGATGATGCCAGCGGTATTTGACCAAACGACGATTGATATAGAAGCTGGGCGATTTCTGTTCCGCGCCACAGGTTCGGTTCTGAAGTTTGACGGCTTCCTGAAAGTTTATCAGGAAGGTAGAGACGAGAAGGCTGAAGATGATGAAGAGTCTGAGCGCAGTCTGCCGCTAGTTGAAAAGGGCGAGCCTCTTAAATTAAACCAGATCACGCCGGAGCAGCATTTCACAGAACCTCCGCCGCGCTACACGGAAGCGACGCTGGTGAAAGCGTTGGAAGAGAAAGGCATCGGAAGACCTTCCACATACGCGGCGATTATGACGACGATTCAGGATCGTGAATACGTGGAAAAGCATGAAGGGCGCTTTCATCCGACTGCGATTGGTATGACGGTTAATGACCATCTTGTCAACGGCGGATTTGATGATCTTTTCAATGAAACATATACAGCGCGGATGGAGGAGGAACTTGATCAGATTGAGGAAGGGAAGCTGAAGTGGACTGAAGCGCTGCATGAGTTTTACGAGAAGTTCGCGCGTGACCTTGAAGCATTTCGAAAATACTTAGAAGGAGTTCGGCATGTTGAAAAGCCGACCAATGAAGTCTGTATCAAATGCAACACCGAAGGTATGGTAGAAAAGGTTGGTCGCTTCGGCAAGTACCTTAAATGCTTAAACTGCGGCGCAACGCGCGACCCCAGTCCTTCAACAATGGAACAGATTCCAACTACTGTAGGAACTTCGACGGGAAGTGGTGCAAACGAGGAAGAAGCTGAAGTCTGTGAGTTGTGCGGCAAGCCTATGGCTTTGAAGCGCGGACGCTTTGGACAGTTTTTGGGCTGCACGGGCTATCCCGAATGCCGTAACATTCGCAAGATTGCCAAAAGCGGCCAGCCAGCACCAGCGCCCGTTCCATTGGACGAAAAATGTCCTGTTGACGGCGCGCAGCTTGTTCTTCGTCACGGACGTTTCGGCCAATTCATTTCTTGCTCGAACTATCCGAAATGCGGTTACATCAAGCGCGAGACGACGGGCGTCGCTTGCCCGCGCGCTGGATGCAAGGGCGAGATAGTGGTGAAGAAATCTAAGCGCGGAAAAATTTTCTACGGCTGCTCGGAGTATCCTAAGTGCGACGTTGTGTTCTGGGACAAACCCGTTGCAGAACCCTGTCCGAAGTGCAACGCGCCTTTCCTTCTTGAGAAGACTACGAAGAAGGAAGGCACAGTTCATTACTGCACACGAGATGGCTGCGGCTATCGCGCGCCCGTCGCGCCAGCGCCTATTGCGGCTGGCGGCGCGGATGCTTCGCGCGAGCAGAAAAGAATCTAAAGAGACAGATCAAGTGATTGTTTTGCAACCAAAGAGAAATTTTAAATTTGAGATTTCAAATTTAAAATTTCTCTTTTGTGTGCGAGACTTTCGTGTCTTTAGAAATTGAATTCCTATAAAACTCTCTCCGAGGTTTACAAACATGCCGCGTCGTCAACTAACAATCGTTCTAGTCTTATCTCTTCTGCTCGTACAGAGCTTTCATCTCTACGCACAGCAACCGAGCGCAACACCGTCGCCCGCACCTTCGCCGCAAGCAACGCCTTACACGCCGCGAGATGCGAATGATCCTGTAGAGCGCATCAAGGCAGAAGGGTTGAACCATTCGCAGTTGATGCAGACGCTGGAATATTTGACGGACGTGATTGGGCCACGCCTGACCGCTTCGCCGAATATGAAGCGCGCGAACGAGTGGACGCGGCAGAAGTTGGCGGACTGGGGATTGCAAAATGCGCACCTTGAAGCGTGGGGGCCGTTCGGTCGCGGATGGGAGTTGAAAAGATTTTCGGCTGAGATGATTGAGCCGCAGGAAGCTCCGCTCATCGCTTACCCGCGCGCTTGGTCGCCCGGACTTGCGGGAAAGCTGACGGCTAATGCTGTTTATGTTGACGCGCAGAACGAGGAGCAATTGCAGAAATACAAAGGGAAGCTGAAAGGCGCGATTGTGCTGACGAGCGCGCCGCGCCAGCTTAAAGCTCGCTTCGAGCCGCAGGCGACTCGTCTAAGCGAGAGAGAATTGCTTGACCTTGCCAACTCGCCTGATCCTGCGCAGGTTCCGCCGCGCCCGCGCCGCGCGCCCAGAACGCCGGAGCAGAGAGCGCAGGAAGCATTCAATGATAGAAAGACAAGGTTCTATTACGAAGAGGGCGCGGCGCTTCTAATGGACGGGTCTCGCGCCGGAGACGACGGCACGCTTCAGTTCGTTCAATCTGCTTCCGTACCTCAACCTTTCGACACGCCAGCAGCAAAGCGCATTTACCCCTGGACTGTAAACGCCCCGAAAATCTTGCCGCAAGTGTCTGTGGCCGCAGAGCAGTACAACCGCATGGTTCGTCTCATACAGCAGGGCGTACGTGTGCGCATGAGTGTGAACCTGGATGTGCAATTTCATGACGAAGACCTTATGGGCTACAACACTGTTGCGGAGATTCCGGGCAGCGATTTTCCAAATGAAGTAGTTATGCTGGGCGCGCATATGGATTCATGGCACACAGCGACGGGCGCTACAGATAACGGCGCGGGCGTAGCCGTGATGATGGAGGCCGTGCGTATCATTCAGGCTCTGGGATTAAAACCCAGACGCACCATTCGCATTGGATTGTGGAGCGGTGAAGAGCAGGGCGAGTACGGCTCCGAAGCTTACGTCAAACAACATTTTGGTGAATTAGAGCCGCAACCAACGCCCGCGCCAGCGCCCGCAGCTTCGCCCACTCCAGAAGCGCAGCCCGCAGTTGCACCAACGCCTGCGCCTACGCCCGCGCCGCGACTCATCAAGAAACCCGGTTACGAAAATTTCGATGTCTATTTCAATCTGGACAATGGAACGGGGCGCGTGCGCGGCGTTTACCTGCAAGGCAACGAAGCCGTGCGGCCAATCTTCCGCCGCTGGCTTGAATCTTTCCGCGACATGGGAGCTTCGACATTATCAATCAGAATTGATACGAACACGGATCACGAATCTTTCGACACAATAGGTCTTCCCGCCTTCAATCTGATGCAGGACGAGATTGAGTACACTACGCGCACATGGCACTCGAACATGGATGTCTTCGACCGCATTCAAGAGGATGACATGAAGCAGGCCGCAACAGTTTTAGCGGCCTTCGCCTACAACGCCGCAATGATGGATGAGAGGATTCCTCGAAAGCCTTCACGCTTTAGATAAAGAAAGGCAAAAAGGAAGGTAAAAGGTAAAAGTAAAAAGGCAAAAGTGAGGGGAAGCCAATCTTTTTATTAAAATATGGTTTCAGCCTTACTTTTGCCTTTTACCTTTTTACTTTTGCCTTTTTATTATGCGCTTTCTCTCTTTACGACGAACTCTCGCAAATAGCGGCGCAGTTTCTCGCGGTTGTTCTTGCGGTACTCTTCATATTCGCGCGCTATCCTCTCGTTAGAGTGTGCGAGCAGAACGAACGCTTCTAGCAGTCCGGCGTCGTTCAGCTTGGTGAGTGTGGCGGCGGTGGACGAGTTCTGCGTGTCATCAGTTGTGCCGCCGGTCTTGCTCGCCGTTGCCGTGCTGTTCGGCGCAGCCGTCATTCGAGCGCGAAGCGTCTCGATGGCTTCGCGCAAGGTGTTGCTGCGATTGAGCGCTTCCACTGTGGAATAATCAATCTGCGGATGACCCGGCTGAACGTGGTTGACCTGCGCCCACTGTATCAAGCCGCGATAAGACATCTGGTTGTAAGGCTCTGCTATGATGGCTTCAATAGCTTTGTCGAGCGCTTCTTCCATCTGTCCTGATCGCAGCAGTGCATCGCTCCAGTAACGATAGGCTGTCTCGCGGTTCGGGTTGAGCGCTATGGCTTTGGCGTACCATTCGCCAGCCTTCTTCATGTCGCGCTTCTGAAAATATACATCGCCTGTGAAGAGCGCCGCTTCGTATATGGTCGGGTCAAGACTGAGCGCACGCTGATAGGCTTTAAGCGCCGCGTCCATGTCGTTGCGCGCAAACGCCGCCTCGCCCTCGCGCATGGCGGCTTCGGCCTCTCGATTAAATGAGAATGCTCTCGGCTGCGCGTCTTGCGCCCAGACGCTTCGGGGCGCGCCGAGCGCCAGAACGATTAATATAGGAGTAAGCAGAACAAAGCATGCCCTGCCGGAAAAGAGGAGTTTTAGTTTTGACATCCGAAGTGACCTCGAAAGAGTTTCGTTGTGAGACCGTCTGAGAAGACCATTCAAAGTCTATTGGCAATCCGAGTGAGTGTCAACAAAAGGGTTTCAAGTTTCAGGTTTCAAGTTAAAAGCTCATGTTACGCAGCCAAAAGTTTTAAGCCGTCTTTAGACGGCGACCGTCTAAAGCCCGGTGCGTGAGCGCCGGGTTAGAGTGTAAAGAATGTAGTTAGAGCTATCGAAGACGAGCGACAGCCCTTTGATTATCATGCGCTGCCGCCCGCTCTCGCGGGCTTGATAATCTTTCTGCCAACACTTAACCCAGCGCTAACGCACTGGGCTTTAGACGGTCGCCCGCTTGCGCGGGCTGAAATCCAATCTTGCGTAAGGTAAGTTAGAAAATCTCTTTAACTTGAAACCTGAAACCTGAAACTTGAAACTCTTCTATCCTTCCTCCGGCACGTTAGGCTGCAAGCTCTCGCTCTTCTTGTCATACACCAGACCAGCAGCCGCTTCATCAGTCATGCGCGACCAGCCCTTCTCTTTCGTGAACTTGAAATGCTCGGACGAGGCGGGCGCGAAAGCTTTGCGCTCGTCGTTCCAGGAGAGCCGTTCGACGTTGATGTAAGGATGGTTTGTGCGTATGACGTTGAAAGAGTTAGGCTCGCCGCGCCCACGCGTAGAAGTCGCAGTCCCTGCTGATACAACAAGCGCGCTGTGCCCTTCTATGTTATAGCGCTCGGTCGTATGTCCAGTGTGTCCAACGTGTATGTGACCCGCTAGCAGCACGTCAGCGCCGCAACGCGCTAGCGCCTCCATGGCAAGTGTGGCGCGACCAACAAGCTCGTTTTCGTTGTGCCCTTCCGGCAGGTCGAATGGATGATGAGTGACTACTATTTTAATCACATCGTCCTCAACAGAGCAGAGCCGTTCACGTATGCCTTCGATCTGCTCCCGGTTAATCCGCCCGTACTTGATCGTCAGCGAGCGCACCGTATTAATGCCCATCACCGCGACCTCTTCGTCCGCGTAGAAAGGTTGCAGGTCATCCGTGATATAGCGCCTGTACTTATTCAATGGCGACGCGAATCGCGCGAAGACGTTATGAAGCGGCACGTCATGATTGCCCGGCACAACTATCTGCGGCCCCGGCAACTTTTCAAGAAACTTTCGGGCCTCTTCGAACTGAGCGGAGCGTGCGCGCTGCGTCAAATCGCCCGACACAGCCACAACATCCGGCTCCACCTCATTCACCGTCGCAATCAACGGCTCAACCACAGAATAATCCACCCGCCCGAAATGCAGATCAGAGAGATGAACGATTAATCTCATAAAAATCTAGTGAATGGTAAATGGTCAATGGTAAATAGAGAAAGCTTTTCTCCAATTCACCATTTACTATTTACCATTTACCTTTCCTCCCGGTACAAGCACACGCAATGCGCCTGGCCTAACGCGATAGTGCAGCGGCGTGTTCATGGTTGTGACTTCGCCATCCATGGCTACACTCAGGCGGCGGCGTCTTGTCTCAACCCAAATCTCTTCCGTGCAGAGCGAGTCGAAATCCTTTTCGTTACGCAGACCGCCAAAGAGCGCGCGCACTGCAAATCGAAGCAGCCCCAATCTTCCCGTTCGGTGCGCAACGTGCAAACTCAACTCTCCTTTATCAAGGCAGGAGCGCGCGCCAAGGCTTAAGCCTTCCATCTGATATTCGTTGTTGCCCACGAAGACGAACGGCGTGCGCCGTAAGAGTTTCGCATCATCTGTGCTCAGTCGCACGTACATAAACGGGTAGCGGCGCAACACAGAGAGCGTAGCCCAGACAAACGCCAGCCACTTGCTCAAACCCAGACGAGCGCGCTGGCGGTCTCTGAACCTAACTATGCTGGGATAGAGTCCAAGACTTGAGTTATTGACGAACACATGACCGTTGACCTCGCCAACATCAACACGCGCGACCTTGCCGGCGATGCAAACACGCACGGCCTCTTCCAGATCAAGCGGAATGCTCAAATCTTTCGCAAAGTGATTGAGAGTGCCGAGCGGCAACACGCCCATGATTTTATCCGTGCCTGCGAGCACGGAAGCGACCGCGCTAATAGTCCCGTCGCCACCACCCGCCACCACAACCTCAGTCTCTTCGCGCGCGGCCCTTCGTGCCATCTCTCTTATGTCTTCGCCATCGCGCGCCAACTCAACACGCGCGTCCGCGCCGCTCGATTTGAAAAGTTCAATGAGGCGCGCCGCGATCTCTTCCTTATCGTTCGCGCCCGAAGCGGCGTTGATGATGACGGACAGACGCGCGGGCCTGAGCTTCTTGTCAGACGCCTGGGAAAGCCTGTCGCTCGCCGCAGCGTTTACCATGCGCACGCTCGAAAAAGTCCTTCTTAAAATTCTTGCGCCGAGCATACCATAAACCGTGCGCTATGACTGACACTGCCCGCGCTGGTTTCGCGCCCCGCGACGAAGTAAAATCAGGAGGCGATAACGAAACCTCCTTTGCGGTCTTTGCTCTTTTCTTTGCGCCTTTGCGAGAAACAGCAATTCACATGAATCTTGAGTTTTAAGATAATTGAGGGTTCTCGCAAAGGCGCAAAGTTAAAAACTTAAGCTCGCAAAGCGGGTTGAGTTCTAAAACGGCATCAAGAGATGGTGTGGAGCTATTGAAGATGAGCGAGAGACGCGAGCGGACGAGCGATGCGGTTGTGAACCGAGCGGATGGGGCGACGGACGAGAAGAGTTCCGAGCAGGCCAGCCACTACGATATTAACGCGCAGAGGAAAAGCGAGACAGAGACGCGCGTGGGACGCGGCGAGTCAACGAGCGCTGGAATAACGGATGTGGGAAAAAGCTATGGCTCAGTATCTGCGCAGACGCCGGAAGAGTTCACGAAGCTGGAAGTCAGAGATGTGAGCCGTGTGGCCGGTGGCGTGCCGGCAATCCTAGCAACGGTCAGGCACGCGTGGGGTGAGATGGGTTTTGTGCGCAGCCTGAAAGTTTTAAGCGAATTGAATCAGAAGGATGGCTTCGACTGTCCGGGCTGCGCCTGGCCTGACCCTGACGGCGAGCGCGCTCACACGGAGTTCTGCGAAAACGGCGCGAAGCACGTTGCAGACGAAGCTACAACGAAACGAGTCGCGCCGGAGTTTCTCCAAAAATGGTCTGCTGCAGACCTCTCTCAAAAATCTGATTACTGGCTAAACCGGCAGGGACGCATCACTCATCCGGTAGTCTTGCGTCGCGGGGCTTCTCATTACGAACAGATAGATTGGGATGAAGCCTTCAATATGATAGCGAACGAACTGAACTCGCTTTCATCTCCAGACGAAGCGGCTTTCTACACTTCTGGACGCACTAGCAACGAGGCTGCGTTTCTTTATCAACTGTTCGCACGGCAGTTCGGAACGAACAATTTGCCAGACTGCTCGAACATGTGCCACGAGTCTAGCGGCGCTGCGCTCTCGGAAACAATCGGCATAGGAAAAGGAACTGTCACCCTTGAGGATTTTGAATTGGCCGAAGCCATCTTCGTCATAGGCCAGAATCCCGGCTCGAATCATCCGCGCATGCTGACATCATTGCAGCACGCTAAAAGGCGCGGCTGCAAAATCGTTCACATCAACCCGCTTCCCGAAACAGGTCTTAAAAATTTCAAGCATCCGCAGGAGTTCTGGAACTGGGTGGGAGATGGAACAAAACTCTCCGACCTCTTTCTTCAAGTTCGCATCAACGCAGACGTGCCGCTCCTGAAAGGAATAATGAAGGAGGTGCTGGAAGAAGAGGAGCGGCGACCGGGCGAAATTTTGGATCGAAAATTTATTGAAGAGAAGACAGCAGGCTTTGACGAGTTCGCGCGCGCGCTTCGTGAAGTCAACTGGGACGAGATAGTAGAGCAGAGCGGTATCGCGCGCGAGCAGATTCGTCAGGCTGCGGAAATCTTTATCAATTCAGAGCGAACGATCATCTGCTGGGCAATGGGACTCACGCAGCACAAGAATGCTGTGGCGAATATTCAGGAGATTGTGAATCTTCTTCTTCTGCGCGGGCAGATAGGGAAACCGGGCGCGGGCGCGTGCCCCGTTCGAGGGCATTCAAACGTGCAGGGCGACCGCACTATGGGAATATGGGAGCGTCCAACCGAAACTTTCCTGAACAGTCTTTCAGAAGAGTTTCAGTTCGAGCCGCCGCGTGAAGAAGGATACGATACGGTTGAATCAATCAAAGCCATGCACGACGGACAGGTAAAAATCTTCTTCGCGCTCGGCGGAAATTTTCTGTCGGCAACGCCCGACACAGAATACACGGCTGAAGCATTGAGACGTTGCCGCCTGACCGCGCATGTTGCTACAAAACTGAACCGCGCTCATCTCATAACAGGCGAACAGGCTTTGATTCTTCCCTGTCTAGGTCGCACGGAAAGGGACGTGCAGGCCGTAGGCGAGCAGTTCGTCAGCGTAGAAAACTCTATGGGCGTAGTTCACTCTACACGCGGGCGGCTGGAGCCTGCGTCCAAACATCTGTTGAGCGAGCCTGCGATCGTCGCGCGACTTGCGCACGCTACGCTTGGCGAGAGAAGCAATGTTGATTGGAACTATTTAGTCGAAGATTACGACCGCATACGCGATCACATCTCGCGTGTCGTTCCGGGTTTCGATGATTACAACCGCCGCGTGCGTGAACCCGGAGGCTTTTATCTTCCAAACGCCGCACGCGAAGGCGTATTCAAAACGGCGACGAGTCGCGCGAATTTCACAGCTCATCCTCTACCGACCATCACGCTTGCTCCAGACCAGTTTTTGATGATGACCATGCGCAGCCACGACCAATTCAACACGACCGTCTACACGTTGGACGACCGCTATCGCGGAATCCATAATGGCCGCCGCGTCATCTTCCTCAACGCGGAAGACATGGAGGAGTTCGGATTCACAGAGGGACAGACGGTTGATCTCACAAGCCACTTCGATGGCGAAGAACGAACCGCGCATCATTTCAAAGTCATCCCCTACAGCATCCCGCGCCGCTCAGCCGCAACCTATTTCCCGGAAGCCAACGTGCTCGTGCCCATCGGTCACGTAGCCGAACGAAGCAACACGCCCGCGTCGAAGTCCGTCGTTATCAGCATCAGGCCGTCAGCGCAAGCGGGTGAATTCGATTACGACCATGTTGACGGAAGAATGGAGCAGGCTGGTGAGTAGATGATAAAGACGTAGTTAGCCCTATTGCTTGCCCCCATTGACGGCGTAGTATGACGAATGGTAATACTCACTCATGAGTGTCGCAAAGGTTACAATATCCATCGAATCAGGTCTGCTCCGAAAGGTTGATCATCTTGTGAAGGCGCGCGTTTTCTCTAACCGCAGCCAAGCCATTCAATCTGCTGTTGAAGAGAAAGTGGCTCGTCTGGATAGAAATCGCCTGGCGCGAGAGTGTGCCAAACTCGACAAGGCGCATGAACAAGCGTTAGCTGATGAAGGACTGGCTGCTGAGGTGGCGGAATGGCTCGAATATTGAGAGGCGATATTCTCTGGGCGAACCTTGACCCAACACTAGGTCATGAACAATCCGGCTCACGTCCTGTTTTAATATTGAGCCAGAATGTTTTCAATGATCGCTCAGGGACAGTGATCGCTATCGCATTGACAAGCCAAAAGCCTGGCGCTGGATTTCCGTTGACGCTTGAACTCTCTGACCTAAGTCTGCCGAAAAAATCGTGGGCGAAAATCAGCCAAATCCGCACATTGTCAGTGCAACGCTTAGGGAAGAAGTTGGGCAGAGCTACAGCAGAGGAATTAGAAAATATCATTGAAGGGCTGAATGAAATAATCGGAGCATAGCAAGTCAGTCGAGCCAGCCCGATAGCAATCTTTTCATGCTTTCCCTTGCGGCGAGGACTGGATACTATTGGCAGCGCGGCAACTAAATTTCGGCGCTAAAGAAGAAGGGCGAGTCTTAAATTTAAGTCTCGCCCTTTTCAAATTCATAAATCAATCTTTCGTTTACGGCGATTGCGCGCCGTAAGGAGCGTTCGGGCTTTTGCCGTACGAGGTCGAGCTTTGTCCCTGACCTTCTTGAGACGTGCCAGATTGCGGCGCGTTTGCGGCTTGCTGTGCGCCGCCCGTCGGTTGTTGACTGCGCTGCGACTTGCTGGAAAGGTCTAGACCGAAGTAGTTCTTGATCTTCTTGAAGATTAGAGGCAGCACTACGCTTTGAGCCGTGCGCGACAGTTCGTCAACGAAGCGTTCGCCCAGATGCGAGACCTCTTCTTCCAGTCGGTCGTAAGCCTTTGTGCCCTTGAAGCGTTCTATCAATCCGGGCTTCTCTTCTTCTGCCTCTTCGCTCTCAACATCGGGCGCGCTCGAAAGGTTCTCCTCGCTCTCTGCGTAAGCCTGCGGCGCGGGTTGATAGCTGGCCTCTACGCGCGAAGTGCGCGCTGGCGATGCCGCAAGAGCGCTTGAGCCGTAAGAGCCGCCCGTGATGGCTTGGCCTGCGTAGGCTTTCTGCACAGGCGCGTAATCCTCGTTCCAAACGTCGCTGTAATCCTCGCCGTCACCCTTGAAGGCGCTTGCGATGCTATAGCCTACTATAAGACCGACCGCGCCAGCGCCTACGCTCCAGGCTATGGGGCGCTTGCGATACTGCTCGCGCCAGTCCAGCGTTTCCGAGACAGACTCTTTTACAGATTCGTATTTGTTCACAACTGTGTCCCTGATTTCCGAGACGGTTTGCGTTATTGATTCGCGCGCTTCTTCCATGCGACGCTGAAGCTCCGCTTTAGTGCTATCGTCGTCACCATCAGTTTCGGGTGCGCGCGCCAACCCTAGAGTTCTTTCTTCAGCCATTCCTTATCCTTTCTGAGTTCCTCCACGGTTCTACCGGGCACAATGTCCTGCTTAGCCAGCTTGCTCTTCATCACCATCACAATGACGCCGCCGATGATTAGAAAGATAGCGCCTGTAGTGACAAAGCCTAGCGCGTAACGGGCTGGCTGGCTCAGGTTCATCCCCTCGAAGAACGTGGAAACTCCAAGCGCGACTGCGATGAGAAGCAGCGTTAACCCTACGGTCGCCACAGCGCTGCCTGCGGCGATTATTGCGCCGCCGCGAGCATATGCGGTCGCGTCCTCTTTGACTTCGACCTTCAGGAGATTCAGCTTCGCATCAAGAAGCGCCATCACGTCATCGCCCAGACGACTAAAGAGCGACGGCAAGTTCTCAAGCTCTGCCTGTGGCTCTATGCGCGCGGGCGCTGCGGCTGTTCTCCTCTCTATTTCGGCCATAACTAAACCTCCCTTCGGGAAGGGATGAGGGATGAATAGGAACTGGGCTGATTGCGTGTTGACGCTTTCACTCAATTCTTATTCATCCCTCATCCCTCATCCCTCATCCCTTTATCGCCTGCTGCCGCGAATCAAGATTCCGAGGAGGAAACCTGCGGCTGCCGAGATTAGCAGCGCCTGTCCCGGATTCTGTCGAGCGTAGTCTTTAGCTTGATTCGCCATCTCGCCGAAATCGGCGTTCTGCAAATCCTTTATCTTGTCGCCTACGACAGACGCTTTCTCTGCAACAAAATCTTTCGCCTGC
>MNJR01000093.1:0-44463 GCA_001920415.1 Acidobacteria bacterium 13_1_20CM_3_53_8 | reverse complement strand
CCGCCGGTTGTTGCCGGAGTAAGTCCCTGACCGCCGCCGATTCCTGCGCCAGTTGTTCCTGTGCCGGTCGTTCCTGTGCTAGAGCCTGGCGTCGTTTGAGCGCCTGTTGCGCCTGTGCCGCCCGTAGCGGTACTGCTGCCCTGTCCTGATGTTGATCCGCCTGTTGGATTGTTCTGTGACATCTCTTTTCTCCTTAAAAATAGTTTCACTCCGAAGAGAGTGAATGATGATTGCTGCGAGGCTTAATTTAATCTGGCCGCTCCCGCCGCTTCAGAGCAAACAACGTGCCGACTGCTCTCTACAAGAGAGACAGACCGTAAGAAGCGCGTAGAACAGTTTACGCTCTTTCGACACCCGAATTTTCCAGTTACGAAAATGTACGAATAAGATAACTCAAAGGTCGGGAACAGTACAGCAGAAATTAACGGATGTTACTCATAGTGTGTAGACTTATAGGCTTCATTTTAGATAGCTTGCGTTATATGCCAACGATTACAACGCTAGAAAAGTTTGGTGCGAGGGTGCGTGAACTTAGAAAAGATGCTGGTCTCTCACAAGAGGAATTGGCAGAGCTAGCGGAACTGCATCGCACCTATATCAGCGGTATCGAGAGAGGTGAAAGGAACGCCTCCCTTACAAGTATCGAGCGTATTTCCAATGCGTTGAACGTATCTTTAAGTAAGTTACTTGAAGGAGTTGATTAGTGCTTTCACCATACGCAGACCTTTCTACTGATAAATGGTTATCTAAAACAAAAGAACTTATAGAACTGCATCCGCTTAAGCTTAACGTGATCAAAGACATTGCCCTTCTTAGCTGGGGAACTTTATGGTTGACCAAAATCGGCGAGGGAGATACTGCAATTCGCCTTGAGGAAATAGAAGTCCCAGCTACAGTAGTAGGTTATTTCTTTGAAAAATTATTCGCCAAAGAGCTACAGTCACGCTTCCCGACTGAATGGCGTGGTGGTCAGAGCAAAGATGAAAAAGATATAGTTTGTATAAATCACCCTTTCTACTCAATTGAGATGAAGACCTCAGGGCAGCTAGGCGTGAAGATTTTTGGTAATCGCAGCTATGGTCAGAAGGCCGAAGACGAATCTTTAGTCTCTAAAGTAGAGAAATCTGGGTATTACATAACTGCGAATTTCTACGGAAAGACTCTAACGCTACTCAGATTTGGATGGATAGATGCTTCCGATTGGAAACCTCAGAAATCAGCTACCGGACAAGCAGCATCACTTTCAAATGATGTCTATAAATATAAACTCATCGAAATTCCTGGCGACTATCGCTTGAGTGCTCCAATAGGTTTATTAAATGGCATTGGTGTAAAGGCAGTGAAAGAATTTGCTGAAGAAAGTGTTGTCACAATTTATGATTTACTAAACTATCAAGGTTCTAATAAGCGGATTCATAGATTTCGTGAAATAGCCAAAGATCAGATTTATAAGTTCACATAGCATTAACAAATTGAATCATAAAAATCGTCTAACAAAGTTTGTGACTCTTCTTTGAAGATAGACGGTTGTAAATCTTCATCTCCCCTCATTCCTAAATACCGCTCTATTCGGGTCGCTGCTAGCTCACAATATTCTTCTTTTATCTCGAAACCGATAGCCGGGCGCTTCAAATATAGAGCCGCAATAGCGGTCGTCCCTGAGCCAATAAATGGGTCAAGAATAACTTCGCCTTTGTTAGATGAAGCTCGAATGATTCGCTCAATAACTGAAACGGGAAATTGTGCTGGATGTGGAGTCCTTTCTTTTGAAGCTCTATTCTTTCCTGATGTGACCTTAGGAAACTGCCAAACGTCAGTAGGATTTTTCCCCAAAGGATTAACCTTTATCTTGCCATTCTTCTTCTGATTCGGGTATTTCACATTAGGATCACGGACTGCATCCAAGTTGAAGGTATATGAATTTTCGGATTTGACATACCAAAGGAATTTCTCGTTTCTGGGTGAGAAAAAATTCTTTCCAGCTACTCCTGCCCCATAATTCCATATAATCTCCTGAATTAAATAAAACGGTGATTCTTCCCAAAGGAGGTATGGTAGTGGAATCGCTTTAGCACGACCCGGAATTTGTATATATCCAAGGTTAAGCCAAAAAGCGCCATTACGGGTAGTAATGCGATATATTTCAGCAATCCAAGTCCCACACCACTTTATATAGTCCTCAAGAGGCATTGGTTCTTCATACTCTTTCCCGATATTGTATGGAGGACTAGTAACCGTTAAATGGATAACTTCATCAGGTAGCATTTGCATTGCAGATATGCAGTCCAAATTGTAAATAAGAAACTCATCTTTTTGATAATAAGGCTTGCCTAGAACATCTCTAATCTGGCTTAAATTCATCATTAGCCTCCATCTTCTAAATGTTACTTATAGTGTGCACGAGAAATCCTGTCAAGCTACATAGACTAAATGAGCATGTCTGAAGTGAAGTAACTTGATCCGTTATGCATTTAATAAAACTTTACACCTTAAGCTTCACTTGACATTACAGCGGAGCGATGGTAAGTAAGCACTTACTTTGCAATTAAGGATTGGATTAAATAGTGAGCAAACAAGTTAGTACCCTAAAGGAAGTTGCTCTGCCAGCCGTTACAACTTCCGCTCGCATGGCAGGCGAAGAGCGCCGCCTGCAAATCCTGCGCGTAGCCATGCGGCTTTTCGCGCATAGCGGTTTTCGCGGCACGACCACAAAAAAGATAGCTCAGGCCGCAGGCGTCTCCGAAGCTATGGTCTTTCGCCACTTCGCCACGAAGGACGAGCTTTACGATGCGATACTGGATCAAAAAGCATGTGACGGCGGCATGGGAGACCCGCGCGTTTTTCTGGACGACGCCATCAAGCGCCGTGACGACCGCGCTGTCTTCGAGACACTTGCGCTTCGCATGATGCTTCATCACGAGCAGGACACGGAATTCCTTCGCCTGCTCACACACTCCGCGCTAGAAGGCCACCAGTTCTCCGAGATGTTCTGGGAAAGAGTTGTCACAGACCTGTATGAATTCCTGGGCGGCTATGTGCGCGAGCGCCAGCGCGACGGCGCGTTCCGAAACATTGACCCCGTTGTAATCGTACGTGCCTTCGCAGGAATGGTCATACACCACTCGCTAAACAACACGCTATGGGACAAGAAGCGCCGCCTGCTGGACATAACGGACGAGCAGGCCGCGCGAGCGTTCACCGGTATTCTGTTAAGCGGAATCAGCGAGAAGGCTGAAGCGAGAGCCACGCGAGGAAGGCGCGCCCATCAATCTACGCGCCGCGTGAGCAGTAGAAACAAGTAGGAATCGAAGATGATCTCTCGTAAAAATATCAAGCTGATAAGTTTCACGCTTCTTCTAGTTGCGGCGGCTCTCTTCGCTGTTGGTTGCAGCGGGAAGGCCGCGCAGAACAGGAACGCACAGGCCGCCGCTACGCCATCGGTCGTTCAGGTCTCGACCACTACAGCAATCGTGCGCCAACTCCCGCGCTTCTTCGAGGCCACAGGAAGTCTCGCTGCGGACGAGCAGACGGACGTAGCTCCTGCGGTCGGTGGCAAAGTCGTGGCCGTAGGCGTTGACCTGGGAAGCTTCGTACAGCGCGGCGCTGTGCTCGTCAGATTGGACGACCGCGATGCGCGCATTCGTCTGGAGCAAGCGCAGGCGCAGGTCACACAGCAGCAGGCCGCAGTCCGTCAGGCCGAAGCGCGCATAGGTCTTCGCCCCGGACAAGCTTTTGACCCAACGAACGTGCCGGATGTGAAGAGCGCGCGAGTCGCCCTGGAACTTGCCAACAAGCAGATGGCGCGTTTTGATCGCCTTATAGAAACCGGCGACGTTTCGCGCTCGGCCTACGATCAGCAGCGCGCACAGCGCGATCAGTTACAGCATCAATACGAAGTCGCACTTGAGCAGGCCAGACAGAACTATGCTGCCGTAGAGACTGCGCGAGCGGCTGTCACAAGCGCACAGACTCAGATTGATTCCGCGCGTAAAGCAATCACGGATGCTGTAATCGCAGCGCCAATCAGCGGCTATGTCTCAGACCGTCAGGCTGATTTGGGCGAATACGTTTCGCCTTCTTCAAAAGTCGTGACGATTGTTCGCACAAACCCCTTGCGCGTTCGCATAGACATTCCCGAACAATCCGTCGGAAGCATTCAAACGGGGCAGAGCGTTAACGTCACCGTCAGCGCTTTTCCAGACCGCACGTTCATGGGACGCATAGCGCGCATCTCGCCGAACGTTACGGCCACATCGCGCACGCTTACGGTCGAGGCGGAAGTCGAGAACCCTGACAACGCCCTGAAACCCGGGCAGTTCGCAACAGTGCGCATACAACAACCGCAGACAGCGCCAGCCGTGCTAGTGCCCGCGCGCGCAGTTAAAACAGAAGGGACTTCCAGCAGCGTGTTCGTCATCAAGAACGGGCGCGCAGAGCAGCGCGTAGTACAGTTGGGCCAATCGGAAGGCGACCTCGTAGAAATCAAAACAGGATTGGCAGCAGATGAATCGGTCGCAACCAGCAACATAGAACAGTTGCAGGATGGAATGGCAGTTACGCAGTAACCATTTTGGATTTTAGATTTTGGATTTTGGATTAAGTTTTTTGGGAAAGTCGAGTTATTAAATCCAAGATTCAAGCTGGTAATCACGCCAATCTAAAATCCAAAATCTAAAATCCAAAATTGAGTCATGCAAAAATTAGCAGAGATATGCGTGCGTCGTCCGGTCTTCGCCACGATGATTATTATGGCGCTGACCGTCGTTGGAATCTTCTCGTTCTCTACGCTGGGCGTTGATCTCTTCCCGAAAATTGACTTGCCTACGATCACCGTGACGGTCATCAACCCCGGCGCATCGCCCCAAGAAGTTGAGACAGAGATTACGGATAGAGTTGAAGAGGCCGTCAATACCATCAGCGGCATTGACGAGTTGCGCTCGACTTCTGTCGAAGGAGTCTCGCAGGTCTTCATCACGTTTCTTCTCGAAAAAAACGCGGACATAGCGGCGCAAGAAGTGCGCGATCACGTAGGCCTTATCGTCAACGATTTGCCGGAGACAGCCGAGACTCCAATCGTGCAAAAGCTCGATACGGACGCTGCGCCGGTGCTTCGCATAGCTCTGTCTGCGCCGCGCTCTCTGCGCGAAGTGACAGACGTTGCGGATAACCAGATAAAGAAGCGCATTGAATCAATCAACGGTGTGGGACAGGTGCAGATAGTCGGCGGGCGCGAGCGCGAGATTGAAATCTGGGTTGACCCGGACAAGATGCGCGCATTCAACGTGACGGTCGCAGAGATTACGAACGCCGTGCGCCTTCAGAACATGGAAGTGCCCGGCGGGCGCGTTGACGAAGGGCAGCGCGAACTGACTGTGCGCACTATGGGGCGCATTGTTGACCCTGCGGAATTCAACAATCTGGTCGTAGCCAATCGCGGCACATACTCTGTCAAGCTGAGCGACGTTGGCTACGCCGAAGACTCTGCGGAAGAACAGCGTACGGAAGCGCGCTTGAACGGCCAACCAGCCGTAACACTGGTCGTCTCGAAACAGTCAGGCCAGAACACCGTAGCCGTCGCAGACGAAGTTAAGAAGCAACTTCAGGCAATCATCCCGACCTTGCCGCAAGGGTTCAGAGCCGAAGTCGTTGGCGACCAATCAATCTTCATCAAAGCCGCGCTCGAATCAATCGAGCGCCACTTGATCGAAGGCGGTCTGCTCGCGGCCATAGTCGTCTTCATCTTTTTGTGGAGCGTGCGTTCGACCTTTATCGCTGCCATTGCGATCCCCACATCAATCATAGCGACATTCGGATTGATGGCCGGGATGGGTTTTACGCTGAATCAAATCACCATGCTCGCGTTGACGCTCATGGTCGGCATAGTGATTGACGATGCAATCGTAGTTTTAGAAAACATCTTTCGCTTCGTGGAAGAGAAAGGCGTGCCGCCGTTTCAGGCAGCGATTGATGCCACGCGAGAAATTGGTCTGGCGGTCATGGCGACGACGCTTTCTCTGCTCGCAGTATTCTTGCCCGTAGGTTTTATGGGCGGCATCGTCGGACGATTCATGTCCAGCTTCGGCTTCACAGCGTCGTTCGCAATCGCCGTGTCATTGCTGGTCTCGTTCACGTTGACGCCAATGCTCGCGGCTCGTCTGATTAAGCGTAAAGATGCTCCGCTTCCTTCGGGCGTGGGGAGCGAGCCATCGCAGGACGCTGAGAACGTGGCGGTTTCAAAAGAGTCGCGCGTTATTGCTGGCGAGCCGGATAAATCGCCCGAAAATTATGTCTCTGAAGAGATGGGCGTCTGGATGGGCGACGATGAAAGCAGCGCCGAAGCGCGAGCGCCGGAGAGCGCGCCTGCAAAATTGCCGCCGCAAGAGAGTAAGGTTGAAGAGGCTAAGCAAGCCGCGCACGATTCAAAAGAGTCGCGCTTTTATCGTCCGATTGATCGCACGTACACGGCGCTGCTACGCTGGTCTATGGCACATCGCTGGGCTGTCGTGCTGATGTGTTTGGGCGTAATCCTGAGCATCGTTCCTCTCTTCATGTTAGTCGGCAAGAATTTTTTGCCGGTTGACGATCAATCACAGTTCGAGATAACTGTGCGCGCGCCCGAAGGCTACACGCTGGCTTCAACCTCTGCTCTGACGGAAAGACTTGCGGGGGACTTGCGACAACTGCCCGGCGTGACCGACACGCTGACGACCATAGGCTCCGGGCAGCAACAGCTAGTCAACGTCGCAAGCGTCTACGTTCGTCTCACGCCGATCAATGAACGCAAGCTGAGCCAGAATGAGTTGATGGTGAAAGCGCGCGAGGATGTTCTGAAAAAATATATTCAGCAGTACCCGGACTTGCGCACGAGCGTGCAGCAGGTGGCGGCCATTTCGGGCGGCGGCTTTCGCAACGCAGACATTCAATACGTCATAGGCGGCCCAGACCTTCAGAAGTTGACGCAGTATTCCCAGCAACTTCTTGCAAAGATGAAGACCATCCCGGACGTTGTGGACGCGGACTCAACTCTCGTACTCGGAAAGCCTGAGTATCGCGTGGTGATTGACCGCGCGAAGGCTGCGGACCTCGGCGTAAAAGTCGGAGACATAGCTCAGGCTTTGAACACGCTCGTAGCCGGACAAAAAGTTTCGACCTTCAATGCTGGCACGAACGAGTACAACGTTCGCGTGCGCGCCGTTGGACAATTTCGCACGAGCCAGGAAGGCTTGAAGCAGATGATCGTCTCGTCACCGAAAGTAGGCTGGGTGAGTCTGGACAATCTGGTGCGTATAGAAGAGGGCACTGGGCCTTCTGCGATTGATCGTCTGAACCGTATGCGGCAGGTCACTCTGCTTGCAAACGTTAAGCCCGGCGGAAGTCAGGCCGCAGTGATTCAGAAGATGAACCAGTTCATCAAAGAGTTGAACGTAGAGAGCACATACAGGACAGGAACCGCAGGTCGCTCGAAGGAGTTGGGACGCGCCGGTTACTACTTCGTGCTCGCAATCATTCTCTCGTTCGTCTTCATGTACATGGTGCTTGCGGCGCAGTTCGAGTCGTTCATACACCCCATTACAATCCTGCTGACGCTGCCGCTCGCTATTCCGTTCGGCATCCTTTCATTGTTGATTACAGGACAGACCGTGAACATCTTTTCCGGTCTAGGTCTATTGCTACTTTTCGGCGTGGTGAAGAAGAACGCAATTTTGCAGATTGATCACACGAACCAGTTGCGCTCGCGCGGCATGGAGCGCCTTGACGCAATCATTCAATCGAACCGAGACCGATTGCGACCTATCTTGATGACTACGATTGCGCTCGTCGCTGGCATGATGCCGCTCGTTCTGTCCAGCGGCCCCGGCGCGGGCACAAACCGTTCAATCGGCGTGCTCGTAGTAGGCGGACAATCGCTCTGTCTGCTCTTAACGCTTCTAGCCGTGCCCGTCTTCTATTCAATCTTCGACGACGTAGCCAGGAGTCGAGTGTGGGCGAGCGCATGGGCGGCTGTTACGGGCGCTGCGGGTTGGGCCAGGCAGAAGGCCGCAACTGCAACGACTTCGTTCTTCGGTATGTTCGGACGGTAAAGAAGGTATTGTGAAGGCTTTGGAAACTGAATGAAAAATCATCCGTTAGGGTTGTCCCGTAGGGACAAATTGATAATAGCCCAGCACTTCAGTGCTGGGGATAAGCACAAAGGATGTAACAGAGTCCCGTAGGGACGGCTGAATATTTCAAATCTAAAATTTCAAATCTCAAATATTCAGCCGTCCCTACGGGACTCTAATTTTATTTTGCACATGTTACCCAGCACTGAAGTGCTGGGCTATTATCAAACGTCCCTAACGGGACTAAGGGAAGTAAGCGCAGGCCACTTCCACTTTCAATTATGAGACTTATAAAAGAACTTATTCAGCGTGCTGCTTACATCATCGCGCTCTCGTGCGCTTTCGTTGGGTCAACTTACGCGCAGCAGACTAGCGGCCCATCGAACATATCAATCGTCGTGCCTGCTCCTTCGGCCAACAACCCGCCGCAGAGCACAACAGCATCACCGCCTTCATCTACAACAAACGGCGCGCAGTCTGCTCCTTCCGGCAATCAGCCGCAGACGCAGGCTCCGCCGCCGGGTTCAAACGCGCGCCCTGTTACGCCTGCGGGTCAGACTGAGCAGAGCGTTCAGCCTCAGACTCAGGCAGACCAGCAGACGCGCGGCACAGAAGCGCCAGCGCAGACTCAGCCACAGACGCCACAGGGCGGCCAGCCCTCGCAATTACAGACCGAGCAGCAGCCTGCGCCGCAGAATCCTGCTCAGCCTACGCAGCAGGGGCCTGCAATTGCGCCCGCGCAAGCGCCGCAGCCGCCCGGACGCGAGAGCGTGCCCAGCCTTGCGCCCGAAGAGCTTCTCAACGTGCCGCAGGTCGCGCCGGGGTTCAGGGCGAATCCTGCTGAGCCTCTGCCTGAATTGGGTCGCGTAGGCGTAAATCTCTCAGACCAGCGCCCGCTCACAGTGCGCGAGGCAATAGAGATGGCGCTCGCAAACAACCGCGACATAGAGGTTGCGCGCGAAACTGTGAAGATGGCTGAGTTCGATCTGCTAGGCGCTCGCGGCGCATACGACCCGCGCTTAAGCTCGCTCTCCTACTACGAACGCACGAACACGCCCACGTCAAGCTTCCTGAGTGGTGGCGCGAACGGTGTAGTGACTCAAGCGGACATAACGAACACTGCCAGGATTGAAGGATTGACGCCGAGAGGTGGCGGCGGCTATCGCGTTGACTTTTCTGCCATACGCCTGACGACCAACAACCAGTTCGCCGCCTTGAATCCGCAGTATCCTACGGCGCTCACATTTAATTACACGCAGCCGCTCTGGCGCGGATTTCGTTTCGATAGCACGCGACGCGCAATCGAGATAGCAAAGAAGAATCTCTCTTTGACGGACGCGCAGTTTCGCCAGCGCACAATTGATATAATCACGCAGGTTCAGCGCGCCTACTGGGATTTGGTATTCGCTCTGCGCAACCTTCAAATTCAGCAAACGGCAGTACGCGATGCTAGAACTCAGCTTGAGCACAACCGGCGGCTCGTTCAGGAAGGGATGCTCGCGCCGATTGATGTCGTTTCGGCTGAAGCGCAGGTGTCTGGCTACGAGCAGAGCATGTATAGCGCGCTCGAAGACGTTTCGCGCGCCGAGAACAGCCTGAAAAATCTGATTGCTGTGAGCCGTCAGTCGCCAATCTGGAACGTCTCCATCTTGCCGACCGACAACGTTGACGTCGAGCCTCCGACAGTCACTCTGACGGATGCTATGGATGCTGCGCTCAGGAATCGTCCCGAACTACAGCAGGCGAATCTGGCGCGCGAGATAAACCAGATAGACCAGCGATACTACAACGAGCAGACCAAACCGCAGGTTGATTTTGTTGGCAGCTACGGCGTAGTAGGATTGGCGGGCAGCCAGAACTCTTCCGCCACAAACAACCCTTTGACGAGTTCTAGCGAGCGAACCGTCAGAAGATTAACGAGATAATAGCGTCCTTGCCTAATTCTGGAATTCAGCCGCTGCCGCCGCCCGTGACGACGACCATTCCAGAAAACCTGGTAGGCGGCTACCCGCAGTCGCTAGAAAATCTGACAGCGAACCGCTACAACAATTTTCGCGTGGGCGTGCAACTCAATCTTCCTTTGCGAAACCGCACGGCAGAGGCGCAGTACGGTCGCTCTCTGGTCGAAGGAGAGCGCATAGCCACGCAGCGCCAGCAGCTTGAACAACTGATTCAACTCGACGTTCGCAACGCGCTTCAGATCGTTCGCACTGCCGAGTCTCGCCTTCGCGCAGCAGCAGCAGCGCGTCAGGCTAGCGAAGAGCAGTACGCGAGCGAGCAACGGAAATTCGACGCAGGTCAGTCAACCATCTTTCTAGTCCTGGAACGACAGACGCAGTTGACAACAGCACGCGGGCTTGAACTTCGCGCACAGACAGACCTGAACAAAGCGATTGCGGATTTGCAGCGAGCTACAGGTAATGCGTTAGAAGCAAATCACGTCGTCGTGCGTGTGCGCTGAAGAGGTCTCCCCCTTCACCGAGAGCAGCACCGCGCGACCGCAGGAGGGCGGCGAAGTCTTGTAGGGGCGAGAAGACTCGCCGCCCTCAAAACTTTTTCAGTAGAGGTTGAAGTTGTATTCGATCTGTATGTATTGCGAGACGGCGCGACCGTTCACCTGCGCTGGCATGAACTTAATCCTGTGCGCGGCTTCAACCGCAGCCCGCGTCAACCCGTGCGGCAATCCTTTAATAACATGAATGTCTGTCACCTCTCCCGTGGCGTAGAGTACGGCGCGCAGAATAACTGTCCCTACTACGCCGTATTTACGAGCCGACTCAGTGTAAGCAGCTTCGGGCTTTGCAAGGATGCGCGCCTTTTGTGTGACTTCGCGTGAACTAAAAACTCTGTTGTAGTCTATCTCGCCCGCGCCCGCGCCACTCGTGCCCGCGCCGCTTCCTCTTCCAGGGCCGATGCCGCCTCCCATTCCAACGCCTATGCCGCCTCCTCCTCTGAATCTATCCGAATTGGCCGTCATGCCTGCTAGAGTGAAAGAGTTTATGAAAGCCTGTGATGCTTGAGTGTCCTGACTGAAATTGGTGACGATGAGGATGTAGATTCTATTTCCTGTTATGTAGAAACGCACCTCGCCAGCCTGCGCCCCTATTACGAATGAATAGTCACGACCGCTGGCAGCGCCCAGCCTGTGCTCGCCTATATAGGACATGTGCGCATAACGAGCCTGTTGCTCGGAAAGTTGATTGCGTTCAGGTTTAAGCAGCGACTCCCAAACCAGGTCTGCGCACGCATCAAGCAAATCATCCGCACTGCTGGATTGCGAGTTGGATGCGCTCTGATTTTTCAGCGACCAGACGCGGAAACTTACGCCCGCGCTCTCCACTGCGTAAAGCTTGCCCGCGACGCTCAAACTCTGGAACTGCTTCTTGATTGCTTTCGGCGTAGGCTGTTGCGGCATCAGGACTGAAAACTCTTCGCCGGAAGGAGCGACTTTGATCAATGAGCTTGTGTCAGCTTGAGCAGAAACTTTGACGAAGCACAGCGAGGCGAGAAGTAGAAGGAAAGCAAGGCGCGTGAGTGTTATCATAAATTTATCTCCAATCAAATCTCAGAGTTTAAGTTCAAGCCAGAGCGGCCAGTGATCCGATAACTCAATCGTGTGGTCAATGCCGTAGGATTTTACCTGAAAGGGGCCGCGAAGCCAGACCCAGTCCAGTTTCAGTTGAATGATGAAACGCTTCCACGTAGGCTCCTGCTCCGAGAATGGCGTAGAGAATTTCGCTGCGGTGAAGAGCTTCGTCGTTTGTCCGACCGACGCGCCCTCCCAAGTGTTGAAGTCGCCCATGATGATAGTGCGTTCGACCTTCGGGTGTTGTTTCACGTCATCAATCACAGCGCTGTACTGTTCTATCTTCTGTGGTATGGGAATGCGCGTCTCTGCATGTACGGAATAGACGCGAAGCTCAATCGTCCCAAGCTGAATGGTCGCGCCGAGTGCCACTCGTCTTCTTCCTTTCGGCCCCGGATTCGGGAGAACCAGTTGCTTGATGTCCGTCATAGGGTACTCGCTCAAAAGCGCCACGCCCGTCTCCTCTTCCTGTGCCTCTCTGCTGTTCGCTGCTTGCGGCGGAGGCGCAGCCCATGCGTAGTACATATTCAATGCGGACGCGATTCTTTTGATCGTGTTCGTGTTGTTCGTTCGCTTCTTATTACGGTCAACTTCCTGAAGGGCTAGGATGCCAGCGTGGCCTATCTCGCGGTCGTTGCGAAACAGCTCGATCAACTTTTCAAGATCACGGCCTTCGCGCCAGCGTATGTTGTACGAAATAATCTTAATCTCTGCGGGCGTGGTGGATTGTTGGCGCGTTGCGGCAGGAGGAGCGCCCGTCTCCATAGGCCCACGCTCATCTTCAGGGAAAGCCAGCGAAGTGCGCGGCACACCTGTAAAGGCAAAAGTAAAAAGGTAAAAGTAAAAAGGCAAAAGGGATAAGGATGAAATCAATCCTATTACTCTTCTTCTAAATCTTAAAAATGGTTTCAGCCGCACTTTTGCCTTTTACCTTTTTACTTTTACCTTCTTAAGCAGGCGGTACTGACTTTACTCCTTGCTCTTTGCTAATCTCCAAACGCATGCCGTCCACTGCGCCGTCCACATCGCCGTCGGGCCAGAACTTCTTCGCCTGTTCGCGTATGTCGAAGCCGTCCCACTCAGGATATAGATGCGAGAGAAGAACACGTCTGGCTCTGGCGCGCTGCGCTAATCGAATTGCGTCTGCGAGTTCCAGATGAGCCTCTACGGGTTTGTTCTGTCTGAAAGAGCACTCCATCAGAAATAGATCTGCGCCCTCTGCGAAAGCCCCAAGCGAATCAACATAGCCCGTGTCCGAAGTGTAAACGAGCGTCGCGCCGTCATGGTTAGTCAAACGAAGCGCAAGGCTCTCGCGCGTGTGCGGAGTGGAAAAAGTTTTCGCCTTCAAGCCGGGCAGAATCTCGAACTCTGCGCGCGGGGCAATCTCGCAGATGTGTACGGGAAACTGTTGCTGAAAGAGCTTGTAACGACCCGCTTCGTCAAAAGCGCGCAGCAATTTCTTCAACCCGTAGCCTCCGTAAATTTTCAACGGCTTCTTTCTCTCTTGCGTCTGCGGCGCCCACTTCGTGCCGAAAAGATATGGCATCACGCCGCCCATGTGATCCAGATGAAAGTGGCTAATCCAGATTGCGTCCAAATCCATCCACGCCAGATTCTCTTCGGCCATGCGATGAACGGCTGCGGCGCTTGCGTCCAGCAGCAGAGAGCCTGTTTCGGTTTCTAACCAGTGCGCGGTAGAGGCGCGTTGCGGGTGCGGCACAGATGTGCCGGAACCCAAGACGACCAGTTTCATCCTCAGACAAACCTCCTTTCATGCGCTGGAAGTGAAGGCTACAAAATTGAAGATGAAAAGGCAAAGGAAAGTCAAACAAGGCAAAAGTAAAAAGGTAAAAGAAAGTCAAAAGGTAAAAGTAAAAAGTCAAAAGTGCGGCGGAAGCCAATCTTTTAATAAAAGATGGTTTCAGCCTTCCTTTTGCCTTTTTACTTTTACCTTTTGACTTTCTTTTTCAGATGGGCTAAACCTCAGTGAAAGGAGAGATGGAAAATTTTTTCTTCGATGAGCACAGAAGGCATAGAGCTTGACGCGCTGGCGGTCTTTTCGCACCCGGACGACGCCGAGTTGACGGTCGCTGGCACGCTGCTCAAGTTGAAATCATTGGGCTACCGCACGGGCGTGCTGGACATGACGCGCGGCGAGATGGGAACGCGTGGCACAGTTGAGCAGCGAGCGCGCGAAGCTCAAGAGGCTGCGCGCATAATGAATCTGGATGTGCGACTCAACCTTGTGCAGCCGGACGGCCACGTGCATGTGACTGAAGAGGCGCGCTCTGCTCTGGTGCGCGTGATTCGCGCGCATAGCCCGAAAGTAATTTTCACTTCGCACTGGGACGACCCGCACCCGGATCACGCTGCGACCGCGCGGATCGTGCGCGAGGCGTCGCGGTTAGCGAGCATGCGCCGGTATGATGAAGAAGCAGGGCAAAGGGCTGTGCCTGTGCCTGTGGTTGCGCACGCTGTTTATTCGCGCCACGTTGTGCCGTCGTTCATCGTTGACATCTCGGATTTCGTAGAAGGGAAGTTGAACGCGATAAAGGCGCACGCCTCGCAGTTCTACAATCCAGAATCGCGTGAGCCTGAGACGCGTATCAGCCAGCAAGGGTTTTTGGATCAATTGGAGGCGCGCTGGCGCTATTTTGGTTCATTGATAGGCACGCGCGCGGGCGAACCCTTCTACGTGCGCGAAGCCCTGAACGTAGAAGACCCCATCGCGTTGCTATCAAGACCTATGAATATCTATTCATGAGTTTCAAGTTTCAAGTTAGGAAGGCTCTTTAACTTGAAACTTGAAACCTGAAACTTGAAACTCTTTCTCTTATCCCTTTCTAGTTCGTCTGTTGCACCTCCTGCGTGCGTTGTGTAAAGCGGGGCGTGTTGACGTTGAGAATCGCGCGAGCGACCGCTAGTATGGCTGCGGCGCGCGGCGCGTCACTCGTGTAGCTCTTTGCCAGTTCGATGGCTCGATACAAATCCTCTTTGGCTAGAGAAGCGAAGATGTCTCGCACGTCGAACAAATCGGCGCTGGAGCTCGTGTAGGAAGTGCCGTAGTTCGGAAGCGAGAAACGCGCGGCGATCTCTGCATCCTCGCCTGTGAATTCTGAATTAGAGTTGGCAGCCTTTATGGCCTCGCTTATGGCCTCCCACGCGCGCGGCCTGTTTATCTCGAACATGCGCGTAGCAACACCTGTGAGCGCGCGTGCGCGATCAGGGTCTGTGCCGCCTATGCGACGCGCTTCCATTGCAGCCTCTTCAAGAATTTGCGCCGCGCGCGCAGGTTCCGATTGCTTCAACAGGCGCATGACCTCCATCAGAGCATACGCGCGTTGCACGTTCGTCAGATCGCCCGCGTGCGCAAGCCTCAAAGCTTCGTCCACAGCTTTCTGATGTATAGCGTTGCTGACGAGTAGGAAGTCAACGTAAGGGCGCAGTTGATTACGAATATCCGCGTTGTCAATTTTTTCTACGAAATCGTGCGCGTGCGCGTCGCCTCTCTGCGCGGCTATGAGCGCCGCTCGCGCGTAGAGACCGTTGCGCTCTTCGGTGGTGGCGGCACGCTCGGCGCGCTCGGCAACCTCCTGGCTTTCGTCGCGCGACTGCTCTTCGGACGCTAACCCACGCGTCAACATTCTGCTTGAGCCGTTGCGCAAATCTTCTGGCGCGTCCGGCGCAAGCGCAGCCATCTGCGCATGAAGCTCTGGCGCGTAATTCGGCGCGTACTGGTCGAAGAGCGGAACGAGCCGCGCGATTGTGAAGTAGAGTCCTCTGCGGCCAGCAAGCGTGCGATCTTGATCGGGCTGCGGCAGCGGGCGCAGAAGAATCCGCGCGGCTGTTTTGAAGAACGCGGCGCGAACCAGCGGCGGCATACCAGCAGGCGGCGTGATGTGTTCGCGGTCTTGCATGGTCTGTGTGCCTCCGTTGCCGTGCAGTATGATTACAAGAAACGGCGTGAAGACGTAGGATGAGAGAACGGAGACGGTTGACGCATCGGAGAGCGGGTCTGCGCCTGCGCGCGCAAGTAGAGCAGTGAAACGTTGATCCGCAGCCGCAAGGTTCTTCTCTCGCAAGGCAGAGAGAAAGTTTATGCCGCTCACAGTCACGCGGTCTAGCGCCCTGTCCGCAAACTGAATGGCAAGGTCAACGTTGCCCTCATCAAGAAGCTGTCTTGCAAGACCTAGCCGCTGTGCCACATCTGCTGGCGGCGTCGCAGGATCGGGCGTTTTCTGCTGTTGCTGCGCCTGACTGTTTTCGCTTGTGGTTGAAGCGTCTGCGGCCTCCTGATGGTCTGCGTCCGTCAGCTTGCCTAGAAATTCTTCTGCAAGCGCGCGGTCGCGCTTCGCGGCCATTCTTAAGACCTCGCCTCGCAAGTTTCTAGGGCTGCGAAAGATTGCAGCCCTGCCGCTCGCACGCATCTGTCTCTGCCTATCCTCCTCCAACTGTCGCAGACTCTCGCGGTCAACCGTCTCAGCCGCGTCCCATGCTCTGCGAAACAGTGCGCGCGCTCGCCCTTCGTCGCTCGTCCACAAAGAATCGGCTGCGCGTGCCTGAACTCGCGCGCGCAAAGTGATGTCCTGATAGCTGCGCGCTTCATCGGCCAATTGGGTCAATAGCGAAATGGCGACCTGACGGCGCGCCTCTTCGTTCGGGTCAGCCACCGTGCGTGCGGCTGTGCGGCCATTTGGCTTTGCCTGCTGGCTCTGCGCAAGCGTTTGCGAAGAGAGCGTGAGCATACAAAGACATAGAGACATAAAGCGTGATTTGTTCATCTTCATCCTCCAAAAGAAAGTCTGGAGTCTGGTTATTTTGGATTTTAGATTTAAAGAGCTTTTGCGCTTCTTCCAATCTAAAATCCAAAATCTAAAATCCAAAATCAGTCTGACTCCAGACTTTTTAATGAGTAGGGAAAAATCTTTCGAGCTGGAACTTTTCTATAAAATAACGTTTGTGCCATTGCGGGCTTGCGCGGTCAAGAAGAAGCGCTTCGGCTCCGCCCATAGCGTAGAAAGAGTCGCGTTGGCGCGTCGCTAGTTGCGGGTTGCTCAACTGCCTGTGAATGCGTTCAAAGATAGCGCGCGCCTCGTCTGCGAACGGCTTGAAATCCGTGAGCGAGCGAAACTCGCTGGTCGGTCTGTAATGGCGCGCAGCCCAGAGCGCCACACGGTATTCAGTGTAACGCGCAACGCCCTCTTTCCAGAGTTGGAACGAATAGTATCTGTAATCGTCCGGTGCAAGAATTTCCTGAAAGCGTTTGCGCGCGCTCAAGTATGCTGCCAGTTTCGCGTCGAACTGTTTCGTGTTGATTGAAGAGAGCGCGTCATCAAGCGCACGGCTCAAACGTGCGAACTGCTCAGCGACTTCCGTTCTCTCATACGGGAAAGGAAAGTTGAGCATCCACATCCCCGTCTGATCGCCGCGCGCCAGGTTCAAAGCGTTCACAGATGGGTAAAAGTCTGGCTGTGAATCCTGCAATTGATGAAAGTGTTCGTGGAAGAGCGTCACAACCCAAGGCGTGGAAGTTTTGGCGTCTGTATTTTCCGCCTGACCGATGACAATGGTCGAGACGCCGCCCACAGCCGGGAACGTCGCCAGAAGAGTTGTTTGAAAGACACGCTTGCGATAATAGACTTCACTCTTGAGCAGCGAATCGTAGCCTATGGAAGTGAAATCGCTTGACGGCTTCGGATGACGAATCAGAAATTCGTAATCGGGCGTGATCAGCAGAACAGCGAACGGCGTCTTCTTCCATCCCTTCCAGACTTCATCTCCAACGCTCTCGCCCAGACGAAATGCTTCCGATAGACGTATGCGATCCGCCTGCAAAAGCTTTGGTTGAGTCTGTGCCTGCGCAGCGCCGCAAGCAAGGCACAGCAACAATAGAAGCAGCACCTTTTTCATGACAGTTATCTGCCTCGGCGCTAACTCCGCTCGGTTGGGAGCAGCGCCTACCGTGTGATAGAGATTAGAGAGGGAAAGCCTTGCAAACAAACTTCTGGCGCAAGTTGAAACGCTCGCGCTTCGGCAAAGTTCCAAAAAGTTGAAAGAGCCAGTACCGCACGTTTAAGAAGGCAAAAGTAAAAAGGTAAAAGGCAAGAGGAAGGCAAAAGGTAAAAGTAAAAAGGCAAAAGGAAGGCTGAAACCAATTCTATTAAAAATTGGCTTCCCCTAACTTTTGCCTCTTTACTTTTACCTTTTGCCTTCTTCTCTAAACGGCTATGACTTCCAATTCGGGATCAATCTCTTGCTTGAGCATTCCTTCAATAGCCATGAGCGTGCCAGACAGAGAGCTTGGGCAACTGCCGCACGCGCCCTGATAGCGTATGTTGAGAGTGTGATCGTTCAGTCCAAGAATCTCAAGATAACCGCCGTCTGCCGCAAGATATGGGCGCACGCGCTCGTCCAAGATTTCGTTTATGCGCATCAGGCGCGGGTCGTCGCTTGTCACGGCTGCGATTGCGCCGCCGACCGCTTCGACGCCCGGCGCTGCGGCGGCCTGCGCTTCGGGCTTTGCGACAGACTCGGCAGCGCGTATGGGCACGGCGAGTCGCGGCAGCAGGTCGTCCCAGTCCGCAGCGTCCTCCTTCTCGACCGTCAGCATCTTGTGGGTTTTTGCGAGCGCATCATCGGCAGCTTCCGAGGCGGAGTTGAACTGTCTAGCCACGCCGTTCGTGACAGGCTCTTTCAGAATGAATTTAACTGCATTAGGGTTTGGCGTTTCTTGAATATCACTTATTTTCGGCATCAACTTCTCTCCATTTGGCGCAACGCAATTTCATGAGAGCGGCGCAAATCATCTTTCGTTTCCAGTATGAAACATTATACCCTTCTTTGCTCTTAAATGCAGTTCGCGGACGAGGTATTAGCCCGATTTATTGGCTAATTTACAAAAAACGTCTGACTACTATTTGACTTCGTATTCACGTCTCTTTCCTCGCAAGAAAATTTCGTAGGATTGACCGAATTTTATTGCCAAATGCTTGACACCTGACTATACTCACAGCCTCTCGCTTGATCCCCCTCTATAGAGGTGACTCAAGTTGAGAAAGGAGACAGGCGATTGCGAGGGTTGCCTGTCTCCTCCTTTTTTGGGCGCAACGTAAAGAGTCCGGCAAATTTTCGATTTTGGATTTTAGATTTTCGATTTAAAAGCACTCCGCTTCTTCCAATCGAAAATCGAAAATCAGTCTGACTCCAGACTCATTTTTATGAATATAGGTATCACTGTTTATCCGACTTACGGCGGAAGCGGCATAGTAGGCTCGGGGTTGGGGAAAGAGCTTGCCGAGCGCGGGCACACTGTCCACTTCATAGCATCCTCGTTGCCGACGCGCCTGACCAAGTTGAACGAACGCGTTCGCTTTCACGAAGTCGAGATGATGAGCTATCCGCTGTTTGAGCATCAGCCCTACACTCTCGCGCTTGCGACGAAGATGGCAACCGTTGCCGAGACGGAAAATCTTGATCTTCTTCACGTTCATTACGCCATACCGCATTCTATAAGCGCAATCTTAGCGCGCGAATCACTGAAACCGAATCGTCGCCTTCCTGTGATAACCACGCTGCACGGGACGGACATCACACTGGTCGGCGCGGATCGCTCTTATCTGCCTATAACGCGCTACGGCATTGCGCAATCGGACGGCGTTACGGCCATCTCGAACTATCTAAAGCAGGTCACAATCGAAACTTTCCAGTTCGACCGAATCGAAGTTATACCGAACTTCATCTGCCCAACCGATTACCGCCGTCATCCTGTTCCAGAGCTTCGCACGCAACTTGCGCCCGACGGCGCGCCCGTAATGGTTCACGTCTCGAACTTTCGTCCAGTGAAGCGCCCCGTTGATTGCGTTGAGATTCTGAGCCGCGTGCTGCAAAGAGGAATAAAAGCGCGGCTCGTGATGGTAGGCGACGGTAGCGAGCGTGTGAACGCGGAGCATCGCGCGCGTTGCCTGAATATTTATGATCGCTGCGCGTTCGTAGGCAAGCAGCCGAACATAGCCGATTATCTTTCCATAGCAGACGTGCTGCTTCTGCCTTCCGAGCAGGAATCATTCGGCCTTGCAGCGCTCGAAGCGATGGCGTGCGAAGTGCCGGTCGTTGCGTCGCGCGTGGGCGGCGTGCCCGAAGTCGTCACTGACGGCGAGACAGGTTATCTGAGCGAGGTCGGAGACGTTGAAAAGATGGGCGAGATGGCCGCGCACCTGCTCGCCGATGAAGAGTTGCGGCGCGAGATGGGAAGGCTGGCGCGTGAATCAGCCGTCTCGCGCTACAACACAGACCTGATAATTCCTCAATACATAAAATTCTACGAACGCATACTCTCACAGTGAGAGAAGGGCATCTATTCTTTTGCTAATGCCGAATTAATTTACAGAGATTTAATCTCAAATTCACCTCGCGTTAATCTGCCTGCAATAAATTCGCACTTCTTGAAACAATTCCGACGGGAAGCGAGTGCCGTAGGCGTGCAAATTTAAAGTTCATTACAAAACCCGCTTTGCGAGCTTAAGCATTTCCCTTTGCGCCTTTGCGTGAACATGCAATTTACATAACACGTAAGAATCATATGAATTGCTGGTTCACGCAAAGGCGCAAAGATAAGAGATAAGCTCGCAAAAGTGTTGAATGTTTGCTCCCGATTTTGAAAAGAAGTCTTGATGAGATTCAAAGGAGGAATTTTATTCATGCCCGAAAACCGCTCCCGATTCAAATTCTTCTTCGCTCCTGTAGTAACTACTCTTCTTCTCTTTTGCGCTATGCAAACCGCACGCGCTCAGACTCTAGCTCGCGCTACTGACAACAGTCCGACGAGTCATACGAGCGACCCCGCGAATTCAGAATCCAGAAACTCTTCTTCCAGAGAGAACGCGACACCAGACGTACAGCATCGCGTGCAGGCTCTGGAAGACGCGCTCGTAGAGGAGCGCAAGAGGTTGGACGAGTTGCAGCGCGTGATAACGGATCAACAACGCTTGATTCAGCAGCTTTCTGGAAGCGCTGCAAACGAAACGAGCGCGCCGAATTCGGTCGCAGCAAGCAATTCAACAGCAGCAACGCCGCATGCTGGCACTGTTGATGTCAATCAAGTTCCTTCGCTAGAAGATAGAATCAAGCGTGTAGAGGGGCAGGTCGCAAGGATAGGCCCGTTTCGTCTGAGCGGCGATTTCCGCCTTCGCACGGACATTACTCTGCGCTCTGCGACAGACCCGCCAGAGCCGCAGCTTCAACACGTGCAGAACGCGCGTGTCAACTATCGTCTTCGTCTGAACTTTGACACAGACCTATATCCACGCTTGAGCTTTCACGGCCAGCTTGCCACTGGCGCGGTCAATAATCATCTTTCTAACAATCAGGATTTCGGCGAAGTGGCCGTGCGCCATCCTTTCTTCATCAACGAAGTCTGGATTGATTATCACCCTACGAAAGCGCTTTCTGTTCAGGGCGGGCGCGTGCAGGAGATTTTTGCAGATAACTCGCGCTTTCTATTCGACGATGACATACGCTTCAACGGTTTTAATGAAAGATACACGCTCTCGTTCAAAAAGAACTCTTCGGACGTGACGAGCGTTGAATTGCGCGCGGGTCAGTACATTCTGTCGAATCCAAACGTCGCCATTATCACGCCGGGAAGCCCGCTTGCGACGGCAGGAGAAGCAATCGGAACAACGGGGCGCTCTGCGAACCTTTTTCATCAGGGCGTGCTCGTCAACCAGCAGTTTAATAAAAAATGGAGCGACCAGATTGGCGCGGACGTTCAACTTTACCGCCACCCGAACCAGATTCAACTCGCTTCGACAGCCGCAGGAGTTGTACTCATAGTTCAACCCGGCATCGGTCTTGTTCTATCAGGCCCGCTCCCCGGCTCAGGCAATGCCACTACAACGCCGGGCGGGGCTATTTACACAGCCGGAAGATTTCAGATTGCGCGTTTAGCTTATCGTCTCAGCTACGCGGGCTTCAAATCGGGCGATCACGCTTACCCCGTGACATTCAACATTCAACTTGCGCGCAACATAGGAACGAGCGTGCCTGAGCGCGACGCTATGCTGGCCGCGCTGCAAATCGGAAAAGTGACGAAGACGGGCGACATGGCATTTCTCTACGTCTTCTCGATCAAGGGCGCGAACTCTTTAATTTCGCAGGTGACGGACGACGACCTGGGCACGGGCACGGGCGTCAACATCAGAGCGCATCACTTGAGATTCGACTACGGGCTGGCGAAGAAAGTAACTTTCCAGAGTTTGCTCTTCTTCCAGAATCAGCTTCGCAACAGCGCAGATTTTCCGAGCTTCTTCGTCCCCTTGGGCGCATTCGCCCCACACACGATTCGATTACAGGAGCAGTTGCTATTCACTTTCTAGGATAAGAGCAGTTTTCAGTTTTCAGTGAAAAGCCTGCTCGCTTCTTTCTGAAAACTGAAAACTAAAAACTGAAAACTAAAAACTGAAAACTGCTCTTATCAGGCACTTCAGATTTACAACTGCGCAGTATCGCCTTACGATGAATGGCACGCACAGGCTCTAACGGACGCGGCGCTGTGGACAGAAGAGGTAAAGGATCGGTTGAAAACATACGCGCTCGGTCTGTCAGGAGGCCAGCAACAACGGCTCTGCATATTTTCGATTTTGGATTTGCGATTTTTCGTTTCGGTAATTTGAAGGCTTGCCTTCAACCTCTGCCAGCGCTACTGCTTCAAATCTAAAATCTAAAATTCCTTTATGGAATTACACAGAAGGCTTGATGACGAGTTGAATGCGCTACGCGACCGCATGCTGATTCTTGGCGGCGAGGCGGAGAAGGCTTTGCAGCGCGCCATCTTCAGCTTGGTTGAACGCGATACGAGTACGGCGCATGAAGTGCTAGTGGGCGATGACGAGATAGATCGTTTGGAAGTTGAGATTGACCACTCCTGCATTGACATCATTGCACTGCGACAGCCCGCCGCGCGTGACCTGCGCTTTGTTATGGCTGTCGTAAAGATGACGCCAATCCTTGAGCGCATAGCCGACCACGCCTGCAACATAGCGCGCATAGCCATTGATCTTAATGACGAACCGAGGCTGCGCTCTTACGCAGAGTTGCAGCGCATGGCCGAGCACGCATCCTCTATGCTGCATTCGGCGCTGGACGCTTTCACTGAATCAGACGCAAAGGCTGCGCGCAAGATAATCGAGCGCGACCTGGAGATTAACGATCTGTATGGACACATCTTTCACGATCTTATAGAAATGATGGCGCACGATTCTGCAACTTCGTCGCGCGCCGCTCGACTGCTTCTGATCGCCAAGCACATTGAGCGCGTCGGCGACTACGTCAAAGACATCTGCGAGCTTACCGTCTACATGACCGAAGCCGCGTACATCAAACATAGTAAATAGTGATAAGTGATAAGAACAGTTTTCAGTTTTGAGTTTTCAGTTTTCAGAAAGAAGACGAAAGCTTTTAACTGAAAACTGAAAACTGAAAACTCAAAACTGCTCTTATGCGGCCTGTACTCATAATCGAAGACGACGCTGATATAGCTGAAGGCGTGCGGTATAGCCTTGAGCGCGAGGGGTTCGCTGTGCGCGTGGCGCTGACGGGCGAGCAAGGGTTAACAGCAGCGCTCGATGCGCAAGCGCCGCCGTCGCTGATTATTCTTGATTTGATGCTGCCGGGCATGAGCGGCATGGAGCTTTGTCGCCGGTTGCGAAGAGAACCGGCCACGAAGCGCACTCCCATCATCATGCTGACGGCGCGCGCGTCGGAAACGGATCGCGTGGCAGGGCTTGACTTGGGCGCAGACGATTACATCACGAAGCCATTTTCGGTGCGCGAGATGCTGGCGCGCGTGCGCGCCGTCTTGCGCCGCACGGAAGAGCAGAAAGCTTCTTCTTATGAAGACGAGCGTTTGACGATTGATTTCGCAGACATGCGCGTGGTGTGCGATGGCGCGCAAATTAGGCTGACGCGCAAGGAGTTTGCGCTGCTGACCACTTTAGCGCGAAGCGCAGGGCGCGTGGCGACTCGCCAGCAGCTATTGGACGAAGTGTGGGGCTACGAGCATTACGGGGACTCGCGCACATTGGATGTGCACGTTCGCCGTCTTCGCCAAAAGTTGGGCGCGTGCGGCGACTGCATAGAGACTGTGATAGGCGTGGGCTATCGCTTCACTGGCTGCGGCCAACACACCGGCAAAAATCTTTCCGCGCGAGGCGGGCAATGATCTTATGTCGCGTACGTTAACACTTGTCCTGCTGGTTGGCTGTGCGATTCTGACCATAATGCTCGCAGCTTCCGCTTTGAACGCGCGCCTTGGCCTGGTGATACTCTTCGCTCTCGCCACAGGATTGCTCTTCGGCCTTTCAATACATAAGCGCGCGGCTTTCAAAGAACTCCCTTCAGAGCCAAAAGCAATTTTAGGAGAGAAGCGAACAGCCGGTTCAAATGGATTGGTTCAATCGGACGCGCTTCTGGATGCTACTATGAAGACTATGCGCGAGGGTGTGGTCGTCGTTAATCATGAGATGCGCGTTGTTGCAATGAACCGTGCGGCGAACGAGATTTTCAATCGAATGCAGGGCGCTGTCTCACGCGCACGGCTTAGCGATCTCACGCGCTCGTCATCAATCCACGCGGCGTTTCAATCTGCGCTTGATGAAAACCTTCGTGCTGAAATTAAAGCCGATACGGGGCAGGGCACTATGGAACTGCGCGTAATGCCGCTCGTAATGGACAACGAAGGGCGTGCGCGTTTCGTCCTGGGCGTCTTCTTCGATATGACGGAGATCGAGCGTCTGGAGCGAGCGCGAAGAGAATTTCTCTCAAACGTCTCGCACGAATTGCGCACGCCGCTCACGGCCATACGCGCGTTCGTGGAGACTCTGGAAGAGGGCGTGGTTGACGAAGCGGAGCGCCAGCGCTTCCTTTCAATCATCAGCAGGAACGCGCTCAGGATGCACGCGCTGATTGACGATATTCTTGAGCTTTCGTCAATCGAATCGGGCGCGATTGAAGTAAGGCGCACGCGCGTGAAATTGCAGCCGCTAGTTTCAGACATGACAACAACGCTGGCCGCGCGCGCTGCTGAAAGGAACGTTCATTTGAGAACTGAGATTGCGGCGAGCGCTGAAGTTTACGTTGACCGGCAGAGGCTTGAGCAGATGCTAACGAATCTGATTGACAACGCTATCAAGTTCAATCGAGAAGACGGAACTGTGACCGTCAGGCACGAGCGCGCAGGCGGCAACGACCAGATAAGCGTCGCGGACACAGGCGAAGGGATTTCGCAGGAAAATTTAGCGCGCATATTCGAGCGGTTCTATCAAGTTGATCGTGCGCGCTCGCGCGAGCGAGGCGGCACAGGGCTGGGTCTTGCCATCGTCAAGCATCTTGCACGCGCTCACGGCGGCGACGTTACGGCTCATTCAGAGTTAGGCAAAGGCTCAACCTTCACAATCGAGTTGCCGTATGGCTCTAATGATTGAAGACGGATGGGACGCGCTCTTCAATTAACGTTTGATATAAGAGAGAAAAAGAGGGCGGAAATCGTCCACGAAAACACACGAAACGACACGAAGGGAACGATTCATTTCGTGTCGTTTCGTGTGTTTTCGTGGATAGTTTATCTTCCCTTATCTTCCTTAAGCCTTTCTAAACTCCCGAAGAAGAGTGAGCAGTGAGCAGTAGATTTGTCGAGCATTCGCGGTTAAGAGATAAGATTCAAGACAGCAAACCCCTCAACCTCTTTCCTACTGCTTACTGCTTACTGCTTTGAAACAACTCTTTCGGCCTGAGCAGTTCGACAGCGCCGCGCGGCGTCACTATACTTGTTTTGAAATTCTTACGAAAGCGAAATCGAATGAGTGCCGCGTCGCCGCACAGAGAGCAGGATTCGTCCGCCGAAGAGGTTTTGGGCGAAAAGCCCGTCCGCTACATTATTCAGAATCTTGAGCGCACTTACGGCGTGCCTGAGAACAAGCGCGCCTCAAATCCGCTCGACATGCTCGTCAAAATAATCCTGTCTCAAGCGACGAGCGATACCAACAGCCACCGCACTTTCGCCGCTCTGAAGAAAAGGTTTCCAACCTGGGACGACGCGCTGCGCGCTCGCGCTTCGACCATTGCCGCGACGATACGCGAAGGCGGGCTTGCGAATCAGAAAGCTGCGGTCATTAAAGATTTGTTGAAGCAGATAAAGCGCGAGCACGGCACGCTCGATGTCAGTTCCCTACATAATCTTGATGTAGAAGAGGCCAGAAAATATCTCTCACAGTTTCGCGGCATAGGCCCGAAGACCATCGCCTGCACACTTCTCTTCGCCTGCCGCAAAGAGATCTTCCCGCTCGACACACACATCTTCCGCGTGTTGCGTCGCGTAGGATTAATTCCCCAGAAATGCTCAGACCGTCGAGCGCACGAGATAATGGACAGAATTGTTCCGCACGGAAAATTCTATTCTTTCCACGTCAACCTAATACGCCACGGTCGCTCGCTTTGCCGCCCACGCGAACCGTTATGTGAGAGATGCCCGATTGTTGAGTATTGCGATTATGGACAGACGATGATTTGACAATTTAAATGAGAGTTGTGTTTTGCTGTAGATGGGGGTAAAAGTGGTCCGCAGGATGATTAAATGGATAACCCCTTACCTGGAGAAATTATGAAGGAATCACAAATTTTTAATCTAGAAGAACGAGCAAGGACGGCAATTAGTCTGGGTGAGAGCCATTTCCGAGAGTTTAAAAGTGTACTTCACGGCCCACCCAACAAAAAGGTAACGCGGGAAGTAAAATCTGTGTGCAAGGATATCGGTGAGGCATTAGTTGCGTTTGCAAATGCGGATGGCGGAGAATTACTAATCGGTGTCGAGGATGCTGGCAATATCACGGGTATAGATAGTATACCCCCCCAACATATTGAACTCTTAAATAAAGCTCCAATCTCACAAGTACATCAAAAGACTCCATTGCCACCTGTGAAAATGGCATCTCTAATACTCGATGGCAAACGCATACTATATTTCTCCGTTCAGAAAAGTACATCTCATGTTCATCTAACGTCAGATGGGCGCTGTGTTCAGCGCCGCGACTTAGAAACAATTCCGATTCCTCCAGAGGAGATAATCTTTGATCGAAAGGAGCGTGAATCTAGAGAGTATGACAGGGAATTCTTGGACAATGCAACGGGCAGCGATTTAAATGCCGATCTGTTGAGGACGGTAGCCGATCAACTTTCACCAGGAATGTCGATAGAAAAATGCCTACAATACCTTGACCTAGCTGAGTATGTAGGTCCTGGGGTGCGGCTCCGTCGTGGTGCACTTCTGCTTTTCGCAAAAGAACCAAGCCGCTGGCACCCTCGGCTTCAAATACGAATCATTAAGGTTGCCGGTATTGAGCTTGGTTCGGGCGCTCAATACAACGTGAAATCGGATCAAACAGTAACCGGCAATATCTTGGAACTTATCGAGAGAGGATGGGATAGCTTGCGTCCGCAACTCGTACAAACACGACTTGGAACTGGTGCTCGATTTGAATCTATAGTGATGTATCCTGAATTAGCCTGTCGGGAAGCATTGGTAAACGCAATTGCGCACCGCGACTATTCAGAAGAAGGGCGCGGCATCGAAATATTTGTATTTGATGATCGGATGGAGGTAAGAAATCCAGGTTCATTGCTATCTTCTGTTAGCATGAGTGATCTCTTGAAATTGAAGGGCGTCCATCAGTCGCGAAATGCTATAACATCTCGAGTATTGCGAGAACTCGGATATATGCGGGAGTTGGGAGAGGGTTTGCGACGTATGTTTGAGTTGATGCGGGCCAACGAATTGACCCCACCAGAATTGAGCAGTACGGCAAATTCATTTAGCGTTACGCTTCGCCACAACACTATCTATAATCAGCCACAGCTTCTGTGGCTTCAGCAGTTCGACCATTTTAGCTTAAGCCGAGAACAGAAAGCCATCGTAGTTTTGGGTATGGGAGGGGCAATAATTGCGCCACAAGACATATGGGATAATTTAGGAATTGTTGATACTGAGCACTATAGGCAATTGGTCAGGTCACTCCAAGAATTAGGTATTTTAACATCAGAGATTCCCAAGAAAGTAGCGCAATCTAGAGCTAGGAATAAGCGAGTTTCGGTTCGTAAAATCCCTCGTTTTCGCATTAGTGTGCCAAAGCCCGAGGTACGGCTGCCTGCGAGTATGCCATCACAGAGTTCAGTCGAAAAAGACAACGACGTGGCAGATGACAGCCCAGACCCAGCGGCTAGGTTATGGATTTCGAACCTTGATTTCCAAGTTGATGAAAGAGAGATTGTGGAACTTGTTTCCGAATACGCTAGCGTCGAAAACATATATATGCCAAAAACGGCTTTCGGCAAATCAAAGGGCTATGCTTTTATAGAGCTTAGTAACCCAACTATTGCTGCGGAGGTTATGCAGAAACTAGATGGCAAGGTTTTAAATGGTCGCCGGATAGTAGCTAGGAAGGCATTACCACGACGTGTTGGTTAAACTCACTTTTAAAATTAGTCAAAATAATCGTTCTGACTAATACCGCTAAAGGTGGGATTCCACAAAATAATTCTTTCATTGAATTCTAAGGCATCTGCAATTAAACATTTCGCAGAGTTGTCGCATAGTGAAATTCTGCAAGGTCACGCCTGTTGCTTCTTATCAAGCCCGACCAGTTCTATGTCGAAAATCAGTTTGCTTCCGGCGAGCGGGTGGTTGGCGTCCAGGGTGATGGTGTCGGGGGTGACTTCGGTGATGGTGATGGGAATCTGGTTGCCGTCAGGGAGTTGTAGCGCGAGTTGCATGCCGACTTCGGGTTCGTGGTCTAGGTTGATGCTGGCGCGCGCAACCTGCTGCACCAGAGCATCGTTGCGTTCACCATAAGCTTGGTCGGCTTCTATGACGAGCCGTTTTTTTGCGCCGACAGACATGGAGCGTACGCCTTCGTCGAAGCCTTCTATGACATGGCCTGCGCCGACTTCAAATTCCAGAGGCTCGCCGCCTTCGCTGGAATCGAAAACTTCGCCGCTCTCCAGACTTCCAGTGTAATGAACGCGAATGGTGTCGCCTTTCTCAGCCTGCTCTGCCATCGTCGTGTGCTCCTTAATTTCGATCTCTGAGGGCAGCATTGCACAACGACTATTGTACAGTCAAAGTCAGCCACTTCTTGTTAAGCCTATAGCAGGAGCTTAACTAAAAATAGGAGTTCCCCTAAAATAAGTTTGATAGCTGAAAGGAGCTTTGAAGGCTATGATTACCTACAGGCACTCACTTGCGCTTGCGCTTATCTTCTCCTTCTTCATTTCCACACAGGGGCAAACGACCAGCCAGCAGCCTTCACATCAAACGCCTGCGCCCGCGCAGCAACAGGTGGCGGAGGAAGATGTCGTGCGCATCACTACGAATCTGGTTCAGGTTGACGCAGTAGTGACGGACTCGCAAGGCAGACAGGTGACTGATCTGAACGCGGATGATTTTGAGATACGCGAAGATAATCGTGAGCAGAAGATAACTAATTTCTCTTACGTCTCCACAGATAGCGCGCAGCCTAACCAGACGACTCTTGCGCGCACGCCCTCGCGTAATGCGCCGCCTGTGCCGCCAGTGCAGTTGCGTCCCGAACAGGTGCGCCGCACCATAGCGCTCGTCATTGACGACTTCGGCCTTTCCATAGGCAGCATGCATTTCGTCAAGGGGGCGCTCAAGAAATTTGTTGACGAGCAGATACAGCCGAACGACCTAGTGGCTATCGTGACCACGAGCGGCAGCATTGGAGGATTGCTCCAGCAATTCACTTCCGACAGACGGATTCTCTATGCTGCGATTGATCGTATGCGCTGGAATCCGCGATCACGCGGGCAAGCAGAATCATCTGCGCCCGGCATGCCGGACGCCATGCAGTCTACTCTGGACACTCTTGGGCGATTCCGTGATGAGCTTTACACGGTGGGCACGCTCGGCGCGCTGGACTATGTTGTGCGCGGGATGCGCGATCTGCCCGGAAGAAAGTCCGTGCTCTTGATTTCAGACGGATTCAAAATCTGGTTGACCCATCCGCCGACGACACTTCAAATGGACAACCCTTACGTCGGGCCAGAACCTGCTATCACTGTAGAGCGCATAGTTGACAATCTGCGTCGGCTGACAGATCTTGCCAATCGCTCGTCCGTAGTAATCTACACGATGAATGCGGCGGGCTTGCGTACCTATAACGATGATGCCTCAACAGACCTTTCGGGAATTCACCTGAGCCAGGGAGACAGCCACGGAGGCGACCAGTTTGCTGAAAGATTTATCAACGCGCGAACGGATGCTTTTGACTCGCAGACCGGATTAACCTACCTGGCGCATCAGACCGGAGGTTTCGCAGTACAAAACACGAACGATCTGGTCGGCGGCATAAAGCGTGTGCTGGACGATCAGAAAGGCTACTACCTGATTGCGTACCACCCTGCGGAATCAACCTTTGCTCAGGGCAGCGGCTACAAACGATTTCATAAAATCATAGTGAAGGTGAAGCGACCGGGCTTGCGTGTGCGCTCGCGCACAGGCTTCTTTGGCGTGACCGACGAAGTGGCTAGCCCAGTCCCGCACACGCGCAACGAGCAGCTAATCAGCGCGCTCAAATCGCCGTTCAAAGCAACGGGCGTTGACCTGCGCATGACTTCGCTCTTCGCCAACGACGCGCAAGCGGGTTCATTCATGCGCTCGCTGCTTCACATAGCGGCGCACGATCTCACTTTCACGGACGACGGGGAAGGCTGGCACAAGTCAACGTTCGACGTGCTTGCTATCACATTCGGCGAGAGCGGACGGGTCGTTGACGAGATGGGTCTGACACACAACATACGAGTCAGCGATAGAACCTATAGGCGAATCATGCAGCAAGGCTTCGACTACATGATTACAGTGCCTGTGAAGAAGCCGGGCGCGTACCAGTTGCGCGTCTCTTTGCGCGATACGGCGTCGGAGCGATTGGGTTCGGTCAGCGAATTCATAGAAGTCCCGGACATAACGAAGAATCGTTTGATGCTTTCGGGAATCATAATGAGCGGCTCAGAGGCTGCTTCGGCCAGACCGGCGGCGGCTGCGACGGGCGCACAATCGCAAGTAAATGAGAACGCGCAAAATCCCGCGCAAGTCTTGACTCAACAATCGGAGACCGAAGTCAGGTCGGCGGACACGCAGGCAGGCCCTGTGCTCAGGCAATTGCGTCAGGGCATGACGCTCCAATACGTCTACGTTATTTACAATGCGCAACTGGAGCGCGCGACCCAGAAGCCTAAACTAACGACGCAGATGCGTCTCTACCGCGACGGCCAGCAGGTTTTCGCGGGCAATGTGCAGCCTTTAGACACTACGGGTCAACCGGATTTGAAACGCGTGACAGTTGGCGGTGGTCTAGTAATCGGCTCAGAACTCCCGCCCGGCGAATACGTTCTTCAAGTCATAGTCACAGACCTGCTAGCCAAAGCTAACCACAACACAGCGACGCAGTGGATAGATTTCGAGATTATCAGGTAAACTGGCGAACATCGTATGAAACGGTGTTGGATGAGCACGCGCGAGGCTGGAGTTTCCGGCCAACTTTCCGAGTCCTTATTATGAAGAAAAAAAATTTACTCTCATTGATCCTGATACAGGCGTTCGTCTGCTCTGCGCTTGGGCAAACTCCAGCGCCGATACCAGTCGCTCCCGCACGCTCATCACAGCAAACGCGGCGTCCGGCTACAACGCAGGACGAAGACGAGGTCGTGCGCATCACAACGAATCTTGTGCAACTGGACGTGTCTGCGACTGACAACAACGGTCATCAGATTACAGACCTCTCGCCTGATGATTTCGAGGTGCGAGAAGATAACCGTCCGCAGAAGATAACAAACTTCTCTTATGTCTCGACCGAAGCGGGCGCGACCACAGCCACTGCTGCTGCTGCTCAGCCTGCCGCCACTTCGCAGCGCCCTGCAACTAGAAACGCGCCGCCTGTGCCGCCAGTGCCTTTGCGCCCCGAACAGGTACGCCGCACCGTCGCGCTCGTAGTTGACGACCTCTGCCTATCGTTTGAGAGCATGCACTTCGTCAAGGGAGCGCTCAGAAAATTTGTTGATGAACAGATGCAGCCCGGAGATTTAGTTGCAATCATACGCACGGGCGGCGGTGCTGGAGTGTTGCAGCAGTTCACATCAGACCGTCGCCAACTCTACGCGGCAGTCGAGCACGTGCGCTGGCTGCCCAATACGGCCTGCGGCGTCTCGGCTGTCGCTCAGATTGATACTAGCCGTGAGCCTGCGACGGAAGACCCGAATGTAAACCCCACTAACCCGGCGCAAGATATTCAGGATAGGATTAACGAGCAGACACGTGATCGTGAAGGCCTGTTCGAGATAGGCACGCTCGGAGTGATTCACTCAATCGTGCGCGGGATGAGAGAGATGCCCGGTCGCAAGTCTCTCATACTCATCTCCGACAGCCTCAAGATACGTACTTATCGAAATATCATGGGCAACCCGCGCGTCTCTTCGAACGAGAGCATCGCGGAGCCGTTGCGTCGCCTTGCAGATCTTGCGAATCGCTCTTCGGTCGTCATCTACACGATGAACGCCACAGGTCTTCAGACGCTATGGCTCACGGCTGCCGACAACACTGCGCATCTTTCGGCCGATCAGATAGAGGCGAGGCTGGCAGATCGGCGCAGGAGTTACGTAGAGTCGCCGGAAGGGCTGGATTATCTGGCGCGCCAGACCGGAGGCTTTGCCATACGCAACATGAACGATCTTGGCGGCGGACTTCGTCGCGTGGTTGAAGACCAGAAAGGCTACTACCTGATTGCGTATCACCCGGAAGGTTCAAACTTAGGCTCGCCGGGCAGCTACCGCCGCTTCCATAAAATCAGCATAAAGGTTAAGCGACCGGGCGTGAAGGTGCGCACGCGCTCAGGCTTTTATGATTTCTCGGACGAAGGCACGCGCACCGTACGTCACACGCGCGAAGAACAACTCTTGGGCGCGCTCATCTCGCCGTTCAACGCAAACGGGGTTTCGCTTCAGCTTACTTCGCTCTTTGCAAACGACGCGCAGTTCGGCTCCTTCATGCGATCCTTTATTCACATTGACGCGCACGATCTTACATTCACGGACGACGGGGATGGCTGGCACAAGTCCACGTTCGACATACTGGCTATGACTTTCGGCGACAACGGACAGATGGTTGACCAGGTCGGTCGCACGCACACCATACGAATCAAGGGCGACACTTACAATAAAATCATGCAGGACGGCTTCGTCTATGTCGTCACAGTGCCTGTTAAGAAGCCGGGCGCATACCAGCTTCGCACGGCATTGCGCGATACGGCCTCGGAGCGCGTAGGCTCTGCCAGCCAGTTCATAGAAGTCCCGGACATTACAAAAAATCGTCTCTCGCTTTCCGGGCTACTAGTGAGCGGCGTAGAGGCTGCGCGCGAGACGCCGCCGATGCCGCAGCCCGCACCCGCCGCCACCACGCCCGACGCCGCGCAAACTCTGGCGCGTAGCGCAGAAGGCGAAAGCGAAGACGTTGATACGCAGGCTGGCCCAGCCGTGCGCCATTTGCGCAAAGGTATGACGCTACGATACGGCTACGCCATCTACAACGCGCAACTTGATAGCGCCGCGCTGAAGCCGCAATTGCTAACTCAGGTTCGCATCTTCCGCGAAGGTCAACTAATCTTTACAGGTCAGACACAGCATTTTAATCCGAGCAGCCAGGCAGATATGAAGCGACTCTTAGCGGGCGGCGCTCTCAAACTCGGCTCTGACATGCGCCCCGGCGAGTACGTTCTTCAAGTCATAGTCACAGACCTGCTAGCCAAAGCGAACCACAACACTGCGATACAGTGGATAGATTTTGAAATACGATGAAAAGAGCAGTTTTCAGTTTTTAGTTTTCAGTTTTTAGTTAAAAGCCAGTTCGCTTCTCTCTGAAAGCTGAAAACTAAAAACTGAAAACTAAAAACTGCCTTTATGCTTTCAATCATAGTAGGGACAGCCGGGCACATTGATCATGGGAAGACTGCGCTGGTGCGCGCGCTGACGGGCGTGGATGCGGATCGTCTGCCGGAGGAGAAGCGGCGCGGGATTACTATTGATCTGGGCTTCGCAGAGCTTGATCTGGGCGATGTGCGCCTGGGTTTCGTTGACGTGCCGGGTCACGAGCGTTTCGTAAAAAACATGCTGGCGGGCGCGCACGGCATTGACGTGGTCGCGCTCGTCATTGCCGCAGATGAAGGAGTGATGCCACAGACGGAAGAGCACTTCGACATCTGCCGATTGCTGGGTGTGCGAAACGGCCTCGTCGTAATCACAAAGAAAGATACTGTTGACGAAGAACTGCTCGAACTCGTGCGCGAAGAAGCGTGCGAGTTGGTCGCAGGCTCGTTTCTTGAAGACGCGCCACAGCTTGCCGTTAGTTCACGCACGGGCGAAGGCATTGAAGAATTGAAGCGCGCTCTTCATGAAATAGCGTTAAAGATTCCCGCGCGCTCGAACGCAATGGTTGCTCGCCTGCCCGTTGATCGCTCATTCACCATGCGAGGCTTCGGCGCAGTCGTCACTGGCACGCTCGTCGCGGGCGAGATTCAAGAGGGCGACGAGGTGGAGTTGCTGCCCGAAGCAAGGCGCGTACGTGTCAGAGGGCTTCAAGTTCACAATCAGCCGGTTAAGAGAGCCGAAGCGGGGCAGAGGACTGCTTTGAATCTTGGCGGTATAGAGGCTGCGCAGATTGAGCGCGGGATGGTGCTAGCGCCCGCTGGTCGCCTGCGCGCGACGCAAATATTCGACGCACGCATTGACGTGCTGAAGGGTGCGCCGCGCAGTTTGCGTTCGCGCGCGCGCGTTCGTGTGCATATAGGCTCGGCTGAAATCCTGGCGCGCGTACGCGTGCTAGAACACACGAACGAGATTCAGCCGGGCGCTTCCGGTTTCATTCAACTTCGCCTTGAATCTCCAACGCTAGCGCTTCCATCGGAGCATTTCATCATACGCTCTTACTCTCCACAGCGTACCGTTGCGGGCGGCGTGGTGCTGGATGCTTTCGCCCAGAAGCATCGTGGGCGCGAGATGGCCGGAGTGCGCGCCCGTCTTGAATCGTTGATGAATGCTGACCCGGCAGCGCAGGTTGCGCTTCGCTTGGAGGCTGCGGGCGAGCAAGGATTATCGCGCGCCGATCTCATAGCGCACACGGGCTGGCGTGATGAGATTCTTTCGAGCGCAATTTTTGGGGCTGAACGAAGCGGCGCAGTTGTAGACGCAGAAGGCCATTTGCTGAGCCGAGCGCAGTTTGATCGTCTGGGACGCGCGGCGCTCGACGAGGTCGAGAGCTTTCACAAACAAGAACCTCTTTCGCGCGGTATGGCGCGCGAGACTTTGCGCGAGCGCCACTTCGCCCACCTCGCGCCGGAAATCTTTCGCGCAGTCATCTCTCATCTTGAAGCGACGGGCGCGCTACGCTCCGAAAAAGATGTGGTGCGCGCAAGCAATCACAGACTTGAGCTTTCGCCCCATGATGCCGCGCTCAAAAGTCGTCTGGAAGAGGTTTACAAAGATGCTGCGCTAGAAGCTCCGACCTTTGAAGAAGCGCTCGAAAGAGCAGGAAACAGCAGCCCGCGCGAGCGCGCACGAAAGATTCTGCAACTGCTGATTGACGCTGGCTCTTTAGTGAGCGTAAGCCGTGAATACTACTTTCACCGCGAAGCGCTCGACCAACTCACCAAAAGTTTGCGCGACTACGCTAGCCAGCACGAGCCTGAGCGTCTGATTGACGTTGCGACTTTCAAAGACCTCGCAGGGGTTTCGCGCAAATACGCCATCCCACTTCTTGAATACTTCGACCGCGAGCGCGTCACACGCCGAGCCGGAGACCGCAGGATAATTCTGTAAGGAAAAGGTAAAAGTAAAAAGGTAAAAGGCAAAAGTGAGGCTGAAACCATATTTTAATTAAAAATGTAAAAATGCTTTTAGCCTTATCCCTTTTGCCTTTTTACTTTTACCTTTTGCCTTCATCTTTCCCCTTTACCTTTCCCCTTTCTGTCGGTTAACATGCACGCGCGTAGAGAATCAAAAGCGGTCTCGCGGGCAAGCACACTCCGGGACGCTTCCAAAGCCTGACGGTTCTCTTGCTGAACTCTAAATAGTGTGCGTTTAAGGCTTTTTTCTCAGCCTACTTAAACAGAAAACGAACGCTGGAGGTTCATCATGTTAGATGTAGTGACCTGGATTGTGGGGATCGCCGCAACCGTCTTCGCAGTCTACGAGTATTACAAGTTTGCAACGTTTCCAGATAGGCAGGGCGGCACGCATCTTTTATGGTATGCAATTGCTGCGACCGTCGTGGCCTTCGCATGCGCTTTGATCTTCTTCGTGCGCCGCGTCAACAAGGAAGAGGAGATTCACATTACGCAGTAAGGGACGCGCGCGCCTCGTTCTTCTCAAGAACGGACGTGTGCATCGCGAGGACGAGCCGCGCAGTTCGGAAACGGTTCGGGTGATTGCGTTCGACGAACCGTGATGTGCGCGCTCGGTCGTCGTACCGAATTGGAAATCCTTGACGCCGTTTGCGTCTGGCCGGAAGCAGGAGCTTGTCTCTATTCCTGAGCGCAAACGGCGCTTTAATTTTCCTTAAAGAGAAATTGAGTTGAGATTATGGGAGGTGTGATTCACCACCGCAGGACACAGAGGAGCCACGGAGGATTTCAAATCTGAAATCTCAAATTTGAAATTTCAAATCTTAGAAGCTGTTTGAAAATTCCTAATAAGCGCCGAAGGCGCAAGCGAGAAGATAGCCCGCACGTGCAACATCTGGAATCAGTCAACGTGATAAGACATAGCGCATTGAAGATGCGCGCGAGAGGAATCCTTGCGCGTCTTCAACGCGCATCTATTTTATCCAACGCATACCAGATGTTTCACGTACGGGCTACCTTCTTCGAGCCGCTTCGCGCGGCTAAAGGGAATTTTCAAACAGCTTCTTAAATGGATTAATCCTCTTCGTGCTCCCTTAATGAACTCTGTATCTTCGGCGGTGAATACCGCGCTCCCTTCATTCAATTGAGAATTGCTCTAAGCTCTCTTAAATTCCATAAGGCGTGATGCACGCCACAAGGAGAGATACGCCGAAATGCTCGCCATCGTTTTGAATCTGATTCAGGGGGAGACGCGCTACACTCCGCCCACATATTTCGGGATAGTTGCCATAGCTCTTCTGCTAGCAGGCATCGTGGGCTGGTTGGTCGCCGCAGTGCTAGGTTTTTCGCGCGCACGCGCCTTTGGGCCATCCGTGCGCTGGTTCGCGCTCGCGTCCGTTTGTCTAATCATCTACCATCTGCAATTTCTCGTACTCGCTTTCGGACTCATACAGAACGACTCAGACCTTGTGCTAGGCGTCGGCGCGTTCTTCAATCTCTTCGTAGTCTTGGCTTCGGTCTGCGCCATCATAGGCTTCATCAATCTGACCAGCGCACCGCGTTAAATCTCTGGTTTGTGCGCTGCTTGTCTAGATGTCGCTTTCTTCGTCCATGATAAGGAGAGTAATTTTCGGGGCTGCGCTCGTAATCGCCGCGAGCGCAGCCCTGCTCTTTGTGTTGAAGGAGCGAGGGCGCAACGCGCCGCGCGGGTTTGTCACAACGCGCGGCGCGCGCTTTCTCATTGACGGCGAGACGTTCCGCTTCGCGGGCGCGAACGTGGCCGTCATCTACGGCGACGAGGAGCGCGAGCGCATGACGCAGACGCTAAACGAAGCTGCGCGGGAGGGCTTGCGCGTCGTGCGCGTGTGGGCTTTCGGCGAGAGCGGCGCTGGCGATGGGACGGTCGCCGGAGTCGCGCTCAACAACTGGCTGCGCCTGCATCCGTTTCGTCGCGGGCCGGAGGATTGGAACGAAGAAGCTTTCGTTAATCTTGACCACGTGATTGCCGAAGCTGCGCGAAACAATCTGCGCGTGCAGATTTGCCTGTGCAACTGGTGGCGCGACACGGGCGGCGTCGTTCGCTACCTTCGCTGGGTAGGAATAAATGATGCTGCTGATGATACGCGACCTTTCGGCATAAACGTAGAGCGCGCCATGCTCTTCTACACGAATGAAGATGCCCGAAAACTCTACCGCGAACACGTCGCAAAAATCGTCACGCGCCGAAACAGTGTGACGGGCGTGTTCTATCGCGATGACCCCACGATCATGGGCTACGAGTTGATAAACGAAGCGCAGGCGGCGACAGGTCGTTGGGAGGAGCGCCGCGCGTGGATAGCCGAGATGAGCCGCTACATCAAATCTCTAGACCCTTATCACTTGATAGCGCCGGGCACTTGGGGCTACCGCACTTCTTGGGAGCGGCGCGAGTGGTTGCTGGATCATGAGCGTTGATTCGCCTGCGGCGCTCAGAGAGTTCATTGACAACCGCGCAGCCGCAGCCTTCTCTATAAAGAAGCCACTGGTCTTCGGCGAATTCGGCATGAGCGTTGAAGGCTATCAGGGCTTTTCGCAAGTAGAATGGTTTCGCGCATACTTCGACGGCGTGATTGAAGCAGGCGCGAGTGGCGCTCTCTACTGGATATTGACGCCGGACGAGCGGCGCGGCTACGGCATCGCTTACACCACGCAGCGCGACGAGCAGGTGCGCGCAGAGATTCGCCGCGCATCGGAACTCTTCGCTTTGCACAGAAACGATAGCCCACCTTCTAGTCTTCTAGATGCGAACCAACATCTGATTCCGCACCAGTTCGCTTTCACGCGCTCCGCAAACGATCCAGTGATTCAACCAGATGCGAGCGTCATAACCACGCCGAACGGTACGATCAATCTTTATCGCTTCAAGCCGGAAGCGGCGGCGAGCGCGCGTTTTGAAAAACTCGGCAGCGGAGAAGGTTACATATGGGGCTACGGCGCAGGGTTTGTCGAATACATCGTTCCCGCGCGTGAGGAATCAAGGAAAGTTAAAAGCATCATTGTCCGCGCGCATATCCAACCCGTGATTCCGTCCGACACGCCTATGACGATGAGGCAGACGCGCGTCACGCTCATCATTAACGGCACGGACTGTGGCTCAAGGCTGATTCCAGTAGAACAGCCACGCACCGCGCTGATTCAAGAATGGCAGGTTGATTCTCTTCTGGTGAGGCTTCGCGCCTCGCGCGGCCAGCCGCTCTCTATACGCTTCGCCGTTAAAGTTGACGCAGACCGCCCCTTCGGCCTGAACATCTCCAACTGGCCCGAAGGATTCGATGCACACGAAGCAAAACCCGTTGAAGTTGAAGTCAGATGAGAAGAGCAGTTTTCAGTTTTAAGTTTTCAGTTTTCAGAAAGAATCTAGTTGCTTTTAACTGAAAACTGAAAACTAAAAACTGAAAACTGCTCTTATCGCTTCGCGTGCATAGTAAGTGATGATGATGTCTGCGCCAGCGCGCTTGATGCTCGTTAAAGTTTCTAGCATGACGCGCTCTTCATCCAGCCAGCCTTTCTGCGCCGCAGCCTTTATCATCGCGTACTCGCCGGAAACGTGATAGGCGGCAATCGGCAAGTCGAAACGGTCGCGCACGGCCTTCAAAATATCAAGATAAGGAAGCGCAGGTTTGACCATCAGAAAATCTGCGCCCTCTGCGTAATCAAGCTCTGCCTCGCGCATGGCCTCGCGCGCGTTTGATGAGTCCATCTGGTAAGCGCGTCGGTCTCCGAAAGCGGGTGCGCTATCGGCAGCATCGCGGAACGGGCCGTAAAAAGCTGAAGCGTATTTCACTGCGTAAGCCATGATGGCTATGTGCTCGAACCCGTTCGTGTCCAGCGCTTCACGAATCGCTCCGACCTGTCCATCCATCATTGCCGACGGCGCTACTATGTCTGCGCCAGCTTCAGCCTGACTCACTGCGGTGCGCGCAATCAACTCAAGCGATTCGTCGTTTAAGACCTCGCCCTGGCGTATCACACCGCAGTGCCCGTGCGACGTGTACTCGCACAGGCAAGTGTCCGTAATGATGATGAGATCGGGCAGGGCGCGAGAGATTGCGCGCACGGCCTGTTGCACAATCCCGCTTTCGGCATAAGCGCCCGTGGCCGTCTCATCTTTAGACTCAGGCAGCCCGAAAAGTATCACGCCACGCACGCCCGTCTCATACGCCTCGGTTGCGTCGCGCACAACCTCGTCAACCGAAAGGTTAAAGACTCCGGGCATAGACGACACTTCGCGCCTGACGCCCTCGCCTGTGCAGACGAAGAAGGGAAGAATAAAGTCCTCCCTTGAAAGCCGCACCTCGCGCACCAGCGCACGCAACGGTTCGCGCCTACGCAATCGTCGCGGCCTGTGAATTAGATCAGCCATCGGTGCAAACACCTTAACTAAAGCGTTTCAGACCGTAACATGATACGCGCCCCGTAACATCTCAGGCAAACAGCCGCGCATTTTACTGCATGCTAACAGCAATCCGCTTCAATCCGAACTAGAACAGACTTTACGCATAATGAAAAAACATCATCGCCCAATATACTGCCTTTAGTATAATATTACCCGCTCAACACAAAACCCTCTAAGCGATTATCAAAGAGCGAGAATCTGCCGATAAAAGAATGGAGGGAACTGCAAATGCGAACCACATTTGATATTGGGAACGAGGCGGAAGGTATCATGCTAGGCCATTATGTCAAAGCTGGATTTAGGGTCTGCATCCCATTCGGAACAGGTGGGCCTTATGATCTGGCCGTTGATACAGGCACTCGGATTGTGAAAATACAAGTCAAGACCGCCACTTTCGGGAAAGGTTGCATACAGTGTAGGACTAGGCGAAGAAATGCGAGCTATGACCGGACTATGAGGAGGTATGAAAAAGGCGAGGTGGATTATTTCGCTATTTACTGCCCACAGTTGAATGAGATATACGGGATGCCTTTTGAGGCTACGAAAGGATCAGCATCGCTCAGAATCGAGCCGACGATGAACAAACAGGAAAAATTCATTCGTTGGGCGAAAGATTATTCTTGGGAGAGGCACATCGCAGAACTGAAGAGAGTAGCGGGGGAGAGACTCGAACTCTCGGCCTCGAGGTTATGAATCTCGTGCTCTAACCAGCTGAGCTACCCCGCCACAGGAGTTAAATTATAACTAAGCCGGAGGCTATCGGCAATTGAGCACTCATATAGGTAACTGGTAAAGATGAACTTAATAAAATTGAAGCCGTGAGACTGTCACTAATATGGCACTGTGATTAGTTCTAGAGCGGTTTGCGTTTGTGTTTACCCCGTTACGTTTAGAGGAGGGCTATGCCCGCCGGTTCTATCTGCGATGTAATTCGTGGCGGCTGGCTATGCACGCCTCTAAACCAAGGGTAAATTGATTCGCAAACTGCTCTAGGGAATGTTAAGAGGTGACAATTTGTTTCTGGGCTTTTGTGACTCGCAAGGCTTAATCCTTTTTCAGAAATCGCTCAAAGCTTTCCTCAATGACAGACGGAGTGAAAGCGCTCCATGAATGCTCGCCCGTTCGACTTCCGCCTACAGAGGATTGAGATTCTCCCTGTGCAATCTCCGGCAATTGCTTTTGGATAGAACTGCTTTTTATGAACTGCGCATGCAACTTATCAATTCTAAGCCATACCTGATCCCGCCGCCTTCTCATCCGGTGGAATTCTCTGAGAGCTTCGTGATGCTCTCCTTTATGTTGATTTTCAGAGTTCGTGCGGGTGTGGCGCGGCAAAGAGAAACGAATTACTAGCAGAATACCAATGCCTAAGATAATTGACGCGAAGAGGAAGCCTACAATCTCCATAACTCCGCCCCTTACTCGTAAACAATTGTGACGAATGATTCAGTCTGGCTCGCAACCTTATTCCCATCCCATGATGATTGTCAACATTCAGAGGAAAGAGATTAGGTAAAGTCTGGAAGGATATTTTTAGCGCTTATTTGAAGTGGCTCGCATAGTAGCTCGTTTGGTAGAAGGGGAGCGAACAGCAACGCTAATTAGTTCGCCCCCGTTGAGGTTTAATCTGGTGAGCTTAATCACAGGATATCTACGGCGTACAATCTTGATTGCTACGTGTAATGACCGTTCCGAATCGCAACTGATATTCCGTAGAGGTCAGGAAGGCGCAGACCATAGCGCGATAGTTGCCCTGAACGCGGTTGTCGAGGACGTTCAGCCAGAAATCATAACCTCCCGCGTCTGCATCACGCCTTAAATATCCAAAATACTGCATGTCTACAAAGGCTGGGTTGTATTCTCGCTGTTTGAACTCTTGTATCTCTATGACCTCTCGCACCACCTGCGCGCGAGTCCTTCCGCTTTGAACCATAGCATCAATCTGCTGTTGGCGCTCAGTCGTGTAAGGTTTTAAGTTTGCTGTATCGTAGAGCTTATTGACGAACTCCGTATTGCTCATAGTATTTGGGTAAGCTGCTAGAAAGACGCTACGCTGAACCCACTCATCAGCGAAGGCCTGTTTGTTAGCTTCCAGACTTGAGCCGCCAATGACGCGGCTGCGATCCGTTATGAACTGGGCGAAGGTGGGACGAACGCTATACGAAGCCTTGTAGAAGCGATAGACGAAATATCCTGTCTCTTGAAACTCTAGCTCAATGAAGAAGGCCGCAGAGACGCCTACGCGCTGGCGATGTATACAGGCTGCGTCCGCGCCGCACTGCGTAATCTGCGTTGTCCAGTAATCCAATCCCCCCGTATCAGGCTCGCGATTGAGGAAGTCAAGATACTGCTGGCGTATAAACGACTCCGCGCAGTCAATCGGATTAGGGCAAGTCGGAGAAGCTGACGGCACAGTTCCCCACGACGGCTGATAATCTAGCGCCGGATTGTTAGTCAAATTCACTCGGCCTGACCCATTACTGTTAATTGTATATATCTCTCCGTCGTTGAAGTCATCGAAAGCGATCTTTGCTCCATCAGGAGACCATGACACTTTTTCGATAACCGCGACGTTCACAAGCCTACGCTGGTTCTTTCCGTCAGCACCCATCAAGTTGAGTTGATTAAACTGGTAAAGATCATTCTTGTAAGCAAATGCTATGTTTCCTCCATCGGGCGACCAAGAAGGCGTGAAGTTGAAATCAAGGATTTCCCCCGCTCGCTGTAGAGTAGCAAGGCCAGTGCCGTCGGTATTCACTACATTGATCTCTCCGCTTAGAAAATCACTTAGTTCAAAAGCGATCCTTGAGCCGTCGGGCGACCAGGCTGGATCCCTAATGAAGGTATTTGTAATGAAGTTCCCCGTCACTGCGCTGGAGAAGATATTCGCCAGTCCGCTGCCGTCCACATTCATTATGTAGAGTGCCGTAGCATTACGAACGAATGCAATCTTTCTTCCGTCGGGCGACCACGTAGGCCGTATGCTATTGCCTCCAGAACTGTTGGTCAGCCTCGTCTGATTGCTGCCATCAGAGTTCATAAGATAAATCTCGGCTGATCCGTCGCGGAGGCTGCGAAATGCGATCTTCGTCCCGTCGGGAGAAAAGGCCGGGTCGCTGTCTGCGGGGTGACTATTAGTCAGCCGAATCTGATCAGTTCCGTCCGAGTTCATCACATAAATCTGTGGGTAGCCGTCACGATTGCTTGTGAAGGCGATCTTGCTGTCGGACCTCGACGCTACGGCCTGCGGTCGTGTGAAAGAGCCAACGGCATGACGCGTTATCGCCGCCGCAGGGGAACGTGACACGGAATAGGCGGTGACAGCAAAGAGGTTTGTCAACATCGCGATGGCTAGCAGAAGCCCTTGCGTTTGACGTATCTGTTTCGTTTGTTTTTTGAGCGTAGACATTTTCACCTCTCCTTTCGAGTAGAGCGCAAAGCTTTTGGGCAAATGAGTTGATAGAAAGATTGCAACCTGAGATAGAAACCATTTCGGCGCGAGCGGTTCTGATAGGGAATGTCTAGACCGTCGTGGGTCGTCACGTTAGCTTCCAGTGATAAACGCCGCTCCAAAGATCGCACGGCCTCTGCGATGATCGCTTGGCCCTCGGCGGATTCGGGCGTGATTGTCTCTCCCGAATCCGCGTCGTTAAGCAACAGGCCTTCATCTACTGGTAAAGTCGGCTTGACGGAAAGAGCCGGATTAATCTCTCCAGAAGTGATCGTTACGCGTCGGCGGAAAGCTGTGATTTCGATACGCTTATATTTCTTCACGTCCGTCTCCTGACTCTTCTGAAGAGAAGTCCGTTGATCGAGCGTGTTCAGTTTGAAAGCAGCATTCAAGTCGCTTTGAAACCGGACGCGCATGGTCGCCGAGAGCGGCTGTTTACAAACACGCAGGCGGTACTGACCTGAACGCTTGGCTGCAACAGTCGCATTCAAGTGAGAACCGCTATAAATCACACTAAACTACACGAAACGAAAGATTCTCTCTTCGTGTTATTTCGTGTGACTTGGTGGATTATCTTTTGGCTCTTTCTTCTATCGCCAATGTTGTTTTCAATCTCAAACTGACCCACTACCTAATCTTTTGGCATTCCTTCGCCGTTTTTTCGCTCCTCTTTCGTTACACGCCTTCACCTTAAGCGTTAATGTCCGTCGCCTCGGTAGTAGAAATTTTTAGTCGCACGAAGGAGAAAACTCATGATTACGAAAAGAATAGCATTCGGTTTGATTATCGCGCTGCTCGTCAGCCTCTTGATAGTAAGCGGGCAGTTCAAAGCCAGGGCGGGTGGAGCATCGGCTCCAAGTCTGGAAGGCTCTTGGGATGTAACTGTGGGTCCCAGCGGCCCTACGCAGTTTAAGACTCTCATCACCTACGGCAGAGGCGGG
>MNJR01000146.1:23044-58068 GCA_001920415.1 Acidobacteria bacterium 13_1_20CM_3_53_8 | reverse complement strand
ACTTTCCGGGTCGTAAATTGATTTTTGGGCATCTATCTGATCCGGTTTGTTCCCTTCTGCCGGATAGACTTCAAGATGCACGTTCTCAAGTTCGTGATGCTGGTCTGTGAAAGTGATGTCAACATCGGCCTTGAGCAGCATACGCAGGCGATCGCCATCCATTATTCGCCGCACGTAGTTATACACACGCCCTGTCTCAGTGCGCGACAACTCAGGCTGCGCGCCCCTCATCACGAAGCGCTCTATGTTGCGGCGCTTGTAATAAGCAACGCCTATGTAAATCACGCCAGCCGCAAGCAACACGAGCGCCAGCACACGCACAATCATAGGCAGCCGCGCGCGCCAGCCTATATCTACCGTTCTTCTTCTTCTGACCTCTAGCATATTTTAAGAGTGATAAGAACAGTTTTCAGTTTTTAGTTTTCAGTTTTCAGAAAGAAGAGCGAAAAGCTTTTATCTGAAAACTGAAAACTAAAAACTGAAAACTGTTCTCACTCATCACTGCTTTTCAAGTCTTGCACGCAAAGCTGTAAGCGTGTCTCGCCGCGCCAGGTGTTCTGCTCGACGGTGTAAGCCATTTCGATGCGAGCGCCCGTGCGAAGCGTTTGCCCGGTTGATTCTTCCGCGCCGCCCCACCAGACCGTTTCGAGCGCGCGACCCGTAGCGCCCGCGACGAAAAGTTTTAAGTGGCGCTCCTTCATTACGCGCGGCTCGCCTACGATACGTAGATTTTTTGTAGCGAAGACGGGGCGCGGATTGCCCGCTCCGTATGGCTCAAGCGCGCAAAGCTCTTCAGCAAAGGGAAGCGAGAGCGCGTCCGCCGAAAGTTCCAAATCAACATGAAGAACCGGCTGAAGGTCTTCGTCTTTGATGGATGATGCGGCGTGCTCGTTTAATCTGCGACGAAGCTCCGCAATGCGCTCGCTTCGTATAGTCAGCCCCGCTGCATGTGAATGGCCGCCGAACTTCTCGAAAAGATCAGCGCAGGTGGTCAGCCCATCCAGCAGGTGATAACACTCTATGCTGCGAGCAGAGCCGTGCCCGATTCCGTCTTCGATTGAGATGATTACACACGGGCGGTTGATTCTCTCCGAAACTTTCGAGGCGGCTATACCAATCACTCCGCGATGCCAGTTCTCGCCTGCTATGACCGCAACGCGCGAATCAATCATACTTTCGTCCACAGAAAGCTCTGCGAGCGCGCGCCGCGTTATCTCTGCCTGCACGTTCTGCCGCTCTCGGTTTAATTCATCAAGGCGGCGCGCGAGCTTTCGCGCTTCTTCAGCGTCTTCAGTCTCGAAAAGCTCTACGATGGCGCGCGCAGCCTCCATCCTTCCCGCTGCGTTTATCCTTGGGCCAATGCGGAATCCCAGATCATAAGCCGTCATCGAACGGCCTTCGCCGCAGCCAGCGACTTCCATCAAAGCGCGCAGACCCGGATTGTTCGCTTTAGGAAGATCGCGCAAGCCCAATGCAACTATGTTTCGGTTCTCGCCTGTAAGCTGAGCGACGTCCGCGACCGTTCCGATTGCGACCATCTTCAAGAATCCGGCTATCTGCGATTCGCGCCCACGCTCACGAAACAGCGCATGAGCCAGCTTGAATGCCACACCTACGCCAGCGAGATTTTTATCAGGATAGTTGCAGCCGTGCTGGTTAGGGTTGAGCACAGCGAAAGCTGGCGGCGCGCCTTCATCCTTATCTGGCAGGTGATGGTCTGTGACTATTACATCAATGCCAGCTTCGCGCGCCCAATGTAGCGGCTCGTGCGCTCGTATGCCGCAATCAACGCTGACAACGACGCTGTAATTTTCTGTCTTTGCCTTTTCAAGCGCGGCCTGTTGTATGCCGTAGCCTTCCGTGAAGCGATGCGGAACGTGATAACCAGTCCGTGCTCCTAAAAGATTGAGCGCGCGGCGCAGCACAACCGTTCCAGTAGTTCCGTCAACATCGTAATCGCCGTAGACTAGAATCTTCTCGCCCTCGTTGATTGCACGAAGAAGACGAGCGACAGCCTCGCGCATGCCCAGCATTAGATATGGGTCGTGAAGTTGATCGTGCGATGGGTTCAGGAATTTTCGCGCGGCGGGTTCGTCCGCGCACCCGCGCGCAACGAGAAGCGATGCGATGACGGAAGAGACGCCGAGCGAGCGTGCCAGCATTTGTGCACGCTTCGTGTCTATCTCGCGCACGATCCAGCGTTTCTCGCTCATTCTCTTTTAGAGAAAAATTTTACTCAGCGAACCAGCCATTCGGGTCCAAAAGTTTTACGCCGATGCGCTGACGCCCGTCCGCGTCGTCATGCCAGACGCCGTTCACTTCCGCGTCCAGGGGACGACCGAAGGGAGGTGTGAGGCGCACAATAGCGCCCACGTTGACGGATACATCTGTGATAAGGGTCGCGCCGCCGCGACTGACTTTCACGGCCTCTGCCTGAACCTCGAACGATTCGCCGCCCGGCGCGCTTCCTTCCAGAAGGACTGAGAAATCAACGGGAACGCGCGGGCTGCGCGGTCTCTGCGCCCTCTCATTCTTTTTTCTCTCTTCGCTCATTCAAACATTTACCGCCCTTTCGGTCTTGGATTCGTCCAGGACCTGGATTTACGGGAGGAAGGGCGTTTCAAGTTTACCGAATCCCGCGAATTATTGTTAGTGTTCGCGTTCACGTTTTCGAGCGATCGTGTTGTGAGCGGCGGGCGTTGCTCGCTATTACTGTTCGCAGATGCAGCCCGTTCACCGAAAGGAGTTATCACGCCTGCAAACAATAGAGCGAGAATTGTTGCTCCGACAATCAAGCGATAGCCTATAAAGATTCCCGTCGTGTGCGTCTTCAAGAATCTCAATAAAAACCAGATGGAGGCATAGCCGACCACGCCCGATACGACCGTGGCAACGGCAAGCGGGACGGCGCTGCCTTCAGGGAGTTTATGAATCGCCTCTTTGAGTTCAAGAAGCCCGCTTGCGGCAATCGCAGGGATAGAGAGCAGGAACGAAAACCTTGCGGCGGTCTCGCACACTTCGCCAGCGAAGAGTCCTGCCATGATGGTCGAACCCGAACGGCTCGCGCCCGGAATAAGCGCCAGACACTGAGCGCCACCAACGGCGAGCGCGTCACGTACTCCCAAATCCTGCATCGTGCGCCTTTTTCTTCCTACGAATTCCGCTACGAGCAGAAAGAGCGCAACGACTATCATCATCGTTGCAATCACCCAGAGATTTTTCGTGAACGTGCCTTCGATCTGTTTCTTAAAAAGCAGGCCGACGACGCCGACAGGAATTGAGCCAATGATGACCAGCCATCCGAGCCACGCTTCATGAGAAAGACGCGGCTGAATGCCGCTCGATATGGTCTCGTCAAGCGCAGCTTCGCTTCTCTTTCCAGTGAGAAGCGCCAGATGGTCGCGCACGAATGCGATTGAAATGTTGATGATGTCGCGCGCGAAATAGATTATGACGGCCAGAAGCGTGCCCAACTGCACAACGGCTATGACCGCTGTTGTCTGCTCGGCGCGCACTGTCTGTTCCATATCGCTGAATAGCCCAACGATGCGGCTTGCGAATACAAGGTGCGCAGTAGAACTGATGGGAATGAATTCCGTCAAACCCTGCACGATGCCAAGAACGATTGCTTGAAGAAAAGTCATATGGATTTTAGATTTTGGATTTTAGATTTTGGATTTCGGTTGATGATGAGAAGCGACCGCTGTTGCAAGCGCTCGTGTCAGTACCGCCTGCGGTAGCGGGCGGGTGATGCTGCGACGACTACCCGCCCGCTACCGCAGGCGGTACTGACCTGCTCTTAATCGCAAATCTAAAATTTTCACTCTCTTCACTCTCGGAAAGAATTTTTTGTTGCCACGCGGTCGTAGACGGAACTAGGCATCAGCATCCCTAAGCGAACAAGGCTGGCAAGCTGCCAGGGAAACGCGTAAGATTTCTTTCGAGCTTCAATCGCTCGAATAATCTTCTTCACTGCGTCGTCAAGTTCCATCAGAAAAGGCATCTGTGCGTCGCGTCCTGCGGTGAGCGGAGTTTTGATGAAGCCCGGATGAATAATTGTCACGCCAACGCCTGAGCCTTTCAGATCGAGCCTGAGACTTTCAAAGAAAGCTGAAAGAGCGGCCTTGCTCGCACAGTATGCGCCGGATTTCGGAAGCCCCCTGTATGCCGCAAGGCTTGAGATTGCCACAAGCTGCCCGCTTCCCTGCTCTACCATCTCTGGGGCGACAGCCGCGACCGCGTTAACAGCGCCTAGCAAATTAATGTTGATAACGCGCGCAAACTCTACGGGGTCCAACCGCGCTCCGTCTATTGTTCCACCAACGCCCGCGTTTGCAATCAGCAGATCAATGCGCCCGAACTTTGCGCGCAACTCGTCGGCAGCCGCGCGCACAGCATTAGCATCACGTACATCAGCAGGAAGAGCAACAGCGCGCCCGCTCCCCTTCTCAATCTCGTTAACAATCTCTGACAAAGCATCTGCGCGACGCGCAAGCAGACCGAGCGAAGCGCCGCGCCTTCCAAATTCTATGGCCAGTGCGCCGCCTATTCCGCTCGATGCGCCCGTGATGAAGACAACTTTTTGCTTCCAGTCAAAATTCATCAGAAAGTATAAGCTCAAGAGATCATTTAATGCTTTAGTCAGTAGCGGCCTGCTTAAGCTGGGCGGGTGAAGAAGGCAAAAGTAAAAAGGTAAAAGGGATAAGGCTAAAAGCATTTCAATTAAAAATTAAAAATGGTTTGTCCTATCTTTTGCCTTTGCCTTTTACCTTTTTACTTTTGCCTTTGCGAAGCTACCGCAGGCCGCTACTGACTCTCTTCTAACACAGTTCAGCAACGTGCTCGCCCAGCACTTGAAGCGCTTTACCTAAATCTTCCTGCTTGATTAATAGATGGTCGCGCGAGAAGGCTGAAAGCGCGCCGACAGAGATTCCCGCTTCGGCCAGAATCTGCGTAACGCGCGCAAGGAATCCGACCACGTCCCAGCCAAGCACTATATCGAAAGTGAGAAGACGAAACGCTCCCTCAACCTGCGCGTCGCGCGCTGCATGGCGAATGGTGCGCCAGTCAATCTCGTCAAGCAGCAGCGTAACTTCATGCGCGTCACTGAAAACCATGAACGGCGCTTGCCCGCGCGGGCTTAATTCAGGATTTTCCAGAAGGCGTCGCCAGTCCTCGTGCCTAAGCCCTACCAGGTAGAAAGTTTCCGGCGCAACTTCTAAGCGCGCAGTGTGCAGAAGCTCGGCAACGCTCTGTTTGTCTTTTACGATTTCCACCTACGGTTAGGACGAGACTCTTTCGCGCCCAGGAATTTCGGTCAGACTTCAATGATAACGGGAACGATAACGGGCTTCGTCCCGTTCTGTTTCTGAATGAATCGCTTTAGTTCAAGCCTCACGCGCTCTTTCAGCAAACTCAAATCTTCAATCTCAACACGGGAAGCCGTCTCGACCGCTTCGGTTACGACGCGCTTTGCATCTTTGAGAAAACCGTTGCCGACTTCCGTGCCGATTATTCCGCGCGCAACAATCTCAGGTTGCGATTCAAGCTTTCCGGTCTCTGCGTTGATGGTTATGACTGGCGTAACAATGCCGTCCCATGCTATCTGCTTTCGCTCGCGCACTATGCCGCTGTCAATCTCCTCGAAGCCCGTTTCATCAATGAAGGTGCGACCGATTTCGAACTTGTTGACGACGCGCGCCGTCTCGCCATCCAATTCCAGAACGTCGCCGTTTTCAATGAGAATCACGCTCTCTTCGTCGTAGCCCAGATGATTCTTGACGAACTCTTTATGGCGAAAGAGCATGCGGTACTCGCCGTGAATGGGCACGACGAATTTCGGCTTGACCGCTTCTGTCATTATCTTTATGTCTTCCTGCGATGCGTGGCCGCTAACGTGAACCAACCGTCGCTTCTCTTCAATGATGTTCGCGCCTCGTTTGTAGAGCGCGCCTATCATGCGCGAGATTGCCCGCTCGTTGCCCGGAATGATTCGCGCAGAGAGAATTACTGTATCGCCTTCTTCAACCGTAAGCCCCTTGTAGCTCTGGTTCGCCATCTGCGACAACGCTGCGCGCGATTCTCCCTGCGAGCCTGTGACAAGAAAAACTATCTCGTCGTCATCCAGAGATTTCGTGGCGTTCAGAGAAATAAGCATGCCGTCATGAATGTCCAGATAGCCCAGCCTGTCCGCTATCTCAACGTTCTTATGCATTGACCGCCCAAGCACGCAGACTTTTCTGCCGAACTGCTGCGCAACGTCGAAAACAATCTGAAGACGATGAATTGAAGAAGCGAAAGCTGCGACGATGATGCGACCAGGAGCTTCTGAGAAAATCTCCTCGAAGGCCGGAATGACCGCGCGCTCTGAAGGAGTGCGACCCGGAACCGTAGCATTCGTAGAATCCGAAAGAAGAGCCAGCACGCCCTCCTGCCCGTAGCGCCGCAATGAGCGCAAGTCAATCGGCTCTCCAATTACTGGAGTTTCGTCAACCTTGTAATCGCCCGTGTGTATGATTGTGCCGACAGGAGTTTGAATCGCAAGCGAGAAGCAATCAACCAGCGAGTGTGACGCGCGTATGAACTCGACCTTGAACGGGCCTATCTCCGCTATTTGGCGCGGCTCAACGCGATGAACCAGCACGTCGCCGAGTATGCCGTGCTCTTCGAGTTTGCTATCGGCGAGTCCGGCGGTGAAATGCGAAGCATAAACCGGCACATTAAATTTTTTGAGAATGTACGGAAGAGCGCCTATGTGGTCTTCGTGACCGTGTGTGAGGACGATTGCCGAGAGGTTATCGCGGTACTCTTCCAAAAAATCGAAATCGGGAATCGAGACATCAACCCCGTAAGCCGTCTCTTCAGGAAAGCCCATACCTGCGTCAACGACGATCATCTCGTCGCCGTAACGCACAGCCATACAGTTCATCCCGAACTCGCCTATGCCGCCGAGCGGGATGAGTTCCAAAACATTACCCACGATGTTACTTACTCTACTCTCCTCTTACAGACCGAACGCGCAAGCCCCCTGGCACTATAGAAACACGCCCGGAAGAATTAAGCCGAACAGTATAACATAGAAGGGATGAGGGCGGAGGGATGAGGGATGAAGTAATTGATTCATTGGCTCATCGAATCATTGGATAGATGAACCCATCTATTAATTCCTATTCATCCCTCATCCCTCCGCCCTCATCCCTTTTTCCGTTGACATCCGGTTCAGGTTAGATTAGAAAACATTTTCGTTCTAATATACGAACATAAATTCTCTGAGCTATTAGAGAAATTAAAATCCGAGGGAGCAGAAGATGACCTACATAGTTGTAGAAGATTGTGTGGACTGCAAATATACAGATTGTGCGGCGGTCTGTCCCGTCGAAGCGTTTCACGAGTTGCCGGATCGCCTTTATATCAACCCGGAGACTTGCATTGATTGTGATGCCTGCGTGCCGGAATGTCCCGTCGAAGCGATCTTTGCGGATTCTACGCTGCCAGAGCATTTCGCAGATTGGTTGGAGCTTAACGCCACGGCTGCGGAATATCCCATCATCAGCACAAAGATTCCGGCGCTGCACGGCCCCGGATGCAAAGGACCTGAAGAATGAGCGCGGCCTGAAAAGGCTCTCTTGTAAATTATCTCTCATACACCTTACTGCGAGGGGCAAGATTACGTATGGTCTCGCCCCTCGTCGAAAAAACATTTTGTCTTACGCGAACTTGTGTCTTACGCGAACTTAAGATAGTATCTTGCCTGCATTTGATATGCTTTCCGTCTCGATCTCAAGGGCTAAGTCTTCCTGACAATCCCATCTAATATTGAGGCTATTTTTTTTCAATCCGCGCTGTTGCCTTGCGTTCAGCGCTTTAACCAATGCACGAAGGAGCATTTAATGAGATTTTCCCCTAGTCGCGTCTCTATCCCCCTACTTCTACTTTTAGCTGTTATAGGCCTTGCCGCGGCCTCTCTTAGCGGCACGCACGTCGCAGCGCAAAGCGCCACAACACACTACCTGATTCTTGCCAGAGGTCAGGGCAATGGCGTCACAGATTCAATCCGCGCCGCAGCCGCAACAGTCGGCACGGTCACAAACGTAATGGACGCCATCGGCGTAATCACAGTTGATTCGAGCGATCCGAATTTCGCAACATTCATGTCGGCCCAGTCCGGCGTTCAGAACATTGCCGTTGACAACGAAATTTCATGGATTTCCCCCAATGAAAGAGTCGTTGAAGCCGGAGCAGTCGAGACTCCCGGCGTGGCAACAGTAGCCAATCAAGAAGGATTCAGTGCGACTCAGTGGAATTTGCGACAGATTCACGCGGATCAAACGGCTGCGAACGGCGACCGAGGCAACGGTGTTGCGCGTGCGCGTGTGGCCGTGCTCGATAGCGGTATAGTAACCAACCACGTGGACATCGCACCCAACCTTAATCTGGCTCTCAGCATATCGTTTGTCCCGACCCAGCCTAATCTGAACCCGCCGGGGGCTGGATTCAACCACGGAACACATGTGGCTGGAATCATAGCCGCTCCTGTTAACGGTATAGGGACTCAAGGCGTTGCTCCTGAAGCCGAAATCGTAGCCGTCAAGGTGCTAAATTCTGCTGGCAGCGGAGCATTCAGTTGGGTAATCTCCGGCATTGAGTATGCTTCCGGCCCGCTGGTACACGCCGACATCATCAACATGAGTCTGGGCGCGACCTTCGACCGCAACAATGCTGGCGGTGGTAACAATGGGACTCTGCTTGCCGCGCTTGACCGCGCCGTCAGTCACGCAACGGCCAACGGTACGCTGGTCATCAGCGCCGCCGGTAATGAAGGTGTAAACCTGAACTCACGCATCTTCTCAATCCCGGCACAGTCCGGTAACGGCATGGCAGTCTCCGCAACAGGCCCAATAGGCTGGGCCGTACCCGGTAACAACAACCCTAGGTTTGACCGCCTTGCGTCTTACAGCAACTATGGTGAGTCGGTTGTCAATTTAGCCGCGCCGGGCGGCGACGGCGTTTATCCGGGCAATCAGAACTGTACAGTCGGGCCTGTTACACGTCCCTGCTGGGTCTTCGACTTTGTTCTAAGTCCGGGCGGAACAGGCAACAACTATTTCTTCGCAGCCGGAACTTCCATGGCAGCGCCGCACGTTGCGGGAGTCGCTGCGCTAATAGTAGGCAAGTACGGCCACATGTCGCCTGCTCAGTTGAAAGCTCGTTTGGAACAGAGCGCCGACGACATTCTGAAGCCGGGCGCAGACCCGCAGAGCGGACGCGGTCGCGTCAACGCATTGGCCGCGCTTCAATAAGCGTAGAGCTTTACTATTTTCTCTAAAATTTAGCGCTAGGCGCTGACATAAAGTATGGACAAGACCTGCCCCTGCTTTATGTCAGCGCCTGGCGCCTATTTTTTATGAAGCGCTCGCTATCTCTCTCTTCAAATTTCCCCGGCCTCTTCAATCTTTCTAGCAAGTCCCAACCACTCTTCAAGCGAAAGGCTCTGGGCGCGACGCTCAGGCGCGAGTCCTGCGGCGTATAAGAGTTCGCCAGCGCCGCCTGCCTTTTCTATCATTGCTTTGAGTTTGCCCGAAGCGCTGCGCAGATTATTCTGTATGGTCTTGCGCCGCTGCGCGAATCCTGCGCTTACGACTTTCCACAACAGAGTTTCATCTTTCATTCCGAACTCAATGAAGGGGTGCTTGCGTAACCGGACCACTGTGCTCAAGACTTTCGGCTGCGGTCGGAATGCCGCAGGCGAAACATCGAAGAGAGGCTCAATCTGGCAGTAAGCTTGAACCAGCACAGAGAGAAACCCTCGCTCGCTGGTCGAAGCAGGCGCTGCAATTCTATCCACCACTTCGCGCTGAAGCATCAAGATCATCTCTGCGATGCATGAGCGCTGCTCTATGAGTCTTTGAAGGATGGCGGTTGAGATGTAGTAAGGAAGATTTGCTACGACTCTGGCTTCGTCGCCATGAGTAACCACTGAACAGAAATCAAGCGCGAGCGCGTCAGCTTCAAGAAGGACAAGATTTTTGTTGTCGGCAAATTTTTCCTGAAGAAGCGGCACGAGATCGCGGTCGAATTCAATTGCTACGATTCGTGCTCCGCTGAAAAGTAGCCGCGAAGTCAGCGCACCCTGACCCGGCCCAATCTCAATAATCGTCTCGCCTTCACGCGGCGCAACTGCGCCGACGATTCTGTCAATCACACGTCCGTCAACTAAAAAATTTTGTCCGAGGCTCTTTTTAGCGCGCAGAAGAAATGCAGGATAAAGAAGAGACGCGGGGAGTGGGAGACGCGGCGACGCGGCGAAAGAGAACGTCTTTAAAATTACAGCTTTTTGTTTTATCTCCGCGTCGCCGCGTCCCCGTGTCTCCGCGTCTCTTCTTCATCCGTCCTCCTTGGGTATCCTGTTACTTCTATGTCCTGGCCGCGAGGGATAATTTCAACATCGCGTAATCTGATCGCATCTGCCATTCTTTCAGCGCCCTTGCCTGCGACCGCAGAGGGAGCGTCGAGGCCGCCTATGATGATGGGCGCGATAAAGAATGTGGCTTTGTTGACAAGCCCTGCGTCAAGAAATGCGCCTGCGATTTTGCCGCCGCCCTCCAGAAGTATGCTCTGCAACGAACGTCGCCCGATCTCTTCGAGCACAGCGCGCAGGTTGCGACTGCCTCCGTCAACTCTGAAGACTTCGACTCCGCGCATTGATAGTTTTGCGGCGGCTGCGTCATCCGCCTCTTTTGAAGTGAAGACGAGAACGGGCGCTTCTTCGGCAGTCAGCGCGAGCTTTGAATTTGGCCCAAGCTGTAAGCGTTCGTCCAGCACGATGCGAACCAGAGGTCGCCTGCGCTCTTTGCCAGAGCGATCTGTCAGCAGAGGATTGTCTGCCAGAGCAGTCCCCGTTCCAACCATTATCGCATCGTATTCGTGACGCAGATGATGTGCGCGTGCGCGAGCCTCTTCGCCAGCTACCCAGCGCGAATCTCCTGTGCGCGTGGCTATCTTTCCGTCGAGCGAGCAGGCAAGTTTCAGATGAACGAACGGAAGATTTTTTCGGATGAAATGCATGTACTTTTCGTTCAGCCGCTCTGCTTCGCTCGCCATCAAACCCGTCGCCGTTTCGACGCCAGCTTCACGCAGATGAGCAAATCCTCTGCCCGAAACCTCCGGGTTAGGGTCTTCTATGGGCGCGACGACTCGATTGATTCCTGCGTTGATGAGCGCATCCGTGCACGGCGGCGTGCGACTGTGATGCGAGTGAGGCTCAAGCGAAACGTAAGCTGTACCGCCTCGCGCACGCTCTCCGGCCTGTTCAAGCGCCAGCGTCTCGGCGTGCTTCAGTTTGTCGTAAACGTAAAACCCCTCGCCCGCCAGATTCCCTTCTAGATCAACTATCACGCAACCCACAAGCGGGCTTGGACTCACAAGCCCACTGCCGCGAGACGCTAATTCAAGAGCGCGGCGCATACACTTGCGGTCCGTCTCGCTCCATTCGCTTGATTCAGTTATGGAATCTGTCGGCTGCATGAGCGTTTCAAGTTTTATTGCTTTCTAACCCATCTTACGCGAACGTTTGGATTTCAGCCGTCGAAGACGGCGACAGCATAAAGCCCAGTGCGTTAGCGCTGGGAATAAAGTAGAAAAATTATCAACACAGCTATCGAAGATAGCGACAGCCTGTTGATTGTAATAGGCTGTCGCCCGCTAACGCGGGCTTGATAGTCTTAATTGGTATGCTATACCCAGCGCTTACGCACTGGGCTTTATGCTGTCGCCGTCTTCGACGGCTGAAATCCAAACGTTCGCGTAAGATGGGTTTCCAACTTGAAACTCGAAACCTGAAACTCATTCAAATAGGCTGTTGACATACTGCTCGGCGTCGAAGACTACTAAATCGTCAACCTTCTCGCCTATGCCTGCGTAGCGAATGGGCAGGTTTAACTCTCTGGCTATGGCGACGGCTATGCCGCCTTTGGCCGTGCCGTCGAGTTTCGTCAGGACGATTCCTGTAACGCCCGCGATCTTCAGAAACTGGCGAGCCTGTTCCAGACCGTTCTGTCCTGTGACCGCATCAATCACCAGCAGAGTTTCATGCGGAGCGCCTTCGACTTCGCGCCCCGCCACGCGCTTCATCTTCTCAAGCTCAGCCATCAGATTCGATTTGTTGTGAAGACGCCCAGCCGTATCAACTATCAGCACATCAGAGTTACGCGACTTCGCGGCCTTCAACGAATCGAAAAGAACAGCCGCAGGGTCTGTGCCCTGCTTCTGTTGAATCAGCGGCACGCCCGTGCGCTCTGCCCATATAGCCAACTGATCCGACGCAGCCGCGCGGAAAGTGTCAGCAGCGCAAATCAGAACGTCGTTCCCTTCGGCCTTAATCCTCTGAGCCAATTTTCCTATAGTCGTAGTCTTGCCCACGCCGTTCACGCCCACTATCATCATCACGTAAGGCGATACTGTTTCGGATACGCTCTCTTCTGAAACAACGCCGTTCTTCTCCGCCTCCTGAAGAATTGAAAGAAGCTCTGTCTTGATGGCAAGTTTCAGCGCGTCTATGTCATTAATCTGATTACGCGCGATGCCACGCCGCACGTTTTCGAGAATGTGCAAAGTTGTAGGGACGCCTATGTCGGCTGCTATGAGCGCTTCTTCAAGCTCATCCAACAGTTCAGCATCAATCTGCTTGCGCCCCTGAAATACTGTGTCAATCTTTTCGTTGAGCGATTCGCGCGTAGCGGCAACTGCGCGTCGGAAGCGCACCGAAAATTCCTGCTCAAGCGCAGCCTCTTCGGCCTGCAACTCTTCAATCGTGCGGTCGAGTCCAAGTATTGAAGTCCTGAACGGCGAGCGCGACGGCACAGGTTTTTGCGCGCTCGCGGGCTTCAGAGGCTCCTGCGGTGTGAGCGCGCTCGGCGTTTCTCTTTCGATGGGCTGCGGCCTATTCGTTACAGCTTGCGTTTCGTCTACGGGCAATGGCGTAGGCGGCGCTGCTGTGGGCGCAGGCTCAATAACCGGAGCAGTAATAGCAGGCGGCGGTTTTTCAGAGAGAGTTCGAGCGGCAGGCGGCTCAGCCTCTTGTCTCTCATCTTCAGCCTTCTTCAACTGGGCCGCGCGCGTTTCAGTCGGCTCATTCAACCCCAGCGTTACGAACGTATCTTTTTTGCGTCTCCAAAATGCCATGAACTTATCTAGTGCCTTTTATCCTTTGAAAGTTAAGAGATGATTATAAACGCAACTGCCGCAACGCGACAAAAGCGCATGCGGCAGTGCAGGACATTTTCCATAACATCTTAGCGAGCTTATCTCTTATCTTTGCGCCTTTGCGTGAAACTGCAATTCACATCAATCTTGAGCTTAGAGAGAATTGATGGTTCACGCAAAGGCGCAAAGTGAAATACTTAAGCTCGCTAAGATTGTTTTGAAATAAACTTTCTAACAGGTATTTCTAAATTATTCTGCTAAGCTGCGGGAGCGGTGGTGGCTGGCGTGAGTGTGGGTTCACTGGCTTTCGGTTTTGTGCCGTTACCATCGGATGAAGGCGTGCGGGGCTTAAGTCGCACGCGGCCCGGCGCTATCTGTCCTGATTCGCATGCTTCGACTAATGCCGCGACAACATCTTCATCGTATCGTGTTCCGACGAAACTCTTGATTCGATTGACAGCATCCTCGAATTTCATGGCCTTCTGGTACGGCCTGTCCGTTGTCATAGCATCAAAGGTGTCTGCGACGGCGACTATGCGCGCCATCACAGGTATCTCGTCGCCTTTCAACCCCTGCGGGTAGCCTTCGCCGTTCACCATCTCGTGGTGCATATACATGCCGGGCAGAAACTCTTTCATAGCAGGAATCTGCGACATTATCTTGTAGCCCTTCTGCGGATGCTTCTTCATTATCTCGAACTCTTCTTCTGTGAGCGCCGAAGGTTTCTTCAAAATGTTATCGTCAATTCCAATCTTGCCCACGTCGTGAAGCAGCGCGCTGATTCTTATCTTCTCAACTTCTTCGTCCCTTAGATCAAGTCTTTGGGCGATTGCAACTGAAAATCTTGAAACGCGCTCAGAGTGACCGCGCGTGTAAGGGTCTTTGCCGTCAATTGCTGCGGCGAGAGATTTCACAGTGCCTATGAAAAGCTCTCGGTTCTCGTTTGCAGAGCGCTGAAGGTCGCGTATGTATGCCTCTATCTGGTCGGTCATCTGGTTGAACGACTCGCCCAACTCGCCCAACTCCGTACGGCTCGTAATCTTGATTCGTTCTGAAAAATCGCCGCCCGCAATTCGATGTGCGCCCGCAGCCAATGCGCGCACTGGCTCTGTCAGTTTCTTTGCGAAGAAGAAGCCTATGACTAGAGTAATTCCTGCGGCGAACAGACTGATGACGAGAGTTTGCCAGCGCATCTCAGACACCGAGCGCAAAGCCGCATGCTCATCCTGGATTGCTATCACTCCGAGACGTGCGCTGCTTCCAAGCTCAGCCGTTGCGTAGGAACCAAGCATCTCGACTCTCTTCCCCTCTCGAACTAGAGTGAAGGGGGCGAGCGCCGATTGAACTTGCGCGCCAGACTCCAACCAATCTTGAACAACTTTCAGGTCGGTCATCTGTCGGCCAGTGAAAGCCACGCCTTCATCAGGGTGCGCGACCGCTCGACCGTCGCTGTCACTGCTGAACCGCTCTGATTACATCTTGAAACGAGATGATCGCGACGACAGCGGCAACAACTTCGTGCTCCGATGCGCCGCCCATCACCGGCGCAGCAATCGTAAACGCCATCTCCTGACCAGAGCGAATCAGTCTTGGGCGGCTCACGACCAGACCGCTCCCACTCATTCGCGCAAGAACTTCGCCAACGCGCTCGTCCACCTCTTGACGCTTGATTACATCCGGTTGAAATGCTGTGTGCGGCTCGCCTTGAACTGGCAGTATCGTGAGCGCAATCAGATTAGGGTCTTCCTGCAACATCTTCTGAAGACGCACGTCCGAGCCGCTCCCGTTTAGAACACGCACGCCGCCCGCCAGTTCAAACGCACGCGCAAGTCCCGTTACAACGTCTCTGTATCTCTGACCGTAAAGCTCTATCTGCCTTGCTTTGTCCTGAACAAGCTGCGCTTGATACCTTCCCTCAACCGAACGCAACTCTTCCGCGCTTCGCTCCGAAAGCATCCCGCCCGCAATAGCCAGCGGCAGAAGTCCCACGAGCAGAAGAACGCCCAGCACTATGTATAGCAGCCTGATGCGCTTGAATCTTTCGAGCATAAATTGAAAAGAGGTGTTTCTGAACGAGCTATTTCCGAAGCGGCCTAACGGGTATGAATAGCTGAAGGCACAAACGACCCGCACGGTTCGGGCCTAAAATCATCTTACGTGCCCGGCGTCTGCCCTGTCAACGGGTTTTAGCGAGATTTAACTAAAGAAATAAAAGAAGTAAACCAATTGCGGAATGCGGATTTCGGATTGCGGATTTAAGAGATGGATTGAAGAACTTAATCTTAAATCTCAAATTTGAAATTTCAGATTTGAGATTTTAAATCCGAGCTTTCAATCCGCATTCCGAAATCCGCATTCCGCAATCCTTGCGATAGTTTTATAGACCTAATATCCTCGTTCGGCGTCTAAATGTTTGAGCGCTAAGGGTTGTTTTTCATTGCGCTCTTGATGAAACTCTTTTTAGAGAAGGCTGCGAGGGATTCCCCGTGCTCGACCTCGATTAGCCTCAGCCGCACCAAGAGAGGATGGACACGGCCACGAGCGACGAGCAGATTGTAGAGCAGGCTCTAGCTGGCGACGCTGAAGCTTTCGGCGAGATAGTGCGGCGCTGGGAGCGGCGCATATATTCGCTCGCTTACGGGATGCTGGGTCGTGAAGAAGAGGCGCGTGATGCTACGCAGGAGACATTTTTAGCTGCCTTCCGAAACCTTCGCAACTTCCGAGGCGAGGCTAAAGTCTCCTCTTGGCTGCATCGCATAGCCGTCAACCAGTGCATCACACGCCAGCGCCGAGCAAAGGTTCGTTCCGAATCTGCGCTCGAAGACGAGGCCGATTACGATGGCGCGACTGAAGACGGTTCATCCTTTTTCACAGCAGCCGCAGCGTCGCCGGACGTTGCGGCGGAAAGCCGCGAGAGGAATGAAGTGGTTCGGCGCGCAGTGAACGCTTTGCCGAACGAACTTCGTCAAGTGATATTGATGAAAGAGTTCGAGGAACTGACGTTCCATGAGATAGCCGAAGCGCTCGACCTGCCCTTGAGCACAGTGAAGAGCAGGCTTTACACGGCGCTCAGGCAGTTGAGGATGAGGCTGGAGAATTACGGCGCGGAGGTCGCCCGAAGATGAAAGAGAATTTTGGGAAGATGCTGGAACATTCTGCAAACGCGTGCGCTCGCGCAGAAGATTTAATCGCCTACCTGTACAATGAATCGAGCGAGCGAGAGGCTAGCGACTTCAAGCGCCATCTTGATGATTGCGCTTCATGCCGCGCGGAGCTTTCCGCCTTCGCAGGCGTGCGCGACTCGGTCGGCCTATGGCGCCAGCAAGTGCTAAGCGCATTCGAGGCTTCAGAGTCAAACACTTCTACGACACTCGCCACTGATGCGCCCGCTCATCGCTCTGCTCTTCGAGCGCTGCGCGAGTTCTTCTCACTCTCGCCCGTTTGGATGCAGGCCGCGACTGCGCTTGCCACATTAGCTTTCATCGCACTGATAGTTGTTGCGGTGCTCCATTTTTCAAGGTCGAGCAACGAGAGCGCTCTTGTTGCTCAGCCTCAAACAGAGCCGGGATATACTCAGAAACAGGTTGACGAGATGATCGCCGATGCGCGCAGGCAGGAGCGCGAGGCTGCCGGCAGGAGTCAGAGCCAAACGTCTCAAGCTGGGAACACGACTGTTGCCAATATCAAGCCGAATAATCAGGTAGCTCGTGACGCCAGCGTTCAGCGCACAAATGTTCCGAAGCCAATGTATATTGCTCGCAACACTGTTCACAAGAAATCCGTGCGTCCGCTTACGCCGCAGGAATTTAATGAGATCATACGTGGCTATCAGTTGACAGCCGCCAATGATGAAGAGCGTCTGCCGCGTCTCTCAGACTTGCTCAGGGATGCGAACGGGTCTAACGAATGAGCAGCGCGACGTTTCACTTGACGAAAACGCGGGGCTGCTTATGCTTATTGAAACTGTTTCGTCAAGAGGTAGCTTGATATGAACGAAATCATAAGAAACTTGATTACAAAGATTTCCCTCGCGCTTCTTCTGTTTGCCGCCTGTTCAGCTTCTACAATGGCGCAGGGCGGCATACAGCAGCAGGGCGAGCCGGTGCAGCCTCCCCCGCAGCAACAGCAGCAGGACGGCGACCTGCTCAGGCAGTTGAATCTGTCGCCGGATCAGATAGACAGGATTCGCAACATACAGGAGCAGAGCCGCGAAGAACGCAGGCTCGTTGGACAGCGCTTACGCGAGGCTCAGCGAGCGCTTGACGAGGCCATCTATCAGGACAACGTTGACGAGAATCTTGTTGAGCAGCGCGCCAGAGAGTTGGCCGTAGCCCAGACGGATGCTGTTCGCTTGCGCGCAAGGACAGAGCTTCGCATACGCCGCGTGTTCACACAGGAGCAGATAAACACCTTCCGCATACTTCGCCAGCGCGCGCGCAATCTCGAACAGGAGCAGCGTAGAGAGAGACGATTGGAAGGCGAGCGCCCCGCACAGCAGTTGCAGCGCTCGCCGTTGGAGCGAAGACAGGGCGGGCAGGTTCAAGGAAACGTAAACACAGGCCAGCCGCAGAATGCTCAACCTACGCGCGAGCAACAGGGCAGACCAATGCGCAGGCCGTAAACGTTATAAGTCAAAAGGTAGAAGTAAAAAGGCAAAAGTAAGGAAGGCGCTCAATCTTCTTCACTTTTGCCTTTTTACTTCTACCTTTTGACTTCCTTTTGCCTTTTCACTTGACGCATCAAGGTGATTTTGAGCATCATAAGCCGCTAGTACAAATCTATTTGTAGAGTCGCACTTCAAGTCAGCCATCATTCTTTTGTGCCGTATAGCTCGGTCAAGTTCTCTCGCGCAAGCGAATCGCGCTTGTGAGATCATTGCGCGCCGAAGAGGTTGGTGTGCTGCAATTTCCGTTTCTTAATTAAGCATGAACTTCGCCACGCGAGCCGTGCTCGAACTTCAGGAGATGACGCTGCTGGCGGCGCACGCCGCTCGCGGACTCTTCAAGCGTCCAAGTTACGTCCCCGAAACCATCAAGCAGATGGACGTAATCGGTGTAGGCTCTTTGACGATTGTCCTTCTGACAGGCTTCTTCACTGGCGGGGTGCTCGCCCTTCAAACTTTTCCGACTCTACAGTTCTATGGCGCGCAGGGGCAGACGGGTCGTCTGGTTGCGCTTTCGCTCGTGCGAGAGCTTGGGCCTGTTCTCACCGCTCTGATGATTACAGGGCGAGTAGGTTCAGCCATCTCAGCCGAACTCGGCTCGATGACCGTTTCGCAGCAGATTGACGCCATGCGCGCGCTCGGCACAGACCCTGTTCGCAAGCTTGTTGCGCCGCGCATCGTCGCCTTGATTATCACCATGCCGCTTCTTACAGTCATAGCAGACGTGGTTGGCATCGGCGGGGGCGCAATGGTTTCAACGCAACTCTACGGCCTGCCCACCAACACATTCATGTCAACCGTTTGGGATGGAATAACGTCCAATGACATAATCGGTGGCATCATCAAGCCAATTGCATTCGGGCTGATTATTGGTACTATTAGTTGTTATAAAGGATTGAAGACCGAAGGCGGCACGGTAGGCGTCGGGCGCTCGACCACCACAGCGGTGGTGCTTGCATCAATCATCGTAATCATAGCCGACTTCTTCCTGTCGCGCGGCCTACAGTATATTCTTGGCATGCCGCAGCACTAAATTTTCCGAGGTTTTATGTCAACGACTTTAGGTATTACAGAGCCAGCACTGCAAACACAATTCGACGGGCGCGTTAGCGATAACGCAGCCGAGTCAACTTTTGCGGAAGTTAATGACCGCAACCGCGAGATTCCTTCCATTGAATTCCGCGACGTTCATCTGGCCTTCGACGACCGCACTGTGCTCGATGGGCTGAGCTTCAAGGTCATGAAGGGCGAGACCAAGATTATTCTTGGAGGTTCGGGTTGCGGTAAATCTACTACGATAAAACTGGTGCTTGGGCTTCTCAAACCCGATTCAGGTCAGATTCTAGTTGACGGCGAGGATATAACGCACCACACAGAAGAACAGATGATGAAGGTGCGCAAGAAGATCGGTATGATCTTCCAGGAGGGTGCGCTCTTTGATTCGCTCTCGGTTTACGATAACGTTGCTTTCAAGCTGCACGAAGAAGGTGAGCCGGAAGATGAGGTCGAACGAGAAGTCCGGCGCATGCTCAGGTTCGTGAACCTTGAAGACGCAATAGACAAGATGCCCATAGAGCTATCGGGCGGAATGCGACGCCGCGTTGGAATCGCACGTGCTCTCGTAGGCGACCCGAAAATCGTTATGTTCGACGAGCCTACGGCAGGGCTTGATCCGCCTACGGCGCGCACAATCTGCGAGCTTGCTATGAAGCTGCGCGATCTGGAAGACGTTTCCTCTATCTTCGTCACGCACGAGATGAATAATCTGGATTATCTATGTTCAGAGTATGCTGTGGTGAACGATGAAGGCGAAGTGGTTTTCGAGAAAGAGGGCGAGCGGCTCTGCCTTATCAACTCAAAAGTTTTGATGATGCGCGAGGGGCGCGTTATCTTCAGCGGCACAGACGAATCTCTGCGCAAAGCCGAAGAGCCATACATTCAAAAGTTCCTTCGCGGACACTGAAAGGAGTGATAAGTGATGAGTGCTAAGTGATAAGAAGGGAATACAGGAGTCAGACTTATTTTCGATTTTAGATTTTGGATTTTCGATTGGAAGAGGCGGAAAGCTTTTAAATCGAAAATCGCAAATCTAAAATCGAAAATAAGTCTGACTCCAGACTCTCTTATCACTCATCACTTATCACTTATCACTTATCACTTATCACTTATCACTTAAAACATATGCCTAAATCAAAAAAGAGCATTGGCCTGACCGACCTGCGCGTCGGGTTATTCGTTGTGGCGGCGATTGCCGTGCTGATTTTTCTCATACTGAATGCTTCGGGCGAGATAAATCCGTTCAAGAGCAAGCTGCATCTGCGCGCAAGGTTCGCTACTGCTGATGGGTTGCGTAAAGGCTCGGACGTTAATCTGGCTGGCGTGCGTGTGGGCAAGGTTAACGACATAAAGCTGCTAGACCCGAACGCCAATGCGGGCGACCAGAAGGTAGAGGTCTCGCTTACGATTGACGGTAAGATCGACGGCATCGCCGCGAACGACCGCATTCGCACAGATTCTACGGCGCAGCTTGTCTCGTCCAGCCTGCTCGGCAATGATAGGAACGTTAACATCACGCAGGGCACAGCCGTAGGCCAGCCCGTTACGGACAACTACCTGCTTCCCTCCTCAACCGCATCCGATTTTTCAAATCTAGCTTCGTCCGGCAATGATCTTGTCCAGCGGCTCACGAAAATCTCGGATCAGGTCAACGACCTTGTCACGCGCATGAACGCCGGACAAGGCACCGTCGGAAAACTTCTCAACGACGAAGCTTTTTATAACAATCTGAATTCCGCAACGCGAAACGCAGACGAGCTAATCAGGGAGATCAACAGCGGGCAAGGCTCCGCCGGAAGATTCGTCAACGACCCGGAGCTTTACAACAACGCGCTGGCGCTCTCGCGCAGTCTTCATGACATCTCCGAGCGCATCAACACAGGGCACGGCACCGTCGGGCGTCTCGTCAACGACGAGGAGCTTTACAATCGCATCAACAACATAGCCAACCGCGCAGACAATACGCTCAATCAGATTCAAGGTCTGGTCGCAGACGTTCAGGCAGGGCGCGGCACGCTCGGCAAACTCGTCACAGACGAAGCCATCTACAACGACGCTCGCGCCGCCATAGCCCGCTTTAACACCACAGCCGAGCGCGTTGACAACGTAATGGCGGGCGCGCAACGCGGCGAAGGCACGCTCGGCAAGCTGATAACCGACGACCAACTCTACAACAACGTTAACAACCTCACGAACGAAGGCGTCAAGCTGGTCTACGATTTTCGTCAGAACCCGAAGAAGTACCTGACGATAAAATTCCAGTTGTTCTAATTTCTACACAAGAAAAGAATGCTATCGAGGTATAGGGTTAGAATGAGTTGTTGGGTGTGGCATTGCTGTAATCATGCGATGTGCCAGATACTCTAATATAGGCGACTGTCGCGTGAGCATCAATAAAATGAGGCTCTTCCCCTCTGGCCCGGCTTACCCAGGTGGTGAGCCGATGATAATGTCGTCTACTTTGAAAGACTCATTCTCCACCTCACGTAGAATCCAGTCATCTCCGACGCGCTCGTAAGACAACTGCAATCTGCCAGATGCTTTTGCTATTGCGATGCCGGCAAAGGCGCGTGTTTCGATGTCAATCGTTATTCTCGCTTTATTCGAGTGGCAGGTGCTTCCCGCGATGGTTATCTTCGTCTCATCATCCTGCTTGAACGTCCAAGTATCAGGCTTTCCCGTCTTAAATCCTGTGACGCTGATGGTCTTGCCCACGATGTCATGCTCTATCTTCTGAGCAGAGATCGGCGGGGAACATTGGCAGGCTGAAGTACACACAAGGAGCAGATAGGCAGCGGACAGAATTAGCATCCTCATAACTATTCCCATTCAGCCCTGCTCCCTATGAAGCAAACGCCCAACGCCGAATTAACTGGGCGCGACGAATAGCATTCAACCTTACATTGCAGCAAATGTTGATGAAGGGCATTCAATCCGCGCTCCGGTTGAATGAGTTGTTCGGCTGCGGCAGCGAGACAAAGCGCTGCCTCAGCGAATGGCTACTTCGAGCGTGTAGGATGTATTGCCACCTACTGAATAAACGCTGATAACATAATCGCCCGATTCTGGTAACGAGCCTTCCCAATCAGTCGTATCTTCGGCTCCTGAACTAACAAGCGCTGATCTATTATCTCGCGGGTATACATCGAACTTAGCGCGCTTTCTAGGTGACGTGATATGGACTGACATGGTTTGGCCTGCTCTAGCACTAAGCAGATATTGATTCATTCCATCATTGACGATTGAGCCTCTCAAGACTGTTGTTGTACGCCCACGCGGAAATCTTACACGTCTGACAGAAGTAGCCTGCATAGGCAAAGCAGATGTGGCAAAAAGCATAATCGCGACTAAAGCAAGTGCCCGTAGCTTTCGAGGGAATTGCATCATATGTATTCTCCTTTTCGGTTGGCTTGTATCTATCATAAAAGCTGATGCAGAGGTGGCAGCATAACGTCTGAGTTGACCGGGCGCGGCGATTACATCCAACCTTCGCCGCACCAAACAAGTTGAGAAAGAGGCTTCCCGCGCTCCGGTCCAACGATTTGTTGGACCATACCGGTCAAAAAAAGCAACTGGGGCAGCGTCACAAATGTTGGAATGCGAGAACTGCCCCCGTATTTTTTCGCTATTGCGTCCTAAGAATTGCACCTTACGTTTTAGCTGTGGCGATGATACTGCCCATTGGCGTGGGTTGGGGATCGTTCTGGTGCTTCTTTGCGTTGACCGCCCAATCCTCGAGGCTCACTCGGTCTTTCTGGAAGACCATTATGTGCGTCGAACCGCCGAACTCGAAGTGACCAATCTCGGTGTCGCGGGTGATACTTACGGGTTCAGAGCCCTCTTCGACGATGAAAGTGCTTGGCTCGATCACACACGTCGACACCTCGACCATCCCGATACAGATGAGCGCGACATAGCCGCATAATTTGTGTTCAAAGATAAAGATGGCGCGGGCAGCGACGTGGCCGAGATACGGCTCCGATTGGGTGCCCTCCCAAGTGCCGGGGTCCTCGCCTTGCGCCGGGCGCTGCGCAAAGTATGTTCCCGGCTGTACCCATGAGCGCACAAGGGCGCCGTCAAGCGGCGCGCGCCAGCGGTGATAGTGCGTCGCAGAGAGGAACCCTTGGTAAATCTGGCCGCCTTCGAATAGCTTCGCCCACTGTCTCTGTCCCCCGAAGAGGTCAAGCAGCGAGTAGTCGACATCCTTGATCCAAAAAGGGGTCTCGAGGTTGACGTTGTTCTCGTATTGCCACGGCGTGGTCTCACAGCCAATGTTGATATTGATTTTCGGATCTCCTTTAAACGGACGCGCGCCGGGTACGAACTGCCGGATAAAAAATGAGTTCCACGAATCATAGCCATACCCCGGCTTGGTGCTGTCGTGTACCATTTGATCCCACACGCTGGCCTTCTTTGCGGCCTTAGATATCCACGATCCCTCTTTCTCGGGGTGGTGGATGTCGAGCTTGTCGAGCGAGCCGCTGCTCTTGAGGAACGTGTTCCACGCATTGAGAACATTCTGGAATTGGAGGTTGAACGTTGTGTCGTGGAACAATGCGAGACCAGCCTCAGTGGCCATCGCGACCGCCAGAAGTCCGTTCATCGGAGTGCCGACCTGGGCCGTCGTGTTGAAGGAAGGGGAAGTGGTGATGATCTCGTTGAGAATCTCGAAGAGGCTGTCGTAGCCTTCAATCCAGAGAACGTCGCCATCCCCTTTAATCTCCTTCTTGGTCTTTTCGTCAAGACTCCAGATGAATGCGTTCGCTTGGTCGATCATCGACGTGACCCACATGCGGTACACGCTGTGGGATGTCACCCAAGCCTTGAAATCCTGCATCTCCGGTAGCAATGGGGCGAGCGTGCCGGCCTTTTTCTTCGCGGCAACCTGGTCGCGAAGTGGAATGAGGAACTTGGCGGTCGCCCACACGCGGTTGGGAACCCAGAAGCCCATCTGTATGGGGCCGGCGTTATCAAGCGTGAGAAGGTTGGACTTGGTCCCTTCAACGCGGGCTTTCTTCGGAGGATGTTTGGGTTTTGATTTCTGGTTATGAGATTTAGTCATTTTTTTCTCCTTTGAACTTAGTGAACTTTTAACGTGAAAGATGAGACACGCCTGTGCTTCGAGCGGCCAGTGCGCGCGTTACGAATATGCCTAGGACAACCGCGAGTGCAGCGAATACCGCGATGTATGGTTTTTTCATTGAGCGTGTGAACTTGCTGCGATTACATTGTCATCCCGGTGCTCGCAGCGGCGCACGGACGTGAAAAGGGATATTTGGATTCCAATTTCTTCGCCTAACGGTTGAGTTGACGCGGCGGCGCGAATTCAATTAAGCATCGCCGGACGAATCAAGTTGAGAAACACGCCCCCGCCGCTCGCGTCCAACGATTTGTTAGACGCCGCTTTCAGAGAAACAAAAACTGTTGATGTCGTTCGTATCATCTTCAGTATCGCTACGCTTCTCCTGCAAATCGGAAGTAAGCGGTGGCGCAGTTCCATTCGAGCGACTGCGGCGCGCTGCCCAGATTGCACTTGCAACAAAAGGGAAGGTAAAGAACAGCAGCAGAATGAACGCGCTCGCCAAGCCGGTGATGGATCTGCCTTCGCCGAAGTCAATCCGCCAATTATCTGACCTTCCCTCGAGCAGAGTAGAACCACCGAAATTTAGTGCTAAGAAGATGTCACCAACTACGATCAACGTCATCCAGCGTCCTCTGCCCTTACTGATAGCGAGCCATGCTGCGGCCACTGCCCATCCAAAAATCAAAGTCGCTGGGAGGGTTACCGCCAGCCCTTTAAGGCGAAGGAAACCGAGTCCCAATCCCGGATAGTGCGGATCAAGGAATGAGCGGAAGGGAGCGACCGACAGTACCACCGAAAACAGCATATGCAATATGCCGACAATCAGCGCGGCGACATTCCAATGACGACGCGAAAGCAGGTAGAAGAAGATTGACCAGACAACAACATTCGAGGCGAGAGCCAGCCAAAACCAAATAGCCATAAGTGTTCTCCTTTGTCTAAAAGTAGCAGCAAAAACTGTTTCGTTTAGCAGAGAGCGTCTAACGCTTGAATTAACCGGGCGCGATGAGCCGCGATAACAACGGAGTCTTGCGCATGAAATTAACGCTATTCGCGCTCCGGTTGAATGAGTTGTTAGGCCGTGTGACCACCTTGAGCGTAACGTGTGGAGCATTACACCAGAATTGCTATGCAGGTAAGTTGCGTTACTTTCAAGGCTCATCTGCGCCTGCCTCGGCTTTAGCCCCGGAAATGAATTTTTACTCTGAACAAACTCTACCAGGGGAAATCGAGAACCCAAAGCACTCTCGTATGCTCTACCGTTGTAATTGAGCCATCGGCAGCTTGATACTCACAAACTATAGTTACATAGAGAGATAAAATATTATCCTTCTGGTAAGACCCGGTGAAGGTGTAAACTTTATCGTCAATTACTACTTGTAACTTACACGAATCTTCCCACGGCCATTTAAGTCCCATAATCCACCTCCTCAAAATTACTTTTACATTGGCTGTTTATCACAAACAGCAAACGCTTTGGAAGTCAAGGCCTAACGCTCGAATTAACGCGGCGGGAAGCATTGCGAGAAGCCTTCGACCTTGCGGATGACATGCAAGCTATATCCGCTTGCGTTGAATGAGTTGTTAGGCGCGGCATTGGTGGAAATAAGTTCCGCGCAATCATTGATGTTGATGCGAAACCGGATAAGCAACGATTAGAATTGCCTCTTCCCATAGATTCTCAAGCAAGAACGTTTGTAGCCCCGCACAATATTGCAGCACTTCATTCCGTTCCGCCTGCTTATTCCAACTCATCGGGAAATCACAATAGACCACGCTCACCCGATCATCGATGATTTCATTCGCCTGAGATAGATAATACCCTCCGGTATTTTCAATAACCGTACAGCCACCACGCAATTCGGTGAATTCTCGAATGAGCCAAGACAATGTATCATGATAGGCAGGCTCATAACGGATGGGAACATAAACTTCAACGCGGATTCTTGGAGCGAAGCTCGGCAAGGCGCTTCTTCCTCCATTCGGCAATATTCTTCAATCTCCGGCGAAATTCTGCGTCAGAGATTTGCACTTTCGGCGGCTTCTTTGTACTTACAGCCTGTGGCACAACCTGATACTTGTTCTTCATAACCATCCTCCATGCGAATTATTATCTGAGTGCAGATTTATATCAAGCTTAATTCTACCGAGATCATAAAGCGCCTAACGCTCGAATTAACCGGGCGCGCACACAACGCCGATACACACAAGTTGACGATGAAATGCAAGCTAACTCGCGCTCCGGTTGAATGAGTTGTTAGATGGCATGTAGCACTATGATTTTCAAGTTTAGTTACATCACGTTTTTAATCATCAATACTGAGCATACACAATAATTGTAAGGGCGGCGGAAACAGGATGGTGAGTGGATTTAGGCATTAACAGTTCACTCTAATGCGTAGGCGATAGCCTGCTCTAGCGGCATTGCTCGCCCCTTCGCGAGGGCTGCTGTGAACGATTCTTCTCCTAAAGCAGCACGCGCATTAGCGACAGCCCGGTCGCGCACGGCACGATCAGCGAGAGTCGGACGTGTACCAGTGGTTTCATACAAATATTCTGTAGCCCCCAATAGTTGCGCCGCCCGTTCAGGCTGTCTTTGCGACGGCCGCGAGATCCGCCAATCCATCGAGTACAGAGACGATGCCATGCTTTTCAGCAAATTCACGATAAATGATTAAGCTCTCCTTGTAGAGTGAGTCTGCCGATACATAGTCGCCTTGCTGACAAGCTATGTCCCCTAAGTTGCCCAGCACTATTGCTATTCCCCGCCTGTTTCCCAGCCCTCTAGCAATTGCTAAACTCTCTTCGTACAACGAGCGCGCTAACTGGTAATCCCTTTGACATCGTGCCACTTCTCCTAAGTTGTTAAGTGAGCCGAGGACGCGCGCCTCATTGCCCGATTCTCTGTACGCCTTTATGCTTGCACTATAAAGTGATCGGGCCGACGCATAATCACTTTGATTAAGAGCTACGTGACCTAAGCCATTGAGCGCGTCACCGATGATTTTCTTGTCCCCTAATTCTTTACCTATCGTCAAGCTTTGTTCATAACTCAAGCGCGCTGATGCATAATCGCCCTGCCGGGTCATCATATAAGCCATCCCGATAAGAGCAGTTGCCCGCACCGACGGGAGAGAACCTCCGCTCCTTTGAATTGCTTCTCCAAGCCACATGCGCCCCTCAGTTATATAACCACGCATTATCCAGAAATCCGCCAGTGTATCAGCCAAACGTAGTCCTGTTTCGACTTCCTTCTCCATCGCCCACTTCAAGGCTAGTCGGAAATTGTTATGCTCTATCTCCAATTGGTCTAGCTGCTCTCTTCCCCTCTGCCACTTTGGCCCTGCCTGCTCCGCTAATTTCAGAAAGAAGGTCGCATGTTGCCGCCTCACCGCCTCAGCTTCTGCGCTCGCCTCTAATTGTTCCAGCCCGTATTCCCTGATCGTTTCTAGCATCATGAATCGCGGTTCGCCGTCTGATTGCTCCTCCTGTCGAAATAAACTCTTATCAACGAGCGATGCGACCACATCAAGAATATCAATATCCATATCGCCCGCAATACTGCATACCGCCTCTGCGGTCTCTAGCGTGCAGCCACCAACAAAGACGGATAGCCGCCTGAATAGCTTCTTTTCCTCTTCACTCAGTAGATCGTAGCTCCAAGCGATTGCTCCACGCATAGTCTGCTGACGTTCCGGCAAATCCCTCGCCCCACCTACCAATAGCTTGAGCCTGCTCTCCAATCGCGCCAATATCGCCTGCGGCGAAAGCACCTTAATTCGCGCGGCGGCTAGTTCAATTGCTAACGGCAACCCATCTAAACGCGCGCAGATTTCCACTACAGACAGCATGTTCTCGCTGGTGAGCATAAAGTCAGTCTTGACGGCGCACGCCCGCTGCACAAACAACTCAACGGCTGCAAATTGCGTCAGCGTATTGATGGGCGGTAGTTGTTTGATGTCTGGCAGTGTCAGAGGAGGCACTGCGAATTCGTGCTCGCCTCTGATGCACAGCGACTCACGGCTGGTCACCAGAATCTTTAGCCGTGATGAAGTCATCAGCAAGTCCTTCACCATCTCCCTAGCCGTAATCACCTGCTCGAAGTTATCCAGAGCAAGCAACATCTGCTTATCTCGCAGATACTCCTTAATGCTCTCAAACAGCGAGCTGCTGCCAGCTTCTTTAGTTCCGAGCGTCTGTGCGATAGCAAATGCGACTAAATCAGGGTCGCTGATCGGTGCCAACGCGACGAAGAACACACCATCTGTAAACTCACTGAGTAAGTCTGCCGCTACTTGCAGAGACAGGCGAGTTTTGCCAATTCCACCCGGACCAGTGAGCGTCAGCAAGCGCACATCCTCTCGCTGCATAAGGTTCTCTACGGCCATTATTTCTGCCTTACGTCCGAGGAGGGGTGTGAGTTGTACCGGTAGGTTGTTAAGGCGGCTGCCGGGTGACTGAAGTGGCTGAATATCGGTTGCTACCTTGATGCTCCACTCTGATTGTGTGTCCGGCTCTAACTTAGGTTCAATCAAAGTATCATTGTAAGGATCAGACAGAGTTGTTGTAACTAACAACGGACTACCATCGTATTGACAGAGAATCGCTGCGTCATCATAAGTTTTTCTACATTGTGGGCAATGTTTCATTTACTTTCAAGCCCGTGCTTCTCGAACACAGCATCTAACGCTTGAGATAACCGGCGCGAGAGCAAGCATCCAACTATCGTCGTAAAGATAAATGATGAAAGCCATCCAGGTCGAGCGTCCGGTTGATTGAATTGTTATGTTGTAGCGCATTCATTCCGCCGAGCCGAACATCTGATCTTTTCAATCAGCAATCTGATAGCTGACTGGGAATGCCATGTGCTCTCCGCATGGGATTATTCAACTCTCGTCGCACATCAACCAGCCTCACGCATTATCCATTCAACTTATCAATATCATCAACAGAGGCGAGGCGGCAATCAATGTTGTGGCTATGCGAAGCGGAGACATAACTATAATTAGATGTACTAATAGACGGCATGGATTACGCCTATTTAGCCGTCTAATCTTCCTTCATTATCATATCTCCTAGATATTTTACATCTTCTAGCTGCAAAAGCGTCTCCGCTCTTTAGAGATTAGGCGCCCATCCTTTGAGTCAATCTCTTATTCTACGGGCAGAGGAGGCCAATCGCCGCCATATGGCAATACCAGTACGTCTGTGTATCTAGACATAATGTTCTCCTGTATAAGCTATCTGTTTTGTGGAAGAAGGCTAGGAGCGAAGTTTTAAAACGACTGTGAGCGATCTGTTGCCTGTGAGTCCCCTGATGACGGGCAAACACTAAACCCAAAAGAGATGAACGTCAATGCAAACCCTTTGCGCCATCACAACTTTTTCTATTTGAAGTGTAATGAGGTCGCCCGTTATGTGTAATAATCCTCAATGGAACATCAGCACCAACAAGCGGTTTATTTAAGACGTCGCACGGTGTTAGAGAGTAACAATACGGTGCTAAGCATCAAGAGGTTATGACGATGGCGATAAACAAGGACATGAGAAGGAAGTTTATCGAGCGCGAAGAGGCTTTGCGCGAGAGCGAGGAGCGTTTCCAAAAGGTCTTTGACGATGCGCCGATTGGAATGGCCGTCGTCGGTCCTGATCTAAAATTGAGACGGGCCAACAGAGCGTACTGCGAAATGACAGGATACACAGAAGAGGAACTGGCGCGAATAGGATTTGAGAAACTTGTTTACCCGGAAGATTGGGAAGCGGATAAGAAGTTGTCGGATAAGCTGTACAGAGGAGAGATTTCGCGCTACACAATCGAGAAGCGCTACCTGACAAAGAGCGGTGATACGGTATGGGTTCACAAAACGGCTACTCTCATAAACGACTCAAACGGCGCGCCCCTCTACGGCCTCGCTATGGTAGAGAACATCACGGAGAGAAAGCGTGCTGAAAACGAGTTGAGAAAGCAGAAGGAGATTCTACAGCAGATATTCGATCACATTCCCTTGATGATAAGATTTCTTAGCGCGGATAATCGCTATCAGATGGTCAATTGTGAGTGGGAACGCACGCTGGGATGCTCTCTTGAAGAGATACAGAGGTTGAACCTTGATGCCTTCATAGAGTTCTATCCTGACCCGCAGGAACGCCAGAGAGCTCTGGATTTTATAGCCGAGCCTACTGGCGAATGGCAGGATTTCAAAACCAGAACCAGAGACGGGCGTCTTATAGATACCACATGGACCAACATTCGCCTTTCCGATGGGACGAAAATCGGCATAGGGCAGGACATCACTGAACGTAAACATACAGAGGAACAGCTAAAAAGCTCTAATGAAAAGTTGCGGGCGCTTTCGGCGCGGCTGCAATTTGCTCGTGAAGAGGAGAGCACCAGAATCGCACGCGAGATACATGATGAGCTTGGATCGGCGCTGACCAGATTGAGATGGGATCTGGAGAGCTTTGATAAAACGATCTCCGAATCAGTTGACCGGTCGCAACTGCCTGCGCTGGAAGAGAAGTTGAAAACAATGATGAAGCTCACAGATGCTACGGTCAATACCGTCAGGCGAATCGCTTCGGAATTGCGCCCAAGCATACTGGATGATCTGGGATTGGTAGAAGCCATTGAGTGGCAGGTGCAACAGTTTCAAGTTCAAACTGGAATTGCATGCCGGTGTGACTGCTATCTGGAGAACGTAATTTTGAATCGGGAGCAATCAACAACCCTCTTCCGTATACTTCAGGAAGCCCTGACCAATATCCTGCGCCACGCGCAGGCAACGAGCGTTGACGTTACTACACAAATAGAGGCTGACGAATTTGTCTTAACCATACGCGATAACGGAAGGGGAATAACAGAGAACGAGACATCAGCGCCGTTATCGCTCGGCATACTCGGAATGAGAGAGCGCGCTCATCTGGTAAATGGAAAGATAAGCATCTCAGGGGTCGAGGGACAAGGCACTGCAATCACTGTAAGAGTTCCGCTCTCTGGTTAGGAGAACCATTGAACCCGGTATTATGATTGTTAAGAGCAGCGAAGGTTGATTTTAAAATTTTCCATCAGAGTATCCCATCTTATTTCAGACCTTTTGATCAAGAGTATTAAGTGACTTTAATTACTCTGAATAAAATTATACTTCGTCTTAATTAACGTGAGTTCGACGTAAGAGAGAAAGAGGAAAGGAAGAGAACTATCCACGCGCATCACACGAAACCATACGAAACTACACTAAACGAATTCTTCTCTTCGTGTGGTTTCGTGGATAATTCGCTTGCTCGCACTTCGTCTTATATCGAACTCACGTTAATTATCAGCAATTATCAGCACGCCGAACGCCGCTCGGCATCGAGATAAGGTCAATGAAAAGAATTCTCATTGTTGATGATCATGAAGTCGTCCGAGAAGGTATTAAGAGAATTTTCGACGAGCAACCCGGCACAACAGTTTTCGGTCAAGCGGGTAGCGTCACGGAAGCGCTCGACCTTGCGCGTCAACACAATTGGGACGTTGCAGTGCTAGATCTTTCTTTAGGCGGTAGAAGCGGGCTTGATCTATTGAAAGAGTTAAAGCAGATGCGCCCAAAGCTTCCTGTGCTGATCCTCAGCATGCATTCGGAAGAGCAGTATGCGCGCCGCGCTTTCAAAGCCGGTGCGGCTGGCTATGTCACGAAGGACAGCCCGCGAGATGAGTTGGTCAAAGCGATTAATAAAGTGAGCGAAGGAAGAAGGTACGTCAGTGCCGCCATGGCCGAGACACTGGTTTTAGACTTTGAAAGAGGAGCAGACCGCCCGCCTCACGAAAATCTTTCTGACCGCGAGTTCGAGGTCATGCGCCTGATAGCCTCTGGAAAGACGGTCAGTGAGATTGCCGACATGCTCTCGCTCAGCGATAAAACTATTAGCACTTACCGTGCGCGCATTTTAGAGAAGATGGGAATGAAGACCAGCGCCGAACTCACACACTATGTCATACAGAACAAGTTGGTAGATTAAACTGTAAGAATTTCATCTCTACAGATTCAGTCCCGCCTGTAAAGGGATGAAATAAGGGATGAAGGATGAGGGATGAATAAGAATTGAGCTAATTGCACGTTGACGCTTTAACTCCTTCTTATTCATCCCTCATCCCTCCGCCCTCATCCCTTATTTCATCCCTTCAATCCCCTGCCCGCAAAACCATATTTGTAAGAAGAACACTGACAAAGCTATGAGCCAATCTCTGACATAAGAATCAAAGTTATCCTGATATTCATCTGCGGCCTTCGCTCTGTATTCTGAAGGTGGTCGGGGCTTGAATTTTTGTGGTGTGCAGATTTGGGGGCCAAACTGCCGCATCGCAAATGGCGTGCTCCATTAAGTTGCATCTCACGCACAGAGGATCGCGCCTAGGGGCGGGGAAGAGTCCGGGCAGGCTTTCTTCCCTCGCCTTATCAAATCAGTGTTCGACCGGTAAATCCATACATGAGGAATGCCACAACCTCTACTCATCAAGGTTTAAGGATTGACAGTGAAAATATTTGTTGCAGGTGACTCGGCCATGCTGCGCGAACAAATAATCGAACTGCTCATAGATTTGTCCCCCAAACTTCATATGCTAAACCTCATGCTCAAAATGAAGTTTTAAAGCTTGCTTCTGGCATCTCCCTGTCCTGAGTTGGCAAGCGCTTGATCTTGTACGACTCCTGACTCTGGATGTCAGCAAGCAACCAAGGGGTAGTGCACAATGAGCCGACCGCAAACGCCTCAACCTGATTCGGAGAAACTTTCCGAGAAGCGGAAAACGGAATCTGAAAGTGATGAGAGCGCGCAGGCTAATTTGCAGCAGCGCGCAGAGGAGGAGTTGCGCGCAAGCCAGGCTCGATTGGCCGTCATAGTTGATTCGGCTATGGACGCCATCATAACGGTTGATGAAGAGCAGAACATCTTGCTCTTCAATCGCGCTGCCGAAACGATGTTCCGTTGTCCTGCAAGCGATGCCATCGGGCACGCGCTAGACCGCTTCATTCCTGAACGCTACCGCCGCATACATTCATCGCACATTCAATCTTTCGGCCAGACCGGAGTCACTACGCGCGTCATGGCCGGAGCGCGTGCCGTTTACGGGCTGCGCGCCGACGGCGAAGAATTTCCGATTGAAGCTTCAATCTCGCAGGTCGAGGCCGTAGGACAAAAACTCTACACCGTCATCATGCGCGACATAACGGAGCGCGAGCGCGCCGAAGAGCGTTTCCGTCAAGTTATAGAGCACGCGCCGAACGGAATGGTGATGGTTGACAGAGAAGGCAAGATAGCGCTGGTCAACACACAGATAGAGAAAACATTCGGCTACAGCCGCGAAGAACTTCTGGGGCAATTCATAGAGATGCTCGTGCCCGCGCGTTTCCGCGCTCATCATTCCGCTTACCGCAACCGGTTCATGGCCGACCCTACGGCAAGACCTATGGGAGCGGGGCGAGACCTTTACGGCTTGCGCAAGGACGGAAGCGAGTTTCCAGTAGAGATAGGCTTGAATCCGCTTGAGTCTGAGCAAGGCTTGATGGTTTTGGGCACGATTGTTGACATCACAGAGCGCAAGCAGGCAGAGGAGTCTTTGCGTGAGAGCGAAAAGCGGCTTCATACCGTTATCGAAAATCTCACAGAAGGCCTGGTCATCTCAGACATCAACGGCAACCTGCTCCACTGGAATCGTGCTGGTTTGGAGATGCATGGCTTCACCAGCATAGACGAAGGCCGTCGCCGCCTGCCGGAATTCAGTAACATCTTCGAGCTAACGGCGCTTGATGGCTCCGTTTTGAACATCGAGCAATGGCCGCTGCCGCGCATCTATCATGGCGAGAACTTGCGCGACTTTGAAGTGTGCATTCGGCGGCTCGACAGGGATTGGGAGCGCATCTTCAGTTACAGCGGCGGCCTAGTCCATGACACAAGCGGCAAGGTGCTGGCGTTTGTCGCCATTACCGACATCACTGAGCGCAAGCAGGGTGAAGAGAAGCTGCGACGAAGCCAGGAGCAACTTGCAGGCGTGATAGGCTCCGCCATGGACGCAATTATCACCGTTGACGAAGAGCAGCGCATCATCCTTTTCAATGCCGCAGCCGAAAGGATGTTCCTTTATCCGTCTGAAGAGGCCATAGGACAACCGCTCGACCGCTTCATTCCCGAACGTTTCCGTGCTGACCACAAAGGTCATATTCAGAATTTTGGTAGAACGCATGTGAGCAGGCGTTCGATGGGAGCGCTCGGCGCACTCTTCGGGCTGCGCTCGGACGGCGAGGAGTTTCCCATAGAAGCATCTATCTCGCAGATAGAGTCAGATAGGCAGAAGCTCTACACAGTCATCTTACGCGACATAACGGAGCGCAAGCGCGCAGAAGAAGAGGTTCACCGCCTCAATGAAGAGCTTGAACAACGTGTGCAAGAGCGAACCGCGCAACTTCAGGCCGCTAATCGTGAACTCGAAGCCTTCTCCTATTCTGTCTCTCACGATCTGCGCGCGCCCTTGCGCCACATCAACGGGTTCAGTCAGGCGCTATTGGAAGATTACGCGGACAAACTTGACGAAGAGGGCAAGGGTTATCTTCAAGAGGTGCGCGGCGCAAGTCAGGAGATGGCGCAACTGATTGACGACGTGTTGCAGCTTGCGCGCGTGACTCGCAGCGAGATGCGCAGCGAGGCCGTCAACCTCAGCAAGCTGGCTCAGGAAGTGATTGCTGAGTTGCAAAAAAGAGATGCTGGACGACAAGTAGCTGTCCAGGTTGAGGAAGGGCTTTCAACGCACGGCGATAAGCGCCTCTTAAAAGTTGTGTTGGTTAACCTGCTGGGCAATGCATGGAAGTTCACCTCGAAGCGTGAGCGGGCAGAGATAAGTTTCGGCCAGGAACAGAAGGACGGCGAGCTTGCTTATTTCGTCCGCGATAACGGCGCGGGGTTCGACATGGCCTATGTCAACAAATTATTCGGCGCGTTCCAGCGCCTACACAGCGCCGAAGAGTTCGAGGGCACAGGCATAGGGCTGGC
>MNJR01000146.1:0-22942 GCA_001920415.1 Acidobacteria bacterium 13_1_20CM_3_53_8 | reverse complement strand
CGCTCTTAAAAAGAGCAACATCGCTAACGATGTCATCGCCGCGCGCGACGGAGTCGAAGCGCTGGACTATCTGTTCGGCACCGGAAAATATGCTGAGCGTGATATGCATGATATGCCGCAGCTTATCTTGCTCGATCTGAAATTGCCCAAGGTGGACGGCCTACAGGTGCTCAGAAAGATACGAGAAAATGAGCATACAAGGCGTCTTCCGGTGGTCATCTTCACCTCTTCAAGCGAAGAAGAAGACATGATTAAGAGCTATGAACTGGGAGCCAACAGCTATGTTCGCAAGCCCGTTGACTTCGAACAATTCCTGGAGGCGACAAGGCAGTTAGGCTTGTACTGGTTGGTTTTGAATCAAGTAGCGCCCACAGAGTAAGGAGAGATGAAAAAACCCTTACGAGTATTACACGTTGAAGATTCCGAGCGAGACGTAGCGTTGCTCACGCGCCACTTGTCGCGCGCGGGCTATGACCCTGTCTACGAGCGCGTGGAGACGCCCGAAGCTATGAGGGACGCGCTCGCTGCACACGAGTGGGATCTCATTCTTTGCGACTTCTCTATGCCTCACTTCAACGCGATTGCGGCGCTGGCGGTACTGAAAAAGATGGAGTTGGACATCCCTTTCATAATCATTTCAGGCACTGTAGGCGAAGCGGTCGCGGTTGAAGCTATGCGCGCAGGGGCACACGATTACTTGATGAAAGATAATCTGGTGCGGCTCGTCCCGACCATAGAAAGGGAGTTGCACGAGGCTGAAAACCGTCGCGCGCGAAGGCTCGCAGAAGAGGCGCATAAAGCATCCGAGGCAGAATTGCGCGCCCTCTTCGCGGCGATGACCGACGTGATTCTGGTGCTTGACGCAAAGGGGCGTTATCTGAAGATTGCGCCGACCGATCCCTCCAATTTATACAGGCAGCCCGATAATCTGCTCGGCAAGAAACTGCGCGACGTGTTCCCGAAAGAGCAGGCAGACTTCTTTCTCAAACACATACGCCGCGCTTTAGACGAAGGCCGTATGCGCAGAGTCGAATACAGCCTGCAAATAGATAACAAGGAAATCTGGTTCGACGGCAGCGTCTCGCCCATGTCGAAAGATTCAGTCATATGGATTGGGCGCGACATTACTGAACGCAAGCAGGCGGAACAGCTAATACGGCTTCAGGCAACTGCGCTCCAATCTGCTGCGCACGCCATTGTCATCACAGACAATCAGGGCGCTATCACATGGGTGAACCCTGCTTTTACTACGCTTACAGGTTACACGCTCGAAGAGGTCTCAGGCCGTAACGTTCGCATCCTGAATTCCGGGATGCACGATAGAGCGTTCTTTAAGACGCTTTGGGACACAATTCTCTCCGGGCAAGTCTGGCGTGGAGAAACTATTAACCGGCGCAAGGATGGCAGCCTTTACTTCGAGGAGCAATCTATCACTCCTGTGATGAGCGATGCTGGCGAGATCATTAATTTCATAGCAATCAAGCAAGATATTACCGAGCACAAGCGCGCCGATGAAGCGTTGCGCGATTCGGAGGAACGCTATCGTCTACTGTTCGAGAGTAATCCTCATCCCATGTGGGTCTATGATCTGGAAACGCTACGTTTCCTTGCCGTGAACAAGTCCGCCGTCAGACATTACGGGTATTCGCGTGAAGAGTTTCTGGCGATGGTCATCAAAGATATTCGCCCGCCCGAAGACATTCCGCTTCTACTTGAGAACGTATCTAGAGTCCGCGACGGTTTAGATGTGGCTGGAGTGTGGAGGCATCTGAAAAAGGACGGCTCTATCATTGACGTAGAAATTACAACTCACGAATTGATCTTTGTAGGTCGGCGCGCAGAAGTGGTGCTGGTGAACGACGTGACTGAACGTAAAAAAGCGGAGGAGGCGCTTAAGGAGGCCGAAGAGAAGTACCGCAGCATCTTCGAGAATGCTGTTGAAGGAATCTTTCAGTCCACTCCCGAAGGAAGATTCATCTCAGCCAATCCCGCGCTCGTGCGTATTCTGGGTTACGAATCACCGGAAGAGTTGATCACAGACCGCACAAACATCGCCACACAGCATTACGTTAATCCAGCCTTCCGAGATGAATTGGAGCGAATGCTCGCCGAGCAAGGCATCGTCGTAGGGTTCGAGTGTGAAGTCTTTCGTAAAGACGGAATCAAGATTTGGGTCGAAGAGAACATTCGAGCCATACGTGACGAAAGCGGCGCGTTGCTTTACTACGAAGGCTCAATCGAAGATATGACCGAGCGCAAGATGCTTGAAGAACAACTACGGCAGTCGCAGAAGCTTGAGGCCATAGGGCAACTGGCGGGCGGCATCGCGCATGACTTCAACAATCTGCTCACAGCCATCAACGGCTACAGCGATCTGGTTTTGAGACGGCTGCAAGCGGCAGACCCTCTGCGCCACAACGTCGAAGAGATAAAGAAGGCTGGCGAGCGCGCTGCCGCACTGACGCGCCATCTGCTTGCCTTCAGCCGCAAACAGGTCTTGCAGCCCGTAGCCATAGACCTCAACACCATCGTCTCGGATATGGAAAAGATGCTTCGACGATTAATCGGAGAAGATGTAGAGTTGCGCACCGTGCTCGCGTCTGAACTTGGAACCATTAAGGCTGACCCCGGTCAGATCGAGCAGGTGATTCTCAACCTAGCCGTCAATGCGCGCGACGCTATGCCGCAGGGAGGCAAGCTCACTATCGAAACCGAGAACGTGTACATTGACGAGGAGTATGCAACACACCACGTCGCTGTAAAGCCCGGCCATTACGTCATGCTGGCCGTGAGCGACACAGGCACTGGTATAGACGAGAAAACCCGCGCGCACATCTTCGAGCCTTTCTTCACGACGAAGGAAGTAGGCAAAGGAACAGGGCTGGGGCTTTCTACCGTGTACGGCATAGTCAAACAATCGGGCGGCAACATATGGGTCTACAGCGAAGTCGGACAGGGAACGACCTTCAAGGTATATCTGCCGCGCGTGGCCGGGGGCGCTCAAGAATACAGGCGAAGCGTGGCACCGAAAGAGGCGCTACAGGGCAAAGAGACTATTCTGCTGGCCGAAGACGACGAGATGGTACGCAATCTGGTTCTCGAAGTTTTGAGGCACTATGGCTATCAGGTACTTGAAGCTTCAAACGGCGGCGCAGCGCTTTTGATCTGCGAGCGACACAAGGGGCAGGTTCACCTGCTCATAACAGATGTCGTAATGCCTGAGATGAGCGGGCGCGAACTGGCAGTCAGGCTATCTCAGCTACGCCCGGACATGAAAGTATTGTTCATGTCCGGCTACACAGACAACGCTATAGTTGACCAGGGAGTGCTCGCAGAAGGAACGCCGTTCATCCAAAAACCATTCGCGCCCGATGCGCTGGCGCACAAAGTGAAAGAAGTGCTTGAACAGCAAGGCGGAAAGCGGAAGGATGAAAGACGAACTATTCAAGAAGAGTAATCAGAGTTATGCGGCAGTCGGTGTTGTAAGTGCTACAAGAGAGTCTGCGACAGCAGACGATAGAGTGTAGCCCCTGACGAAGCCGAAGGCGGAGTCTGGGGTCAATAATCAATACATCAACAGAGTCTGCTTTAGCAGACGACAGATGCTTACTCGCTCTAAATATTCTTCTGTCTCTTCTCTGTCGTCTGCTATCGCAGACTCTGACCGCCGCTCTCGCCATTTACCCCAGACTACGCTTTCGCTCCGTCAGGGGCTTTACTCTGTCCGTCTGCTCGCGCAGACTTGTTGCCGCTGTTTCTCAAACATCATTTCGCGTAACATCGCTGAGTAATTACTCTTTCATCCTTCCTACTTGCTGTTCAAGCACTTGAAAGCTCGCGCCCATGCCGTTGGGGAGAATGAGGTCGCGTGCGCTTGTGCGAAGTAGAAGAGCTTCGGATTCGGACTCTGTTTCGCCAGCAATTCTTTCAAGCCTCGCCAGCAATCCCGCCTCAATCAAGAACTGATCCTGTCGTTGAAGTCTCAGGGTCTTAAGTCCTGCCCGCTCGCCTGCTTTCATCACGGCAGTCCAGTTTACGGTCGAAGTCAAATCCTGCTCGCCCGGATTCGCAAGAACGTTTTCAGCAAAGCGGTGATGACGAAAAGCCCTCAGAGTTCCTTCGCGGCGATGCGGCGCGTCGTATAGTTGCTGCGCCTCTGCGCCGTAATCAATCGAGATGATGAAACCTTTATGAAGCAACGACGCGGCGCGCGCAATCCAATCGAGCGCTTCCAAATTGACTTCCGCAATCTGTCCTTCGTCAAGCCGAACGCCGCACCAATCGAAATAAGAGATGAGTTCCGGCCTAGTCGGCTCTCGCTCAACCCAGACGAATTCCCCGCCCTGTCCAACGCCAACGCATAACTCGCGCAACCTTCCTTCCCGCATCACCACGCGGTGAACCGGGAGTGCATCCAGCAATTCGTTTGAGAAGATTATGCCCGTGAAAGGAGTTTCTATCTGAGCCAGAGAACGAAACTCTATGCGATGTGAGAAACCGGAAAGCCTGCGCAGTATTCGCTCACGCGAATCCATGCTCACCTCATCTATCAGGTAGCGTGTGCGAGCAAAGATTTCTTGATACTCATCCCGAAACGTCTCTAACACGCCGAGCGCGAAACGACCATCGCCCGCACCTGCTTCCAGGATTGTAAATTCCTGCGGGGCGTCTAGCTCTCCGAAGAGCTTTGCGAAATAGTCCGCGAAGGTGGCTGCGAACAGTGTGCTTCGTTCTGGACTTGTCCTGTAATCGCCCTCGCGTCCCCAGCGCTCAAGATCGCGCCGCGCATAGTAGCCATAGCGCTTGTCGTAGAGCGCAGCATTCATCCAATCATGAAAGCTAATCGCGCCGTCACACCTCATGCGCTCACGCAAGCGCTCTGCAAGCGGCGCATCCTTTAAATCCCTTGCACCCACGCTCACCTAATCTTCCTTTATTGAATTAATGAAAAATGAAAAGTTGAAAAGGAATGTTTTCAGCTATCGGGAGGCTTCATCTCTTTATCTAAAAGCTTGGTCGTGTTCTCCGTGACGCTCGGAGGCTGCACAAGCTCCGCAGTGTCCGGCCTTCTCCATACGGAAGCTGAAGTGGTTCGCTGCGGCGGAAGTGCGCCGAGTCTGGCTGCGCCCGCTCCCATCTGCTGAGGTGACGCAGGCGGAATGTAAGTAGGCGGCTCGAATTGCCCCATGCTTTTTGCGCCTTCCTGAAATGCTAGCGCGTAAATGATTCGCATCAATCCGCCTACGAAACAGATTATGGCGACGGGAGGTACGAACATCTCAGGACGGCGTAGCACGAGCGTGCTGAAGACTGCTACAAGCGGGACAAGCACCATGCCTATGAGAAACAAGGAGACTCCCTGCTTCACGCCTTCATAGCGCGGCGAGCGGCGTCGCACTCCACCTTCCATAGGGACAACGAGCGGCTGTCCTCCGGTTGCAAGAATTTGCGTCACGCCTTGCAAAGGGAAACCGCAACGCGAGCAGAAACGCAAATCTTCAGATGGCTGCTGTTGGCCGCACTGTGGACAGAACATTACAGAAGAACCTCACAGATGGATTGAAGTAAGGCAAAAGTAAAAAGGTAAAAGGCAAAAGTAAGGACAAAGCTTTTATCTCTAATTTTTAATTTATAATTCACGCCGCAGGCGTGTCCACACTTTTTCCTTTTACCTTTCCTTTACTGACTTTACAATTTTAAATCTGCGAAAGTCGCACATCGGAGATGAGCCTTAATGTGGCGAATGCACGTCCCTGATGATGCGCCGCGCGTTGAAGTGTATCAAAGAGCAGCCCGCAAAGCATCTGCAACCCGCCCGATGGTAGAGCAATTTCTTTAAGCAGGTCGCGGTCGCTGCGAAAGAGCGTGAATGCGCGAGCGCGCGTCTCTTCAACTTCGCTTAAATAAGCTGCGACCAGTTCAGGCGTGGAAAGAGTCTCAGGCAGCGTCCATTCAAACGGATCGTCCCAGAGACTGGCCGTCACGCCTCCGAATGTCTGCTCGATAATCGCTGCGCTTCTCAAGATATGTTCGCCGCATGAGTAAACGGGGATGGAGCGCGGAGATTTTCGGGGTTCGGCGTAGAGTTTTTCCGGCGTAATGAGGCGAACGAAATCAAGCGAGTTTTGATGAAGACGCGCAAACTGCCGGTCAAGGGCTAGAACCAAGATGCGCTCGCCGACTGCCTGCGCGTCCTCCTTCATCATCTTCCTTCAGCGCGACGGTCTGTCTCTTCCAAAACAGTTCCGAAATTTCTGCCGCCGAAGCTGAAACCGGTTTGGATGTGACCTTTCGCCGCGACGCGAGCGCCGCGCGAAGGCACACCGCGATGAGTTACCACGATTAAGTGTCCTGTGCCATCATCAATCTCATAGATGCCCATACCCAGAAAGCCGTAGCTATCTGTGACCGTCCCGGCAACGGCAACCTCTTTGTGGTAGTAGCGCGCGGGGTCTGCATTTATCCTGCCAATTGTTTCGCGTTGCGGGCAGGCTGTTAGAAAGAATGTGGCCGTGAGGAGTAGCGACAGAGCAAGAACCTGTTTCGAATATCGCATGGCGTCTCCTTTAATTTTCAGAAATTTTCTCAAGCGGGAGAGCACCGTCCTCAAATCAAATCCTTGAAAGTGGATGCGGCGACAGAATTGATGCAAAGCCTACCAAAAAAGTTTCCCGCGCCCACTCGAAATTAAGAGGCAAGCTCACTACGATTGTTCTAGCTCAACCCGCTTTGCGAGCTTATCTCTTATCTTTGCGCCTTTGCGAGAAACCTCAATTCACATCAATCTTGAGCTTCGGGATAATTGCATGTTCACGCAAAGGCGCAAAGGGAAATGCTTAAGCTCGCTAAGAAGTTCGGAATCCCGCCCTTAATACTTTCTTGCCCTAAACGCTATTTCCCGAACCACCCAATCGGTTTCCCCGAAAGATCAACCCACACGCTCTTGACCTGCGTGTAAAGATCAATGGCGTGCTTGCCCATCTCGCGCCCGTAGCCCGATTGCTTGTAGCCGCCGAACGGCGACGCAGCATTGAACATGTTGTAGGTGTTAATCCACACGACACCGGCTTTTATCTCTCGTGCGAAGCGATGCGCGCGTGTGATGTCGCGCGTCCAGATTCCTGCCGATAGCCCATAGATTGTCTCATTCGCTTGTCGAATCAAATCCTCTTCGTCTTTGAAAGTGATGACGCAGCTAACAGGCCCGAAAATCTCTTCCTGAGCCACGCGCATCTGGTTCTTCACTTCGCTGAAGATGGTAGGCTGGAAGAAATAGCCTTTTTGGAATTTTTCGTCGAGCACGGGCGACTCGCCGCCTACAAACACTGTCGCGCCTTCTGCGCGCGCAACTCCGACGTAAGATTTGATTCTTTCCAATTGCTCCGAAGAAACCTGCGGCCCCATCTGCGTCGCTTTGTCAGAGGGGTCGCCCACCTTCACCTTCTCCGCTTTCTCCTTGAACTTTTCCAGAAACTCGTCCTTCACTCTTTCATCCAGAAAAAGACGCGAGCCAGCGCAGCATACTTGCCCCTGATTGAAGAAGATGCCCATCATCGCGCCGTTTACGGCCTGCTCAATGTCCGCGTCCGCGAACACTATGTTCGGCGCTTTGCCGCCGAGTTCAAGAGAGACTTTTGTAAGATTGTCTGCGGCGGCTTTCGCAATCAACTTGCCGACTTCGGTCGAGCCTGTGAAAGCTATCTTGTCAATATCTGGATGCGAAGCGAGCGCAGCGCCCGCCGTTTCTCCGAATCCGGGCACTATGTTGACGACGCCATCCGGGAAACCCGCCTCTTGAATCAATCGCGCAAGTTCCATTGCCCCGACGGGCGTCTGCTCGGCAGGTTTGAGCACGACCGTGTTGCCTGCGGCGAGCGCGGGCGCAAGCTTCCACGCTGCCATCAGGAGCGGAAAGTTCCAAGGGATTATCTGCCCGCACACGCCAACGGGTTCGCGCAAGGTATAGTTGAGGAACTGACCCGAAACAGGAATCGTCTCGCCTTCAATCTTCGTAGCGAAACCCGCGAAGTATTCAAAATTCTCCACGACCTGCGGCAGATCAATGTAGAGCGATTCGCGTATGGGCTTTCCGTTGTCTGCTGTCTCAAGCTCGGCAAGCTCTTTAGCATTCTCTTCTATCAACTGAGCGAGCTTGAAAAGAAGGCGACCGCGTTCGCGCGCGCTCATGCGTCCCCACTTTCCCTCGAACGCGCGGCGAGCTGCCGCGACGGCCTTTTCAATATCGGCCTTATCTGCTTCCGCGACTTCAGCGAGCGGTTCGCCCGTCGCAGGGTTAGGCGTAGCAAAAGTCTTGCCCGATTCGGCGTCAACAAATTTCCCATCAATGAAAAGCTGGTACTTGCGAGGCTCGCTCGACGCTGCTTGCTGAACTGAAGACATCAATTCACTCCCTCAAAAAATTTGTTTCGATGAAATACTTAGTGGTTCGAGAACACTCTAACACCCGAAACGCACCAAAGTCCAAAAGCAAGTAAGCAGGCGTTCAATTCTTTGCGAGCTTTGCTCTTTTCTTTGCTTCTACAGCGTGAACCTTCAACTCTCATTAATCTTGAGCATCAAGAGAATTGCATGTTCTCGCAAAGGCGCAAAGGGAAATACTTAAGCTCGCAAAAGGATGGCGCAATCTGCTCTCACCAGATCAAAGATGTTTCGGCCAGAATTTGTCTGAGCACGAATGGCAATATGCCGCCGTGCTGGTAGTAATCAACTTCAATCGGCGTGTCTATTCTGACCGTGACAGGAATTTCTTCCGACTCACCGTCCGCACGATGAATTACGAGCGTCACGTCCTGGCGCGGTTTGATTCCGCCCTCAATCCCTATGATGTCAAAAGTCTCAGTGCCTTCTAGCCTGAGCGTTTGCGCATTGGTTTCTTCTTTGAACTGGCAGGGTAGCACGCCCATTCCTACCAGGTTGCTGCGGTGTATGCGCTCGAAGCTTTGCGCTATGACTGCTCGCACGCCCAACAATCTAGTTCCTTTAGCAGCCCAGTCGCGCGAGCTTCCAGTTCCGTACTCCTGCCCCGCAAAAACTATTAGCGGAATGCCCGCCGCTTGATAATGCACCGAAGCGTCGTAGATGCTCATGCGCTCGCCAACAGGCTCAAGTACAGTAAAGCCGCCTTCTACGCCCGGAAGCATAAGGTTCTTGATGCGAACGTTTGCGAACGTGCCGCGCACCATCACCTGATGATTGCCTCTACGCGCGCCGTATGAATTGAAGTCTTCGATTGCTATTTTACGCAATTGCAGGTAGATGCCTGCGGGCGAGTTGGGTTTGATTGCGCCAGCAGGCGAGATGTGATCCGTCGTCACAGAATCGCCGAAGATTGCTAGCGTGCGTGCATTGCGTATGTCTATAAATTTTTCAGGCTCCATACTGAACTTTTCAAAATACGGAGGCTCCTGAATGTAGGTCGAATGCGGGTCCCAATCGTAAACGTTTCCGGTGCTCGTAGGAATTTCGTTCCAGAGCGGATTTTTTTCAGAGAAATCGCTGTAGAGCTTTCGATAGGTTTCAGGGTCGAAAGCGTAACGCATCAACTCGTTTATCTCCTGCATGGTGGGCCAGATTTCTTTCAATGTCACGTCGCCGTTCTTGCCTTTACCCAGCGGCTCTTTCGATAGATCAATGTTGATGCGCCCGGCGATTGCGAATGCAACGACGAGCGGCGGACTCATCAAAAAGTTGGCGCGAATGCTCTGGTGAACGCGAGCCTCAAAGTTCCTGTTTCCCGAAAGCACGCTCGCCGCTACCAGATCGTTGTCCGAGATTACCTTTTCAATGCAAGGATCGAGCGGGCCGGAATTTCCAATACATGTGGTGCAGCCGTAGCCTACCAGATTGAAGCCTAGCTTATTGAGCGAATCCTGTAATCCTGTTCTTTCCAGATACTCTGTCACGATGCGCGAACCCGGCGCAAGCGAAGTCTTCACTTCAGGGTTGACTCTCAATCCTTGCTCGACAGCTTTTTTTGCAAGAAGCCCGGCGGCAAGCATCACGCTCGGATTTGAAGTGTTCGTGCAGGAAGTTATAGCCGCGATGAGAACGTCGCCGTTGCCAAGCTCCACCTCTCCCTGCGGAAACTCTCCCGGCGGCATATCTTCAAGCCTGTCCGGCGTAGGACGGTTGTTCATCATCTCCGTCTCAGTCCATACGCTGGTGTTCTTCTGACTCAGGTTGTTACGGCTTACGAGCGGGCCTGTGTCCTGATGCTGCTCGCCGCCACCCAGTACGGGCAGCTTGCGGCGATTGCCATCGTCATCATCGCACTCGCCTATACGCGTGTAGAAGCGACTTTCCAAATCTTCAGCAGTCTTGCCGTACCCGCCCTCGTTCGCAGGTTTTTGGAGAAGAGAGTTGAACTGTTCTTTCAAATCTGGAAGCTCTATACGATCCTGCGGCCTCTTAGGCCCGGCCACGCCCGGATTGATTGAACCAAGGTCAAGCTCAAGAAGCGTGCTGTACTCAATCTCTCCCTTCTTCGGCATGCCGAACATGCGTTGCGCCATGTAGTAGTTGCGCACTGCTTCGACGTGACTCTCTTCGCGCCCGGTCGCCAGCAGGTAGTTGCAGGTCTCTTCATCTGGCGGAAAGAATCCCATAGTCGCGCCGTACTCAGGCGACATGTTCGCAATGGTCGCGCGATCCGTTACAGCGAGCGACGCCGCGCCCTCGCCATGAAACTCTACGAACTTTCCTACGACCTTCGCCTTGCGAAGCATCTCTGTGACGCGCAGCACAAGGTCTGTCGCCGTCACGCCTTCATTCAACTGCCCTGTCATGTGAACGCCTACGACATCTGGCGTCAGAAAGTAGACGGGCTGTCCAAGCATTCCTGCTTCGGCTTCTATGCCACCGACGCCCCAGCCAACGACGCTGAGTCCGTTAACCATAGTCGTGTGCGAATCGGTTCCGACCAATGTGTCTGGATAAAAGAGACCGTCCTTCTCCCAGACGACCTTTGCCAGATATTCAAGATTGACCTGATGACAGATGCCTATGCCCGGCGGGACAACACGGAATCCGTCAAAAGCCTGCATGCCCCATTTCAAAAACTGGTAGCGAGAATTGTTTCGCTTAAACTCCATCTCCATGTTCTTGCTGAAGGCGTCCGACGTGCTCGAATAGTCAACCTGCACGGAGTGGTCAATCACAAGATCAACAGGCACAAGCGGCTCTATGATCTGAGAATTTTTTCCAAGCCGCGCGACGACCGAACGCATCGCCGCAAGATCAACAAGGAGCGGCACGCCTGTGAAATCCTGAAGCAGAACGCGCGAGACTATGAACGGAATCTCTTCTATGCGCTCGGCGTTTGGTTTCCAGTTAGCAAGCGTACGAACGTCCTGCTCGCGCACCTTTTTGCCGTCAACGTTGCGCAATACGGCTTCCAGAACTATGCGAATAGAAACGGGAAGCCTTGAGACGGGGCCAACGCCTTCGCGTTCCAATTGAGGCAGAGAGTAGAAACGACCTTCACGATTCCTGTTAGGCTTGAATGTTTGCAGCGAATTAAAGAAAGTTTGAGACATAGTTTTTCCGGCGGCTTATGACTCGGCAGCGCAAACTTCGGTAACGGTCGGCGTGCGCTGTCGGTCAACTGAAGAATTTGAATTTTGCTTGAGCAAATTCAAGTTTAGGTCGCCAGAGTTGCAAACGTCAAGCACGCTTTCAATAGCTTTCCCTTCATCGTACAGGTCTTGAAGTGATTGCTGATTCTAATGCTCATTTGCTATAGTCACTCAAGTTATCAAGATCAACGAAAGCATAAATGTTTTTCGCTTGCGCTCATCGCTTCAGATATTATCTGTCTCCGTCGAGCGCGCATAGAGTTTTCACAAGGAGAGTAGAGAGATGCCCAAAAAGAGGCCGGAAGATTTCGAGTACCTGAGCAACAACCCGGATTACGTGCCAGACCCTGAGATAGAAGAGTTCATGGAAGAGGAAATCTCTCGCTCGCCAAAAGACCCGGAACTGCTAGCCCAGCGCCTGCGCAACAACACAGCTTCATCTCCCAGTGATTCCGGCGGCGACATGGACGCAGACTGGGAAGACGTAAACAACGGCGGCACGGAATCCGTAGCCGGCGACAATCCCACTCCAGACCAATCAATCGTAGAAGAGAACGCACGCGCTGTCGGCGTCACCTACGAAGACAACGAAGACCTTGAAATTTTAGAGAAGATAGAAAGACGTGACCGCGAGCGTTTCGAGTTGGACGAACGCTCGAAGGCAAACGATGACACGATCTAGAAGAGCAGTTTTCAGTTTTTAGTTTTCAGTTTTCAGTGAAAAGCCGGTTCGCTTCTTTCTGAAAACTGAAAACTAAAAACTGAAAACTGCTCTTACGGGTGCGGTTGCAGCGTGATGCTCTTGATAATGATTTTGGGGTTGGGTCTTTCGGTTCCTGCGTCCACGGGCGCGCCCGCGATTATCTCAGCGTTCTTGATTCCCTCAATCACTCGCCCGAAGATGGTGTAGTTGCGGTCAAAATCGGGCACTCGTTTCAGCGTGATGAAGAACTGGCAGTTGGCAGTGTCGCGCGCCTGAGTTTCGGTCATGCCGCCGCCCGGCATGGGTGACGCGCCTTTGCGCGCAGCGCCTACGATTCCGCGCTCGTAAGGAATATCGCTCATCTCGCCCGGCACGTTCGGATATTGCGAATCGCCCGTGCCGTCGTTGTTCGGGTTGTTGTCGCGCGAAAGTGGATCGCCGCCCTGAATGATTCCAAGCTCAGGGTTGACGCGGTGAAAGGTCGTGCCGTTGTAGAAGCCCTCCTTGATTAGTTGCTTGAACCGCGCAACCATCTGAGGCGCGATGTTCGGGTAAAGCTCAATCACAATCTTGCCGTAATCGCCCGCGTCAATCACAGCGACTTCCGTGTCCGCTACAGGTTTTATGCCTTTCTTGACTTTCGCATCCAGCGCAGCCTCTTCGTCGTTCGCGTTGTCGTAATCCTGCGATGCCGTCTTCTTATTGCAAGAAGTGAAGGCCATCATAAGCATTAGGAACAGAGTCGAAAGAATTAAGATTGAACGCACACTGGACTTTTCGCCCAAAAGTTTCAAACGCACACTCCTCTGGCTCATCAAATTTTCATTGCCTCTCTTTTATCGAATCTATATTTAGAACTGTTTTCTGCTATCGAGGAGTATCGTCACAGGCCCGTCATTGACAAGCTCAACCATCATCATCGCGCGAAAGCTTCCCGTCTCGACCTGCCCGACAATTTGACGCGCCTGCTCTACGAATGAATTGTACAAAGGCTCTGCCGTTTCAGGCGGCGCCGCGTCAATCCACGATGGGCGTCGTCCTCGCCGCACATCGCCATACAGCGTGAACTGAGAGACTATCAGAAGAGCGCCGCCTGTCTCAACGAGCGAGAGGTTCATGCGCCCCTCAGCATCATCGAAAATCCTTAAGCACGCGATTTTTTCCAGAAGATAAGAGCAGTCCTTATCTGTATCGTCGCGCGCTATGCCGAGCAGGACAACGAGACCGCGACCTATTCGTCCAACCGCCTCGCCCTCCACAGTCACACTCGCGCGCGTAACTCGCTGAACAACGGCACGCATCTCTTATTTAAAGTGATAGGAAGGTAAATGGTGAATAGTAAATGGTAAATGGAAAGAACTGCTTTAATCCATTTACCATTTACCATTTACTATTCACCTTCCTATCACTTATCACTACTTTTGCTGCACAGCATAGCCGAGCAGTCTTAATTTACCAATCCACGCGCAGCCAGACAAATAAAGCTACGTAGTATGAATTCGACCGCAGGTGCGCTGAATATTATTAACGCCCTACAAATCTGTATATGATAGTACCCGTTACTTTCACAGGCTGTCCGAATAAGAGCGTAGGTGTGAAGCGCGCATGTTGCGCCGCACCGCTTGCTGCCCTTATCAGCGGCTCGTATCCGCCGCACATATCTTCAGTCTTTATTACTCTGCCGTTTTCGTCTATCGTCACCTTAATTATAACAATTCCACTCATGCGCGCAGCCCTCGCTTCAACAGGATAATCGGGCGCGGGAAGGCTCAGCGCTCTTCCGTTAACAATGCCGGAGTACCGTTCTTGATTGCCGCTTGCCTGTCGAAACCGCGAAGCTCTTTCCTCCGCTGCCGGTAGGTTGATATGCTCGTTCTGGTAGAGAAAGCAGTAGTAATCACTCATAGTTCTTTCGAACTGAGGAAGATGGACGCCTTGCAGAGCAAGATTCGTCTGCAAGGCTATGGCGCGATTAAAAGTCGCCTCCGCGTCACTGTTTTTTCCACGCAAGCGATAGAATTGAGCCAGTTGATGGAGTGCGCCAGCGACCTCTGCGCTCTGTGCGCCGTACGCACTCTCGTCAATCGCAAGCGCACGTTTATAGCTCGACTCGGTTTTGTCGAATTCGCCCCTCTCGTAATACAGGAATGCCAGTCTGTCCAGCACGGGCGCTATTCTTGAATCATTAGGCCCAAACTTTCGCTCATACGATGACAAAAGTTGCTTATAGAGCGTCATTGCGTCACCGTATTTTTTCTTAGCAAAAAGAATTTCCGCCAGATTGAATGAAGAGACAAGAATGAGATTATCGTCCGGCGGCAAATACCTTTTCCTTATTTCGAGCGCACGTTGAGCCAGAGGTAGCGCTTCGTCATACCTGCTCTGGCCAAATAATTCTACTGCCCTGGTGTTCAATCGTGCTGCCTCGGCAAGCTCAGCCGCTTGATCTATGGTAGTGGCAATCTGCGCGTCTCTATTGTCACGGGTTTGGCCGATGCATCTGTTAATTACAGGCGTAAAGAAGAGAAGGAAGAATATCGTCCAGTAGAGTGTGAGAAGTCGTTTACTCATTTTCACTTATTCCGATCTTGAGTCCATTACTTCTTAGGAGGTCGGCTTGGCCTTATCTCTACGCGGCTTGGCAGAGCGCGCTCGTCATGATGAAGAAGATCGAGCACGACGCGAGCTATGTCTGCGGGCTGCAACTGCCAGCTTTTTGACTCGTCGGGCGCATCGCCGCCGAACTCTGTGTTCACAGAGCCGGGCATGATGTAGCTCACCTTTATCTGGTCGTGGCGGACTTCCTGCATAAGAGCTTCGCTGAAACCGTTTAGGCCAAACTTCGAGGCGTTGTACGCGGCCATGCGAGGATGTGGGTTCGCTCCCGCGAGCGAAGAGATGTTGATGATGTACCCGCCGCCGCGCTTTCGCATCAACGGAATCGCTTCGTGGCAGCAATAGAAGACGCCGAAGAGATTCGTTTCCAGCACCGCGCGAAAATCTTCCGGCGAGATTTCTTCAACCGGAGCGAATATGCCTATGCCAGCATTGTTGACAAGAACATCAACTCCATTGAACTCGGAGATTGCGTGCTCAAACAGCGACTTCACCTGTTCGTAATCGCGCACATCACACACTACACCGGATGCTCGCCCTTCGCCCTCTTCATCCAAAACACGCACGGCCTCTTCTATTTCATCTTCATGCCGAGCGCTGATGCACACGTTCATTCCCTCGCGCGCCAAAGCAGAAGCGATGCCGCGCCCAATCCCTTTCGTCCCGCCCGTGACGACTGCCGTTTTGCCCTTGATATTCATATATAAAAGCAGTGATGGATGAATAGTGATAAGAGAAAAGAAACTGAAAGCTAACAGCTATCAGCTATCAGCTTCTTTTCTTATCACTGTCTTGTCACCTGTTACACTTTAAGTTTCTCTTTCAGCCTCTCGTTGACCACTTTTGGATTAGCTTTCCCTTGCGAAGCCTTCATCACCTGACCGACGAAGAAGCCGAAAAGCGACTCTTTGCCTGCACGGAATTGTTCGACCTGTTTCGGATTAGCGCTGATTATTTCGTCAATAATCGGATCAATCGCGCCAGCGTCGCTCACCTGAACCATTCCCTGCTCTTCTACAATCTTGGCAGCAGGCTTTCCCGTCCTGAACATTTCAGAGAGCACGTCTTTGCCCTGCTTGCCGCTAATCTTGCCCTCTTCTATGAGACGAATCAGAGCGCCAATCTCTTCGGGCGGGATGGGACATTTCTCGACCGGCGTACCCGAAGCTTCCAATTCGCGCAGCAGATCAGTCCTTATCCAATTGGCTGCGGCGCGTGCGTTTCTCGCAGCCTCAGCCGCGCGCTCGTAGTAATCCGCAAGCGAGCGCTCCGAAGTCAGTTGCGATGCGTCGCTGTACGATAGCGCGTACTGATCCATGAAACGCCTGCGCCTTGCTTCCGGCAGTTCAGGCATAGTTGCGCGCACGCCTTCAATGAAATCTCGCGTGACAACGAGCGGCGGCAAATCAGGCTCAGGGAAATAGCGATAATCGTGCGCCTCCTCTTTCGAGCGCATAATGCGCGTCTCGCCCGCTCGCTCGTCCCACAAACGAGTCTCCTGCACAACGCGCCCGCCCGATTCCAGAGCATTAATCTGCCGCTCAATCTCGTATTCAATCGCATGCTGCATGAATCGAACCGAGTTCAAATTCTTCAATTCGACTTTGGTTCCGAAATTCGTGTCGCCAATTTTTCGCACAGAGACGTTTGCCTCGCAACGAAGATTTCCCTTCTCCATGTCCGCCTCGCTTGCTCCCACCCATTGCAGCGCACGGCGAACATGGTTCACGTAATCGTAAGCCTCCCAAGATGAACGAAAGTCCGGCTCAGTGACTATCTCTGCGAGCGGAGTGCCCGCGCGATTCAAATCAACGTAGGAGTAGCGGTCAACATCCGGCAATCCTTCGTGAACATTCTTGCCAGCATCCTCTTCAAGATGCAGCCGCGTGATCTGCACAACTTTAGGCTTCCACACGCGCGCGTGCCCAGCCTCGTCGCGCTCTGCGGTCATAATCTCAAGCTCGCCTCGCTCCGAAAACGGCTGATCGTACTGCGAAATTTGATAGCCCTTCGGCAAATCAGGATAGAAATAGTTCTTCCGCGCGAAGACAGAGCGCTCGTTAATGTGCAGCCCCAAGGCGAGCGCCGCCCGCGCGCCCAACTCAACTGCGCGACGATTCAAAACAGGAAGCGCCCCCGGCAATCCCAAACATACCGGACAAGTATTAGAGTTCGGCTCGTCCCCGAACCGCGTCGAACACCCACAAAAAATCTTCGACTCCGTACTCAACTGAGCATGAATCTCAAGACCAATTATCGTCTCCCAACCATTTTTCATAAACACGTAAAAGCAGTTTTCAGTTTTTAGTTTTCAGTTTTCGGTAAAAAGCTTTCCAGTTTTCTTCTGAAAACTGAAAACTAAAAACTGTTCTCAAGGTCTGAGCCATCCGGGCGGAACGCCTGCGCGACGCGCTTCGTCTTCGAGCACGCGCCAGCGCGAAAGAAGTCCTGCGCGCTCCGCCTCTAATTCATAAAGCTCTGTAAGCATTGCGTCGCGTTCGTAGTAGAACTGATCTGTGTTCGGGACAGTCACAACAGTGGTCGGGAACACAGGCAGAATCGGTGTGCCGATTGCCCCGCCGATTACGCGTCGCCCAAACACTGGTTGGCCTGCGATTGCTCGCGCGCCGCGCAGGCTCGCACGCGTAGGATTCACAAGAACCTGCACGCGCGAGGAGCCGCCGCCGAAACCAGTTCTGCCGATAATTGATGTTCCGTTCTGTATAACACTCGGCTGGTTAGCTCTTCCGAAGCCAGTTGAGAAGACGCCAACTCTGCCGAAAGACGAATGACGAAATGGAACGATCGGCGCGACCGTTGAGACGACAGTGTACGAACCTGTTGAGAAACCGTTTGGCGTCTCGCTCAGCCGCGCGTAGAGATAGTTTATCTGTCCATCAAGCTCAGCAATCCTCTCGCGCAGATTTTCCGAGCGTGTGCGCCAGTATGCTTCGTCTCGCGCCTGCTGCTCTTCGACAAGTGCCGTGCGCGCAAGCGCCCTTCTTGTCTCTTCCGCGTCCCTTTGCCTTGTTTCTTCAAGCGATGGCAGACCCAGTTCGCGCAGACGCTGCTCGTACCTTGCCTCGCTCTCTTCGCGCGCACGACGAATCGGGGCAAGCTCCCTGTTAGTCACAATTTTTTGAACTTGAGTCGGCGAGTATGTTTGATGGCCTTGCGCCTCGCGCGCCCTCTCCTGCACGTCTACGCGGCGTAGAAGGCTGCCGGGCGCTTCGTGATTGGCGCGCTCCGTTGCTGTGATGTTAATGCTAGCCATTTGAACCGTCACGTTGATAGTCGGCGCAACCTCATAAGTGAGCGTGGTCTGTGTGATGATGAAGTTGTCTGGAATCTCAATCTGCCGACCACTCTTTAAGACGAGCGTGTAAGCGCAGGCAATCGCGGGAAGAAGAAGCGCTATAACTAAAGCAAGCACAGCGCGAAAGGTCTGCCTTAGAAATCCGCTTCTCCCTTTCATGCGTAAATAGATTTTGAGACGAGGAATCATAGCGCTTAAACTCCTTTGTCCAAGTGTAGACCAGCTTTGGCTTCATCAACGAGTATAGCACCTGCGGAAATCGCTGCTCAAATCAGAGATGCCCGCAGAAATTATTCAAATTCTTTGCGTAGATGCGCGAAACTTAGTGTACAATCCGCGCATTCACGCCACGAGCAATATCGGGAACGCGGCGAGCGCCTCTTGTGAATGACGCTCGCCGCACATGGTTGTTAGCTTTTTCTCGCAAAAGGAGAAATAAAGAGAGATCATGGCAAAGACTATCTGTAAGATTCTTGGCGTTGTGTTCCTCCTGGTGGGTGTCGCGGGTTTCGTCATGCCCGGATTACTTGGCACTCACCTTAGCTTCGCGCACAATCTCGTGCATATCATTTCGGGCATTATCGCCCTCTACTTCGGCTTCGCAGGGTCGTTGAGCGGTGCGAAGATGTTCTGCATTATCTTCGGGCTGGTTTACCTGCTGCTTGGCGTATGCGGGTTTCTTTTAGGAACAGTCCAGGCACCCAGCATGGTTGGCATGGGTGGAGTGGATAACCACTTGTGGAAGGTTCTGCCGAATACTCTGGAACTGGGAACGATGGATCACGTCGTTCACATCCTTCTGGGCTTGGTTTTCCTCATCGGAGGCTTTCTGACTCGTGCCGACGTAGGTGCGGATTAGTTAGAACTTTAGGGCTAAAATATATTCAGGTTGCGATGGCGCTTGCTCTCGCAAAGGCCGCAGCTTACGCTCGTAGCCTTTGCGAAAGCAGCATGGCTTCGCAACCTGATTTTTTACAACTCTTGCCTAGAAGCGAAAATTGACTCCGCCTCTGCCTAACGCGCCGGGCGCGCGGAAGCCGCTCTCAAAATATTTTTGATTAAAAATATTCTCGCCGCCGACGAAGAGCACCATCGTTACCTTTTCCGACAATGAACGCTCGTAGCTTGTGAACAGGTCGGCCTTCGTATAGCCGCTGAACGTGAGATTGGCCTGGCGGAACGGAAAGTTATTTTCGAAGACGGGCGCAACGTACGAGCCTGTGTAATTCAGATCAAGGTTGAAGAGGAACGCACGCCAACGCTCGTTGAGAGTCAGCCCGAAGAGATGTTTTGGCACTACGAACTCTCGCTGCAAACCCAGGAGCGTATCGCGGCGGTCTGAGTTTGTGAAGGTGTACGAAGCGCGTAGATTCATGCCGCGCAATGGGGCTGATTCAAAATAGCTTTCCACACCTCTGGCAATTCCTCCTGGCTGATTCTGGTAACCGCTGAAGCGTCCAAGCCCCAGCGGGTCTGCTGCGAAGCCAGTGAATGCAATCACGCGCTGCAATCTGGTGTAAAAATATGTCGCGCCGAATCGCACGCGATCATTCGAGAGACGTTGATCGAATCCGCCATCAACGCTCACAGATTGTTCGGCGCGAAGGGTCGGGTCGCCGAAACGAACGAATCCTGCTGAGCCGAAAGTCCCTTCGCCGAATCTCTCAAAAAGAGATGGCGCGCGAAAGCCGTTGCCAACATGCGCGCGAAGCTTTGTCCCGGTAGAGCGTATGAAGTAGGCAATTGAGCCGTCGCCTGTCACGGAGCTTTCTGCATTGACGCCGCTTAATAGGCCGGGACGGTCTGCTGCGCGAATTCTATAAAACTGCTCGCGCACGCCTAGCGAAATTTGCAGACGCTGGTCAAATAGAAAAATCTGGTCTTGCCCGAAGACAGCGAAAGTCCTCTGCCTGTCAGTTGTGTTGTTAACAGGGCTGAACGAAGGAATTGAAGATTGAAAAAGCTGTTCACGCTCGTACTCAAATCCTGCGGTTGCTAGATTCTTTCGTCCCAGACGAAGATTCGCGCGAGCATCAAGTGTGTCGGTCAAACCATTATTGGTATTGCTGAACTCGAAATCGCCGAACGGGTAGAACTGCGCGAAGCGCGGGTCAATCTGAGGGCCGTTGTAATTGCGACGATGAGAAGAGACTCTCTGGTATGCTAGCGAGTAGGACAGAATCTCGTTCACACGGTGCGACAATTTCACAGAGCCTACTAGAAGGTGATTCCTACGCCCCTCGTCCGGGTTGTTCAAGTCGGGCTGAAACGTCACACCTTCAACAGCGCGCGGGTTCAGTGCGTTTGATGCGAAAGCTGCTGGCAGAGCGATGGGGCTATCGTTGACTCTTGCGTTCGAGATAGTGCCGTAAAAGTTTGCGCTCAATGTAATGGAAGGCGTCGCGTTGAATTGCACGCGCCCGCCGCCGCCCGTGTTGCCGTACTCGTCGTTTCCATCAACTCCTCTGCGAACGTCAATCCTCGAAAGGCCGAAGCTGAAACCCGCACGGCTACCGATTCCGCCAGAGCCTTGCACTCTTTCACGAAAGAGTTGGAGGCTTCCCGCTTCAAAGCCTGCTTCAAAGCGTGGACTGCCTGAGCCTGTTCGCGGCACAAGGTTGATGACGCCGCCAACGGCGTTCGTGCCGTAGATGGAAGAGCCTGAGCCGCGCAGTATTTCAACTCGGTCGAGCGAGGTCGGTAAGAGGTCGCTGAAGAAGGGCGCGGCAGAGCCGTTAATGTCGCCTGCGTCGCGCACGCGCAGCCCGTCAAGAAGTAGAGCCGTGTCGAAATTTCTAAGTCCACGAAAACGCAGAGCGGTGAGCGCGCCCGGTGATCCTTGCTGCTGGACGCGAAGGCCGGGCGTTCCGCGCAGAGCTTCGGAGAGCGTCACTTCCCTTCGCGCTTCAATATCCTGATCTTCAAGAAGCGTCACCGATTTGGAAACTTCATCTGCGCGCTGCGGCGTGTCCGTGGCGACGACCACAACGCTTTCGCTCAGCGCAGCAACAGCCAGCTTCACGTCGCGCGTTACATTCTGCCCGCGCTCGAAATGAAACTCGTCTGTGGTCTGTGATGCGAAGCCACGCGATTTCACCTCAATGATATAGTCGCCCGGCCCCACGCCGTTGAATGCGTACACGCCCTGCTCGTCCGTGCGCGCGAAAAGTTTTACACCCTCGCGCGAGCGCAAGCGAACTTCAGCCCCGCGAATCACAGCCCCACGTTCGTCTAGTACGCGCCCTGTTATTTTCGACGTGCCCTGCGCGAAAACGACGCATTGCAACGCTAGGAATAACAGAAGCGTCGAACACAGCCTCAGAAAATCTTTACCGCAGAAAATTTCGCGAACTCTATTCGTTTGAATTTTTTCCTTCATCATTAGCTTCTCCTGCCCGTCGCAGTGCGAGCTTGAAAAGGGCTTTTGGGCGAATAGGTCTCCTGACTCGCGGCTATGATTCAACCAAATGAATCGCCAACACCTCGCGCCTTCCCGGAAGGGGGAAAGTCAAAAGTAAAAAGGTAAAAGGCAAAAGGAAGGCGGAAACCATTTTTAAATAAGAATACTTTTCGCCTTATCCCTTTTGCCTTTTTACTTTTACCTTTTGACCTTTCCGCCATTCTCTTCCAGTGGCTTTTCGATTGCGGGGCATTGTCGCCGCTCACAGTTGCGCGGGCAGTGGCGGAGTTTCACCGCCTTCCCTGATTCGCCGCCCGGGGTTTAGGTTGAAATGCCTGTGCTGCGATGCACAGGCGTGATACGTGGAGCGCCCGAAACCGGATGCGCGTCCACAAGAACGTCAATCTTGAAAAGTTTTTTGAGCATCTCTTCAGTCAAGACTTCGCGCGGGCTTCCGCTCGCCAGCGTTCTTGCGTCTTTGAGTAGAAGCACGCGGTCTGCGAACTCTGCCGCCAAGTTTATGTCATGCGTGACGACGACAGCCGCCGCTCTGCGCCTATCGCAACGCGCACGCACAAGCGAGAGCATCGCAGCCTGATGAGCAAGGTCCAGGTTCGCCGTCGGCTCGTCCAGCAAAAGCACAGACGCTTCCGTTGCAAGAGCGCGTGCCAGAACCGCGCGTTGTCTTTCTCCGCCTGAAAGCTCGTTCATCAAACGTCCGGCGAACTCTTCCATCTCAGTTTCGCTTAAAGCCTCGCGCGTCGCTTTCAAATCGCCAAAAGTCTCCCAACCCCACGTTCCAGTGTTAGACCATGCGTAGCGCCCGCCCAGCACGAACTCCATGACCGTTACAGGAAAACGTAGCTCTGCCTCTTGCGCGACCACTGCTATGCGGCGGCTGACAGCTCTGCGCGAGAAAATTTCCAGAGATTTACCGTCCAACAGGACTTCGCCGCTTGAAGGCTTTATAGCTCCGTTGAGAGCGCGCATCAGCGTTGATTTTCCAGCGCCGTTCGGGCCTATGACTGCGATGACTTCACCCTCAGAAGCAACGAGCGAAACGTGTGTGAGCGCTTCACGCTCTCCATACCTGACAGAAATTTCTCGCGCCTCAAGCATCCCTTCCGTCTCTATCCTTTCTTCAGTAGATAAATGAAGAGCGGCGCACCGACGAGCGCAGTGATTGCGCCTACTGGAAGCTCGCGCGGAGCTATCAGAGTCCGTGCCAGCGTGTCAGCCGTAACGACGAAGATAGAGCCTGCAATCGTAGCAGCAGGAATGACCAGACGGTTATCTCCACCGAAAGAGAGCCT
>MNJR01000059.1:171123-180292 GCA_001920415.1 Acidobacteria bacterium 13_1_20CM_3_53_8 | reverse complement strand
TGCGGTTATAGAATATCCCTAAAGCGCATAACGCCCGAATTAACCCGCGCCGAGCGCAGGCATTCAATTTACATCGAAGGAAGCACCATGAAAAGATTGCTACCGAGGCGTCGGGTTGAATGAGTTGTTAGGTGGACGCGCATACTTCAGCATTCAATTTATGCTGCTATTTTGGCAAACTACCTATGATAAATTGGAGCCAAGAATACAAGTAGTTGCCTGCGGCTCCAGAAATCGCACCTTTAATTAAGATGTCGCAAACCTGACTGAATACGCCTGAATCCTCTTGCCGGATAACCTCCATTTTTTCAATGAAATCTTCCCGGTCATCTTCACGCAGCCCTCGCTCAAATAATCCATGAAGCGACTTAAGGGCATTCGCCAAAGTAGAATTCTGAAGGGCTATAGCCTGTTCTGATAGTTTACGAAACCCTGATGAAAGATCGGAATTATTAGCGATTAAGCCCTCTAATAGCGACATGAAGCGATTTGTCTCAGCTTCGGCCCGCCTCTCCGAAGCCATCAAAGCTTCTCTAGTCTCCGCAAGTCCAGTTCGCAACTGGGCCACCTCTGATTTGGATAAGTCGAGTAGATCCCGTTGATTCTGTAATTGAATATAGGCTATGCGGAGTTGGCTTTTTAGCTCCATCACCTCAAAAGGATCGGTGGTTAGCTTATCAATGGAGAATTTACCCGTTATGACAAGAGCATAAGCATCAAGGGTGCGCTCGATTAATTCTCGTTGACCAGAAGGGCTCTCAATGATTAGTCGTACAACGAGCCCATTTTGCTCAATTGATACCTTAATATTATCAGATATATTTTTGTGACGTAGAACGCTCGCAAAATAACTCAAGATCGTGACGCCGGATTGATAATATTCGGGTGGGAATTCAATGCTCCTGATAATCCGTTCGACTCGTCCTCCCCCTACAGATGATACCTCCAAACCGTGGGTTAGAATTAGTAAAAGTCCATTGATGATTGTAACTAACGTGCTTCCTTTAGTGTCTGGCAATGAGAATACATTTTTATCTAATGCAATGTCAGCATCTAGCTCTTTACCAAACAGCAATGTATAAGTATCGTGATACCAAGATAACTCCCGAATAAGCGTCAACAGCTTATCAATCTCAACGTCTTTACTAAGTTGAAGAACAACAATATCGCCGCGAATAGTATCATTAGGTATTACCTTTAATTCATCAAGGCTCACGTAACTGACGTAAATAACGTTGTGCTTAGCATTGGCAAACACTCTGCTATAGGGATGTGGCTCTTTAGGCTTTCTAACTTTAGTAGATTTGTAAATGAATGTTATATCAGCCATAAATGCTCCTACTCATACGTTCGTTAAATTTGTCCACCTAACGCCCGAATTTGTATGTTGACTGAAGTCGGCACAAGCCGCAAGCTTTAGTCGCACAGGATGCCGGAGAAGCTGTGCCCGAATTATGACCCTCGGAGTCAGTCGGTTAGACAAGCTCTCGGCATCCAATCGCAGCGCACAAGGTCGGACAGTATCCAAAGCCACTTTCACCGTAAAGCTGAGCTTGCATCTGCAAGGCGTGACCTGCGCCGCATCTGATTCTACACGAGGAGTTCACTGCCATGACTGAACCAACACTTGGTATTGACATCGCCAAACTGAAGTTCAACGTCTGTCTCATCAACCCAAGCGGCAAGCTCAAGCATCGGGTCTTTCCCAACACTGCGACAGGCTTCGAGCAACTGCTTGAATGGCTTTCCAAGCAAGGCATCAAGAGAGTCCACGCCTGCATGGAAGCGACAGGCACTTACGGCGAATCTCTCGCTCTTTCTGCATGAGGCGCGCCACACCGTGAGCGTCGTCAACCCGGCAGCTATCAAAGCCTTCGCTCAAAGCCGACTTTCACGCACCAAAACAGACAAGGTGGACTCGGAACTGATTGCCCGCTTCACAGTGGCGCAAGGGCCGCCCACATGGACGCCTTTACCCGCAGAAGTGCGAGAGTTACAGGCACTTGTGCGCCGCTTGGAGTCTCTCGTTGAGATGCGTATGATGGAAGAGAACCGACTCTCTTCCACTATCACAGTTGACACTGTCCGGCAGAGTGTCGAAGAACATCTCGCTTATCTTAGCGAGCAGATCAAGCGCACAGAGAAGTTGATCCGCAATTACATCAACTCTCACCCGACACTCAAGCGACAGAGCCAGTTGTTAGACTCCATTCCTGGCATCGCAGAGACCACGGCTGCGCTGCTACTCTCTGAGATCACAGACATCAACCAGCACAGAAGCGCACGCCAAGTCGCTGCTTATGCTGGACTTGTGCCACGTGAGCGTCAATCAGGAAGTAGTGTCAGAGGGCGGACACGATTATCAAAGATCGGCAATGCTCGGCTCAGGCGAGCGCTCTACTTCCCGGCCATTACTGCTATCAGGTGCAGTCCGTTCTTTCAATCATGGGCGAAGGGTTTGCAGGAGCGCGGCAAGATGAGTGTCATCTGTGCGGTCATGCGTAAGCTGCTGCATCTGGCCTATGGAGTGTTGAAGACGGGCAAGCCATTTGATCCAGAGTGGGCAAAAATAGCTTGACTTCCAACACAGTATCTAACCGGGCGGCGCGAACCCATCCGGGATTGCACGGACAAAGGATCATGAAAAACAGGCAATCGCCGCTCCGGTTGAATGAGTTGTTAGGTGCGGCGTGATTTCACCGACCACTTTTGGAAATACCCGCCATCTTCATCAAATGACGGAGCAATCCTTTCTTGAGCGCTTGATTACCATGAATGGGAACCGAAAGCCGAACATCGCTTCCGGTTTTACCGTAAATGTGATGGCTGCCCTGCACTCTCAACAACGTCCATCCATGACGCTCAAGAATTTTCGCAAACTCCTTGCCGGAGACCGACTTCATACGGCGATCTCCAACACACGATCACTTTCGTTAACCTGAGCAGGTGAGACATCAATGGATAAGCAGCCTTCAACAGCCTCATATAAATTCTGAAGCAATTCCTCAAAAGTTTCGCCCTGAGTGGCACATCCCGGAATAGATGGAACTTCCGCCCAATAGCCGCCTTCTTCCGCTTCATGAATAATTACTTTAATCTTCATGTGCTCATTATACGTAAGCAGCAACTAATTGGCGATATTCGGGAAGAGGCAAGCACCTAACGCCCGAATTAACCGGGCGCGGGCGAAAGGCATTCAATCTAACCGCAAGGAAGAATGATGAAAGAATTGCTATCCCGCGCTCCGGTTGAATGAGTTGTTAGATGCCGCTGCACTATAGAGTTCAGTAATTGTTCTGTACTGTTCCTTACAACCTTGTTTCTAGAAAGTAACGTAAATCATCTCGAATCGTAGATGTATCCAAACGATTCTTAAGGGATAGATAAATATTTCCACCAATGTCCGCTGGCATTTTCGCACCCTCTTCGCGGATTATTAGAGTCCGCTCTTTGCCCTTCGCTTTCATGAAATATCCCGCTTCAAAGATAACATTATCTCTGGGCGAAGCTTGATCTTTACCATTAGCTAACGGGTCATCGCAGGTAAATAGAAAAACTCCGCAGAGACAGGTCTGAGACGCTTTTTCAATCTCCTCTAGGATCGTGCCTCCGCTCTGAAAGCCTGTTCCATATTCTTTGACTTTAACTCCAAGCCTATTACTAAGGTAATTCAAAATAGAATCAGCCGTTGCTTTAGCAGCGCTGGAATAGCCGAAGAAGACTTCAAAGCGACCTTCCACAGACTTACGCCAAGTGTTAAATCGTAGTTTGAAGTAGTCATCATTTAGCCATTGCTGACTTGCATCAGGCGACATGTATGTAATTACCTGACCACCTCCACTATAGAATATCCCTCTGTCTGGCGTTCCCTGTTCAGCAATAACTAAAGTAGGGATGCCTAGTGTTAGTGCCAACGCTCCTTCATAGTGATTATATTCTGTCGTTATGCGAAGCGCATCGGCGTTTGTTTGAACCTCCCAACGAGGAAAGCCTAAAATAACTGCGCCCTGACATCGCTGCATAACTTCAGAAACTGAATTAAAGTTCCATGCCTTGTCCGTAGGTAAACCAGACTCGAAAAATATCTGCGGCTCAAATTCTGCTTCGGAAATTCTTTTTATGATTTCCCTTTTGAGGCCACGCCGCCTGTCATCAAGGTTATGATCCATCGTACAACTAATAAACACTCGTGGTTTCCGCATCATTTAATCCCTCCATTATAGGCATCTAACGTCTGAGTTGACGCGGCGGGCGACAACTGCGTTACGGACAAGTTGTCGATGACAAGCCCGCTGATTCCGCTCGCGTCCAACGATTTGTTATGCGGACGGCTTGGGAAGAGGAACACCGTTCCATTCCTCGGCCTCCAAAACAACAGCAAGTTTGTAGTAGAACGATCCCATTCGATACTCGACGGGATTGTAAGCGATCCGCGCAGGTGCGCCGCAAGCAAAGCAATTGAAATCTAAAAAGCACTCCCATGACTCAGTGTTCAGAGGTCGAACCTCATCGAATGCCTGACTGAGCACCGGATCCAAATTCGAATGTCTTGAAAGAAAGTGCCGCTCGAAATCCGAAGTATTAAATTGAATTTCTGCGCCGCAGTGCCGACAAGTGAAATTGCCGATGTGCATCTCGTGATCGTATTCGGCCGCAGGATGAAATATCAGTCGGTCAATTCTTCTTTCCGACGTGACAGTTACGATGTTCATCCTTCTGAAACTGTTTGTGACGTTCGCGAGTCCGCATAACGCTCGAATTAACCGGGCGGGAAGAATCTAACCAAGCCTTCAATCTTGCGAATGAAAAGCAAGCTAATTCCGCTCCGGTTGAATGAGTTGTTATGCCGCTCTTATGCTAAACGGATTATTTAGATTCACGAATAACTCGCTGCTTAGTATTTATACTTTGAACCAAGTTGTCTAATCCAAGCTTATACTTTTTTGTAAAGTCAGCATATTTCTTTGATCGTAGCAACGGTGGAATTTCACACGCCTCCTTTAACACAGGCAACACTTGAACTTTACGATCTGTGATCTGTCGCATAAGGGCAGCATCTAACTCCTCTCGAACCCAAGGAGACGAAACAGATGCTGTGGATAGAATTATAACTAGAAAGCTGGAAGAGATTATTCCTTCTTCGATCTTCTGGGTTATTGAATCTCCGACAATAATCTCCCACTCGTCGTACCATACCCGGAGACCACGGCTATGCAAACTCTTTGATAATTTCCGGGCAAAAGATCTATCTACGGAAGAGTACGATACAAATACCTTTGGAATATTGCGCAAAGCAAGCGCTGACTTAACCGAGTCTACCAGAGATTTTGAGTTGAAATTCATATCGAGAAATAAGAAGTCGAATCCACCAAGTTTAGCCGCTTCAAATACGTCTTTTGGCTCTACGATAGAACTGAGAAAGATAACGGGTGTATTCTTGCCCTTTAGAGAATGGAGTATAGTTTTGAATGCCCGCCCACTTATATCTCCAAAGTAATACAAGCCAGTTATTATCACGTCGAACTCTGTGACCTCTAGAATTTGGATCATTTCTTCAAAAGTATTGACTTCATAAATTGATAGGTTCTCAAGCTGTTGTTGAAGGGAGTGTGCGATGCTCCAGCGCATTTGATTGTCATCTTCAATGACAAGAATCCTACTATTCATAATTCTCCTTGGTTATCTGTGCCGCAGCCGCTCAATTCTCTGCGGCATAACGCCCGAATTAACCGGGCGCGCACACAACGCTATTACGGACAAGTTGACGATAAAAATCAAGCTGACTCGCGCTCCGGTTGAATGAGTTGTTAGGCGCTGGCGCTCACATTTGAATCTCCCTCCCAAGTCTCTACAAGGTCCTTAGCTTCTCTCAAGCCAAGATTTGTTGTTGCTCGGACAAGGGCAATTGCATTTATCTTTTGCCCTCGCTTAAGCAGGCTTCTGGCCTCGCGCTCTACTACTTTGTTTAGCGCAGTCGGTTCTGGTTTAGGAGCATCAACTATTTGAGCTATAGGAAGCGATTGCTCAATACTGCGTAACCTCTGATCCATTCCACGAATTGTTGCGACCAAATCCTCTAAGATATCCTGCGGAGACCGAACAGGACCTCTCTCATCTTCGCTTTCGGGAATGCTTATTAATTGGCTCTCAAGCTGCGGCCAAAGCGCCTCAAAGAGCTGAGACAAGCGAGGCTTTTCAATAGGGGACTCTGCGGTATCATTGATTGCTTGCACAATTTCATGTATGGAGTTTTTATCAAGCTTTTTAGCTTGGAACTGAGACAAAGGGCCGCTAATCTCACGAAAGTCCAAATCTAATAGAAGAGGAACGACAGCACTTTTTTGTAAAGACTTCGCCAATGCCCCTGCTTCAAAAAGAATCCAAGAAGATTCAATGTTTTCACGAGTGAGGCAAATAATCCCGAAATTAGATTCTTCGAGTTGCTTAGCAATCTCGACGCTCCATCGTTTTCCAGCTCCGATATCTGTTTCGGAAAGCCAAGGCTGAACATAATGCAATACAAGAGGGAGCCAATCCCGAAGAGCCTGCGCCAACATCTGGCTCCGTTTTCCACTCCAACTAATAAAGACTCTCATCTATGTTACCTCCTTGACAGCCATTATATGCCAGAAATTGATGCTAAGCGCCTAACGCTCGAATTAACCGGGCGCGACGAACCATGATAACCAACGGAGTCTTGCGAATGAAAGCCGCGCTATTCGCGCTCCGGTTGAATGAGTTGTTGGGCGGCGGCTCGAATGGAAGACGCTGGCTGAGCCTCCATAAGCGGCGTGACACCAAAAAGCATATTCACACGATGCGCGTCCATTTGATATTCACTTAAGTCTTCGATTCTATACACGCTTCTATTTATTTGATTCTTCTCTAGCAAGAATATTCGTGATTGGTCAAGATAAATCGAATGATCTATGCCAACGAGACTTACAAGCGCTACGATGTGAAACAACTTTTCATGCAAGCCGCTCAAGTTGAAGGCAGGAGATTGGGTGGTTTTAACCTGGATGGCGCGGAACACTTCACCTTTCACTGCAATTAGATCATTCCCGGAATCTTTAACGGGAGGCGCAGCTTGGACACCGTACTGTAATAACCTCAAGGCAACTAACAGTTCACCGACAGTTCCGATTCGGACTTCTTCACTGATTGCATTCATAATTTCCTCCAAGAAAAAGAAGACGCCCAACGCTCGAATTAACCGGGCGGGAGATACCGAACCAAGCATCCAATCTTGCGGATGAAAAGCAAGCTAATTCCGCTCCGGTTGAATGAGTTGTTAGGTTTCGTACGCCTGAACCTCTCCGCGTTGCTTGAGCTTTCAATGTTAATTCTACCATTCAATGCAACCAGCGCCCTCTGGCGATTCAATTATCATGAACATCAACGCTCGATTCGTGCGCGAGGCTCACAACATTCAAGCAGCATAAGCATTCAAGCAATCTTTCGTTAAAGTTCAACTTAACTGATTCAATTCTTTGAGCCTAACTATTCAACAGAAACCTAACGCCCGAATTAACCGGCGAGCGAAAGCCACCCAACTCTCAATCAAAAAGATGATGAAATGAAGCCTTCAATCGAGTCCGGTTGAATGAGTTGTTAGATGGCGTCGTGGTTGAGAAAAGAATCTTTTTATCCCTTACGTCTCCTTGCAAACGTCACGAAAACTAAGCCCACAACCATAAGTAGCGGAGCCAGCCAAGGCATTCTTAAGTCAGCCACCCTATGCAGGTTAAGAATAGCTACCACTGCGGCTGCAATCAGAAGCACGATTCCGATCAAGCGGAGAATTGCAGGATTCATGATTTACCTTCAGATTTGAAATTTAGAAAGAGCATGCTACTTCTAGAACAAATTACAGAGGGCGTCAATTATATCCTGTCTAAAGAGTAGCAATCTAACGCTCGAATTAACGCGGCGGGAAGAATTGAGAGAAGCCGCCAATCCTCGCGGATGAAATCCAACCTAATTCCGCTCGCGTTGAATGAGTTGTTAGGTTGCGGGTGGATAAAATAAGGCATCTCCATTTGGCACACATTCGATTGGAACAAGGGTGTGTTCCCATGTCCCTGCTCGGCCATGACGAAACGCGCACTTTCGACGACACGCAACGAATCGCTGACCGATGGCACGTCTCTGGATGTTGAATAGGTTGAGAAGACCAGCGTAATCTTTCCTAAGTCAACAACTCCTTCAGTTACATATTTGAATTCACCAATGGGCAGCGTTTCTTTATGCGGTAATTGGAAATAATATCCTCTGGCGTTACTCCCGTGAATTTCAATTAGCCTTAGATCATTTTGAGACGAAGGATTCAAAAGCGCACGGCCTGCCCTTTCTACCGCCTGCCGGAGCCAGTTGGGGTCGCGTGATGAGCGCTCCTGCTGCGGTTCCCAAGCGACTGTTACTTTCATGTAAAAAATTTTCTTCGACGGTAGCCGGTACGCTATCATTACGGCAGGCGGAGCCTCAAGGGTTTTATAGGACTGCTGCCAATCGGTAGGAACAGATAGCTCCAGATAACCGACAGTTCCAACATTGTAGCGCCTTAGTTCATTCGCCGATTGTGCTTTGGCAGAGGGAATGACAGCCGCCGTCGAAGCAAGGGCAAATATCAACAAGCAAGTCGTCATGAAGAGTTTTCGTTTCATATAATCATTGTCTAACAATAGTCAGTGCCCTTGCAATCAATAGAAGTAGAAGCAATCTAACGCTCGAATTAACCGGGCGCGCACGCAACGCCGATAGATTCAAGTTGTCGAATGACATGCAAGCTATTTCCGCTCCGGTTGAATGAGTTGTTATGCGCCGCTTCTCGTCGGCAAGTCAATCGTGCTGTGCCTCTTGGTTGAGATAAGGGCGACCACAGACACCTTCGCGCCCGATGTGTCCCCTCTTGTGTTCTCCTGAGCACCTTGGACAAGGTATGATCTCGTCATAGCACCTCCAAAAAAGCCCCATATTGACAACCCAAGGGGAAAGTGATGCCTCGAAATAACAATAAACTTTGTCGCGGCTACCTACACAAGCGTTTCGTTCGCAATGACAAATACCCTCGCGCACGATTTGGTCGCGTGGAACCCAGTAGCCACTGTCGAGGATAATGACATCGTCTGGCACGCCAGCTTTTGTTGGGTTGGTGACAAAGGCTTGT
>MNJR01000059.1:133574-171117 GCA_001920415.1 Acidobacteria bacterium 13_1_20CM_3_53_8 | reverse complement strand
GAATACGCTGTCTTTGGCAACGTTTGACGACACGGAACGTGCTGTGCGCTCGGCTTTGCGCGCCCTCTGTTTTAACCCGTCAAGTATTGCTTTGTTGGCGGGTATGAAGACCGGACTTGTATTACCTTTGCTCTGGTTGCAATGATTGTGACACGGGAGCCAGTTTTCATAGCCGTTTATGTTGAAGTCATTCGGCAGGCCGTACTCAGATAGGATTGCCTGTCGATTCTCCTCATCGTCTAGCAGTGACTCTGGCAGTACGTGATCTATAGTTACCTCAAAGAGTCGTAGTGGCTGGCGGCACCACCAGCATCGCTGACCATTGCAATACCAGACGGCGTAGCGTTCCGCGTATGAGAATCTTCGCTTGCTTCGCTTCATGGTTATCTATCCTCGCTAGGCGCATAACGCTCGAATTAACCCGCGCCGAGCGAGAAGCCTTCAATCTACATCAGAGGAAACATCATGAAAAGAATGCTATCGAGGCGTCGGGTTGAATGAGTTGTTAGGCTGCCTGTCATTGAAACCACGCGCCGCTCAATGGCACTTCGCAAGGAACCGCTCAGCATGTATCAAGCCGTGTGAAGAATACTACGGAGGGAGGCGGTTCGACCTCGTAGTGAAATATCCAACTGAACTGTGAAGTGACTCGCGACGTGATAAAGCGACGGGTTCTCAGCCAGTGCCTAAATCCGGCACGACCATCTGAGCGGTCGAGTTCTGCCGCAGCGCGCCATGAGTTTTCCGTCTCGCGAAGGATCACACATGGCGCACCGCCCTGTAGTAGGTGTTAGACAGCGCCTCGCATCGGCGAGCTAACTCTGAGGAGTCCAGAGGAGCAACTCCCCTACTGCGTTAAAGCTTTAATCAGTGCCTTAACGTTTGGCACACCGATGCCCGTGACCAAATCGTAGCCTGGGCTGGCTGCAAAAGCTCCGTTATTCCCCGTCAGGATGTCCCGGAAGGATGAGCTACCCATCAGCGGGTAAATCAGCGGATTGAGAAATGGCAAGAGGGGCTTATTCGCCTTCGCTCGCGCCTCGTTTATCAAGGCGCAAAAGCCAGCCCAAACAGGAGCACTCCAGCTAGTTCCGCCAATTTGGACCACCTTCCCTTGGAACACTAGAAAGGCACCCTTATTAGGATCAGCGGCGAGACTCACATCCGGCACGAGTCGTTCGTTGCCAGGAGGCACCCCGACCCCAGTCTGCCACGAGGGACGGGAGAAGAAGATACTTTTACCCCCGCCACTGCCTGTCCAGCCATTCTCACCTACAACAATACCGTTTGCCGCGAGAGTCAGAGTCGTACCACCTACCCCAATAACGCTCAAATCCGAAGACTCATACTCTGCTTGCGTGGGTCCTGTTGAACTGTGTCCACTGTCACTGGGGTTCGATCCTGCATCCCCGCTGGAAACAAAAACATTGACGCCAGAGGCGGCGAGCCGGAGAAACTTTTGGTGTTGCGTCGCAACCTCACCCTGCGGCCCACCCATGAAGGTTTCGCCCAGACCTAAACTGATAGACAATTGCCGCATCCCCGGCTGGGTCGGCAAGTCCGCGATAATACGATCAAGGGCCCTATCAAGGTCAACGAACCTCAATGATCCGGAGGCATAAATTCTGATCTTCGCGCTAGGCGCAATCCCGCTCGCCCATTCAACGTCAAGGCTCTCTTCACCTTCCGGCGGGGGAAGTTGGCCCCCCTTGACGTTGATCTTCTTAATCTGCTTCAAAGTATTCGGAAGGTTGTTACGCTTCCAAAAAGCTTTTAGGTCCGCATCGTTGGGGAAAGTGTCAATCAGGATCGCAATCGTTTGCCCCTTTCCGGTCACGGACAAGCCGTCGGCGTTATAAGCCTTAAGTATCTCCTGCACAAGGTACGGGGGAGCATTTTGGATGTTCGGCGAAGGGCCAGCAGCAGCGGCTCCTACTTTGGCGGCAGCTTTTTTGGTAACGCCTTTTTTCGCCGCACCTTTCTTCGCGGCACCTCCTGTCGGCAGAGAAATGCGATTGCCGCCCGAAGGGAAACACTTCCGACTATTCTTGTGCGCTTGCCGAAACGGCTGTAACCCAATGATCGCGTGAACGTCTTTCCCAACATTAGCTGGCAGACTCGGCGCATTTTGCGCGGCGGTGTACGTGATGCCGTCCTTGGTTACACGAGTCATGTTGACCTCTAGACTTTTCTCGATATGATCTACGCTGGCCCGTGCGTAGACGCTGGTGCCATCGTCTGACACCTCCATAATCTCGAACCCCTCTTTCTTCAACCAGCCCACGAGCGACTCACGGCTGGCTGGGCTGGGAGTATAGTCCTTCTGTAGTTCTGCGAGCGGCACGACTTCTCCCCTAGCTACCCTCTCTTCCAACTGCGCCTGCGCTTGCGGTGGAATCGCAAGTGAAAAGAGAACTGTCATCATCTCATCCCGGTGCTCTGGCTCTGCAGCATTTATCATCAGACCGTTGTGAGTTAGTCCTGATTGCTCGGGGAGCGGCGTTACGCTATCTTGAAACACCTTTCGGTCGGCCATGATTTGCCTCCATCCTCTCTTGGTTGATTGTAGTGGCGGGGTGACTCTGACACGCCGCCCTCGAAAAATGCCCTCCACTCCTTATATGGCTTTTTGACGTAAAACGTTTCACATCTTGGCAAGATAGATGTAAGAAAGTCATTGATTAGGAAGCAGCCTAACGCCCGAATTAACGCGGCGGGAAGAATTGAGAGAAGCCTCCGATCTGGCGAATGACATCCAAGCTATTTCCGCTCGCGTTGAATGAGTTGTTAGGTTTCGTTCATCTTTAGCATTCTTCGTCTCATCATTCTTCAGCATAGATTCTATCATTCAATGCAAGATGCGCCGCATGGCGATTCAACTTAGCAAAGCATCAACTTTCGATTCCTAGCGTGTGGCTCACACCATTCAAGAAGCATTAGCATCCAAGTAATCTTCTGCTTCATTTGAGTTCAAGATAGCTGATTCAATTCTTTGAGCCTAACCATTCAACAGAAACCTAACGGTTGAGTTGACGCGGCGGCGCGAATCAAAGCACCCTTCGCCGCACCGAGCTACTTGCGAGAGGCGCTACCGCCGCTCGCGTCCAACGATTTGTTGGGCGTTTGCGATTATATTCCGACCTCTTTCTTGAGAATGAAATATAAGGCTTCAATAGAAGCGAGCCTAGCCCTCTCGTACGCCTTTTGTAATTCATGCGTCTTGCCGACGAACTCTGGAAGGTCCCGCTGAAACTTTGCGTGGTCGCGTTCGGTGCTGGCCAGTGCGAGGTTACTAGATCGCTGATTACACTCGGCTAAGAGCTTCTCTAACAGGACATGACTCTCCGGATTCAACAACCACTTGTATTTGGCGTATTGGTTCTCCGTTGCTGTTAGGCGATGCCAAGCGGCAGCCTTGACGGCGTTCACCGCTCTTAATAGAGGATCATTTTCTTCAGTTTGGTCGTCCGTATCTGACGCTGGGCCGCTAGATACGGCTGCTTGTTCCAGCGTATCTATTCGTGATTTGATTTGCGCGACCCTGAATTCTTTCCGTTTGAGACGATATCCCGCGTACAGATTTCCGATGCCCATAAATATCGCCGCAAACGCAGCGATTACGGCAGCGATGACTGTTGCCCCTATTTGCATTATCGATATCTCCGGTGAAACCTATTACCGTCGACCGCTACGGCGTGAGGGCAAGCCCATACTAAACGCCCAACGCTTGAGATAACCGGCGCGAGAACAATCATCCAACCTCCGAATCAAAGGATAATCTTGAGAGGATTGCAAGTCGAGCGTCCGGTTGATTGATTTGTTATCTGGCGCGCCAAACATTCTCGCCCGCGAGCGCACGCGATAGCGATTAGCCTCGCATAGAAATTCAACGAACATTGTCACTCGCAGAGTTAAACCATTCAACTCTCATCCATATTCAACAAAGCGAGCGGCGATGCACAACCTCTTTCTATTCAACTCTCGCATCAGCGGCGCAGACCAGATAACGCTTGAGATAACCGGCGCGAGAGCAATCATTCAACTATCGTCGTAAAGATAAATGATGAAAGGCATTCAGGTCGAGCGTCCGGTTGATTGATTTGTTATCTGTCGCGCCAATCATTCTCGCCCGCGAGCGCACGCGATAGCGATTAGCCTTGCATTTAGATTCAAGCAACATTTCCACACGCAGAGCTAAACCATTCAACTCTCAATTCTATTCAACGAAGCGAGCGGCGATCAGCATCTTCATTATCTCATGCCTCTCGCATCAGCGGCGCAGTACAGATAATGCCCGAATTAACCGGGCGCGCACACAACGCCGACAGATTCAAGTTGACGATGAAAATCAAGCTAACCCGCGCTCCGGTTGAATGAGTTGTTAGGCGGCGTACTTCGATAAAATGCGGAGCGATTTTAATTTGTGCTGCCATTCTTGACGAAATCAAATCTTATCCCATGTTTTACGGCTTCTAAGGTAGGAATCGTCGTTGTAGAAGGGGGCAAATATTTCACTAAGAAATGGAATATCATTACCAATTGCCATTGCCTTATCTTGCAGCCCCCATACCAATTCCACCCAGAATCTAATTATTTGCAAGACAAATAGCTGACGATACGGTGCGACGGCCTTCCACATTCCAGTTCTATAGCTTGCGTCTTCAACATCTGTAATTTCGCTTCCAGATTCAGAGCTATAAAGAACACTCGAAAAGCCGCCAATCATTTGATTAACTATATGGGCATTGTGTGCAATCGTGGCCTTTTTCTTGGCAGAAACGCATAACTGGAAGATAGCCCGATCTACTGTTTCAAACCACGAGGCGATAGGATCACTTTGCCGTTTGCTTCTAACCAAGAGATTAATGTTGGAATAACGATCTCCCCCAGCAAAATCGGAGAGAACTGTCAAAATATTTTGATGGATTGTTCCATCAAGATTTCCCAAGTAATTTAGCGAAATTGAGCGGTCATTAATTATGGACATTGATTTTTGATAAATGAGGGAAATTTTATGCCCAATCACATTCTTCATATACTTGTCATCCGGGAATTGCCCCTGAGTTTCGATATAGTAATCAAGCATGAGGCAAAGTTTCCCGATTCGTTCTAACCCTGTAGATAAACTGGTAAAGGCTTGGAAATAGATGCCCTTCGTTGCATAATTTGCACCTCGAATTTGAGTTGCACCAGAGCCAAGCATCTCTTTAGTGAATTGAGCTTCCTTCACCAAAGCATTGAAAGCTGGGGTAAATACTATCGTCATATCCACCTACCATACTACACAAAATAAAGATGCCTAACGCCCAAATTAACCGGGCGGCGCAAAATCATTCAAGATTGAAGGATAGAAGAATGATGAAAAGCACGCAACCGCCGCTCCGGTTGAATGAGTTGTTAGGTGGCGCGTGAGTCAGGAGGCGACTGCTGTATGCTGGCCGGGTCGGCTCCATCGAGTTGTTAGCCCGCACTTCGCCTTGAATAGAACTCTCGCGCGGCGGTCGCCGACCGCAATCCGATCCGCGCCGCTCACAGACCGCCTCGGCGACGGGCCTTTCTGTGTTCGGTTTGTTGGACTACTGGGGCTGGCCCCGTCGCAGGCTCCACAGTCCGCGCGCCGAGAGGATGACGGAGAAGAGCGCGGTCACGCCCATCGCGAGGAGTGTCCAGACGAAGAAGAGACCCCCGCTGCGGGTGGTCCCGAAGCCGATACCCTTCCCTCTCATGTGGATGACGGGGACGCCCATCAACAGGAGCGACGCGAGGAGGATGATGACATACCCCGAGCGCCGTCCGGCGAGCACGAGCGTTCCGTACAGCCCGACGACGCAGAAGACCACCGCAGTGAGGTTTGTAAGCCCTCCCGGTGACATCCCGCGGTTGATGTCGTCCGCTAGGTGAAACGTGCCGAAGAGGATCGAGAGCAGGGACGCGATGGTTAACATAACGTTAGGTTTCATTTGATATTCTCTTGGTGCTCCTTCATATCAACTCCCTCCAGGCATCTCTACTTACATAATGATCAGAGAGTGCACATATTAACAGCGCGCCTAACATTACGTTCTTGCTTCGCTATTACGAGGGTAATGCTAAGAAGGTTGCAGCCGCCTAACGCTTGAGATAACCGGCGCGCCGCCAACATCGAAGATAAAATCCAAGCTGATTGCGCGTCCGGTTGATTGATTTGTTATCTGTCGCGCCAATCATTCTCGCCCGCGAGCGCACGCGATAGCGATTAGTCTAGCATCTAGATTCAATCTGTGATTCACACGCAGAGTCAAGCGATTCAACTCTCATCATTATTCAACAAAGCGAGCGGCGATGCTCAACTTTATTCTTTATCAACTCTCGCATCAGCGGCGCAGACCAGATAACGCCCGAATTAACCCGCGCCGAGCGAACAGCCTTCAACACAGGAAGGATAATTCAACGATGAAAAGAATGCTATCGAGGCGTCGGGTTGAATGAGTTGTTAGGTTTCGCTCTCCGATGATGATTCTTCCTTGAAATGCTCTGCATAGATATAGCTCAACCCATCGTGAAATCCCCAGCCCATTTCTGACGTGTCGGCTACGATCTTGCGACACCTCTCTTCAAACTGCCCTTGCATCCTATGCTGCACGATATATTTTACTACCCTTTCATACATGCTCTCCATGCTGTTATAGAAAGCTTCATCAATATCTCCATAGGTATTGGTGAACTGCACACCTATTTCAACATAATAAAGCATCACGTCTGCCACACCGAACTTTGAATCAGATACTTTTCTGTAATCACTAACAGCTTTTCTGGCAACAGACAGTTGTGCTCGACCAAAGCCACGCGCAGGGAAGAATTCATGTTTGATGCTGGACTTATATTTCTCCGCCACTTCTGCGCTATAGCCGAAATTCAGCTTGCTCTGATAGTAATCCCTGACTGAATCTATCTTTGAGAACATATCGCCTATTTCAGCAATCAATTGTTCCCTAGAGCGCGTATCAAGATATTGTTTCAGGTCTTTAATCTTCATGCAGACATTTTATCAATTGGCTTGGGAAAAGGAAGAAACCTAACGCTTGAGATAACCGGCGCGAGAGCAAGCATCCAACCTCCGAAGCAAAGGATAATCTTGAGAGGATTGCAAGTCGAGCGTCCGGTTCATTGATTTGTTATCTGGCGCGCCAAACATTTCGCCGCGAGCGCACGCCGCATGGCGATTAGCCTAGCATTATCATTCAACATTCTATTCAATTCGCAGAGCTAAGCAATTCAACTATCATCATTATTCAAGAAAGCGAGCGGCGATGCTCAACCTCTTTCTATTCAACTCTCGCATCAGCGGCGCAGACCAGATAACGCTTGAGATAACCGGCGCGAGAGCAATCATTCAACTATCGTCGTAAAGATAAATGATGAAAGGCATTCAGGTCGAGCGTCCGGTTGATTGATTTGTTATCTGGCGCGCCAAACATTCTCGCCCGCGAGCGCACGCGATAGCGATTAGTCTAGCATCTAGATTCTATGTTCAATCCAATTCACAGAGCTAAATCATCCAACTATCAATTCTATTCAACAAAGCGAGCGGCGATGCACAACCTCTTTTCAATTCAACTCTCGCATTAGCGGCGCAGTACAGATAACTTAAGTTAGGCGTACTAATCGCCGTGTCATATTACGCCCATTTAGCCGTCTAATCCGCCGCACCTTAAGGAATTGCTATGGAATTTGTATTGGTCGAGTAATTAGGCAGCCAATACTGTTGATGAATTAGGTGGCTGCGGTGCTTCCACACCAGATAGGTTACTTTTACAGCTATTCATAGCAAATCTCAACAGCTATCCGTCGCCTGTTATAATTCCACAGAAAGATTCAATTGTGGAATTTAATACGCGCTATCACGGAAGCGCTTTTCATCTTCCGATTGTCCATAACAATATCTTAGCAACATCCGATTGAGAATGGCGCGTTTATCCATCTAACGCGAGCATAACGAACGAACGCGCCAGTGGTTAAGGTGCCACTTCGTAGGTGTCTGTTTACGTTTGCGCGTAAGGCCAGATTTGCGCTCGCGTTCCAGTGTGTAGCCTTTAGTGTTCCCGTAATCAAGGACACTGGCTGGTGGGCCAATTCGGTGGAGGCGCGAGCGATGTTATGTGATACTCGGTGTCGGAGCCGTCACGGGAAGCGCACATGAGAATCATAGAGCCGTTTCTTAGCTGTATGCCGTTTAGTCTGTGCGGGTCGCCGTTGTTGTAGACGAAGGATTCGCAACTCCACGTCTGTCCCCCGTCGTGCGAGAGCATGAAGGAATCCCACCTGATGCCGTTCTCTTTGCCGTTGACAAGCCACATCACAAGATCGCCGTTATTGAGCACTGTAAGGTTGGGATCGTTGAAGCTATATTGCGCCGCAGCTTTCGTCGTAACGGGCGATGACCACGTGGCTCCAGAATCCAGCGAGCGCATGATGTAGATGCGCGGGGCGAGCGCGTCTCCTGTGCCCGAAGTAAAGGCAAGCACCAGAGCGCCTGATGGCATACGAACCACTGAGGGCGAGTTGTAATATTGAGTCGCGCTCGCAGACACAGTCGTTGGAATGCTCCACGTTGCGCCGCCGTCCGTTGACTTCGTGATCAGGATTTTGCCGCTATAGCCATAGGCGATTAAAAGATTATTGTTGCCCAGATTGGCGATTGACGGGTGACAATCGGCTCCGCCTCCCGTCGGCGCAATCGTTATAGCGCTTCCCCATGTCGCGCCACGATCACTGGAGCGCTTCAGGGCTACACCATCACCGTCGCCGTAGACGCAGACCAGATTCGTGGCGCTCGTCTGCGCGAAAGACCCTTCGTATATGTTGCTGGAGCTTGCGGCTATGGTGACTTTTGAACTCCACGTTGCGCCGCCGTCCGTTGAGCGAATCAGCTTGTATTGGTAAATGGTAGAGTCTTCGTTTGTAGTGAATCCTGCAATCAGAGCGCCGTTGTCCAACTCAAAGGGTTGAGGGTGGCTATAGCGGTGCGTCGAAACGCTGTCGTTGACCACCTCGTTGCGTTTGCTCCAGGCCGTCTGTGTAGGGAAGACTGACTCAAGACGGAAGTTGTCGAAGATGGCTGTGCCGGGCACACTCACTGCCTCGAACGTACCGCCGTCCAACTCCATGCGCATAGCGGTTATTCCAAATTGTCTGGAAATTGTGCGCTGCACAGTCCACACAAGCCCGTCGCCGCTTGTTTCAAAACTGATCAAATCTGTCCCGCTATCATGTCGAATACGCATGTAACGGTGCTGCGCTGCGTTGTAGGTGATGCTTACGGAACTCTTCGTGCCGAAGGACATGTCCTCGAAAAAGATTAGACCTGAGCGCGAAGCTATGCGAAACCAATCCTGGCTGTCAACGCCGACAGCGAAAATTGCCTGGGCTGACCCGCCGGGCACTTGCAGCACTTGCACGGTCGCAGACGCGCCTGTCATGTTAAAGGTCGCAGCCGAGACGTATCCGTTATAAGACTGTACGGAAGTATTAGCTTGCGGCATGATCTCCAACCTCTGGTTCTGTTCAAGGACGGGAATGCTTGGGTTATAAGCCGAAGGCGGAAGGCTGAATACCCCCAGATTCCAACGTGCAGTGTCCCGAAAGTTGTCATTGAAATCATCGCCGAAGACCAGCGTAAGCGACGACGTAGGCGTAGGCGAGGGCGTAGGGGTTGGACTCGGCGTTGGAGTCGGAGTCGGGGTCGGCGTTGGTATGGGTGATGCGCCGTTTAAATCCAGAGTGAAGTTGTCGAACAGGGCTGTGCCGGGCGAACTGACAGCCTGATATGTACCAGCATCAAGCTCTACATTCAGTGCCGTGATGGGCAGAGCGCGTGTCTCTATACGCATGACCGTCCACGCCGCGCCGTCCGGGCTGGTCTCCCAAATAATCGCATCTATTGCGGGGTCATGTCGTAGCCGCAGCCATTGATGCTGCGTTGCGTTGTAAGGAACCGTAACGTATGTTTTATTCCCGCTTATATCCTGATAAAAATAGAGTTTTCCCTCCTCTATTTTGAAACGATACCAGTTGTTGCTGTCTATAGAGAGATAAAAATTTGTTTCGTTGCCTGCGGCGTTCGTGGCAGGCTGCACTATCTGAACGGTGGCGCGCGCGCCTGTCAAATTCCACTTACTCAAAGAGACATAGCCGCCGTAATGCTCGCCGCTCGCGGAACTGAGTGGACTGATTTGCAATTGACCATTCTGCTGGCGCGACGTTACAGCCGTATCAAAGGGCTTGCTGAGCGCGCCTACGTACCACCTGGTCGTATCAATCGAGGTGGCGTTGAAATTATCGCTCAATAGTACGTTGGGCGACGGTATAGGAGTTGGCGTTGGCGTGGGAGTCGGAGTGGGCGTCACGCTCGTCATGTCAAGCACAGGGTTATTGAATATAGCCATGCCGGGCGAGTTTACAGACCCGTCCGTTCCACCGTTAAGCTCCAGGCGCAATGCTGTGATAGAAATTTGCGGCTGTACAGTTCGCCGCGCCGTCCACGTTATATTGTCTGCGCTGGTCTCGAACGTGATGTTGCCGCTCGAAGAATCGTGCCGTATGCGCCAGTAATGATGCTGCGTGGAGTTGTATGTAACGCTTGTAGAATCTATAGCGCCGTTAATGTTCTGCTGGAAATAGATAGTGCTGGAGTTAGCCCTGATGCGAAACCAGTTGTTGCTATTAATCCCAACCGCGAAGAGCGCGAACGAGGAACTGCTCGTGGGCACTTGAACAGCTTCGACCATAGCGCGCGCGTTCGTCAGATTAAAAGATGATACAGAGACGTAGCCGTTGTAATTTCGCCCTTTCACACTATTCAGCGGCGTAATCTCAAGGCGCTGATTCTGCTCACGAACAGTAACCCTTGAATCGAAGTCGCCCGAAGCCTGGCTCAGCACGCCCACGTTCCACTTAGAGGTGTCGCGCGAGTTGTCGTTAAAATCATCGCTGAAGATTACCGTCGTAGAGGTCTGCGCAGACACTTGCACGGCCACACGCCAGCCCAGCGCCATCACGCCGACGGCAATCAACAGTACGCCTATATATCTTCGTAATTGTTTGAGAGAAACGGGTCGGGGCATATGATCCGCTTTTTGAAGTATTGAGTCAGTACCGCCTGCGGTAGCTTCGCAAAGGTAAAAGTAAAAAGGTAAAAGGCAAAAGGGATAAGGCAAAAAGCATTTCAATTAAAAATTAAAAGTAGTTTCATCCTTCCTTTTGCCTTTTTACTTTTGCCTTTTACCTTCTTCACCCGCCCAGCTTAAGCCGAGCGGTACTGATCTACTTTTGGCTAGCACGCAATTTCAAATCGTTACAGACAGTATATATGTAAAGAGTGAATTAACTCCTCTTTCCACTCAATCCTTGCCTTTGCTCTTACTTTTCGGTGCGCGTTCCCGTCCGCAGCGCGCGGGGTTGATAGGTGAAAGCATTTTCTTCAGAATAGAGATGCTACGGAAGCTCATTAGAGGAGAATAGCTGCCCGCGGTCATTTCATTAACTGTAGCCCTGCGTAGGGCGGAATATATAATAATAGTTACTTTCGCTCCAATAATTTTGCTACAATAATTCGGTCAAGTGCCGCGAGCGCCCGACGCTTGGCGACCGTAGGCGACCGAATGAGGGTCTTCGCCGCCCATGAGAATGTTTCCAATGTCCAATTCGGACGCCCTCACACGTAACCTGTAACATATGAACGAAGCGCCAGCCGTAAGCGTAATCATCCCGGCCTACAATACCGCGCCGTACATAGGCGAGGCTCTTGAGTCCGTCTTCGCGCAAAGTTTTACCGATTACGAAACAATTATAATCAACGACGGCTCGCCCGACACTCTTGAGCTTGAACAGGCGCTTGAGCCTTACATTGAGCGCGTAGTTTACTTAAAGCAGGAGAACAGCGGCCCGGGCGGCGCTCGCAATACAGGGATTTCAAAAGCGCGCGGTGAATACGTAGCATTTCTGGACGGCGACGACGTGTGGCTGCCCGACTATTTATCTCAACAGATGCAGGCGCTCTCAAAGAACCCTTCACTTGACCTGATTTACGCGGACGCGCTTCTGGTCGGCGATTCGCCTCTTTCGGGGCGCACTTTCATGGACATCTGCCCCTCGCGCGGCGCGACCACTTTCGAGAGCCTGCTCAGTTGGGATTGCACAATCATCACTTCGTGCACGGTCGCACGCAGGCAATCTTTAATTGACGCGGGATTGTTCGATGCCAGCTTTTATTACTGCGAGGATTTTGACCTCTGGCTCAGATTGGCGCACAAGGGCGGGCAGTTGGATTATCAACAGCAGGTGCTCGCTCGTCACCGTCTGCACGGGGCGAGTCTTTGCGCGGATGAAGCGCGCCAGCTTGAAGGTGAAATCGGAGTTTACGAAAAATGGTTGCGCGAATCATCGCTTTCGACAGAGATGAAGCAGTTAACGCGCGCGCAGATGCAGCATCGCCGCGCAGAGTTAGACTTGGCGCATGGCAAGCAGAAACTTCTAGACGGTCAGTACGCGAACGCGCGAGAAGCTTTTGCGCGAGCCAACGCTTTCTTTCATAAACCCAAACTGAGCATCACGGTCGTAGGCTTGCGCCTTGCGCCCCAACTGTTCAGACGACTTTATGATCTGCGCCAGCAAAATCTAGCGCGCAAAGCAAAGGTGAAGAATACAGCTTGAACTCAAGATGCGCTCACGGCAACCGAATCAGCCTTTGGTCGCGCGCCCTGGCGAATTCGCTCATCGCCCGAATCCTAAACAGATGAAACTGGACGTAATCATCCCGACTTATAATCGAAGCTACCTGCTAAAACGAACGTTGGATAGCTTGCTAGCCGCACGTCTCCCCGAAGGCTTGAGCGTTCGCGTCACGGCTGTTGACAATAACTCGAAGGACGATACGCGGCAGGTCGTGGAAGATTATATAAAGAGGTTCGGAGACAGGTTCAATTACGTGTTTGAAGGTAAACAGGGAAGATCGCGCGCGCTCAACGCCGGCATAGCGGCGACCTGTGGCGATCTAGTCGGGATGATTGATGACGACGAGGAGATTGACGAACACTGGTACGCGTGCATCCATTCGGCATTTAGCCGGGGCAGCATTGATTTCATCAGCGGTCAATGCAAGCCCAGATGGGGGGCTGAACAACCCGCCTGGCTGCCTAAAGCTTACCCAGCCGTCATAGGGTGGATTGATTGCGGCTCGGAGGTGCGCACGTTCGGCGAAGGCTACGATGGCGTCTTGATGGGCGGCAACTCTGTGATAGCCCGCCCGATGCTGCAAAGGGTCGGATATTATTCCGTAGCATTGGGGCGCAACGGCAATCGCCTTCTCTCTGTCGAAGATGAAGATATGACAGAACGCTTGCTGGCCGCTGGCGGGCGCGGGCTGTATCTCCCCGAAATGGTGATTTATCATTACATTCCGCCTGAGCGATTGACCAAGAGCTATCATCGCCGCTGGTGCTTCTGGCGCGCAGTGTCGCTAGGCGTCAAAGACCGCGAGCGCAAAGAGCCTGTCGCTTACCTTCTTGGCGTGCCGAGGTACGTTTACGGCAGCGCGGCGCGCGGCCTGGTCAGAATGGGGCGAGCAATGCTGGGCCAAGTTAAAGACCCTTCGCAACGTTTTTCCGACGAGCTTGCGCTCTGGGATTTAGCGGGCTTCTTCTACGGCAAACACTTTTACAGGCCAGCGCGTTGAATCCAGAATTAAACTGACCAATTTATCCAGATGAATCCTGATATTTCAGCAGACTCAATCGAACACGGCGTGCGCGAGACGAATCGTCGTGTGAAGATTATTCGCCCGCCTTCGTTCTCTCCCCTGGGACTACTGAGCAATATTGTGCTGCTTGCGCAGTACAGAGACCTGCTACTGACGCTAAGCGCGCATCGCGTTAAGGTTCGATACAAGCAATCTGTGCTTGGCCTTTTCTGGGCGATTCTGCAACCGCTCTCCTTGATGCTTATCTACACCGTCATCTTCTCGCTCATAGCGAAGATGCCGAGTGAGGGCGCGCCGTATGCCGTCTTCTCTTACGTGGCGCTTCTGCCCTGGACTTACTTCTCTACTTGCGTGACCAACTCGGCGAGCGGTCTTGTGTCCCATTCTCAACTCGTCACGAAGGTATATTTCCCGCGCGAGATTTTGCCGCTCTCTTATGTCATCGCTGCGCTCTTCGATTTTCTGGTTGCTTCAACCGTGCTGGCCGGACTTCTGGTCTATTATCACGTAGGCTTAACCGTAAAAGCCCTTTATGCGCTGCCCATCATTCTAGTGCTGACGATGTTCGCAACATCCGTTGCTTTCGTTCTCTCTGCAACGCAGGTGCGCTTCCGTGACATTGGTCTTGCCATGCCGCTCTTGCTACAGCTCTGGATGTTCGCGTCGCCTGTCGTTTATCCCTTAAACTCTGTGCCAGCCAGCTTTCGCACTCTTTACCTGCTGAACCCTATGGCCGGATTGATAGAGAATTTCAGGCGAGTTATTTTGATGGGCACGGCTCCAGACTTTTATTCGCTGAGCATCTCTACACTGATAGCAGTCATCCTGCTTCCAGCGACATACATCTATTTCAAGCACGTCGAAGCCACTGTGGCCGACATCATCTGAGAGGTCTATTCAATCGCAGACCGAAGAGAATTCTATGAAGAAAAGATCATCCACGAATTCACACGAAACGGCACGAAGAAAAAGAGCGAGACAAGATTCGATCTCTTTTCGTGTTGTTTCGTGTATCTTCGTGGATGATCTTTTCCTTCGTGCCGTTTCGTGTGGATTGTTCTCTTAACATGAAAATGAATAGACCTGAGTGAAGGATTAAAGCGATTGACGATTGATCTGAAATTCGAGCATGTCTCTAAAAAGTATCGCGTGCGCCAGCGCGGCGAAGAGGACGGCAAGCGCCATCCGCTCATGCGCAAGCTTCAAAGCCTGCGCTCGCGCACAGAAGATTTCTGGGCGCTTCGTGACGTGAGCTTCGAGGTGCGAAGCGGCGAAGCCCTGGGCATCATAGGCCACAACGGCGCCGGCAAAAGCACCATCCTGAAACTGCTTTCGAGCATCACTGCGCCGACTACGGGCGAGATTATGATTAACGGGCGGCTCTCTGCTCTGATAGAAGTCGGCTCGGGCTTTCACCCGGAACTGACTGGGCGCGAGAACATCTATTTGAACGGCGCTATCCTGGGCATGACTCGCCGCCAGATTTCAGCAAGGCTCGATAGCATAGTTGACTTCGCAGGGGTGCGTCAGTTTCTGGAAACGCCCGTCAAGCGATACTCTTCAGGGATGTACGTGCGGCTGGGCTTTTCGATCGCCGCGCATCTTGACCCGGACATTCTGCTCCTGGATGAAGTGCTAGCCGTCGGCGATGCTGCTTTTCAAGAGAAATGCTTGCAGCGCATAGCCGAGGTCAAACACGCAGGGACAACCATAGTCTTTATCTCGCACGATTTGGCGGCGGTCGAGCGTTTGTGCGATCGCGTGATACTTTTACAGCGCGGGCAGATAGTTACAATCGGCACGGCACGCGAAGTCATAGCGCAGTATGAAACCGCCTTGTCACCCATCAAGACGACGCAAAGGGACGAAACCTTAGCAAACCAGGAGAAGCTGGCAGAGGTTCGCGCTCTCAGTTTTCAAGATTCGAGCGCGCACGCCGCGACCGTCCTTCACACGGGCGCGCCCTTTGTTGCGCGATTAGATTTCTTCGCTCACGCAGACCTTTCAGATGTCGTCTTCGAGCTTTTCTTCTACTCGGCAGAAGGTGAACAGCAGTGCCAGTTCACTACGGAGGTGAGCGGCGCGCCCATTCATCTTAAACGGGGCGCTGGCGCAATAGAATTCAGCGGCTCTGGACTAGGACTTATGCCGGGCACCTATTACACAGACATAGTAATTAAGCCACGCGGCACTCCAAAGTTCTACGATTGGACGCAATACAATTTCACTGCGCTGCGCGTTGCGCCGGGCAAGCTGGTGCGCGGCAAATTCTACGTGCCGCACGAGTGGCGACTCATTCAAGATGACGAAGGTGATAAATCGGAAGAAGCTGAAGCTGTTATGAATAGAGTCGGTTCATAAAGCGTGACGGCATGAGGATTAAGAAACTCATGATACGCAGTTGAAATGTTTGAAAGAAAGCGACAACAGAGTCTGCGCGAGCAGACGACCAGAGTAAAGCCCCAGACGAAGCGAAAGCTGAGTCTGGGGTAGGTGATGGATATATTATTTTAGTCTGCGTTAGCAGACGGCAGAGGCGCGAGATGAAAGATAGCCGCCTACAGCATAAACATCTGTCGTCTGCTAAAGCAGACTCCATCTATCTTCTCATCGTATACCCCAGACTACGCCTTCGGCTTCGTCAGGGGCTACAATCTTCCGCCTGCTTGCGCAGGCTCATTCGGGCGACTTCGACAAAGTTACTGATGCGTAACATCAGTTAAGAAAGAATGTTTTATCTTTGAAGCGCATACCTCTTCTAACTCCACAAACAACCGATGTCAGATAATCAAAAAAAACTTTCACTGCGCCAAAACCCTCTGGCCGACTATTTTCACCAGAGGCAGGATTCTCCCATAACGCGAGCCTACGGAACTTTGCTGCGCACTTGGCGATGCTTCAACACCAGACCTGTGAAAAAGGTCGTGCCGTTCGATAGGTTGCTGCGCGGCGGCGAGCACGGCCTATCGTCGGCGGCCTATGCTCGGCATACAGGCGATTTCCTGCGCCCGTCAACGCCCATCTCACAATCGCCGCAGGTTCGCTTTCTTGAAGAGTACAAGCGAATCGGAGAAGAGATTTTTCGTCCTGAAGTTTTCCGTCAAACCGCTTACTTCGCAAACGCCGTTCAGTGCATGAACGTCGTAGGCCAATACTTCTACTGCACGCGCGAAGAGGAAGTTGAACAGATTGCTCGTGGCCTCGTCAACCGTTTCAACGGCAAAGAGCAGAATGTCGCCTTCGCCCGCAGCGCGCCTGAATTCTCATCGCCCGATTCTATGGTTCGCGTCTGCCCTATAGAATTTTCCGACTGCTACGAGGTGCTGGACGGCAATCATCGTCTTGCAATCGCTTACGTGCGCGGCGAAAAAAGCTATGGCGTCCTTGTCACTCCACCTTCTGTACGCACTCCGCTGCAACAACTCATACGCGATTACGCATGGTGCGCAATAAGAGGCGAGATGGAGCTTTACCAGCCCGTCGAAAGCCCTGAGCTTGGCCGTCACTGGATTCTCATTCGTCGTTGTGTTGATCGGTTTGAAATGATGAAAAAATTTCTGGAAGAGCATTCTGAGCTTCTGCCGGAACGCCCGACCTACCTTGACATAGCTTGCAGCTACGGCTGGTTCGTGCGCGCTTTCGGCGAGCTTGGCTTTGATGCTTACGGCGTGGAGATTGACTGGGCTGCAATCGAGATAGGGCGGCGCGTTTACGGACTTAAGCCGGAACAGGTCACGCGCTCGGAGGCGGTTCGCTTTCTACAGAAAAATCCGGGAAGCCATGACGTTGTCTCCTGCTTTAGCCTGATGCATCATTTCATTCTGAACCAGATGAGCATCTCGGCCATAGAGATGCTGAAACTGATTGACCGCGCGACCAAAACCATTCTGTTCTTCGACATGGGACAGGAGCACGAGGAATGGTTTCGTGAATCGCTCGCGGGCTGGAACGCAGACCGCATAGAGCAATGGTTACGCGAGAATACAACTTTCACGAAAATTCACCGTCTTGGCACAGACCAAGATAATGTCCAGCCCTTCGCAAACAATTACGGTCGCACTCTCTTTGCTTGCATGAGATAAAGCGCGAAATGGTTTTCATGAAAAGATGAGCCAGAAGTTCGACATCTCTGTTGTCATAAGCGCCTAAAACAGGTGCGACATAAAGCTGCTGTGAAAAAATTTGAGGCGGCTGATCCCGTACAGCAGGACTATTTAAGAAGAAGGACGAAGATTGTATGGCGGCGCGTTCTCATCGAACGTGATGTTTTGATAAACCTCAGTCATGGTTAACTCACAACCGAGCGAAACCAGATTCAAGGCTGCATTGAGATCATTGAATTCATGTTGCAGCCAACTGCCTTCGTCTTGCTTGACGAACTGCGTAACGTGTGGACGGTGTTGCGCGATGAGCAGATATTCGCTAAAAGTTGGAACGGATTTGTAGTGTGTGAACTTATCTCCCCTGTCATAAGCTTCTGTACTTTCCGACAGCACCTCTATAATCAGCGAAGGATTTGTTAAGGCATCAACGCCGCCAATCTTTTCAAATCGCGCTTCCCCACACAGCGCAGACAAGTCTGCGTAGCGATAGGGCGGCGCGCTTGGCACTTTGATTCTCATGTTCGCAAGAAAGACGCGGCAGTTGCGCCCGGCCAGTTTATTTCTGAGGTGAAAATTCAGGTTTGATTCAATCTGATCGTGCTCAGGGCTAACGCCACTCATGCAGAAAACTTCGCCGTTCCAGTATTCGTATCTCTCTTCGTCGCGTCTCTCCAACTCAAAATATTCTTCCAGCGTATAATGGCGTGTCGGATTGGCTACCATAATCTTCGCCCCTTTCGCTTGTAATTCTGCTACGAAATACCTGTCAATTTCAAATTTTCAATCCAGCATTATAAACACCTCTGACTTCGTTAAGTCCTTTCTGGAAATATTCGATTCCCTATCCAGTAGTAAGTCAATTTCACATATGAAGAAAATATTCATGAGCAAACACTCTACTCTTTGCGTTTCTTTGCGTCCTTGCGTCTTTGCGTGAGATAGATTTTCACGCCAAGTCGCAAAGGCGCTAAGAAGAACGCAAAGAGGTTTTCCATTGCTCTCCTGATGTAAAAGACACATTACTCCCTATCTATTCCCTTTCCGCTATGGGCCAATTCAGAGTATAATGTCTCCAGCTTAACAGACTCATAATTTTGAAACCCGACTTACTCTCTGGTCGAAATACGACCAAAGCCCAGCCTGTACTCCCCTACGCCTCATGCGCGAAGCGTAGAAAAAATAAACTGCCCGGAATTTTTTAATTTAGCGTCCTCTCACCAAGGCGCACTTGTCTTTGTTAGCGTACCCATGCGCTTCGGCGGAGCCGCACGGGGGTGCGCTCTAAGGACTCTGTTCTTCCGTAGGGAGGACAAGAGGAGCTTTACTGTTATGTATTCTGAAAGTAAGGAAAGTCCGCGCAACGATGTAATCCTCATCGTTAATGATGTTCCTGACCAGTTGAACCTTATGGCTGTGCTGCTGCGCAAGACAGGCTATAACGTGTTGATGGCCGAAGACGGGCGCGAAGGTTTCAAGATTGCAAAGCGCGAGCATCCTGATCTGATTATCAGTGATGTCGCAATGCCGAACGTCAACGGATTCGAGCTTTGTCACATTGTGCGCGAAGACAAGGAGTTAGGCGACACGCCTCTACTGCTGGTCAGCGCTTTTCACTTGAGCACGGAGAGCGCCGTCAAGGGATTACAGGCGGGCGCGGATGATTATCTGGAAGCTCCTTACGAGCCTGTGCGATTAATAGCTAAAGTCTCTCGTCTGCTGGAGCGCGGGCGGCTCGAGGCTGCGCTTAAAGAGAGCGAAGAGCGTTACCGCGATCTTGTGGAAAATGCTCAGGACATCATCTACACGCACGATCTGGAAGGCCGCTACACCTCGCTCAATAAAGCCGGACAGCGAATCACAGGCTATACGCTCGAAGAGGCTCTCACAATGGGCATCTCGCAAACAGTCGCGCCCGAATATATTGAGAAGGCGCGGCAGATGATTGGGCGCAAACTCGCAGGCGAAGAGCAGAGCGCTTACGAACTTGAGATAATTACGAAGGACGGTCGGCGTGTCGCCGTAGAAGTGAACACCAGACTGATTTACGAAAATGGAGTTGCAGTAGGAGTTCAAGGCATAGCGCGAGATGTTATGGAGCGAAAGAATTTGGAGGAGCAATTGCAGCGTTCGCAAAAGCTGGAAGCAGTCGGACGCCTTGCTGGCGGAATCGCTCATGACTTCAATAATCTGCTGACGGCAATCATGGGCTATTCGGATTTGGCGCTAAGGCGATTAGGCGCGGATGATCCTCTTCGCGCCAATCTTGAGGAGATTAGAAAAGCCGGACTGCGCGCAACCTCGCTGACGAGCCAACTGCTGGCTTTTAGCCGCAAGCAGGTATTGCAACCGAAAGTTCTAAACCTTAACTCTATAATCTCTGAGACGGAGAAGATGCTCAAGCGGCTTATAGGCGAAGATGTAGAGTTGCGCGCAGTGCTTGACCCATCGTTGGGGCAGGTAAAGGCAGACCCCGGACAGATGGTACAGGTGATTATGAATCTGGTCGTCAACGCGCGCGACGCTATGCCAGAGGGCGGCAAGCTTACCATAGAAACTAAGAACGTTTATCTTGACAAAAAGTATGCTAGCCAGCATGTCGCAGTAGAACCCGGCCACTATGTGATGATAGCCGTCAGCGACACCGGACACGGAATGATTCCCGAAACGCAGGCGCACATCTTCGAGCCTTTCTTTACAACCAAAGAGATGGGAAAGGGCACGGGGCTTGGACTCTCTACTGTGTACGGCATAGTCAAACAGTCTGGAGGAAACATTTGGGTCTACAGCGAAGCCTATAAGGGAACGACCTTCAAGGTTTACCTGCCGCGAGTGGATGAACAGGTTGAGACCGAAAGATTTTTATTAGAAAAGAGCGAATCGCATAGAGGGTCAGAAACAATTTTGCTCGTTGAGGATGAAGAATTGGTACGCGGCTTAGTTTACGACACGCTGGAACTGGAAGGCTACAAGGTGCTGGTTGCAAACAACGGCAAAGAGGCGCTGCGTATAGGCGAAGAATACAGGAGCGAGATTCATCTGGTCATCACGGACGTTGTTATGCCTGAAATGGGCGGCAGAGCATTGGCCGAAGGGATTGCTCGTCTACGTACAGGGATAAAAGTTCTCTATATGTCCGGCTATACGGATGATGCCATAGTGCATCACGGCGTGCTCGACAAAGGAGTGAATTTCATACAGAAGCCGTTCGCTCCCGATGCTCTGGTCAAACGCGTGCGTGAGGCTCTGGACAAGTCTCTGTGAGCGCGCCACTCAGGGGTGAAGTTTTTATCCTCGCCCGATGGAAAAAGAGCTATAATAAAACGGTCGCCGGTCGGAACATTTCTACAAGCTCAGGAGCAGAATTTTTTCAAGCCATGCTCGACATTAAAGAACGACAGACGGGGGACGTTACTATACTTGACCTTGAGGGCAGCATCATCATGGGCGGCGGAAGCGCAAGGTTGCGCGAGACTGTTCGCAGACTAATAGGCCAGGACAGGAAGAACGTCGTTCTGAACCTCGCGGACGTTAAATACATAGACTCAAGCGGCGTTGGCGAACTCGTCTCAAGCTCGGTCGCCTTGGGTCGCGCGAGCGGTTATCTGAAGCTTTTGAATCTGCACGGAAAAGTAGAAGAGGTGCTGACCCTCAGCAGTCTTCTACCTTTCTTTGAGTTGTATGAAGGTGAATCGGGTAAAGCGAAAAGCGATAATTAACAGACGCGCACGCCTTTCACCTGTCTTAATTTTCCTGCATAGGCCAGCGGCAAATCCTCTCGCTCGTCAAACTGGCTAATGCCTTTTTCGTTCATACCTACAGCATTTACGCACCTCCCTTCTCTGGCCTACGCCTTGCAATCCCGCTTTAAGAAACAGTTTTTAGTTTTAAGTTTTCAGAAAGAAGAGCAGAAAGCTTTTAACTTAAAACTGAAAACTCAAAACTGAAAACTGCTCTTAGCACTTTCTTCCGAGGTACTATGCTCAAAAAACTTTTGTCATTCGGATTGGCCTGCCTGTTAACTTTCATCGCCGCCAACGTGCAGCCCGTCCTAGCACAGCAGACGGCGAATCAGCAATCTGACATGGAGGGCGCGCTGAAGGCTTGCGTACTCCACCAGGTTGCAGGACACGTAGAACCGCGCATTGAAGTCACATTGCATAACGGGCAGAAGCTGAAAGGTAGTATAGGAGAGACTACGGAGGACTATTTCGTAATCTTCCATCACGGCAACAGAACTGTGATTCCTTACAACGAGGTCGCAAGCTTCAAGTGCGGCAGAACGCATAACACCGGCGCGGATATAGGTAAATTAGCAATTGGCCTGGCCGCCATTATCGGTGGCACCCTGCTGCTTGGCGTAATAATAGCAAAGCAGACTCGCTAAATTTTCAGAGCTTCATGTCATACAATCGCTTTGCATCTCGCGTGTGATGAAAGTTTCACTCAAAGGGCGCAAAGTCGCAGAGAATGTGGATGATTACGTGTGATTTACATCGTATAGCTTTTCTTGACATCTCCCGTACAACTATATATTGTCCGACCCATTCAGGGGATTATCTAACAAGGCCAAGGCTATAGAAAATAGCTCTTACGGCCAGATTCCCGACAGGTGCTGCTAATAGAGAAAGGTGAAATAGCAAAGACATCCCGATTCCTTATTGTATCGCCTGGAATTCGCCAGCAGGTCTCCTGAATCTCGCTTCCACTGCGCTATCCTTAGGTTCCGCACTTTCAGGCCAAACGTAGCGCTCTTACTCGCTCAACATCGAAACGATCCACTGCCGTCAAGTGAGACGCTGTGGGTTATCTTTCAATTAAAGCGGTTCAAAGGAGAATACGATGAAACGACTGTTTTCAATGGTTTGCTTAATCGCTGTCGCTAGCTTAGCAACTCTATCTCAAGGTGAAGCTCGCCCTCATGCTCTAATTGAAGCTGAAGCTCAAGCAGGGTGTGGAAATTTTGAAACTACAACGGGCAAGCCGGGCTGGATGCTCGTCAGCGGGCCGGGCGTCACAGCGCCTAAGGCTCCTGTAAACGTCTCTCCATATGGGGGATGGGCTGCTCCTATTGGAGCTTCCAGTTGGGTCTCGGTAGATGCTTCGCGCGGGATTGCTACCGGCGATTACACCTACGAGTACGTTTTCTGCACATGCCAGACAGGGAACTCCTTGAGGCTAGCTTTCTATGCGGACAACGGCGCTAAAGCCTACCTTAACGGCACACAAATCTTCGCCACCACAGGCAGCTATAACTTCACAGGCGCGCCGAAAGGAGGAACTTACAGCGGAACTGCGTTTGTTCCCGGAACGAACACGCTTCGCATAGTGGTACACAATGATAGCAGCGTTACAGGCTTGGACGCGGTTCTTGGCGTCACGGGAGCAGGCGAAGGTTGCTGTCGGCGGTAAGCCCAAAACTGAAATGCCTCCGATTCTAGTCTCTCTCAAGTCTTGACCGAAGTCGCTTGAGTCGTGGCCGGAGCTGACCAACGCACGACTTAACTCTCAACAACGAAGGTCGCAGAGGTTTGCTCACTTGATTGTTGAGAGTTAAGCTATAAAGAACAGATGTCAGAAAAGTCTGGAGCCAGAAGGATTTTCGATTTGCGATTTTAGATTTTCGATTTAAAAAGCTCTCCGCTTCTTCCAATCGAAAATCCAAAATCGCAAATCGAAAATCCTTCTGGCTCCAGACTCCAGACTTCTTTAGTTTTCGGAGGTTGAAGTTGCAATGACGGAGGGGAAGAAGCGTGCGCTGATTGTCGTTGATGTGCAGAACGATTTCTGTCCGGGCGGAGCTTTGGCTGTTCCGCACGGCGACGAGGTGGTTGCGCCGCTCAATCGTTTAATCAAAGAATTTCTGAATCGCGGCGATGTGGTGGTTAAAAGCCGCGACTGGCATCCTAGACGAACCAAACACTTCGCAGAGTTTGGCGGCACTTGGCCTGTTCATTGTGTGCAGGAGACGCCGGGCGCAGAATTTCATAAAGAGTTAACGGACGACCCGCGCATCAAAATCATCTCGAAAGGCATGGGCGACGAAGACAGCTATTCGGCTTTCGACGGAACAGAGTTGGCGAAACTTTTGCGAGAAAATGGAGTCAAAGAGGTCTGGGTGGGCGGCCTTGCAACAGACTACTGCGTTAAAAACACAGCGCTCGATGCACGCCGCGAAGGTTTCAATGTAAAAGTAGTTAGCGAAGCGATGCGTCCCGTAGAAGTCAGCCCCGGCGACGGCCAACGCGCAGTAGAAGAGATGCGAGAGGCGGGCGCTCAAATTATTTGAAAGTTTAAGCGTGCCTTCTAATGCTTAAAGATATTCTTACCATTCTAAAGTCTGCCCTTATAGGAAGCTTTGTTGCTTTGATCCTTGGCGTGCTTATCGGATTAATTTCCGACTACAAAGCAACAAAGCTCTGGGAAAGCGTTCCACCTCAAGAGCGATATAAATTTGTTTCAATCGAAAAGAATATAGGACCAATCTTTTTTGGTGGCCTTGGGTTTGTCTGCGGAGGTCTGATTGGATTAAGTATTGGAGGCGCTCTTGTTCTTGTCAGAGCAGCGCGTGAAATATCCGATACTGAAACCAGTTAATATATGAACAGTCTTTGAGAGTTTAATTATTCAACATGTTTCTTTAAGCTCATTGATCTACTTTTGTTTGTGATATGGGAACTTTAAATATAGATCGCTACCACGCCGCTATGGGCAATGCGTCGTACAAGGATGTGACGCGGCTGCATGGTAAATTGCTGAGCGATGCTGAGGCTACGTTTTATGTTACGCAGCGAAAATTGAGGTTCGCGCCGTGTCTTGGTCACGAGCGGCTTGTGCGAATGCTGATTAACAGCAACATTGATCGCCCGCGCGTGCGCTTTCTCGAACAGGATCGCGGCGATTTGAAGCTCTTCGCAGAGGCCATTGAGGACATGCACTTCGTCGGAGCGATTCGCGCGGTGCGTCCCGCGACGATCATGTTCGCACAAGAGCCTTTCGCAGACATTACAGGCCCGTTCGGTTTGACGCAGGCGCAGGAGATTAAGTTCGAGCACGCATTCGATCTTCCTATGACGACTGCATCGCTTGCCATGCAGTTTCGTATGGCTGCCGAAGACCGCTGGCTCTCGGACTTCTCGCTTCGTCGCAACGGCGACATAGAGCGCGCCGTTGAAGTTGCGACCTACGCATTCATAGGCGGCTTCAACGATACGTCGAACATGGAGGCTGCTCACCGTCTGGAAATCCCTGCGGTCGGAACTGAAGCGCACTACTGGCAGCAATCTTTCATGGAGTACATGCAAGAGCCTGAGATTGATGAGCGCACGAATAGGCCCAAACATTTCGAGCAGGTTGCCTTCGAGCGATGGCTGGACGCGAACCCGAACGGAACGACTCTGCTGTTAGACACGATTGATGTCTTTATGGGCGCGGTTCACGCTGCTATGGCAGCGACTTCGACGGAAGCGCGCCGCCGTGCGTTCAAAGGTTTCAGAGTTGACTCAGGCGATTTAGCTAAATTAGGAGAATGGTGTTTACGATTTTTCGAGGCGAATGGCCTGCGCGGTCTGATGCCTATTCTTACAGGCGACCTTGACGTTGAGAAGGTGCGGCGAATTGTCGAAGAGTTTCCCGCAGCCGCTGGCTTCGGCGTCGGCACGAAACTGGCGAGCGAGGTTGAAGAGGTCGCTGGCGTTATATTCAAAGAGTGCATCATAGAGGGTCTGCCCACGCTGAAGGCTTCGCACAACCCTGAGAAGACCACGCTGCCCGGCCTGCTGCAAGTCTTCCGAGGGACGGACGAGGCGGGCAATTACGTCGCGGACGTAATCGGGTTGGACGATGAGCACATAGAGATTCCCGGCGCAACAAAAGTCGAGCGCCTGCTCGTTACGTTCTGGGAGAACGGCCACCACGACGCGATTCCTTCAATCACAAAGCAGAAAGCATTCGTAGAAGAGCAGCGCCATCGCTTCTCGGACATCAACAACTATCCAGTGATTCTGAGCGAACGACTTCGCCGTCTGCGCGAAGAACTGACAACGCGCATGAAGGCTGACGAGTCCGGCTGGCAGGAAGTTCTGAATGTCCCTGATGAACTCGCAGATAAACTTCCAGCAGTTAAAGACGAAGTAATCAGTAGTTGAAAGGTCAGTACCGCCTGCGGTAGCGGGCGGGTGATTGATGCGACGATGACCCGCCCGCTACCGCAGGCGGTACTGACCTGAGTTACACCCAAGCAGGCTTTAAGTAGATTGAGATTCAAAGACGGCTGCGGTGAATGAGATGGTTGTCGGGGCTGCGATTGTGAGGCCCGTACTTCCCATAACTTGCCACTGGGCTTGCAGAACCGGCTGGGTGTTAGCCGCAATCTGATAGTAGGCCGAAACGATCATCATTCCGTTATAGCCGCTACCACCATAGAAGACCACTTCCGACACAACGTTGTTCGTCGCTGTATCCACTATCTGCACATACAGGTTGAACGAATCTGCGTCAATAGAGTTTGCGCTGCCCAGGAATAGAGTCACCTGCGCGCTTCCACCGAATTGCAGGAAATCGTCCGTGATAGAGAGTGTTCCCAGACCCGGCACAGGTGTGTAACCATTGTTCTGGGGGCCAACGTCGCCGCCGGTTACTGCTAACTGTGTTCCATATAAGCTGGGCATAATTTTTGTCTCCTGTTTTAGAAAGGGTGTTAGAGATTTGGGTAGATCTGGTTGCAGAGGCGTGGAAGAGTAGCTCAGGAATTGAAAAAAGACAAGAACTTTAATTCGTCACGAACTTTGTTGAGCATACACCCTTGAGCGCTGCATAGAGCGCCCGTGCGAGGCCGCCCGCCTTCACCGAAAAACCTTTACTGACCGCCGCTTCTAGATTCTTTCCCAAAACTACCTTCATGCTATAATCTGCTTCGTCTCAATCCAATTCTTGATTCTAACCTTCGAGGAGTTATCACGATGAAAACATTTCTCGTCGTAGCGCTCCTGCTTTGCATACCGCTTCTGGTGGTTTCGCAGAGGCAGACGCAGCGTAAGATTTTCCCTTATAGCTATTCGATTGACGATCTGCCGAACGGGCTGCGGCTTGTGACCGTTCCGACGGATCAGAAGAATCTCGTTGCGCTCTACATAGTCGTCTCCACTGGCTCGCGCAACGAGATTGAGCAGGGACGCAGCGGCTACGCGCACCTGTTCGAGCATCTTATGTTTCGGGGCAGCGAGCATTACACGCCCGAAGAGCGCGACCAGATTCTCAAACGCGCGGGCGCATCCGACAACGCTTACACTACGGACGACCGCACGGTATTCCACGAGGTATTTTCAAAGGAAGACTTGGATTCCGTCATGCGCCTTGAGGCTGATCGCTTCCAGCATCTGAAGTACGATCAGTCGGCTTACAAGACGGAGACTCTGGCCGTTCTGGGCGAGTTCAACAAGAACAGCTCTAACCCGTTCGAGAAGCTCTTCGAGGTGCTGCGCGAGACGGCGTTCAAGAAGCACACATACTCGCACACGACTATGGGCTTCCTGCGCGATGTTGAAGATATGCCCAACCAGTACGACTATAGCCTTCAGTTCTTCAATCGCTACTACCGCCCCGAATACGTGACCATAACGATAGTCGGCGATGTGACCAGACAGCAGGCTCTGGATTTGACGAAGAAATATTTCGGCGACTGGCAGCGCGGCAACTACGTGCCGGATATTCCCGTTGAGCCTGCGCAAAGCGAAAGCCGCACGGCGCACGTTGACTGGCCTTCGCCAACTCTTCCCCTTGTCGCCGTAGCCTTTCACGGCCCTGCGTACTCGGACGAGCAGATTGACAAGGCCGCGCTAGACCTGCTTGCTCCCATAGCTTTCGGCGAAAACTCAGACCTGTACCAGCGATTAGTCCTTCGTGAGCAGAAGGTGGATTTCGTCTCGCCATCGTTTGACGACCGCATGAACCCGGAGCTTTTCACAGTGTTTGCGCGCGTCAAAAAACCGGAGGATGTTGATTACGTGCGCGATCAAATCCTGGAAACTTTCAAGCGGTTCAGTACAGAGTTGATTACGCAGAAGAAGCTGGACGAGACGCGCTCGCGCCTTCGTTACAGCACTGCGCTTTCATTGAACAGCAACGAAGCCATAGCCGACAATCTTGCGCCATACATAGCGCTCAGGCGCACGCCCGAAACCATCAACAAACTCTTCGACCTTTACGACCGTGTGACGCCGGAAGACATACGCGCGATGGCCCAAAAATATTTCCGCGAACAGAGCCGCACGATTGTCACGCTCAATTACAAACCAGCGACTGGAGGGCAGACACAACAATGAAGACAGCAACTGTAGCATTTCTCATGTTCGCCCTATCGTTAAGCGGAATCGCACAGACAAGCAGGCGCACCAGGACGCCCGCCGCCAGAGGAACCAGACAAGCCATTCAGATGGTCTTGCAGCCGAGCCAATCGCCGCTCGTCTCATTCCGCATACTCTTCAACACAGGCTCTGCCTCTGACCCGCAGGGGAAAGAGGGCGTGGCCGCGCTCACAGCAGCTATGCTCGCGCAGGGCGGCTCGCGCGCGCTCACCTACGATCAGATTGTTACGGCGATGTACCCTATGGCGACATCCTTCGATTCTCAGATTGATAAAGAGATGACCGTCTTTAGCGGCACGACGCACATGGACAATCTGAGCAACTACTATCAGCTAATTCAGCAGATGCTACTTGACCCGGGCTTCCGCGAGGATGATTTCACACGCCTGAAAACAGATGCTATAAACTTTCTGAAGGTGAATCTTCGTGAGAACAACGACGAGGAGCTTGGCAAAGAAGAGCTTTACAACATGATCTACGCCAACCACCCTTACGGTCATCAAAACGTGGGACGATTGAGCACGCTGGACGCGCTCACCCTGGATGACGTGCGCGAGTTTTATCGCAACAACTACACTCAGGCGAATCTTGTGGTCGGTCTAGCAGGAAACTATCCGGCGAACTTCCCGCAAAAAATCAGAGCGGACTTCATGAAGCTTCCCGCAGGCAAGGCGAACAGCGTGAAGATTCTTCAGCCCAAGCTTGAACCCGGAATGCACATAGAGATTGTCGAGCGAGAGACGCGCTCGACAGCAATCTCGCTAGGCTTTCCCATAAGCGTCACACGCCGCGACCCTGATTGGCCTGCGCTCGCCATAGTAGCCTCTTATTTCGGCGAACATCGTTCGTCCAACAGCTATCTCTACCAGCGTCTGCGCGAGGCGCGAGGGCTTAACTACGGCGACTATTCTTACATAGAATATTTCCCGCGCGGCATGTTCCAGTTCCAGCCTGATCCGAATCTTGGACGACAGCAGCAGATTTTCCAGATATGGATTCGACCCGTCCCGCCGAATCAGGGAATGTTCGCGCTTCGAGCGGCGCTTTACGAATACAACAAGCTTGTGCGCGATGGAATGTCGCAGGAAGCGTTCGAGGTAACGCAGCAATATCTGATGAAGCACGTCAACATACTGACGCAGACGCAGGACGCCACGCTCGGCTATGCGCTGGACAGCCGCTACTACGGCATCCCGAACTTTAATGACTACATGCGCCAGCGGCTCTCGCGACTGACGCTCGCGGATGTGAATCGCGCTATAAGGAAATATCTGAAGTCGGATGACATGCGCATCGTTCTCATCACGCGGGACGGCGAGACTTTGCGTAACGCTATAGTCAATAACACGTCTTCGCCTATCACCTACAATGCACCGAAGCCGCAGGCCATATTGGACGAGGACAAGATTATTCAAGATTACCGCATCAACGTGCGGCCTGAGAACGTTAAGGTTGTGGCGGTGGATCAGGTGTTTCAGTGATTCAACTTACGTGAAAGTTGGAAACAAGCCCGCGCAAGCGGGCGACAGCATAAAGCCCGGTGCGTAAGCGCCGGGTTAGCATGGCAATAAAGATTACGAAAGCCCGCGTAAGCGGGCGACAGCCCTATGATTAACGTGAGTTCTATGTAAGCCAAAAGAGAGGTACGAGCAAGTGAATTATCCACTAAATCACACGAAACGACACTAAACGAATTCTTCTCTTCGTGTGGTTTAGTGTGATTTAGTGGATAGTTCTCTCCCTTTCTCTCTTACGTCGAACTCACGCTATGATTACTACGCGCTGTCGCCCGCTCACGCGGGCTTTCGTAATCTTGATCGCACTCTTAACCCGGCGCTTACGCACCGGGCTTTATGCTGCCGCCCGCTTGCGCGGGCTAAAAACTTTCTGCTCTAACCGTTCAATCGCCGCTTCCCACCCCGGCCTCAATCTCTTCTTCTCGCTCCGCTTCATTCAATAACTGCGGCTCGTTAAAATGGCCATCGCCTTCATTAACTTCTTCGACCGTCTTCCGCTTTCTCTTGAACGCGCCCTGCACTCGTTTGACGCGCGCGCTCCACGCAGCATTCCAGCCCAGGTCGTCGAATATGGAATAAGCCACGGGCGTTGCAATCAAGGTGAGAAGAAGCGAGAGCGTCTGTCCGCCAATGACTACGACAGCGATTGAGCGTCGCTCTTCCGCGCCAGGCCCCGTGCCCAGAGCGAGCGGCAACATGCCCGCGACGAGCGCCAGCGTCGTCATCAAAATCGGGCGCAGCCGGTCGCGGTTTCCTTGAATGATCGCGCTGTAGCGCTCCATCCCGCGCGCCCTTAGATTGTTCATATGGTCAATCTGCAAGATAGCGTTCTTCTTCACCACGCCGAAGAGAACCAGAACGCCCAGCGCTGAATAGAGATTGAGCGTATCGCCAGTAGCCCACAGCGAGAGAAGCGCGAACGGAACGGCGAGCGGCAGACTCAGCAAGATAGTCACTGGGTGAATCACGCTCTCGAACTGCGACGCGAGAATCATGTACATGAAAGCGATTGAGAGCAGGAAGGCGAAGATGAATTCATAAAATGTTCTCTCAAGCTCGCGCCCGCGCCCCGAAACCGCAGTGGTGTAAGCCGCAGGCATGTTCATCTCTGCCGAAGCACTTCTTAATGCTTCAATGCGGTCTGCGAGCGCGTAGCCCAGCGCGACCGTTGCGCGAAGAGAGACCTGCCGCTGCCTGTCCAGACGATCAATGCGCGACGGGCTGATGTCTTCGCGTATGTTGACCAGATTTCCAAGGTTAACAAGCCCGCCATGCGAACTTGGAACGTAGAGACGAGAGATGGTTGCAGCATCGCGTCGATCTCTATCCGATAGGCGAAGCTCAACGTCGTAGTCTTCGTCCACGGAAGCGTCGCGGAATCTTGAGACGCGCTCGTCGCCGCCCACCATCAAGCGTAGCGACGTTGCTATGTCTGAAGTGTCAACGCCTAGGTCTGCCGCACGCGCGCGGTCAATCGTGACGCGAAGCTCAGGCTTATCCAGCTTCAAAGTCGTGTCCGCGTCAACAATGCCGCCAAGCTGCGCGCTACGCTCTCGCAACTGGTTCGCGTAACGAGCGAGCGAGACAAGATCAGGGCCGCGAATCACGAAATCAATATCGTAATTGCCGCCGCCAATGTTGAACGATGGCGCGTTGCGAACGCTGAAGCGAAGCGGCGCATACTTTTTCAAACGCGCGCGAATCTCCTGCATCACATCGCTCTGCTTGTAGTTCCCCTGAAAAGCTTCGAGCGGGTGGCCGCTCGTGATTCCTTTCCATAATCGAGTGGGCGAGAAGACGCGCTCATCATGCGGCGCAATGCGAACGTAAATCGTTCCCTGATTGACCGCGCCCAGAAAAGAGCCTCCCGCCGAAGCCAGTTCAAGTCGCACGCCCGGCGTCTGTCGAATCTCTTCCTCGACCGCGAGCATCGCTTCATTCATAGCGGCGAGGCTAGTCCCTTCGGGCGCAGTCACGCCAACATCAAACTCCGCTTCGTCAACGTCTGTAGGTATGTATTCCTGCTTGACAACACGATAGAGCGGCACGCTAGACGAGATGACAGCGATTGCTAGCACTGCGATGATTATGCGGTGGTGCATTGCGAATTCAAGAATCCGCGTGTAACGGCGGTCAAGCCATCCGTAAAATCCTCTGCGCGATGCTGCTGATGCTTCCAATTGCTCTGAGTGTCCGCCAGCCTTCTGCGCGTCTTCAGCCCGAAGAAGTCGCGCGCTCATCATAGGCGTCAGCGTGAATGAAACCAGCAAGCTCACCATGATTGCCACAGCCGCAGTGATGCCGAATTGATATAGGAATCGCCCGGAGATGGAAGACATAAATGAGACGGGAACGAAGATGACTACGAGCGAAAGCGTTGTAGCCATGACGGCCAGACCTATGTCGGCTGTGGCCTCACGGGCTGCGCGCATTGGCGTCATGCCCTTCTCTTCCACGAAACGAAAGATGTTTTCGAGCACGACAATCGCATCGTCAATCACCACGCCGACCATCAGCACGAGCGCTAGCATAGTCACGCTATTCAGTGTGAAATTCAGAGCCTTCATCATCCCAAAAGTCGAGATGACGGACGCGGGAATTGCAATGCCGGCGATAATCGTTGAGCGCCACGAGCGCATGAAGGCCAGGACAACAAGGCAAGCCAGTATGCTTCCCAAGATCAAGTGAGTCTGAATCTCGTGCAGCGCCTCGTTGATATAGCGCGACTGGTCGCGTATCACTTCCAGGCGAACGTCCGAAGGGAGTTGCCCGTTGATGCGCGCCAGTTCCTGCTTGACGTTGTTGATGACTTCGATTGTGTTCGCGCCCGACTGACGCTGAACTTCAAGCGTCACGGTAGGCTCGCCGTTCAAGCGCGAGATGGAGCGTTGCTCCTTTGTACCGTCTTCAGCGTGTCCTATGTCATTGACGCGAACCGGCGCGCCGTTGATGTTTGCAATGACCAGATTGTTGAATTCGCGCGGGTCTGCATATCGCCCCAGCGTGCGAAGTGTGAGTTCGCGTCGGCCAGCGTCAACGTTTCCGCCCGGCACGTCTGCATTCTGTCGAACGAGCGCCTGTCTTACTGCTGTGATGGGAATTTTGTAGGCCGCCAGCCGCTCGGCATCAACCCAGATGTTGATTGCTCGATCAAGTCCGCCGACTACGTTGACCGCGCCCACGCCGCCCGCGCGCTCCAACCTTAGCTTCACAATGTTGTTCGCCATCTCGGTCAGTTCTCGCACGGAGCGATCAGACGAAAGCGCAACGGTCAAAACAGGCGTCGAGTCGTTATCGAATTTCGCTACGACCGGCGGCAGCGTGTCTGCGGGCAGGCGACTTATGACCTGACTCACACGGTCGCGCACATCCTGAGCGGCTGTATCAATGTCGCGGTCGAGTTTGAAAGTTACTATCAGGATGGATACGCCCTGCGCGGAGACAGAGCGCAAGGTGTCTATGCCGTCAACCGTATTGACGACCTCTTCTAGAGGCTGCGAAATCTCCGATTCAATCTCTTCGGGCGAAGCGCCAGCCAGCGTAGTGCGCACGCTCACCGTAGGCAAATCAACCGATGGAAAGCGGTCAACGCCCAACTTGAAATAGCCAGCCGCGCCCACCACAACCAGCGCCAGGATTATCATCGCCGCAAACACCGGACGACGAATACAGATTTCAGCGAGCTTCTGCATAAAAGATAGTTTTGAGTTTTCAGTTTTTAGTTTTCAGTTTTCAGATAAGAGCATTTCGCTTCTTTCTGAAAACTGAAAACTCAAAACTGAAAACTGTTCTTATCACTGAATAACATTCACTGGCTGGCCGGATTGAAGGTTGCCGGGGTCAATGACTACGGAATCGCCCAGGCTGACGCCGGAGAGAATTTCTATCCAGTTGTCGCCGCGCCGCCCCGTCGTGACGGGCTTCTCTACGGCCTTGCCGTTCTCGACTATGATGACTTTTTCTATCCCTGCGAAAGTTGTTACGGCGCTCGTTGGAACGGTCACGGCCATGCTTCCTTCGCTGGTCACTATGTCCGCGCGCGCGAAAGCTCCGGGGCGCAAAGTTCCATTGTTGCTGACTTCGGCTTCGACCATGAGCACGCGGTTCTGTTCTGAGATAGTCGGACTCAAGCGGACTATTCGACCCGTGTAGATGTTAGCATCGCCTTCTACGCTCAAGCGAACCTGTTGACCTGAACGAACAGCGTGCGCGTCGCGCTCCGGCACTTCGCCGCGAAACCTCAAAGGGTTCACGCGCACAACGGTAACGATGGGCGCGCCAGCCGCAAGGTATTCACCTATGCTCGCGCGCTTTTCTTCGACCATGCCATCGAAAGGAACTGAGATGGTCGTGTCGGAGAGTTGCTGGCGAGCAAGCGCAAGCTCCGTTCGTCGTTGCGCGAGCACTGCCTGACGGTTGCGAATCTCTTCCAATGCATCCTGATAATTGCTCTGAGCAACTTTGAAGGCCGCATCCTGGCTGTCAAACTCTGCGCGCGAGATGACGCCCTGCTGCACTAAAGTTGATGCGCGCTCACGATTAGTTTTCGCTTCGTCAAGACGCGCGCGCGCCTGTCTTACCGTTCCGGTCTGCTCAGGGTCAACGCGGTCGTCGTCACCATCGGGCGCTAACCCAAGACGCGCACGCGCCTGTTGCAAAGCTGCTTCCGCTTGCTCGACTTTCAACTTGTAATCTACAGGATCAATCTCTGCAATCACCTGCCCGCGTCGAACCACGCTGCCAAGATCAACTGAGATAGAGCGCAATCTTCCGGGCACTTTCACGCTGATGGTCGCCCGGTCTTCCGCCGCAAGCGCGCCCGTCACAGTCACCGTTTGCCCCACAGGAATTTCCGCTACCTGCGCGACATGAACCGACTTAGGCTCGCGCGCATCATTAGCGCCCTGCTTTGCAGACGCTGGGTAACCGCTTTTGCAAGAGATGACGAGCGACGCCGACAAGATAAGAGCGAATAATGCGACAGTGCTCTGCCCTCTGGATTTTATGAATGAAGACTTTGTCATCTTAAAGACTGAATGGTCAGGAAACTATCTAGTCTTGAAAGGTCATAGTTTATCACGCGACTGCCACATTTACTGAACAAGCGAAGGGCGCGCGCAATTAGAGTGTGCGAACGCCCTTCAAGATTTAGAAAAAATACTTAGAGCGCATTTCAAAACCTTCTTAGCGAGCTTAAGCATTTTCCTTTGCGCCTTTGCGTGAACATGCAATTCTCTTAACACTCAAGAATCATGTGAATTGCATGTTCACGCAAAGGCGCAAAGAAAAGAGCAAAGCTCGCTAAGAAGGTTTTGAAATTGCCTCTTACTAGCCCACGCCGCCGCGCCTTTAAGTTTCTTACCCGCCAAAGCTTTTACGGAACAAGTAAGACATCTTGATGAAAAAGGTGCGGCTGTTGCGATTTATGCCCGGCTCCTGAAGACCATTTATCGGGCTGAAGAAGTTGTAATTAACGTCATCGTTGTAGCCAAGGTAAAAAGCAGTGCCGGGGCCGGGTGTCCATGCCAGAAGAAACTGCGCGCGGGCACGCTGCTGAAGCGAGGTGTAATCAACACGCGCACGCGCTGCCAGGAATCGCGTGAATTGATAAGTACCCCGCAGGCTTACTATGTTGTCATCAAACGCCACGCGATTGGTATCCTCGCGCACGAGCCTGTTCTTCGTAAAGTTGAGCGTGAAGTTCAGGGCAGACGTAGGCTTGTAGCTTGCGCTGCCCGTTATGTCAAGAAGATTGCCAGCGCCTGGGTCTAGCTGTAGCGCGTTCGGATTTGTGAGCGCAAGAGGGCTGACGCGCGGGAATTTCGGCCCGCCACCGAAATCGAAATCGAAAGTGCCCATGCGATAGGCAGTCTTCACGCTGAACGACAACTGCTTGTTGGGCACCATCGAGAAGAAGGCTACGTAATGGTTCTTCGGCGTAGAGCGCACGCCGGGACCGAAGAATTTGCCGGAACGTGTGGCAGTCCGCACAATCCCGAACTCCTCTTCATACAGTCGTTCGTAGCCTCTGCGATAGGCCACGTAGAAGGTCGTGCTGCGCTGGAAGAACCATGTGGAGACAACGTCCGATTCCCATATCTGTATGCGCGCTCGCCAATCGTAGTCCAGATGCGTGTAGCTAGTAATCTGCCAGCCTATAAGACGCTTCTTCGGCTGCGGGTCGGTGCTATAACGAAATGCGAATGCGTCGTAGTTAGTATCAGTTCGCGGCGTGAAGCCAACCTCCGCACGATAATCGCGCGTGCGTCCTTCTGCGTAAAGTTGCCAGCCCCAGTTGCGTTTCGTCACATCGTAGAGCGCTTCGTATGCTAGGCCGTTTCCGGTGCGGTAGATGTTGTGACCCAGGACTGGATCAGAGAAGGAGCGACGCGAGGTAGTGCCGAGCAGCTGGAAATCAACTGTAGTGACTTTGTTCGGGCGGAAGTGGCCGTCAATGCCGCCGAGTTGATTGTGCTTCTGTATAAAGTTGTAGCTGGTAGCAATCAAGCCTAATGAGTTTTCGCGCCCGACATCGTGCTTAACTCGAAGGACGCCTATGAAGGCGTTCCTGTCAACAAAGCCTTCAAGGGAGCAAGTCACGCTCGGGTTAAAGAGCCTTCGCTCCTGACACTGGCGCAACGACGCGCGCTCGTCTTCGCTGAAGTTTCCAGGCCCATTGTCGGAGGCTAGCAAGAATCCAAAACTGTTTCGACCTCGCTTGCCTGTTAGCTTCACAGCCGCGTCCGGGTCAATGATTGCGCGCGTGTGAACTGCCGTGAGCGGAGTTTGAAAGATGTCTATGCCTTCAAGAAAGAACGGACGACGTTCTGGGTAGAAGATTGGGAAGCGCTGGTTGGTCGTAACGACCAACTGATCCGCTTCGACCTGCGCAAAGTCCGGGTTCAGCGTCAGATCAAGCGTCACGGTCGGCGTTATTCCGTACTTCACGTTCAAGCCGGGGTCTAAATGAATTGGATCATTGACGAAACGACCTGGATCAATAAGGCCGGGCGTGCTGCTAAGCACGCTCTGTGGAATGGAGCTAACGCGGCGGCCTGTCTCCGATAACGTGAGACTCGGAATTAGTTCCAGAGTTCTCTCCGTAGAAATTCCTTCCAGGCCCGTGAGATGGCCTTCCTGGTTGAGCGTGCCCACGCGGTCACGCGATACAGGCATCCACGAATCCATCTCGTCGTTGAAGCGATCAATGTTGCGCCAGACGTGAAGCCCCCAGAGCCTGCTGCGCCCTGCTTCGTAACGAAGCGACTTGAACGGAATCGCAACTTCGACAGTGTAACCGTCTTCGGTCAACACACCCTTCGATTCCATCACCACGTCAACGCTGTAATCCGTTCCGCCGCTCTCTGAAAGAATTCCGTCCTGTTGAATTCCGAAAGGGTTGAAGCCCAGAACGTAAGCTTTGCGCTGGTCGTTGAAGGTATCAAGGAAGATGCGCACGTTGTCTTCGCCGAACACGTTGTCGCGCTTGGCTAGAGTGGCGCGCACTTTCGTAGGGTCGTCGTAGGCATGAAAAGCGAAATAGAGGAATCTGGAATCGTAGCCTATGAAAACTTCCGTCTGCTTCGACGGCGCGATGTTGTCGCCAGGGCTTATCTGATAAAAATCGCGCAAGACGATTGCATGACGCCACACTTCATCATCGAGCCTTCCATCAATTGTCGGCGGGCGCTCGAATCGTGGGATAGTCACGGGCGCAGACTTCGCTGGCGGGAGCACTATGTTCCTTCCCGTCGCAGCGCTATGAGCGCCGGTCGTAGCCTCTGCCTGTGTCTGAGCGGCGGCAGCCGACGGGGGTTGCGCCTGCGG
>MNJR01000059.1:19041-133554 GCA_001920415.1 Acidobacteria bacterium 13_1_20CM_3_53_8 | reverse complement strand
GAACAGTCAAGGCGCAGAGTAGCAGTGCGAAGATTACTAGGAGTTTCATTCTCTAATTAACTTTCTAAAAATTAACCGCCGATGCTCTTGCGGAAGAGGTAGGACATCTTTATGAAAAACATGCGCGCGTTGCGCCGAAGACCCGGCTCAAGGTTACCGTTAACAGGACTAAAACCGTTGTAGTTCACGTCGTCGTTGTAGCCAAGGTAAAAGGCAGTGCCGGGGTTCGGCGTCCAGCCCAGCAGAAATTGCCCGCGCACGTTTGCCGCAATAGTATCGTAATCCAGGCGTGCGCGCGCAAACGTGAAGCGCGTGAACTGGTACGTTGCGCGCAACGATAAGATGTTTTCGTCGAACGCGACCAGCCCCGTGTCACGACGCACCAGCCTGCTCTTGGTGTAATCGAGCGAAGCATGAAGCGAAGCTACGGGCTGATAGCTGAAACTAAAATTCAAGTCCCATGCGTCGCCGCGTCCGGGGTCTTGAAGTCCCAGACAGACATCGGGCGGATTATTCACGTCACACAGACCTGCTGCCGCCGCTTCGCGCGCGCGTATAGCGCTTGGGCTGACTCTGGGAAACTTCGACCCGGCGCCAAAATCGAAATCCATAGCGCCCCAGTTGTAGATCGTAAAGAGGAAGAAGGAGTATTTGCGGCTGGGAGTTGAGCCGCCGTAGAAATATATGTTGTTGCGCTGAGTCGTGCGGTCGGGTGCGCCGAAGAACGCGCCCGTTTGTACAGGCCCACGCCTTGCGCCGAACTCTTCTTCAAAAATCCTCTCGTGGTTTTGGCTCGCGCCTATTCCGATAACGGACTGGCGCTGGAAGCTTAGCTGCAACTGGTTCTCGTTGCCCCAATATTGCACGCGACGTTGCCAGTCGAAGTTCGTGTCAAGAATTTCAAGGACGCGCCATGAGACGAGCCTCGCCTTCGGCTTCGGATTAGAGTTGTAGCGTATGAACAGGTTGTCGTAGTTGGTGTTCGTGCGGCGCGTGAAGCCCACGTTGGATAGATAGTCGCGCGTGCGCCCGTTGGCTTCGTAACTCCAGCCCCAGTTCCTGCCGTCAACGCTGTATCGCACGGAGTAGCCAAAGCCGTTTCCAGTTCGATAGATGTTATCGTTGCGGTCAGGGTCGAAGAAGAAGTGGCGCGATGCCGTGCCCAGTGCTTGAAATGTGAGCGTTGTGATCTTGTTGATTCGGAAGCGACCGTCAATTCCGCCTAGCTCGTTATGATTATCTACGAAATTGTAGCTCGTCGCTATTAACCCCACACTTGATTCGCGCCCCACGTCGCGCTTCAAACGAACCACGCCGATGAAAGCATTGCGGTCAATGAGACGCGCTATATCGGGTAGCTGCGCGGCATCGTTGCGCTCTTCAACGCTGAAATTGCCGGGCGCGTTGTCGGATGCGAGCATGAAGCCAAAGCTGTTTCGACCTCGCTTGCCTGTGAGTTTCACAGCCCAGTCCGGGTCAACTATTGCTCGCGTGTGAACTGCCGTGAGCGGCGTCTGGAAAATATCAATGCCTTCAAGAAAGAAGGGGCGCTTCTCTTCAAAGAAGATTGGGAAGCGCTGGTTCGCTCGCACAACGAGTTGATCCGCTTCGACCTGCGCGAAGTCCGGGTTTATAGCAAGGTCAAGACTTACGGTCGGCGTCAATCCGAATCTAGCAGTCAAACCGGGATCAATGTGAATAGGCTCGTTGACGAAGCGCCCCGGATCAACCATACCTCTATTTGCGGCCAGCACGCTTGACGGGACGGAAGCAACACGACGACCCGATTCTGAGAGCGTGAGGCTCGGAATCAGTTCAATCGTTCGCTCGGTTGAAAGATTTTCCAGATCGGCTATGTGGCCTTCCTGCGAGAGAGCGCTCGAAATGTCGCGCGATACAGGCATCCATGAATCCAATTCGCCATTGAAGCGCTGAATACGGCGCAGGAAGTGAACGCCCCAGAGTTTGCCGTGTCCCGCTTCGTAGCGAAGCGACTTGAATGGAATCGCAATCTCGACCGTGTAACCGTTCTCGGTCGTAGCGCCCTTTGATTCCATCACTATGTCAACGCTGAAATCTTCGTTCTCGCCTTCCGTGCGTATGGCGTCGGCTTGAACGCCTAGCGGGTTGAAGAAAAGCTCGTAGGCTTTGCGCTGGTCGTTGAAGGTGTCAAGAAAAAGACCTACGTGATCGTCATCGAAAATCTGATCGCGCTTTGCTACGGACGAACGCACCTTTCCGGGATCGTCGAACGCGCGGAACGCTATGTAGAGAAATCTTGAATCGTAACCGAGCAGAACTTCCGTCTGCTTTGACGGCGCAATATTGTCGCCCGGCTGAATCTGTATGAAGTCTGTTAGCGCTAAGGCGTGCTGCCACACTTCGTCATCCAGGCGACCGTCAATCACGGGCGGATGCTCGAAGCGAGGAAGATGAAGCGGCTGCGCTTTCGCTGGCGGCAGCGCGGCGCTCGTTCTGGAGTTGCTTGCTCTAGAATGCGGCGAAGCTGCGGGCGATGCGCTCTCGGTCGAAGAAGGAGTTTCAGGAGCGGGCGAGTTTGAAGCGGCGGGCTGTTCCGACCCGTTCTGTGCGACTAAGGCGAAGATGAGATTAATGCGATTGAAGTTTTGAAATACGCGCGGAGTTGCGCCGGGCATCAGTCTGAAAGAGAGCAAGACATCCGAGCCACGTTGCTCTATCTGCACATCAACGAAGCCGCGACCGCGAAATTCAGCGGGAATTACTGGTGCGCCCGCCTGCGGTATCAGAAGCTCGAACCGCCCGTCGCCAGAAGAGCGCGAACTATAACCGTCGAGCGAGGCGTCCGAGAGAATCGTCACGCGCGAGCCTTCGGCAATCTCCGTTGCGCGAAGCGAGAGCGTACGCTTCAGAACATTGTTGGCCGCGCTAGCCGTAAGCGTGAAATGGCCTGCGAGCAGAAGCGAGATTATAAAAATAGATAAATCTAAAAATCTGGATTTCAAGATGGAATGAAAAGGTGAGTCGTTAACGGCATCGGGCGAGGTGTCAGAAGCTTGCGGCACAGCGCTGTAGCTGGTGTAGATTCGCCCAAGCTGCATAAGAACTGTCCTTTAAAGTTGGCTTGGCCTTACCGATGGAGTGTAAAACTTTCGTCCGCGCAAGTATTTAACGCGCAGGTATAGCCGTAGGTTTCAAATAACTTACTATTAAGTCAGTACCGCCTGCGGTAGCGGGCGGGTAGTGCTTTAGATAGCAAGCAAGTAACGTAGCCACTATTACCCGCCCGCTACCGCAGGCGGTACTGACATGTTAGCCGCAATAAGAGTGCGGCTGGATGGCTTTGATGCATCCAGCCGCGCTCTCGGTTTGCCCGCCCCAGGCTCGTTATTCTTATGATCCTATGCTCTTGCGGAAGAGATAGGACATCTTTATGAAGAACGTCCTGCCGTTACGTCGGAAGCCCGGTTCTAGCTGACCCGTGAACGGGTTGAACCCGTGCACGTTCATGTCGTCGTTGTAGCCCAGATAGAAGGCAGTGCCCGGATTCGGAGTCCAGCCCAACAGGAACTGACCGCGCACATTTGCCGCGATGTAATCGTAATCCAAGCGTGCGCGCGCAAACGTGAAGCGTGAGAACTGGTACGTAGTCCTCAACGTCACGATGTTCTCTATGAAAGCCGTCAGCCCTGTGTCGTTTCGCCTGATACTTTCGTGAACGAATGAAAGTTCGGCGCGAAGAGCCTGGGTCGGCCTGTAGTTTATGTCGCCTTCTAAGTGCCAGAAACTGCCCGGCCCCGGATCAAGCTTTGCTAGACAGACTACGGGCAGAGGCGTTGGCGGAGTCACGTTGCAGATTCCGGCAGCTCGCGCCTGACGAGCGAGTATAGCGCTTGGGCTTACGCGCTGGAACCTTGGCAGCGCGCCGAAATCGAAATCAAACTCGTTAATGGTATGGCTGCCGAAGAAGAAGAAGTCTAACTTCTTCGTTGGCGTCGAACCGCCGTAAGCGTACATGTTGAATTTGTAAGTGGAGCGCTCAGGGTCAGCCCCGAAGAAAGCTCCTTCAAGATTAATGTTGGGGTTGCGACGCGCGCCGAACTCTCCTTCAAACACTCGCTCGTAGCTGGGGTTGATGCCAACGGCGAAAAAGGACTGGCGTCTAAGGTTGATTCTGCCCTGCGTCTCCGAACTCCAGATTTGCAGGTGTCCCTGCCAGTCAAAGTTTGTGCTCAGGTCTGTATAGACGCGCCACGAAATCAGTTGCGCCTTCGGCTGCGGTTCAGACCTGTACTGCGCGAAGATGTTGTGATTGTTCGTATTCGTGCGGCGGTTGAAGCCTGCGTCTGAGCGGTAGTAGCGCGTGCGACCAACGGCTGAATACTCGAAGTCCGTGTGGCGCGCGAATCTACCGTAATCGGTCGCGTAGATGAATCCGTTCTCCCTGCGATCCAGAGATTGCCCAAGGTCTGGGAAGAAGAACTTGTTGCGCGAAGTCGTAGCAAGCACCTGCGCGTTGAATGAGGTGACCTTATTTATTTTCCAGCGACCGTCGAACCCGGCCAGATAGTTGTAGCGGTCAATGAATCTGTAGCCCGTTGCTAGGAATCCGATGTTGGATTCTCTGCCTATGTCGCGCTTGTAACGCAGAATTCCGATCGTCGCGTTTTGGTCAACAAAGCGCTCAAGGGAGCAGACCTCGTTCGGGTTAAAGAGCCTTCGCTCCTGACACTGGTGAAGCGACGCGCGTTCGTCTTCGTTGAAATTGCCGGGCGCGTTGTCCGAAGCCAGAAGCATACCGAACGTGTTGCGCCGCACTTTGCCAGTAAGTTTCACAGCCCAGTCCGGGTCAACTATCGCGCGAGTGTGAACCGCAGCAATCTGTGTCTGGAAATAGTCTATGCCTTCTAGAAAGAACGGGCGCTTCTCCTGAAAGAATATTGGAAAGCGCTGGTTGGCTGTGATCACCAACTGATCTGCTTCGACCTGAGCGAAGTCTGGATTTATAGCAGCGTCGAGCGTGACAGTAGGCGTCAGCGTATACTTGATGTTTAGTCCCGGGTCGAAATGTATTGGCTCGTTGACGATGCGACCGGGGTCCGTCAATCCTGCCTGCCGTTGCGCAGCCGTCAATGTGGGTCTTCTAACTCCTGTTTCAGAGAGCGTCAGGCTCGGAATTAATTCCAGAGTGTGCTCGGTCGAGATGCCGACGAGTCCCGTTATGTGACCTTCCTGCGGAAGCCAAGCCGAAATATCGCGGTTAATAGGCATCCACATATCAAGCTCGTTATTGAATCGCTTGATGCGTCGGAAGAAATGTACGCCCCACAGCTGTCCTTCTCCGGCGTTGTAGCGTAGAGACTTGAACGGGATTGCAATTTCTACGATGTAACCATCGCTTGTGACAGTGCCTTTCGACTCAAAGACCATGTCGTAGCTGAAATCTTCGTTCCCGTTTGTGTCCATAATTCCGTCGGCCTGAACGCCTAGCGGGTTTAAGTCAATCTCGTAAGCACGGCGCTGGTCGTTGAAGGTGTCCAGGAACGCGCCCACGTAATCGTCATCAAAAATCTGATCGCGCTTCGGGACGGTTGCGCGCACGCTGCCCGGCTCGTCGTAGCAGTGATAAGCAATGTAGAGCGTCTTCGAGTCGTAGCCGAGCAGAACTTCCGTCTTTCTTGAAGGAGCAATGTTGTCGCCCGGCTGAATCTGATAGAAGTCGCCAAGCACTGCGGCCTTCTGCCAGACGGCATCGTCTAAGCGACCGTCAATCGTAGGCGGCTGGTCGAATTTTGGAATTGTTACGGGATTTGCCTTCGCAGGGGGAAGCGTAATGCCTCTTCTACCTGTGGGCGCAGCAGGCGAAGACGTGGTCGCAGCAGAGCCTGTTTGCGCGGTCACACTCAGAGTGGCAAGTAGAGTGATAGCGACCGCAAAGATAAACTTCTTCATTAGCTGTGTCTCCCTTGTTGTGTCCGAAAGACTGCCGTAGAGAGGGAGTAATGCTTCACCAGCTAAACCCTTAGTGAAAGCGACCGGACAGCGAATACATGGCTGAACGACGCGAAGCGCTTCGAGGTTTCATTCGATTTGGCGTATGTCCCCCGGCATACGCCAAAAGATTTTGTGTTCAAGTCAGGGCAGTAAGCCCAACCCTTTGCGAGCTTAAGTTTTTCCCTTTGCGCCTTTGCGTGAACATGCAATTCTATTAACACTTAAGATTCATGTGAATTGCAGTTTCACGCAAAGGCGCAAAGATAAAGAGCAAAGCTCGCTAAGGTCTTTATTGAAACGTTCTCTTATTGAACCGTGTCTGCGAAATCTTCTGCGCGACGAAACACTATGCGCCCGTCGCCCGTGTGCAACGTGAAGACTCTACCGCCGCTGCCGACTCTCCATCGTTTCACACGCCCTGCGGAACTCTCCTGAACCGCGTTAAGCCCTTCGTCCGCGACCGATTCGGAATTCGTTTCCAGCACTGCGTTCGTCCCCTGAGGCAGCGCCAACGAAATAGAGCCATCGCCCGTCCATGCTTTCAGCGAAGCGAAGCGGCCAAGAAGCGTTATGCCGCCGTCGCCAGTGCGCGCGTCAACGTCACCATCGAAATTTACGATACGAACGCGACCGTCGCCCGTGTTGACTATTAGCTGACCGTGACCATCGCGCACATCAATCGAGCCATCGCCTGTACGCAGATCAAGCGAGCCGCTTACGCCTTCGACATGCACGCGCCCGTCGCGCGAGTTCAAATGCAGCGTAGTGTTGCGCGGGACGCTTATCTCAAGATTCGTGCTGGCGTTGATGAGATTCATGCTCCCTATACGTCGCGCGTAGGCGTTGTCGAAATCCGCTACGATTGCTATTTCAGAGCCGCGCTGCTCTGCGCGCCACTTGATGCCCTGCAACTGCTCGTCAGTGCTGGCGCGTTTGACAGCCGTAACAGAAATGTTCTGCTGATCCCATCCTGTGACGGTTATCGAGCCGTCAAAAGTTTCAGCGGAGACGCGCGGTGTACCGCTCACAGCAAAGCTTCTGGTTTCACGCTCAACGCGGCGCGTGTCGCCGACTGTGTTAACGCGAACTCCTGCCAGTGCAGCTTCGCGCACGGCGCGTGCGATCTCTTCGCGATGGCGCGCTATCTCTTCCTGCGTCTGGCGAAGCGTTTCTCGCTGAATCTCGCGCTGGCGAGCAATCTCTTCGCGCTGGCGCTGCTGAGCCTCTCGCTGCTGTTCAAGTTGCGTTTGCTGTTGTTCGCGCTGACGTTCGACCTGCGCACGTTGTAGCTCGCGCTGTCGCTCAATCTGCGCTCGCTGCTGTTCCAGTTGTCGTTCGCGCTGTTCACGCGCTCTTTCGCTCTGACGCTCGGCTCGTTCGCGTACGCGCTCGCGTTCGCGCTCAATCTGCTCGCGCCTTGCCGCTCGTTGCTCCTCTGTATCGCCCTGCACAACAACTCTTGGTTTGACCTTCACCTTGACGCGCGCCATCTCCTCATCTACTTCGCGCGCGACATCCTGCGCGATTGACTCTGCATCTTCGCTATTCTCGCCGCCCGTTTGCGCCGGCAGCAGGTTCGTGGCCTGGCTCAAGGGGTGACCGTCCTGCGCATGGCGTATAGAGATTCCACCGTTAACATCTTCAAGGCGTATGCGGACGCCGCCGCCCGTGCCGAGTTGTCCCAAAAGACTGTGCCCGACATACTCGCCATGACGAACCGGCAGGCCGAAATCGTTTGTGATGCCGCCGTGCACTGTGCTCGCTTTCACGGTTGCGTTGGCGTTGGAAGGAACAATGATCGTCACGCCGCCGTTGACAGAGCTGAGCGTAATAGTTCTGGTCTCGTCCGAAAGCGGATCGAAGGTCGCCGTCAATCCGCCGTTGATTGTAGAGAGTCTGACTTCGCCGCCTAGACGATGAGCCTGCACGCCACCGTTGATGCTGGAAGCCCGCACGTCGCCCTGCACTCCGTCAATCGTGAGCGCACCGTTGATAAGCTCTACGGAATCAATGCGGCTACGGCGCGGAACCGTAAGCTGGTATTCGACTATCGCGGGATTTTCGTAGCGACGCGAGTCCGAGCCGCCGTAGAAATTGAAATCTTCGTCTGGATACTCTGTCTTGATGTGAACGCTATCCGCATCCGCGTTAATTTCTATGTGCGCCTCGTTCAAACGTTCTTGACGATACGCGCGCTTGATTGCGTCAACGCGAACCTCGTCACGATCCCATACGCTGATGCTCACAGAGCCGTTGATGTTCTCAAGGCTCACGCGCCCCGTTGATGTCAAGGGGTACGTGTGATGAAACTCTTCGCGCAACTCCTGATTGGACTGCGCGCGAAGCTCTGCACCCTGTGCGCAGAGCATCAAGAGAACTGCTGCGCAGAATGGCATCAAGACTCGATTTAATAGTTTCCTGTTCATCTTATACATTTCCAAGTTCTTCCGTTTTCCGAATTTCTACCAACCAAATATCGCCGCGCGTGAGCGCCTGCCAAGAGCGCTCTAGGCGATCAAGCGCGCTGGATTGTTATGTTGCCCGTGATGGTTTCTATAGAGATTGGCGCGCCGCCCTGACCAATGCGAGCGCGGAAATCCGCCGGGCCTATCTTTTCCAGCGTCACGTAGGGCGACTCGCTTTTGATCTCGCCGTTGATGCTATTGACCGTCAGGTCTGCGTTAAGACTGTCTTCGAGGCGCAGCATCACACGACCACTGATGCTGTCCATGCGTATGCCGCGTGTGCCCAGACGCGCGACCGTTATGTTCAGCGGCCCGCTGATGCTGTGCATCTCTGCCTCGCCCACAGAGTGATCCAGAGTAACTTCACCGCTTATGCTATCGAGGCGCACGATGCCGTTGATCTCGCCTACGCGCACGTTTCCAGAGATGGTCTGAAGCGTTAGATCAACGCGACGCGGCAACAGAAGTTTGACTCGCTGGTGCGCTCGTATCGTAGCGCAATCCTGCTCGTGTCTTATGATGAGACTGGAAGGCGTATGAGCGACGACCATGCGATAGCAATCAAGCTCCTGACGAGTTTCAGCCGAGCGAACTATGTGAACTTCCGCAGTGTCGCCGTTCGTAGTTTCGACTTCGACTGGGCCGCTTACCGTAGAGACTTTAACGCGCGAGCCGGGCGTCAACTGGAACGATTGATCAATCTCTTCGCGCTCTGCCATGTCGCCCTGCGCATTCGCGGGCGCAATCTCCTGCGCGTAGACGCGAGTCACGCAGCTAGTCCTCGTTCCAATTCCAGACAACACCCTCGCAACGTTGAACAGGCCGCCGATGTGGCTGATTGATTGTTGCGCGTCCGTCAGTGCTGCGAGCATGATGACTAATGCGACAAACAGCTTCTTTCTCATCATTCTTACCTCATTATCGCCACGCAAATCCCGGCTGACCTTGCGCTGGCGTTGATAGTCTGGGATGGAAATTCTGAGCGAAAGCCCTGGCGCTTTCAGTAACTGCAAACGCGCGCATCTCTTCAACTTCCCTTCGTTGCCCGTCGCTCTACTGTTGAAACACCGTGAAGCCGGAGTTTGTGGCAAAATTTTCTAATTTTTTCGAGATGAGTGAAAGTAAAGGCAAAGAGAAAGTCAAAAGTAAAAAGGTAAAAGGCAAAAGGAAGGCTGAAACCATTTTTAATAAAAGATTGGCTTCCCCTCACTTTTGCCTTTTTACTTTTACCTTTTGCCTTTCCCTTATCTTCTGCGAACTCGAAGCGTGCCGCTGATGGTTCGCATGTTGATTGTGGCGTCGCCTGTGCCGTATGTGCCTACGAAATGGGTGGAGGGAATGGGAGACCCTACGGTTCTGGAGACGTGGCTGAAGTTGAAGTCAGTGCTAACATCGCCGCCCTGAAAGATTTGCGCGTCAAGACGGAAGGAAGCGTCCGAAGGCAGATTTAGCGTCACATCGCCCGAAACTGTCTGAAATTCGTAGCTGCCGCCGCGCACAGTTGGCCCAATCATGCTAAGCTCGCCGCTGACAGTTCCCGCGTCTATGCGAGCGTGGCTCACACGATTAAGGTTTACGTCGCCGCTTACGGATTTGACCCTGATGAAATCGCTCGCATCGTTAGCGCGCAGGTTCACGGCATCAACATCGCCGCTGATGGAAACAGCGCGCACGCGCCCTGCGGAATCTTCTATTGTCAGGTCGCCGCTAGCGCTCGCCATTTCTATAGCCTTAGAGATGTGGCGCGCGCTTACGTCGCCGCTGCTGGTCTCCACGTGAGCTTCGGCTATATCTTCTATCTCAATGTCGCCGCTCTGCGTTTTCAAGAATACGGTTGCGCCGCGCGGCACATCCAGAGTCACGTCGCTCTCTTCGCCGCACTCCTCTAAGTCTATATTGTTCGGATTCCCTGTCTCGCGCGCAAAGAGAACTTGCAATCGCGTAGCAGGACTGGAAGAGTTAGAACTGTCCTCGCGTCTAAGCTCCACGCGCTTCGCGTCTTCGGTCTTAACGTGAACCTCACGCCTGTCCCAACCATGAACTTTGAGGTGGCCTGAGATATTCGAGAGCGTCACCACTACGTTCTCGCTGGCCGCCGCAGTCTGCTCGGTCACAGACGCGACGCTTACCACCGTAACCCTGTTTTTGGCGACAGTTCTTTCAACAACCCTTTGCGCTTGCGCCACTGGCGCACACAGCGAGAGGGCTGTAAAAGCGGCTGCGGTGATTAAAGACTTGAGTTTCATTTTCTTCTCGTTTTCCTCTTTCTATCTGCTTGCTACTAGCATGGTCTGGTCTGCGACCGCGCTAAGCAAATCCACCTTGTTCTGATAAGACGCATAAAGGAACTGCCTGGCCGAAGCATCCTGCGGATTACGACGCGCAGCTACGCGAGTAGCCGCAATCGCCTGATCAATTAATTCAAGATTGCGCCTGTACTCGGCCTGTACGCTCGGCGGCAAAGTAGAATTGCCCGTGCTGTCAATCGCATTCGTTAATGAAGCGATTGCTTTCAGATAACCCTGCTCATCCGGCAGCGGCGGAGGGCTTTGTACAGGAGGCGCAAGATTAGGCGCTCGCTCTCTGGCTACCATATTGTTGCCGCTAGGCGTTCCCGGAATCCTAGGCCTTCTGAAAGGTCGCCCGCTCGCGTTGTAGAGCTTGGGCGCATTCTGATTATTATTTTCAATCGAAGGTGAAGGCGAAGGCTGCGTTCCTTCTTCGGGAGGAGTAACAACCGTCGGTTCAGGAGTAGCGCTAGTAGCTATAGTCCCTGTAGAGCCTGCACCATTCGTAGCGTGCTGCCACTTAATTACGGCAAAGACCGCCGCAACAGCAATTAGTACAAGAACGCTCGCAAAAGCGGCGACGTGCTGGGGCGAGAAATTTAAGCCCGGTATCAAGCTTGCGAACCATGCGCGAAGATTTGATCCTTTTCTAACTTCTCTAGCCTGCGCGCTCAACTGTTCCGCTTTGATAGCGCTATCAATGCGCGCGCGCAAACTCTCTGTAGGCACGCCCAGTTCCATCTCAGGAGCGAACGCCCCTCTCATCAATTCGGTTTCGCTCTCTATCTCTTTCGCTCGCGCGGCGCAGTTGACACACGCATTGATATGCGCCGCGACCGACTGCATCGTTTCGGGGGAAAGCTCGCCGTCAAAATAGCTTTGAAGAACGGCTTCATCGAAACATAACTCTTTCATCTATTCCCTCCGATCTTCCCGTACAACCTCACAAATTCCTTTCGTCCGCGCGCTATAAGGCTCCCCACATTCGTCTCGTTTATCTGCAAGGTGGTGGCAATCTCCCTGTATGACAAGCCCTGCTGCTTCAAAAGCAAACAACTGCGCATTGGCTCCTTGATTCTATCCAGCGTGCGCCGTGCATTTTCAATCTCCGTGCGACGCTCTAGCTCCTCTTCCGGCGCGGGCGCGAACCAGTTGATTCTCTCTGCATCTTGCGCGTAAAGTTCTTCGCGCGCGACCGCACGGGATTGTCCACGCAAGGTGTTACGCGCTACGTTCATAGTCACTCGAAGCAGCCACGCACGCAGCAACTCTTCGCCCGGCGTCGAATCCATGTTCTTGTAGAGCCTGAGAAAGACCTCTTGCGTTACATCTTCTGCGAGAGCGGAGTCGCGTACGATTGCGCGCGCCGTGCGAAACACTGCCCTGTGGTGCAGCGTAAAGGCTTCGTCGAAGCCGAGCGCCGCCGCCGTGGTTTCAACCTGATCCGTCACAGTGTCTAATAAAGCTCCCGCTCGCTCGCTCATATTCGCTGCTCTCAATGAGATAAACACCGCGCTCACGCCAGTTGTGGCAAAAATTTGTAGCGCCTAGGAATCCCCGCTCGCCTTCCCTTAAATTCGCCCTTTGAAGATTTTCCTGTGATCTGGAAGATTCAGGCAAGGAGATTTTAGTATCGGGCGAGAATAAGCTGAAAAGCAAGGGACGCGGAGACGCGGGGACACGGCGACGCGGCGAAAGAGAAAAGCCAGGAATCCCTGCCACTCTTTTTTTCGCCGCGTCGCCGCGTCGCCGCGTCCCCGCGTCGTTTCTATCCTCTTCTTATCGTCACGTCTCCGTTGATGGTCTTGATAATGACCTTGTATCTGCCATTTCCGACCGACCCCGTTGCGTAGATATATTTGCGTGGTGAGCCTTGTGTGTAATCCCAGTTGGCGGATTCGTTCTGCTGTAGCGGGAAGTCGCTGGTGATGTGGTAATCGCGCCTGCGTTTTTGTGTGTAAGCAAGCTCTACGCCGACCTCCATCGAAAGACCTGCTGGGACGGTCAGCGTTATGTCGCCGCCGAGCGATGTGATGTAAACGTCGCGGTCGCCTCCGTTGGGATCGCCGACCATAGTTATCTGTACGTTGCCGCCCATAGTAGTGGCCTTGACGCCTCCGTCTAGCGAGTCAATCTGAATATTGCCGCCCATCGTTTTGGCTTTAACGAACTTCGCAGCCGAGCGAATGAAGATGTTCCCGCCCATAGTGGTTACGTCCGCACCGCCCGGCGCTTCTCCCACGTTGATGTCTCCACCCATGCTGTTGATTCGCAACTCATCCGCAGAAGAAGTTCCCGCAGAGTTGTTCACATTCTGGTAAGTAACGCCGCCGCCCATAGTGGAGCCTTTGAGCGACCCTGTAACGTTCTGTATAAGCACAGGCCCGCCCATAGTGCTCACCTTGCCGTTCACTTCCGAATCACGAACATTGACGCTTCCGCCCATAGTAGTGAAATGAAGCTCGCCCCTGAGATTTGAGAAATTAAGATCGCCGCCCATAGTCTTGCCTTCTATGTTGCCTTCAATGCCGGTAATCTTCACAGCGCCGCCCATCGAATCAATCTCAATATCAGTTTTTCGCGGAACTTTTACAGTGAACTTCAGGTTGGCTGAAAAATTGTTGTGACGATACGGGTCATAGTGCGAATAGACCCGAAGCCCCGCATCGTCTGTGTTGAATTCCACCTGAGCTTCTAATCCATCGCGCCCGCCTCGGAACGCGCTCACGGTCATCATGTCGCTGTCCTGACCTGTGATTTCAATCGAGCCGCCCGTGCGTAAATCCATTACGAGCTTCTTGCCGCTGCCCGTTCGGAACTCTCCGTTAACGTTCCTCTCAGTCTGAGCAGCAGCCAAGTGATTCAATGATGGAAGGCAGCCCAGTCCTATGAGCAGCGCCAGAACGGCAGCCGTTACTATTCTTTTCATCTCAAAAACTCTCCTCCGACAGTTAAGACTTTAATTCACTCTGATGTCTGGATCAATCCAAATGGTTCATGCCGGGCATTCGTCCAGACTTCAACTTTACAAGATGCAACGCCCGCGCGGCGTTTTGCCGCACTTCTTCACGCTGATTTGAAGTGCTAAGGCGCGCCCCGCGCTGAATGTGACCGAGGAGCGCGCCTGTAACAAAAAGTTCAATGCTGCGGCGACGTACTCGCTGCTCCTGTATCGCTTGTCCCTTCGGTCAATTGGTAGGTCTCGTCTTCACCTCGGAAGGTTATGCCGCTCAGCACACGGTTGTCTCCATCCTGGCGCGAACTTATCACTGTTCTTGTTGCCTTGGCATCACGCTTCTGCAAGCGTGCCGATACGGTAGCCGAATTATTACCATCAGCTATGGTCAACTCTCCTGTCTGCTGATTGAACTTCATCTTGTACGTGCCCTTCTTGAAGAGCTTGCCTGCGACCATCACATCTTCTGGAAACGTCACGGTCTTGCTCTTGGTTTGAGCGAAAGAGGCTGTGGCTGCCAGTGCGCAGACGACGGCCAACAGGACTATGCGATTGAAGATTTGTCTCATGAGTCTACTCCTTATTCTGTTTGGTTAACCGTTTGGATGGGCTACTCCTATCGGCCTTTCAATGAGATAAACACCGCGACACGCCAGTTTATGGCAAGAAATTTTAAGAACAGTGACAAGTGACAAGTGACGAGTGACAAGAATCATTTTTAATCTTTAATTCAACATCAAGTTTTCAGTTCTTAGACTTCAGTATTAAGAAGAAGCTAAGCGCTTTTATAAAACTATCCATTAAAGATTAAAAATTCTCTCTTGCTCGTCACTTGTCACTTGTCACTGCCTTTTGTAGTCTTTCAGTAACTTAACTAGGAGAAGCCCTGCGCGCCAAGGCTCAATGCTCAGCTAGAAGTCATGCGCTCGGTTTCATCTTTAAGAATTTGGAGAAGATAGATTTTCGTGAGCGAGAGAAGCGATTCCGACCTGGAGCTTTATGATAGCCCATTCATGCGCGCGTGCCGCCGCGAGCCTGTGCCTTACACGCCCGTCTGGTTGATGCGTCAAGCGGGAAGATACATGCGCGAGTACAGAGAGGTGCGTGCACGAACAAGTTTCCTCGAACTGTGCAAAACGCCTGAGCTTGCAGCCGAGGTGACTGTCACTGCTGTCGAGCGCCTTAACGTTGACGCTGCGATAATCTTCGCGGACATTCTGCTTATAGTAGAACCGCTGGGTTTAAGATTAGAGTTCGGCAAAGACGAAGGCCCAATCATTCACGACCCCATACGAACGGCTGAAGACGTTGACCGTCTTCATGAAGTCGAATCCGTTGAATCGCTCAATTACGTTTATGAAGCTATTCGATTAACAAGGCGCGCGCTTTCCAGCAACCTCCCGCTCATAGGATTCTGCGGCGCTCCGTTCACAATTGCATCTTACATAGTAGAGGGCGGCGGCTCGCGCAACTACGTTCACACCAAGCGGCTGATGTACACGGACGCTGGCGCATGGAATGTGTTGATGTCGAAGATTTCCCGCGCACTCGTACGTTATCTCAATGCGCAGATAGAAGCTGGCGCGCAGGCCGTGCAACTTTTCGACTCGTGGGTTGGCTGTCTGAGCCAGGACGATTATCGCAAATACGTTCTGCCGCACACGCGCAGCGTTATAGAAAGCGTCACGCACGGCACGCCTGTCATACAATTCGGCACAGGCACGGCCACGCTGCTTGAATTGATGCGCGAGGCTGGCGGCGACGTTATTGGCGTGGACTGGCGCGTTGACCTGGGTGATGCATGGCGGCGATTGGGCGACGTTGCGATCATGGGCAATCTTGACCCGGTCGCTCTGTTTGCGAATCGAGATCATGTCATCGCGCAAGCGCGAAAGATTCTGGATAGCGCAAACGGACGTGACGGCCACATCTTCAATCTAGGCCACGGCATACTGCCCGAAACTCCCGTTGACAACGTCATCGCTCTGGTCGAGGCAGTCCATGAAATGAGTCTAAAGTCTAATTGATTTTGGATTTTAGATTGGAGCAATGAATCAAGCTTGAGCAATTAAATCTTAGGTTAAGAGATGACTAACCATTTAATCCAAAATCCAAAATCCAAAATCCAAAATCAGTATGACGCTCTCCTTGTTCTCTCTTTCGGCGGGCCGGAAGGAATGGACGACGTGATTCCTTTTCTTGAAAACGTGCTGCGCGGTCGCAATGTGCCGCAGGAAAGATTGATGGAGGTCGCAGAGCATTACTATCATTTCGGCGGCGTAAGTCCTATCAATAAGCAGAACCGCGCACTGATAGCTGCGTTGAGGAAAGAGATGGAAGAGCACGGGATGCATCTGCCCGTCTACTGGGGCAATCGCAACTGGCATCCGCTTTTGAAAGACACAATGAACGAGATGAAAGCTGACGGTATTCGCCGAGCGCTCGCTTTCGTTACTTCTGCTTACAGTTCTTACTCAGGCTGCCGTCAGTATCTGGAAGACATTGAACAGGCGCGCGAAGCGGTCGGCGCAAACGCGCCGCACGTTGATAAGCTGCGCGCTTTCTACAATCATCCGGGTTTCGTAGAGCCTTGCGCAGAGCATGTCAGAGCCGCGCTCGAACGGATTCCTGAAGCCAGACGAACGAGTTCGCGCATTGCATTCACAGCGCACAGCATCCCTCTATCATTTGCCCGGAATTCCGATTATCAAACTCAACTGGAAGAGACCTGCCGACTCGTCGCTGAACATGCAGGTCATGACCGTTGGCAGCTTGTCTTTCAGAGCCGCAGCGGAGCGCCGCACGTCCCTTGGCTAGGGCCAGACATCTGCGATCATCTTAGAGATTTGAAACGAGAGGGCGCATTGGATGTCGTCGTCGCGCCTGTAGGTTTTATCTCAGACCACATGGAAATCATTTATGATCTTGATACGGAAGCGCGTCGCGTTGCGTCGGAACTTGGCCTGAACATGATTCGCGCGGCAACAGTCGGAACGCATACGTCATTCGTCAAGATGATCTGTGAGTTGATTCTTGAGCGAACAGACAACGCCCCGAAACGCTTTCTAGGCAGCCGGGGTGCAAGCCAAGATGTTTGCCAACCTGATTGCTGCCCGGGAAGAACGGGCAAAGAAATAGACACGGGGACGCGGAGACGCGGAGACGCGGCGAAAGAAAAAAGCTTCTGATTTTATCGCCGCGTCTCCCACTCGCCGCGTCTCCGCGTCGCTTCTTATTATGGGTTGTTTATGAGAATTCTGATTCTAGGTGGAACTGTTTTTCTAGGTCGTCACATAGTTGATGCGGCGCTCGCTCGCGGTCATGAGGTGACGCTCTTTAATCGCGGTCAGCATAATCCAGAACTCTTTCCGCAGGTCGAGCGTCTTCGCGGAGACCGTGACGGAAATTTGAGTGCGCTGAAAGGCGGGCGTTGGGACGTTGTCGTTGATACATGCGGCTTCGTGCCGCGTGTCGTAAGGGCTTCGGCTGAATTACTGGCTGACGCCGTAGAGCTTTACATCTTCGTTTCGTCGCTCTCCGTTTATGCAGATTTTTCCCAGCCCGGCTTGCAGGAAGACGCGCCGCTTGCGACCATGCCGGATGAATCGTCCGAAGATGTGAACGAGCATTACGGCGCGTTGAAGGCGCTCAGCGAGCAGGCCGCCCGTGATGTGATGCCCGGTCGCTTTCTCGCCGCGCGCCCGGGCTTGATAGTTGGCCCGCACGATCCCACGGGTCGCTTCACCTATTGGCCGCGCCGCGTGTCTGAAGGCGGCGAAGTCCTTGCGCCGGGAGAAGTTGGAAGACAGATTCAGTTCATTGACGCTAGAGATTTGGCCGAATGGATTGTCTGGGCAGCAGAGAAACGTCTGACAGGCGTTTACAACACGAACGGCCCAGAAAATTTGTTGACGATGGCCGAGCTTCTTGATGAATGCAGAAGTGTGAGCGGAAGCGACGCGCGGTTCACATGGGTTAGCGACGAGTTTTTAGAGAGAGAAGGTGTTGGGCAGTGGACGGAATTGCCGTTCTGGATTTTGGGCGAAAATTATCGCGGTTTCATGGCGATTGATTCGTCTAAGGCCATCGCAGCAGGTCTTGGATTTCGCCCGCTCGCCGAAACCGTTCGAGACACGCTCAATTGGCTTGCGGAAACTTCGCAGGAGTTCTTTCCAGAAACATCCGGCGAATTGAAGAGACCGCCAGCAGGCATCACACGCGAGCGCGAGGCGGAACTGCTCAGCGCATGGCATGAACGTCAAGATTAGAGAGAAATTCAGTTGAGTGTCAGGAAAGAATCATTCATGACCGCAGGACGCGGAGGACACATAGAATTTTTAATCTTAAATTTCAAATTTGAAATTTCAAATTTGAGATTTCAGATCTCAAATATTTTTGATCTTCTCTCTCTGCTTCCTCCGTGTCCTGCGGTCGTGACATATCGCGTTTCATACTCTTAATCGAGAATTACTCTGGATTGAACTCCGAAAGATTTTCAGAATGGAAGCAAAGAGAAAACTTCGGCGGGTTGTCGTCATTGGCGGCGGGATAAGCGGCCTTGCTGCGGCGCATCGCATTCTGGAACAGAGCCGCGCAAAAAATCTTTCTCCCGAAATACTGCTCATAGAAGCTTCGTCGAGGCTGGGCGGCATCATCAAAACGGAACGACACGACTGCTTTCTTCTAGAAGCAGGCCCTGACGCATTTTTATCCGAAAAGCCCGAAGTCGTAGAGTTGGCCCAAACTCTGGGCATAGCGGATCGCCTCATAGAGACAAGAGGGGAAAACCGTCGCAGCTTCATAGTACGCAATGGCCGTCTTCATCCTGTGCCCGAAGGATTCCAGCTTCTTGCGCCTGGCCGCTTCTGGCCTTTTCTCACTTCCCGTATCTTCAGCCTACGGGGCAAAGCTCGCATGGCGTTCGATCTCATCTTGCCGCGCCGCGCAGAGATGAACGGCGCTAGCGATGAAAGTCTAGCTCAATTCGTTAGAAGAAGATTGGGACAGGAAGCTCTGGAGCGCGTGGCGCAGCCTATGGTTGGCGGAATCTACACGGCAGACCCTGAAGCTCTGAGTTTGCGCGCAACCATGCCGCGTTTTTTAGATATGGAGCGCGAGCATCGAAGCCTTATTCTAGCAATGTGGCGAGCACGTAAAACTTCGGAAGCTTCGCGCTCGCATAAATCTAGCGGGGCGCGCTACAACCTCTTTCTATCTTTCGACGAAGGAATGCAGATGCTTGTTGACGCGATTGCGAGAGAGTTGCCGCACGCTTCTGTTCGCCTGAACACTAAAGCCGAATCTTTAATTTTCGACGAGCAAGCCAACCAGTGGCTGGTTCAAGCTTCCACTGGCGAACAGATAGTGGCGGACGCCCTCTGTCTGGCTCTTCCTTCATACTCCGCAGCAGCGTTGTTAAGAGAGACCGACGCTCTGCTCGCGCGAGAGCTTGAAGGAATCGCTTATGCGTCGTCGGCTACTGTCAACATGGCCTTCAGGCGCGAGGACATTCCGCACCCTCTAGACGGATTCGGCTTCGTTGTGCCTTTCGTAGAAAGACGCTCGATCATCGCCTGCTCTTTCAGCAGCGTGAAATTCGAGGGGCGCGCGCCCGAAGGCTTCGTCAGCTTGCGGGCATTCTTGGGCGGCGCGCTTCAGCCGGAAATCTACGCGCTCGATGAAAACGAAATGCTCGCCGCAACGCGAAGCGACTTGCATGATCTTCTAGGCATAGAGCGCGAACCCCTGCTCTCTTTAGTTCAAAAGTGGCCGCGCTCTATGGCTCAGTATCATCTTGGTCATCTCGAACGAGTCGAGCGAATCAACCAGCATCTTAAGAGATTTCCAAGACTTAAACTTGCGGGCAACGCTTACAACGGCGCGGGCATTCCAGACTGTATACGCAGCGGATGGAAAGCAGCGGATGAAATCCTTAAAGCAGGGGTCAGAGATTAGAGGCTAGATGTTAGATACTAGAGAAAAGCATTTGGCTGACTCATGATACGCAGTTGAAATGTTTGAAAGAAAGCGCCAACGAGTCTGCGCTAGCAGACGATTAGAGTAAAGCCCCTGACGAAGCGTGAGCGGAGTCTGGGGTAAAGGACGAGAAAGGTCGGAGTCTGCGTGAGCAGACGACAGATGTTTATGCTCTACGCAGCTATCTTTCATCTCGCGCCTCTGTCGTCTGCTAAAGCAGACTCATTTAATATTCTCATCGTATTATACCCCAGACTACGCTTCGCTTCGTCAGGGGCTTTACTCTCTTCGTCTGCTAACGCAGACTCGTTGAAGTGACTTCGACAAAGTTACTGATGCGTAACATCAGTGACTGACATCTAACATCCAGCATCTGCCTTTTCAGAATGGAGGAGGTGATGCTCTTCCTCTTCGCGCCAAATCTTCAACCCAGTCAGCGTTCGATATTATGCTAGGCAGGAATGCTTCACGAGGCGCGCGCGTCTCGACCAGCATGTTGTCGTCCGTGTTGATTGCTGCTCCTGCTACAGCCGCGTCCAGTTGAGATTCGTCGCACACATACCATGCGGCGATAGCGCTTCTATCATCCATCCCAACGCGCGCAAGCTCTGCGCGAACGAGCGGGTCGTTCATCCTTTCGCTTACACGAGCGAGGTTGAGCGGCACGTTGCTCCCTATAAGGATTAAATCTTTGCCGCGCGCAGCGCCCTCCACACGAAAGACCATGACATGCGGGAAGACGCTCCTGAATGTTGCCAGAACCGTGCGAAGGCTTTCCGTAGAAAGCTGGTAGGTTTGAACCCACTGCGAGAAGACGCCCTCGTCGTTCAGCCGCTCACGCCCAAGCTCGAAGAATTCCCGTGTGAAAAGATTCGCCACACCCGGAACCCAGGGATGACTCGGCTCTGAAACGATAATGTCATAGCGAGCGGGGTTGACGCGAAGAAAGGCGCGCGCGTCGTCAACTATAAGCTTCAAACGCGGGTCGTTGCGCGGCGCATGATTGACGTGATTGAAAAACTCTCCGGCATCAATCACTCTAGGCTCAAGCTCCACGCAGTCGAGCGCGTTTATTTGAGATTGAAGCATCGCGCCGACGGTCACGCCGGAGCCGTAGCCTACGACCAGCGCGTTGCGAGCGCGCGGCGAGACGAGCAGCGGCAGTTGGCCCAACATCACCTGCGTAGGCATGTCGTCTCTGTCCGAAGCGTTCGTTCGCCCGTTGATTGCGAGCGAACGTATGCCCCAGTCCTCGCGCACAGAGACGGTCGCAGTTGGCCCTTCATAAAACTTCAGGAGCCTGTGCGTCTCAGGCGCTGCGCTTTGAGTCGTCTCGTCGCTCACGCTCCCGCGCGATTTCGCAAGCACGCGCACAAAGCTGTCGTAGACGCCCTTCGACAGATCATCCAGATTCAACGCAGGCGCAATGATGAAAAGCAAGACGACGAGCAGAACAGTTGCGCCAGCCGAAAGAGCGCGCCCCACATCCCTGTCAATCCTCTTCGGCCTGTAAGCCACCCCGGCCACAATCACGCAGAGCGCAGCCGCGAAAAGAATAGTGAACCGCACGCTCGCTTTCGGTATGAGCACGAAGCCAGCGCCCCAAGCTCCCACAATCGCGCCCAGCGTATTGACGGCGTAGCTTCTCCCCACAAGCCTTACAGATTCCCTTTCGTCTCGCGCGCGTCCAGCCCACACGAGCACGAGCGGCATCACCATTCCCATCAGTCCGGCAGGGATGAGAACGATTAATGCCGCGACGAAAATTTGCAGCGCCAGCAATCCCGACCACGAATTGATTTCGAGTTTCAAGCCCATAGTCCAGAGAAACGCTGGCGCTTGATTTGTAATGGCTATGCTTAGGGCTAGCGTGAATGCCGTGACAAGCTCGATTGTCAGAACTGTTTTTAGGAGATTTTTAGAACCACGTTTGCGCGAAACCAGAAAGGAGCCTGCGGCGAGTCCAAGCAGAAAGAGCGCTACGACTATGCTGAAGGCGTAGGTGCTTGAACCGATTATCATGGCGAGCACGCGCGACCATGCCACCTGCACGCTTATAGTCACAAACCCTGAAACAGCCGCGCAAAGCAGCCAGAATTTAGTTCCGTCCTCCGTCTCAAACGAATCAATGCGCTCGCCAGCAATCGTCCTATCCACCTCAGAACGCTCAACAGTATTCTTCTCATCATCGCTCGTCTCAAAATCTCTTCTGAAATTTTTATCAATAAGAATCGCCGTAGCGCCTATAACAAGATTCGCAACTGCGGCAATGAGAATCGTGGCGCGCACGCCAGCGAAAGGAAGCAGGACGAAGCCCGCTATGAGCGTTCCCAAGATAGCGCCAGCCAGATTGCAGGTGTAGAGACGCGCAACGGTCGTTTCGTTGCGAAGCGGCGAGCGCAGAAGCGCAGCCGCAAGGACAGGCAGAGTCGCGCCCATTAAAACCGTAGGCACTAGAAGCAGCGCGCACGAAAGCGCAAATCGCCATGTGCTGAACGCGAAGAAGCCCGGATGAAATCGCTGCCAGACAAGCGCGTAAAACCCGTCAGCCGCACGAAAGAGCGCGGGCACGGCCAGAGCGTAGAGCGCAACTCCAATCTCAAGCAGGCCGTATGCGCGCAACGGCCTTCTTATTTTTGGGCCAACTCTACCAGCCCAAGCGCTGCCCAGAGCAAGCCCGCCCATGAATGCCGCCAGCACAGTGCTCACTGCAAAAGTCGTCGCGCCGAACACAAGGCCGAGCATGCGCGCCCACAGCACCTCATAGATCAAGCCTGTCGCGCCAGACAGAATGAAGCAGACGGAAACAGGCAGAAGTATGCGATTCGAATAAGAGAAACGAGTTCGTTTTTTTTCGGCGGTAGGGATTGATGACATAAGTTAAGGCAAAAGTAAAAAGGCAAAGGAAAGTCAAAAGGGGTAAGGCGAAAAGCATTTTAAGTAAAAGATGGTTTCAGCCTTACTTTTGCCTTTTACCTTTTTACTTTTGCCTTCTTATCTTTGCCTTGCCTGAAATTTTAGAGATAGATTACATGCGACGTGCGCCAGACCTGAGACGGAATTGTCCCGCGCTCTGCTGCTGTCAGAAGAATAACGTAGTTGCCCTCGCCTGCTGGCGTAAACTCTTCACTGCTCTCGAAAGGCTGCTCCGCTTCAGAATCTCTCACCTTCGGTGAATTTCCGTTAGGCTGTACAAGCGCTAGCCGTCGCAGGCAAGAGTAAAGCTGCTCCTGTTCTGTGCCGTATCGCCCGCGCTCCTCGCCTAGCAATAGACGCACTTCCGCGCGCTCCTTTATGAAGTGAGCGACGAGCGATGCAGCCAGCACCACACCGCGCTCGAATTTTATCTTGAACTCTTTGGCGTCCGAGTTTTCAGGAATACGCGTGTCCAGCGCTATGGTCACGCGTCGCTCGTCTTCGGCAGTGAACTCTCGAACAATCAATCGGCGCGCGCGCGCAGTTGATTTCCAGTCAATGTGTCGAAGGTCGTCCTGCGGCTGATAGTCACGTAGGCTCAACAGGTCGTGCCCAGCGCCGCGACGCAGGGAAGCAAGGCGTCCTGCGTTAATCGGAAGCAGATGCAGATCATCGCTCGCTGGCAAAGGTTTTGGATAGACCAGGATGTCAACGTCGCGCGCTCGTAATCGGCGGCGACGCCGGAAGAAGCCGAACGGGAATGCTGTGGAAAGCTCGAAGCCTGTAATCAGAACGTGGCCGCGCCGTTTGAAAAGCTGCTCCACACGCTGCTCTGCTACCACTTTGTGCGGCACGTAAGTAAAATAGGCCAGCGTGCGTTTGCGAAAACGCACCTTTCTACGCCTCTTCTCATCGCTATCAACAGGCCCGCGCGCTTCGACCAGAATTGAACACGAAGGCAAGATGCGCTTTCTATTTCGCAGCATGATGATGACAGGCGCAGGCTCGCCAGCGAAGATGTGATCCGGGAAGCGCGCGGAAACCGTCAGGTCTCGCAGGGACGCTCGCGCAGCGACCCACGAAACGAAGAGCGTAGAGGCTAGAAGCGAGAAGACAAGGAAGAGCAGATTGTTGCCTGTGTTCCACGCGGCGAACGCGACCAGAAAAAGTATGCCCAGAAAAACTATGCCGCCCTTTGTGATTTCGAGCGGCAGGTCAAGCCTGGTAATCTCGGAGCGAGCCGAGCGCGCAAGCGGAGGCAAGACCAGAACGATTATGAGCAGCACGATTACGAGCGACGCAATGGCAGCCACGCCAGCAAGCCTCACATCATCAACGCGACTCGCGTAAACGGTAACGAGCGCCGTCAACAGTCCGGCCAGAACCAACAACGTTCCCAGAATCGCGTTGCGCCACTTTCTTAATGAAACGAGACGCGGAGACGCGGAGACGCGGGGACGCGGCGATTTGTCTTCATTGATGCTGGTAGCCGCTTGTTGATGATTGGAATTTCCCTGCATGATTCTTCAGCCTTCGCCTCGGTCGCCCCATCTCCGCGTCCCCGCGTCTCGTCAAAGCGGCACGCTCACGGCCTTCATTATCTCTCGAAGCACTGCTTCGGCTTCTTCGCTTCGACGCAATGACGAGGAGAATCGTGAGCTTACGACTATTCTATGTGAGAAGACTGGAAGCACGAGCCGCTTGATGTCGTCTGGCACGCAGTAGTCGCGCTCTTCCGTTAGAGCAAGAGCCTGTGCGGCGCGGAAGAGCGCTAGAGTGCCACGCGGACTTACGCCCAAATCCAGCATCTCGGAATCGCGCGTGGCGGCCACAATCCTCATAAGGTAATCAACGAGCGCGTCGTCAACCCTCACCGCTGAAACAGCCCTTTGCAACTCCAGCACATCTTCGCTGCTCATCACAGCGCGCAATGCGTCCAGAGGCTCTGCCCGCTCGCGGTCGCGCAGGATTTGCTTCTCGTCTTCAGCGCCGGGGTAGCCAATGCGCAGGCGAAGCATGAAACGGTCAAGCTGGGATTCCGGCAAAGGGTACGTGCCGTGATGCTCAATAGGGTTCTGCGTAGCAAGAACGATGAAAGGCTCCGGGAGCGGATGTGTAGTCCCTTCGGCGGTCACGTGGCTTTCGGCCATAGCTTCCAATAGCGCAGACTGCGTCTTGGGCGTAGTGCGGTTAATCTCGTCCGCTAGAACTACGTTGGCGAAGATTGGGCCGGGACGCCATTCAAACACGGTCGTGTGCTGGTTGTAGACCGATAGGCCGATTACGTCCGAGGGCAGAAGGTCTGAAGTGAACTGAATTCTCTGGAAAGAGCAATCTAGAGCGCGTGCGAGCGCGTGCGCAAGTGTGGTCTTGCCAACGCCGGGCACGTCTTCTACTAGCAGATGGCCGCCCGCTATTAGCGTCACAATCGCAAGGCGCACAGCCTCCGTCTTTCCACGTATAACGCTCTCGACGGCTGACTGAAGCCGCTCTATCTTTTCGACAGCGCCTAAAGTGGCTGTCTCTGTTTCGTTGCTGTCCGCCGCTTGCAACCTTCTCATGCAGAATTTCCTCTTAAGGATTCGCCGCCCTCTTCATTCTACATTTTCAATCATTAGTCGCGCTAGCGTTGACCAGAGTTGATGGAAAGGTAAGCGCACAGGACATACGCTAGAAGCCGACTTGGAGTATTGACACTATGCTTATCCGGTGGTTAGTATTTCGCTTCCCCCTAGACTGCCAAACTCCTCAGACAGTCCTTTTATAATCTTCGGGAATCTCTACCTGATAGAGCAATAGATGGTAATGATATGGCATTTGGATTTCCAGCGCGCTCAACTTCAAGCCGAACATACAATCTACAAGAAGATGAACTGGTAGCAGTCGTGAAATCTGCATTGGAGAATTTAGACTGGCCGTATAAGGTTCTGTCGGACAAGGAATTTCTCGCATCGCTTCCATTTAGCGGATGGACATGGGGAGAAGACTTCAAGGTCAAGATTCTTTCAGGCGGAGTGATTGAAGCTGAAAGCAAGTGCAAAACCGTCCGCTTGCCGCAGGTCTTTGATTTTGGCAAGAACAGACAAAACGTCGAAACGTTCTTCGCGCGAGTTGAGCATGGCATCAGGCAAGGTGTTTACGAGAGACCTTTATCGGCAACTAAGCAGGAATCAATTGAACAAGGCAGACAAGCTGCTCCAAAAAATCGATTGGCTGGCTCACTACTTGGTGGTTGCTTAATTGGCACACTTATTTTAGCTACCCTCATATACTTCATATCTGCCGTTATAGGACTTTTGACCGGATATCTATATCTTCCAGGTAGAGGACACGGTGAGACGATCCATGGAGTTTGGGCCAGAATAATTTCAGTAATGATCTTGATGTTTTTTGCATGGATTATTGTATGGGTGTTAAGAAATAGAAGGAAGAGTCGGCTATAAGAGCGAAAATGCAGCAGATGAATTAGACGACCATCTCGCCGCGATCAAAACTTGAGTGTCTAAGTATTCTTCAAAGAGTGACCACAGCCATAGCTTCACGTCCTTAAACCTTAAGCGGTAGTAGCGGCGCGCAATCTCAACCTCAAAGGCGTCTGCCCCTCCTTGTATCTTCTCGGCGTCGGCAATCATAGCAAGAGTTCAATTTCTGACCATGAAACAGATCAGGCGAGTGTAAAGAGCATAAGGGATGCTGCTATGCCTGCCTCTCATGTAGAGGCGCGCACAGGCCAGCAATGAGACCATCGCCGCAAGCTTCTAGTTTCTTCCCTTCATCATTCATCGTCTGACAAAAAGCTAAATTTGTAAGAAGAACTCTGACAAAGCAGTGAGCCAATTTCTGACAAAAGAATCAAAATTATCCTGATACTCATCTGCGATCTCAATTCGGTATTCTGACAAGCGTAAAGTAGTTCATTTAGGCGTACTCGCATCCGGCATGATGATTATCTGCTCTCACTGTAAACGACCGCTGAGTCCGGTGACCATTAGCTGCCCCGTATGCGGTAGGAGACTTGCCCTGTGGTACGTAGTCGCTGCGCTGCTGTACGCCGCCGTTATGATCTTCGGCACGCTCATCATTGTTCGCTGCTAAGTCCTGACTTACAATCTTACTGACCTTGCAAACTGAAATCCTGAGACCTCAATGGCCGTGAGCCTGGCGCTTAATTTAAGTTCCATCTATGTCGCTTGATAAGGTGTCACAATAGGTGCGCTTGAATCCATGTGAGAAAGCTGATAATGAACGAAAAGTGTCACACCCGGCTAACACAAGCCTGTGTTTGATGCGTTATACGCGTAACCGTTAATTTAGAGCGTGCCCGCCGCTCTTTTCTCACCCTGCGATTCCAGCCCTGTTTTGAAGCAACTTAACACTGTAGCGATTCAACCCCTTAGCGCTTCTTAAGCATTTCCCTTTGCTTCTACAGCGAGAACCCTCAATTCCCATGAATCTTAAGTGATAAGAGAATTGAGGGTTCTCGCTCTCTGAAGCAAAGATAAAAGATAAGCTCGCAAAGAGCTTTTGAAGTCTACTCTCAATTAATGCCTCTTACGCAAGTGACTGAGCGCGCCACTGTGTAGTAAAATTCTTAATCGCTAGAAAGCAGCACGGTTCTGCTCCTTGCGCATCTAAGATGAAAGATTTTGCGGAACCTGCGGGCTTCTTCCCCGTTTACTTCATTCAGGAGCACTTATGAGATTAAGACAGAACAGACATGAGCGGGGCTTTTCGCTCATCGAATTGATGATAGTCATCGCCATCATAGGCATCCTCATAGGCGTAGGCGTTCCTACGTGGCGATTGATGGTGCGCAGAGGCAATGAGACGGCGGCTATTCAAACCATTGACACTATAAAGAAGCTCGAAGCCGATTACGCCCTGGGTCACAGAGGCGAGTTCGGCACTTTTGATGAATTGGTGAAAGAGGGCGGCGGGCTTGACTCTCAACGCTTCGGCGGAGAAAGGCCATCATCGAACGGCTATATTTACACTTTGAAAGTCACGAAGAAAGCGCCCGGCCAACCCGCGAACTACACGCTCAACGCCGACCCGGAAATATCCGAAGGCGTTAGCGCGACAGGCAAACGCCATTTCTATTACGACCCAAGCCTAGCCACCGCGCGCGAGAACACTGACCAACCCGCAACGGCCAGCGACCCGCCCATAGGTCAATAACGCAACTTAAAAGCAGATGTCAGATGCTAGAGAAATGCTTTTACTAACATCTGACATCTGCTTTATGAGAGTGTCCAGCACAAAGCCCAAAATGCTTAGCTTGACGCTCTTCGCAGCGCTTTGTTAGCATCAAATTTCTGGAAAACCACCTTGCCCGCTTAGCTCAGTGGTAGAGCGCACGCTTCACACGCGTGAAGTCGTAGGTTCAAGTCCTACAGCGGGCACCAAAATTGAAAAGGCAGCCACACACGGGGCTGCCTTTTCAATTTAGCTTTCAGAATTTACTGCAAGATTGGATGACCGCCGCCGCGACTGTGATCCATTGTCTTCTGAAAGAGCGCACGGTCGTTGTAGTAGAGCACAAGATGTTCGCCTTCGTAACGTACGACGTTCGCAACGCGCTCGAAATCGCGATCGTGTTCGGCTATAACGAACGCGCTTGGGTTGAAAGCCAGCACCATTCCTGCGGCATAGATGAAGCCGCCCTGATCGTAATAGCCTCCGGCGTACTGCCCTGCCGGCACAGCAACGTCCGGCGAATAATTTCCCTGCGAATCGCGCAAGCGGTCTGCGCGCGCTATGAAAACCGTGTAATCGGAATAATTAAGATGTGAATTGTAGCCGTGTCTGCGCGCAACATTGAATAGTTCCGTTAACCCGTCATCTATTGCGCGCAAGGTTTCCATGCGTGGGCGCGTGCGAGCAAGGACGCGAACTCCGTGCGTCGTGCGTGTTTGAAACGGGAAACTGTCACCGCTTATCTGTTGGGCGCGTGCTGTCAGGCGCGGGTCAACGCCTTGCGCGTGCGTTGATTGTACAAACTCGGTCAATGCGAAAAAGCAGATTAGAGTAAGTGCCGGGAAAATTAGTTTCAGTTGAGCGCGTCTTAAATCCGCCATAATCGAACTCTTTCGTAAATCTTCTCTGTACGTTCAATACGAAGCCCGCGCTACTTGAATTTCACGCGGGCTTCTCTCGTATACCTTGGTTCTCTTCCTTGATTATCCGTTTACTGCCTACTCAGGTCGCCTTTGATTGTTATTGTCGCTGCCGTGCCTCTGTCCTTCGTTGGGCGGAGGGTTCTTGTTCGGCTCGACCTTAACTCTCGGAGGCGGATCTGGCTTAGGCGGCGGATCGTTTCCTCTTCGATTCTGTGCAAACGCGCCAGCGAGCGTGACGCAGAGCATCACGGCTGCCAACAACATTCGCTTTAAAACTTTCATGACTACTGATTGCCTCCTCATGTCCTCTTTAGAAAGCGCGCATGGGAGGGAGAGAAGAGAGCCGCGCCGCCCCAAAGCATGAGCAAGATGGATGCCAGAAACGCTCTGGAAAAATTTTATTCGCATTTGTTGTCAACCATCTTCAACCCCGAAGGACTCGCGCACCGTTTCCGCACCAACTCGCACGGTATCGTGCAGCACCTAACGCAATTCTACTGCAATAATCGCAAATTAGAAGAGCAAATCTTTGATGCGCCCTGCATGGCTTCGGGCTGCTTTCATCTTCGCACGGAAACCCTTGCGCTTCCGACGTTTCCGCTCGAATCATAGGCTCGAAGCGAGATGGTATGCTCGCCCGCACCCGTTAATTGAGCGTTTACGGTGTAGCGTTCGCGCGGGCTATCGGCGATGCCGTCGTCCGGGAAGACAGGAATCCAATCGCTGCCGTCAACGCTCATCTCTGCGCGTCGGACTTTGCCTATCAAATCTTCAACATCAAAGGCTACGCGCGCTCTATCGCCCACGAGTTGCGGCTGGCCTTCGGCGCGCACGGTCGGAGGCGTGTTATCGAAATCAATAGGCTCACTCACGCGCTCGCCCGTCAACGCCTGCCCCGCAGGATTATCCGGCGCGTCGGAAGCAATCACCTTGAAAATATATTGACCGTCGGCGAGCGCAGCGCCGTCTACCGTGTAGAAGTTATCACGTATCTTCTCTTTCAAGAGCCTGAACGTCGTCTCGTTAACAGAGCGATAGTAGATTGAATATTCCAGCGAATCGCCGTTGCGATCTTCTGCCTGCCATTGAAGCGACCGAGCGCCTCGCTGAAACAGACGGCGAGGCGGGACTTGCTGCTGCGCCACGCCGAAGACGGACGGATCAAGACCAGACGATTCTATGTTCGGGTCAACGGGCACGATCACAACTTGCTGCAACCCTACGCCCGGCGGTAGCGCCGTGATTGAGAGAATTTCCGGCGCAACGTTTCTAGGCAGGTAAGCGACGCTCACATCTTCCATGCGCGCGTCTGCGCTACTTGCCGCTCCAGTTGCCGTAGCGCGAAGAGTAGCGCGCCATTGAATGAAGCGCGCGTGCGGGCTTGAGACCTGCGTGCCCCCTGGGTCTCTGTAAGGCGCGCTCCAATCGCTCCAAGTCAAGTCCGGCCTCTCCGTGTTGCCTGTGCGCGTCTGCAATTCTACGTTGCCCTGCCCACGCCACCATATTCGCCCCCACGTTGCCACAAGCTTTGCGTCGCGCACAGGAGATTCGTAAGTTCCCTCGCCCACCAAATCTGTTCCGAAGCGAAAGAGTTTTCCCTGATTGCTTGATGCTGCAAAGACTTCGCGTCCGCGTGTGATGAGCGACGAAATCTGTCCCTCGCTGGATTGGAGCAGGAGCGTGTCGCGTCCATCGTTCGTAACCGAATAGACACGCCCTTTGTCAGCCGTGCCTATAAGAACAGCATTGCCTTGCGGCGCGGGCGCTATAGAGAAGGCAGTTATCGTAGCAGAACTCCAGAGAACGTCCGTCCCGCCGTCCGGCAGTATGCGAAAGACTGCGCTACGCGCGCTGGTCAAATCCTCTCGGCTGCGCGTAGCCGCCGCCTGCTGCTGAACAGGATTGCCGCTCTCATCAACGCCCGTGATTGTGACCGTCACGTTCCCCTGGCTGGATGAATCGGAAGATTGCTGAGACGGCGTTGGAGCGGGCGTAGTGCTCGTCAACCTTTGCGCTGATGCAGCCTCGCTCAACGCCAGCGCATAGATTGAGCCGTCAGGAGCTAGAGCCAGCGAATGAATCTCACGAAGCGGCGCATCGTAAAGCGCGAAAGCTTTCCCTTCGGGCGACACGCGCAAGACCAGCCCGCCCGGGTCTGTGCCTGCGATTAACTGTCCTCTGCCATCAACCGCGAGCGATATGACGTGCGTTTCGTTCGTATCAATCAAGAGCGACTGTTCAGGACGCGCTCCCGCCGCGCGAACCCTGTAAAGCTTTCCGTTGTCGCCCGTGCCAACAGCGAGCGAGCCGTCCGGCAGCACAGCTAGCGACCAGATGTACTTGTCCGGCGGATCGAAGAACACTTCCGCATGGCCGTCCGCCCCGACTTTATAGACTTTGCCGTCCGGCGACGTTCCAGCGTAAAGCGTCCCGTCCTGCGCAACGGCCAATGCAGTCACGTCCAGTTCCGTCGCGTCGTAAAGAAGCGAACCATGACCGTCCGGCGTGACGCGATAAAGCCTTCCGTCATGCCCAGTCCCCAAGTAGACGTTCCCTGCTGCGTCCGCCACGCTGGCCCAGACGTAAGCCTGAGTCGTGTCGTAAACCTGCGTGAAGCGCGGCGCGAGCATGAGCGCGCCCATGTCCGTGACCGAAACCCCGCGCGCATCGCCCTTCAACAAATCCGCGCGCGAGCTTAACTCCCAGACAATCGGCTGGACTGCTTGAGTGGAAACGACGAAGAATGAGAGGAGTATGACTGAGATGAAAACGTGTGCAGCAGAATTTTTATTGATCATTCAATGAATCTTTGCGAGTTAAAGAGCAACATAGGTTGCCCTCTTTCGCTGTCCTAAGCTCAAAATTGAAAACGTGTGATTGGCTTCCTCAGTTATGAATATAACCCGAAAGCGCGTCATGCGTGAAATTACAATCGTTTCTTCGGAAGCTTAAATGGATTAAGTTCACTCAAAACTTTCAGCAGTTATCAACTGTCTTAGCGAGCTTAAGCATTTCCCTTTGCGCCTTTGCGTGAACCCTCAATTTATACAACATTCAAGAATCATGTGAATTGCAGTTTCACGCAAAGGCGCAAAGATAAGAGATAAGCTCGCTAAGGGTTTCGATTAAGTTCCTATGTATTTTGCGTAGAGCGAACGCGCCGTTGCCACATCGTCCGTGCCGCGAATTATCGAGCGCGCGTCGGGGAAGATGGTCAACTCATAATCGCCCGTTCTGAAACGAAGAAGATACTGGTTCACCTTCACATCGCCAGCGCCGCGAAGACGCTCGGCTAGCGAATCGAAATCAAGATTAGCACTTCGCGCGGGCGCTATCTGAACTGCATTGCGTCCGCAAAGCACAGCCGCGAAATCGCCCGCCTCTGCTTCCAGCGTTTCGTAAATCCCTTTCGCGCAAGTCGGACAATCAACCGCAGGCTCGCCTAAACTGATTCGCCTACACTCGTTGCGCCACACATCGAATTGCATCAGAGAGCCGTGCAGCTTCTCAAAATTTCCCGTCAGCAGCTTCATAGCTTCACTAACTTGCACCGAAGAAACAATCGAGATAACCGGCATGATGACGCCAGCCGTGTCGCACGTAGGAGCGCTTCCCGCCATTGGCGTTTCTGGAAAGACGCAGCGCAGGCACGGCGCGAGGTGCGGCCTCACCGTCATCGTCAGGCCGTAAGAGCCAACGGCTGCGCCGTAAATCCAGACGACTTCATGTTTGACGCAGGCGTCGTTAATCAGGTAGCGCGTAGCAAAATTGTCAGTGCCGTCGAGCACAACATCGCAACCCTGAATGAATCGCTCTATGTTCGACTGGTTCACGTCCGCGACTTCAGCTTCCGTTTCAATCTCAGAATTAATCTCGGCGATGTGACGCGCGCTCGCAACGGCTTTCGGCAGACGCTCCTTAGCGTCCCGCTCTGTGAACATAGTCTGTCTTTGCAGGTTTGATTCTTCCACAAAATCTCTATCAACTAGCCGCAATCGTCCCACACCAGCGCGAGCAAGCGCTTCTGCCTGAGCCGTGCCGAGCGCGCCACATCCAACAATTAGAGCGCGCGACGCTGACAACCGTCGTTGCCCTTCTTCGCCAATTCCCTCGAAAAGAATCTGTCTGCTGTAACGCTCAATCATAAAGAGAGATGTTAGATGTTGGTTAAGATGTATGCACGTAACTAAGCTGAACGTGCGCGTAAATGAGCCGCGTTAGCGGCGGCTTGATTTTAGCCCGGCTTTTCAAAGCCGGGAGAAGGTGTCACATTTGATCGGCGTCGCTCGCGCGACGGTTGAATCAAGGGATCATTCAATCGTCGCTCGCGCGACGCCCTCGCTCTCGTTGAATTGCGGTTCCCGGCTTTGAAAAGCCGGGCTAAATTCACTCGCGCCGCTAACGCGGCTGATTTACGCACTCACTTTGATTCATCTTGAGTATCTGAGACCTGTTTCTCGAAACATTCTTTAGCAGCTTCGCGCATCTTTTCAAGAGGCGCATCTGTGCTCGTCCACAGCTTGAATTGCGCGGCAGCCTGTCCCACTAGCATTGGCAGCCCGCCGATTGTTTCGCAACCTACTCGACTGGCTTCCCGCATGAAGCGAGTTTCGAGCGGGTTGTAAACAAGATCGTAAGCGATTCTAGCGCCTGCTAGCTGGTCTGTGCGCGCCGCCGTCTCATCCTCGTGCTCGCCGCGCGTGCCTAGCGGTGTAGTGTTTACGACAAGGTCGAACTCTTTGAAGCTGGCTTTATCAAGAGAACTAACTAAGACTCCGAACTTTTCTGCAAGCGGCTGCGCTTTTTCAATATCGCGCGCGAACAGTGTTACTTCAGCATCTTCTTTTCTCAAAGCCCAGACGACCGCTCGCGCCGCTCCGCCTGCTCCTATAACAGCGCAGCGCACGCCGTTCAAGTCTGCGACCATTTCACGAAGCGGCGAGAGAAAGGCTTCCGCGTCTGTGTTGTATCCGCGCAGTTCGTTGTTTTCAACGACGACAGTATTAACAGCCCCAATCGCTTCCGCAACAGAGTCAATGCTATCAAGCTCTGCAATGATCGCGCTCTTGTGCGGCGCGGTCACGCTCAAGCCGCGCAGCCGCCAGTCAATCTCGCGCGTGCGCGGGTTCACCATTCTTTTGATGAACGCCGAGAGGTCGTAAACTTCAAATGGGATGTAAACAGCATCTAGACCGCGCGAGGCGAGCGCACGATTGTGCATCAATGGCGAAACAGAGTGCGCCGTTGGCAGCCCCACGAGTCCCAACACTTCCGTCTCTTCACCAATCTCGTTCACACGATAGATTTCGCGCAACTCTTCTGCTGTCACTTGGCCGGGCGCTGTCGAGTGTTCGTTGTCAGATGAAGCGAACACTAGGAAGCTGCCGCGCGATGTGCCTAGTATTCTAGTCGCAAGTCCAGCCTGTCCCATGGCGACTGCGATTATCTCGCGTCCTTCACGCGCGCCCCGTTCAAGAAGATGAAACACAGGCAGGCAATCAACAGCGTCTCTGGCATGCACTGCGATTTTCATGACGCGCGCGGGCGTACGGCTTATCGTCTCGTAAATTTCATCAAGATCGTCGGGCACGCCTCGAAAGTCGTGATAAGAGCAGATGACGCGGCTCCAATCCAAAAGACCCTGCCAGCCTTCACCCTCGCGCTGGCGGAAGAAGAGCGCAAGGTCAAGCTCTATGTCTGCGAAATCAACGTCAGGTTTGTTGAAAAGGAAATGCTCGTCCCAGAAGACTATGCGATTGAAGTTGTCAAACTCGTGAAAGCCTCCCTGCTCCGCAGGTCTCATCGTGAGAATCACAGGGCACGGTCGCGTCTTCAGCAGTTCATTCAAACTTTCGAGCGCTTCTGCCAACTCACCGCCGCCCAGATAATCCAGCCGAAGCTCTACTATGTCCCCAATCTCGCACGCGCGCGCCAGAGCAACCACGAGATCGCTCGCGCGCCGCTCGCACACCGGAATGCAGACTCGCGCTCTACTTTTCTCTTTCATCATTAAAAACAGTTTATAGTTTTTAGTTTTCAGTTTTCAGTTAAAGGCATTCCGCTTCTTTCTGAAAACTTAAAACTAAAAACTGTTCTTACGTCGTCTCGAAAAGCTCGTGCGAGAGATAGCGTTCGCCGAAATCGCAGATGATCGAGACGACTCGCTTGCCAGTTCCTAACTCTCTGGCAACCTCGCGCGCAGCCCAAGTGATTGCGCCCGACGAGATGCCACAAAAAATTCCTTCCTCACGTGCGAGTCTGCGAGCGATTTCGAGCGCGTCCTGATATTCGACGCGCATCACGCGGTCAACAACCGACGGGTCGTAGTTGCGCGGCACGAAGCCCGCGCCTATTCCCTGAATTTTGTTCGGCCCCGCTTCGCCGCCTGACAGCACGGGCGATGACGCAGGTTCGACCGCGACGACCAGCACCTTTTCGCCTAGTCGCTCTTTCAAGATTTGGCCTACGCCCGCGATTGTTCCGCCCGTGCCCACGCCTGCTACGAAAGCATCGAGCCGTCCATCTGTATCCTCCCAGACCTCTTCTGCTGTGGTGCGACGATGGACTTCGGGGTTCGCAGGATTATCGAACTGTCCCGGCGTCCAACTGTTCTCGGTCTCTTCGCAGATGTCCGCAGCCTTTTTGATTGCGCCCTTCATCCCTTCCGCGCCGGGCGTGAGCACTACCTCTGAGCCGAGCGAGGTGAGCACGCGGCGACGCTCGACCGTCACAGTGTCAGGCATGGTCACAATCAGCCTGTAGCCTTTGACCGCAGCCGCGAATGCAAGCGCGATACCTGTGTTGCCTGATGTTGGTTCTACTATGACGGTCTCGCCCGGCTTTATCTTTCCCTCGCGCTCGGCTGCGACGATCATGGCCGCGCCGATTCTGTCCTTCACCGAATCCATAGGGTTCTGCGATTCGAGTTTTGCAATCAACTCCGCCGAATCCGTGTACGGAATACTGTTCAAGCGCACGAGCGGCGTGTAGCCGATCAGCTCAAGCATGTCATTTGCAATCTTTGGCCGTTGAGGCATTAACGACTCCTTCGGAAAATTTATGATGATTGAAGCGCAGGCGTTATTACTTTGAAAAAATGTAGAGCCACGTCAGCGTATACCCAAGAACAAATTACTTAGAACGAGAAATGAAGAGGAGAAAGAGTTCTTCCTGAAAGCTCAAACATCGCCGCGTGGCTTTTCCGGCGACGGCGTGAAAGCTTTAGTCGGCGCTTCCGCTCCAAGATGTCTTGTCGTTCCTTCTGTCACGCTCGGTGGCTGTGGGTAAAGCTCGCCCGTCGAGCGCGAAGGGATTGCGCTCACGCGCGCTGATGGCGGCATAGCAGTCTGCGCTGGAAAGCCCGGCGCTTGCGGCAACTGGCCTTGATTCTTGAACCGCACATACTCTGCAATTCCTCCGCCGAGCGTGGAGAAGGCAGGGATGAGAAACCAGAACCACCAGGTACTTCCATGTGATGCGAAAAGAAGGATCGAAATTGCTACAGCGATGAAGCCCAGGCCGACGAAGACATTTTTGATCGCGTGGTCAATAGTCGCTGGCCGCTCCATCCTGCGACGAGCGCGCCTGCTCATCGCGTAGAAAGGATGGTCAGCAATCTGCGCATCGGGCAGGCTGCCTGCAAGCGCCTGCGGCACGAGGCTTATGTCCGAGCCGCACGTTCGGCAGAAACGCGCGCCCTCCATGTTCTCCGCCGCACACTTTGGACAAAACATCTCGCTCCTCCTCTGTATTGTTTCAAGTAGATTCTAGTTCACTTTCCCGAAGCATCAAAGCTCCAGCGCCCGACCTATAGGTTCCCTGTTAAGGTGTCGGATGGCACAGAAGGGGCGGATTATAGCTGAGAAGGTCTTTTTGAAACACTATCGGTGCATGTGTCTGTTAGGTAGCAGCATGAGGAGATCCCTCACTTATAAGAATCGTGTTGTCGTGAGCTTTCCCGGCTATTCTATATCCAAGTTGCAGAATATTTGTAGAGAGCCAATCTTCATCGGGCAGACTTTCTAAAATGAGAATTGGCTTACAACGCCGAATGCTCTTGAGCGCGCCAGCTAAGGCTGGTTTTTCAAAGCCTTCAACGTCAAGATGAATTATGGAAATCTTCCGTTCCGAAGGGATGACCTCGTCTACAGTCACAACTTCAACAGTTATCAAGCCCTCTGTGCTGCCCCCATCTGTTTCTCTGACCATCCGGCTCGCCCCACCAAGAGACATACCGTTGGTGTCTGATGTAACCATTTGAAGAAAACCTTGACGCTCTCCCAAGCCAGCATTGATGAGTTCTACATTTTGAAGCCCGTTGATGTATGTGGTAATGAAAGCGCATCTGTAATTCTCAGGGTTTGGTTCAAACGCCCATATCCGGCTACCCTGAGATGAAGACTGAGATAGTGCAGGTAGAAAATCACCAAAGAAAGTTCCAGCGTGAACTATGTCACCGTCTTCACAACGAGACATAAGGAATTCGATAATCTTCGGTTCCCATATATCTCCAGATAGTATCTCTCGTGCTGCCGGGCGATGTTTAGAAGATAGAGGAACACAATAGCCACCGTATTTGTTGTAAGCGATACAGCATTGCAGTACCGAGTCGAATTTGAAATTCTTCATCAGCCCCTTCTTTCATATATTACTGATACTTACGCAAACGATGGTATAGATTTCTTATAATGCTTGACAGACAGGCAACGGGAAAACACCATCCCCGATCCGGTGATTAGACTAAAACCATTGTGCTAACCCGAATCACTTCAGTTTGATGTCTTAATGGATCCGAGAGTTTGTATATGATACGAAAGCAAAAATCTATCCGCAAGCGCATACCGATATTGGTCGTAGGAGATGCGGCGGCACCAACCGGTTTTGCCAGAGTGCTGCATAGTATTCTCGACCGTGTAAAACACAAGTACGAGATTCATCATCTTGGCATCAACTATTCGGGCGATCCTCATGATGCCGATTGGAAGATATATGTGGCGCGGCTTGGCGGAGATGTCTACGGCATTAATCGCTTGCAGCAGCTTATTGAAGGGGCGAAACCCAGGCTGGTTTTTTTTGTTAATGACGTTTGGATATTGGGTCGCTACACCCCGATTCTGAAAAAGTATAAAGACCATCTGAAGACGGTTATGTACTTCCCCGTAGATGGGGAGCCTCTCGATTCGGATTTTGTCAAACATTTAGACGGTGTCGATCAATTAGTTGCCTACAACCAGTTTGGCAAAAGGGTGATGCAGCAAGCAATTGACGAAGTCAGGCAGGAGAATCCTGACTTCAAGGCATCGGAAATCGCAGTGATCCCGCACGGCGTTGATACTCAACTTTTCCACCCTTATTCAAAAAAGCTTGGTACAGATGGCATCAAACGCGGCAGGCTGAGAGCAAAAAAAATGCTCCTTCCAAATACGAAAGATTTTTTAGACTCTTTCATCGTGCTCAATGCGAATCGGAATCAGCCGAGAAAACGCATAGAGATTACAATGCAGGGGTTCGCGCTTTTTGCCGAGAACAAGCCCGATAATGTAAAGCTTTATCTACACATGGGGGCCGAGGATGTCGGGTGGAACCTGATGTCGCTTGCCAAAAGATATGATATAGAAGGCCGCTTGATCATAAGCAACACAAGCAAAGAGACCCCTACAGATTCCGTCAAGCGATTGAACATGATCTATAACGCCTGCGAAGTAGGGATCAATACTTCGCTGGGCGAAGGCTGGGGGCTAGTCAGTTTTGAGCACGCCGCGACTGGCGCGGCGCAAATCGTTCCGCGCCATACCGCGTGCGAGGAACTCTGGCAAGGCGCGGCTGAAATGTTAGAACCCGTCTTTACCGTGACCGTGGAGAGGGTCTTGACCGAAGGAAAGTTTGTCTCGCCCAAAGGCGTTGCCGAGTCTCTAGAGCGTTTGTATCGCGACCCTGAATACTTGCGAGAGATGTCGGAAGCGGCTTACCTGAACGCAACCAGGCCCGAATATAAATGGAAAAACATAGCCCGGCAATGGGACGCGCTTTTTCAAAGATTATTAAGCTGATGGGTAAGTTTTATCAGTAGGAAGGAGTCGGTATAGAGATGATCTGCTGACTGCCGATCAGCAGATCATCTCTATGCTTATTATCTGCGTTCCGCTTTGGTCGGCAGAGGATATTAATCGTCCGAGGCCGCGCCGGAATCGCTGCTCACTATGAATTCGACTTGCGTATCAGGACCAACAGTCGGCCCGTAGAAAACTCCGCCCGAACCAGTTAGAAAGATGTTGGCCTGATACAGATCGTAGCCGCTGACTAAAGCGTCGTTCGGCTTGTTGGGAAGCAGAGTGCCCGAAGCGACGGGTGAACCGCTCGTCACTCCATTCCCATAAATATTGAAAGCCAGCGTTTGCGCAGTGCTGTTTGTAATAGTAATTTTGCCATTAGCCATAACGGGTCTCCTCGTGTCTATCTTGATTGATCGGAAGCGCCGCACCCGCAAAGAGTTTTTGCATGCTCTTGCGGTCCGGGAAACTGGACTCACTCTTCATCCGCCATTTATCTCAATCTGGACAATTGAATCGAGCGCGAGGTTTGATGCGGTTATTGGACTGTTGTTAGTGGTGAAAAAATTAACTTGATATTGGTGATAACCGCTAACCAGAAAACCGCTAGTCTGTCCCGAGGGTAAAGCCCCGGAAGCGACGCGTTGGGACGTGCCGCTACCATAGATCTGTACGTTCAGGGATTGCTCTGAGAAATTCGATACGGTGATTTTTGCTGCCATGATGTGTCTCCTTTGCAAGACATTTAAGCGCGATGAATCTAAAACCTATTCCTGGTTGAGCCTGTAATGCGCAGATGAGCCAAGCAAGAACCGTGATTATAACCCAGATGCCGCTTTTGTCCAGACCAAAGCGAGAGATTTAATACATTTACATATCCAACTAAACGTCCTGTGTATTGGCTTCAAGGTCAAAATTGTGTAACGCACATCATGGCTCGATGCTCAAAGAGAATCGGATTGTCTTATCGAGTCTGCAAGCTGTTCGACCTTCTCACCGAGCATCTTGTATTGGTCGGACGACCTGCGTTGTAGGATTGTATTGCCGGTGGCGCGGAACGAGTCGGCGTACTTAAATTTCTGGATAGCATTGTTCGGATAGAGCTTAACCAGCGCGTTTCGCAAGACGCTTTCATCAGCCATCAAGTCATCGTAATCGACCTGCTCGCCCGGCACAGAGTCGAGCGCTATATCTGCGCGGATGATTCCTTCGATCAGCATCTCTTGCAGATCGCCTTCACTGCGAGAAGCAAATCTCGGATAATGCCATCCTTGATTAAGCATGGAGAAGGCCACATCTGTTAAGTTGCGTTTGATCCTTAAAACGCGGAACTGGCTTGAGCGAAGCCATTCTGAGACTACGAACGGTTGAACGACATCCTTGTAAGCAAAGCCCACAGGGACCGTAGCTTGATCCAGAAAATCTATCGCAACCTGAAACAACGCCGCGTTTTTCTCTTTGAGCAAAAACTTGATGCTCGTATCGTGGCTCGGCCCGGGGTATAGCGCATACCGGTCGATGTTGAGTATCTCGCCGTCCGATGTCCACGACGGCGCGTTCAATCCGAGCACAACGCGAGCGATGTAGTAAGTCATCGACGAGAGTGAACGCGGGAGCGACACGATGAATAGAGAACTCTGCTGTATATCATCAGGCATAAATCTAGATTTAAGCCCGCGAGAGCGGGCGACCGTCTAAAGCCCGGTGCGTGAGCACTCTCGTTAGAGTGCCAAGAATGAAGAGCGAGCTATCGAAGACGAGCGATAGCGCGTAATAATCAACGGGCTGTCGCCCACTTACACGGGCTTAATGATCTTCTTGCCATCTTTACCCAGCGCTTACGCACTATGCTCTATGCTGTCGCCGTCTAAAGACGGCTGAATGACTCTTCTTCACCTAATGTGAATTAATTAATTGCTCTCTCTCTGCCTCACCGCTTCATAGAGAATCACGCCTGCGGCTACAGAGACATTGAGCGATTCGATCCGACCGAGAAGAGGAATACGCACGAGAGCATCGCAACGCTCGCGCACTAACCTGTGCAATCCTGCGCCCTCGCCGCCTAGAAAGAGCGCGCAGGGCAGCGTCCAATCCCAAGCGGTGTAGAGGGTCTCGGCGTCCGCGCTCGTCCCTACAGTCCAGATATTTCGTTCTTTCATCTCTTCAATAAGCCGCGCGAGATTTGCGGCTCGTGCGACGCGCACATGCTCAAGAGCGCCCGCTGCGGCCTTCGCCACAGTTTGAGTCAGCCCGACTGCGCGCCTTTCGGGGATGAAGACGCCGTGCGCGCCCGCGCACTCTGCTGTTCTTAAAACAGCGCCGAGGTTGCGCGGGTCTTCCACTCCATCCAACACAACTGCGAGCGGCGGATCGCTGCTGCCCACGCGCGCGGCCAATTCGTCCAACAATTCAGTCTCGTCCGCGTAACGCGCGGCGGCAATCACGGCAACCACGCCTTGATGATGTGCATCGCCAGTGGAGCGTGCAAGCTCTACACGCGGAGCATGACGAACGGGCACGCGTGCGCGCCGCGCCAGTTCAAAAAGTTCGCGCAGGCGATTATGCCTGACTCCTTCCGCGACCGTTATCTGCTCAATCGGACGCTGCCCTGCGCGCAAGGCTTCTACGATGGGCGCGACTCCGTAAATCTTCTCCTGCGCGATTTCGTCTGCGTGCGCTTCCTTGCGCAGTTGATCTTTGCGCACGCCGCCCGGCTTCGAGGGAGCGCGCTCGCGTGCGTCATCGCGGAAATTTTTCCCGGCTCGTCTCATTTCTAAAGCAGTGACGAATGACAAGTGACGAGCAAGAGAGAATTTTTAATCTTTAATTTAAATTGTTTTCAGTTTACAGAAAGAAGCTAATTACTTTTATTACTGTAAATGAAAAATTAAAAGTGATTCCTGCTCGTCACTTGTCACTCGTCATCTGTCACTGTTGTAAAGCAGGTAGCGGCGCAATCTTGAATAGCGCGTGAACTGCGTCTCGTTACTGCTGGTCGTAGCCTCTTCTGTGCTCAGCTTGCCTATCTCGCGCCTCAGACCGAGCGATTCGGTCTGCTGATCCATAGGCCAGACGGGCGCCAGCGCATTCCTCACACGGTTATATGTTTCGTCCAATCTCGCACGGCTCGCGCGTGCGCGAAAAGTTTCGACCATGCGCGCGAAGTTCTCTGCGGCGATTAAGCTTTTCGTCGCGCCTAGACATGAGAAGTCAAAATTGTTCGCAGAGATTCGCAAGCAAGCCATAGAGTCTTTATGATAAATATCCAGAACCGCCTCGTCCGACGTAAATTCGCGCGCGTCCCTTATCTCATTCTCAGCGCTTCGGCGCGCGCGCCGCTCTTCAACCACGATGCGGCGAACGAAGAGTCTGCCCGTTACCAGCAAAGTTATCTCATCCCATCTAAGGCTGGACGCCTCAGCGCCCGAAGTAGGATAAGCGACAAGCGAATCCTGCTCGAATCGAAGCGCGCGCAGCCGTTTAGGAATCTTTTCGTCAACCGCTAAATCTTCGTCGGGAACAACAATCAGTTTCAAACCGAAAGGCTTGAGCCTATCTTCAACGAGCGCAGCTTCCTTGAACGTAGAAGCGCGTGCAAGCGGCAATGGCTCGCGCGCAGCCACTATGCTTTTCAACTCCTCCTCTTGAAGACGCAGCAGGCCGGAAATTTCTGTCCAGGCTGTCTCCAATGAATCGCCGGCTTCACAGGGCAGCAGCACTACATTGAATCCGCGTTCCCATTTCTCAAGCCGCCTGAGCGTGGGGCGGCGAAGCTCTGCGCTCGCTTCCGTTTCTGGCAGCGCGGCTGAGCAATAGAGGCAGGTGGTTCGCGTAGGGGGATTGGCGCGCAGGCACTCTTCGCACGTCACCATCTGCTCAAGCGCAAATCCGCGCTGCAAGCTTTCGGGCGCTTCAATCGGTTCGCGCGAAACATCTTCGTCATCGTTCGACAATTTTTGGACTCTCCCGCGCGCAATTATAGTTTGCGCGCTATATCTTCGTCACACTTTTATTGATTGAGCTTCGTGTTCCTGTATAATCCATAAAAATATAGCGGCATTCAACCGGGTGCGATTCGGCGCAAGAGTTTAGTCTTAAGAGTGTACAAGGTCTAGCACGTTGCGGACGGCGTGAACTCTATACATGGCCGCATTAGATTTTAGAGGCAGATGGCTTCGCACATCCACAAGAAAATATTTTTCAGGTTTCGCTCGGTCGCGTGTCTGGCGCTTGCTATGACTATTTGTGCGTGCGCTGGAGCATCGCGGCCACCGCAGGCAGGAGCACCGCGCGGCGCAAACGGACAGCCCTACCCGGTTCTTATTCCAGACAGCCCTGATCGCAAACAGTCAGTGCTGGCAGCATGGGCGTCGCTTGCGCAGAATTCAACTGCGAAACCTGAGCTTCAACCCGTTACGGGCACGGTTCGCAGCCTGCCCACAGCCAACAGCAATTCACTCTATCTTCCGAAGGTCACGGAAAAGCCTGTGATGACGGAAGAGGAGACGCGCGAATCCTTGCGCCGTTTCATAAGCGCCGAGACTCAGTTGGTCGGGGCGAAACTGCCGGAGCTTTCGCTAACGCTGAGAACAGAGCTTGCGGATGGAACGAAGCGTGCGCGATACGAGCAGCGCCCCTTCGCATATCCTCTGCGCGGCGGCTACGGAATTCTTGAGATAAGTTTCCTCACAGATCGCCGCATCACGCAAATCTACAGCACGTGCCTTCCCGATGTGGAAAAGTACAGGCGCGCAGTCAACACGCTCGCGCCCGTAATTAAGAGTGCGGACGATGCAGCGAAAGCTGTTCGGGGCAAAGCTTTCACTTTCGCGGACGACGCGGGCAATACTCAGAACGTAACTATAAGCGCGAACGACACGCTTACCGTACGCGAGCTTGTCATCTATCCGTTGCTGCGCGAAAACACGCTTGAGCTTCACCTTGCGTGGGAAATCGTGTACGCTCAAACCAACTCCTCTTCTAAAGCAGTCTATCTGGATGCCGTCAGTGGTGAAATCCTGAGCGCGGTAACAGTGCCAATTCCTTCAGCACAGGGTTCGGGTGGTTCGTTGCAGGCTGATGAAGAGTTACACGGCACTGGCCGCTAGAGCTTCCCTGCACTTTTGACTTGACGATGCGCGCCCTACGGCGGCATCCTATCGTCACGATTGATCTGATATTTACATTTTTAACGGAGCTGCATATCGCATGAATAACTTTGATCCGACGAATAACATTTCCTGGCAGTTCGGACATAGAGGGAGAGTGGCGGTATTCATTGACGGCAATAATCTTTTCCACGCAGCGCGCTTCCACAATATAGACATTGATTACAACAAGCTGCTGCGCGTGTTGCTGGGCGACGGTCGCCTGCTGCGCGCCTTCTTCTATACGGGCGTTGACGTTGGAGCGGAACGTCAACAGGGTTTCCTGCTCTGGATGCGTCGCAATGGTTTCCGCGTAGTGCAAAAAGAGTTGAAGACCTTTTACGACGGGACGCGCAAGGCCAACCTTGATGTCGAGATAGCCGTTGACATGTTGAGTCTAGCGGGGCGTTACGACACGGCTGTGCTCGTCTCAGGCGACGAAGATTTTGTTTACGCCGTCAACGCTGTTGCCTACAAGGGTTGTCGCGTTGAAGTGGCGGGCTTTCGCTCGAACACCGCGCCGAAGCTGATTGACGTTGCAGATTACTTCATTGACCTAGGCGAGATTGCGGACAAAGTGCGCAAAGAGATTTCGCACGGTGTTCGCTACGATGAACGCGACTTGCACGGCGATCCGCAACAGCCCCCATACATGAACCACGTCAGTCCGGTGAACGAGAATAACAGCCGCGAAAGCTACGCACGAGCGGTCACCAATAACATAATCAGCACCATCACCAACGACGAGACAGACGAGGCTGACAACTTCGACCCAACATCTTCCGAATACATTCGCATCACGGATGAACACTAAGAACAGTTTTCAGTTTTAAGTTTTCAGTTTTAAGCCGAAAGCTTTTTACTGAAAACTGTAAACTGAAAACTGAAAACTGCTTTTATGAAACTTTTCAGCGTCGAAGAGGCAAACGCGCTGCTGCCTACTGTGCAAGGCATTGTTGAGGCGATTCAGCGTGCGTACGCGAAGCTGCTTTCGTTCCGAGAGGCCGCCATGCATGCAGCCGAAGGGGCAGAGCTTGGCGGCGGCGGGATGGTCGAAGGCGCGGTTTATGTCAAACTTCTTGCGAAAATCGGCGAGCGAGCTGGCGAGCTTGAGGCGCTCGGCGTGCAATTGAAGGACTACGAGCGCGGCTTGATTGATTTCCCTTCTATGCGCGACGGGCGCGTAGTTCTGCTCTGCTGGCAGATTGGCGAAGGCGACGAAGTCTCATGGTGGCACGACGTTGACACGGGCTTCGCCGGACGCCAGCCGCTATGAAAGAAAGGTAAAAGGAAAAAGGCAAAAGGCAAAAGTTAGGCTGAAACCAATTCTATTAAAAATTGGCTTCCCCTCACTTTTGCCTTTTTCCTTTTTCCTTTTTACTTTCTTTCCCCTTTCCTTTTCTCACAGCATCTTGTTGTGCTTGCGCTGCTCAAACACAGCCGCTAGTATAATTTCTGGTTGACGACTTAAAGGAAAGTCTGATAGTATCTGCCGCGACTCTGCGTTGGGCTTGGAGTTAGCCGCCCCCCGGCTCTCCTGCCCACATGGTTCATTTTTCTATACTCCTGACGGAGGCCCCAAGACCTTATGCAGTGCCCTTCCTGCCGCGCCGTTTTCTCAAGCGGCCTCAGTGTCTGCCCCAGATGCAAGACACCGGCAAACAAGATTTCCAAAGAGATTGAGACGAATACTCTGAATTCCACGATGGAAGATTCTGTGCCAACCGGGATGACGGCGTCTGCGACAGAATCTGTATCCGCGCAGGAGAAAGCGCCCGCCGCGACCACCTCTACTCTTATAGAGTTTCCGGGCGTGTCGCGCGCATCCCGTCCGCAATGGCGCAAAGAGTTGAGCGAGCGCGTGCGTGAGATTCAGGAGAGGCGTTCACGCGAGGCTGCACGAGAAAAAGAGGAGGCAGAGCGACGCAGGCTTGAGCAACCGGAAGCCTATGCCCAAGCGCCGCAACTCGGACTTGTTCCAACGCCCGAAATGCCTGAAGTGAACCCTATAGTTGCGGCAGCGCTTGCCCGAATCGAGCGAGCGCGTAGGCCTGCGCCACCAATGCCCCGTTCGCGTGGCGGACGTGGTTCCAGCGCAGCCGTTGCTCGCGTCGTCGAAGAAGATTATCAGACAGAAGTTAATCCCATCACCAGACCGCTTGCTGCTACACACACGCCGACCATAATTCCAGCAACTCAATCACTGGCGGAAGAGACCGTTCCGCAAATCAAGACAGAGCAGACGCGCGAGCGTAACCTGGTCGTAGTGACGAAACCCGTCGTTGATCCAGAGTTCAAGACGGTCTCGCAACCAAAGCCCGCGATCATCCCCGCTCCTGAGTCGGAATTAGTTGCGCCGGATGAAGAACTATCAGAAGCCACTCGCGACGAAGCGCTTTACGATGACCGCGCTCCAGTAGTTGCTCGCATCGCTGGCGGTATCATTGATCTTTTCGTCACTGCGTTCGCAATTACACCGTTCGCTGCAATCATAGAGCTTACAAACGGCAATTGGATGGACTGGCGCGTTCAGGCTTGCATGAGTGGAATAGTGCTGGTCGTGATGTTTCTTTACTTCACTGCTGCGACAGCGCTCACGGGGCGCACGTGGGGCATGTCGCTCGTACACCTGCGCGCTGTTGACGTTAATACGGGTCTGCCGCCGACTACGAAACAGTCAATCGGGCGTGCGCTTGGTTATATGATTTCGCTTCCAATATTCTTCGGCCTGCTCTACGCGCTCTTCGACGCCGAAGGCCGAACCGCGCACGATTACATTTCAGGAACGACTGTCGTCCGCGAATAAATAAAAGGCAAAAGTAAAAAGGTAAAAGGCAAAAGTGCGGCGGAAGCCATCTTCTATTAAAATGGTTTCGTCCTAACTTTTACCTTTTACCTTTTTACTTTTGCCTTCTTTAGAATCGTGGACGATCAAACTATTCAAGCTGTTGTTGACGAGATTGCGCCGCTTCTCGTAGGGCGCACGTTCGGCAAAATATTTCAGACCTCGCGCCTGAGCATCGCCGTTGACTTCCGCTTGCGCGATGACCGCTATCTCTTCATCAACGTAGAACCCTCTGAGCCTAGACTCCATCTTATTTCCCGCCGCGTACGTGATCTTGAGAAACAGTCCACTCAGCTTTCGCCTTTCGCGCAGGTGCTGAGAAAGCATTTGAGCGGCGCTCTTGTTCAATCAATCAAGAAGGATGAAAGCGACCGTGTAGTCCAATTTATATTTGAGACTGAAGACGAGTTGGGCAGGCGCGGCTCGCGCACGCTCGTCGCGCAGCTAACGGGGCGCGCGGCTAATCTTCTTCTGTTGGACGAGCGCGGGCTGGTGATTGATTCGTTGCGCGAGCCACGCGGAGAGGGACAACAAGTGGGCGAGCATTACCAGCCGCCGCCCATCTCTTCAAGTAAACCTCATGTGAAGAAGTTCGAGGTAGGAAGCGGTTCAATATCAGAAGCTGCTGACAGGTATTACAAACAAAAAGAGGCTGAGCGCGAGTTCGCGGCGCGTGCGGCGATGGTTCGCTCTCGTCTTAATAAAGAGATAGCGCAACGCTCGAAGCTTCAACGCAGACTTCAGGAAGATTTGGAAGCTCACGGCGATGCCGATGAGCACAAACGTATAGGCGATCTGCTTCTTGCGAATCTCTCTACGGCGACGCGGCGCGGCAACCTTGTAGCCCTGACAGATTTTTACGCTGAAGGTGCGCCGCAAATTGAGATAGAAGTTGACGAGCAGACGACCTTGCAGCGCGAGGCCGCCAGAAGATTCGCACGCTACTCTAAGGCCAAGCGTGCCGCAGAAGAAATAACTGGCAGGCTTCACACGATTTCGGAAGAGATTTCCGGTTTGAATGCACAGCAGGCCGAGCTTGAAAGAGCAATCGAATTACGCGACGAAGAAGCAATCGCACGGCTCGCGGGCAAGAAAGAAGAGAGTAAAGAGAGCGAAAAGCGAGGCAGATCAAAACGGGATGAGAAAGTGCCGGGCGTTCGCCGTTACCGCTCATCCGACGGCTACGAGATTCTTGTAGGCCGAGCCGCACGCGATAACGATCATCTGACCTTCCGCGTCGCGCGCCCGCACGACTGGTGGTTTCACGCTGCCGACTATCCAGGCTCGCACGTTATAGTCCGAAACCCCGCGCGCAAAGAGATACCTCATCGCACTCTCATAGAAGCCGCGCAACTCGCAGCCTTCTTCAGCCAGGCGCGCTCGGATTCCAAAGTGGACGTGCGTTACACTCAGCGAAAATTTCTTGCCAAGCCCAAAGGCGCTGCATACGGTCTCGTTCGCATGTCCAGCTTTCGCACTCTCACAGTCGAGCCGCGCATGAGTGTGGAGAGAATTATCAAATGAGCGCAGCTATACAAGTAAAAAGGTAAAAGGCAAAAGGGATAAGGATGAAGAGAGTGCTATTACTCCTTCTCTAAATCTGTAAAAGTGGTTTTCGGCCTTCCTTTTGCCTTTTACCTTTTTACTTTTGACTTTGCTAACAGACCCGCCCGCTACCGCAGGCGGTACTGACTTTTGTTCCTTAACGCACGCACTTTTGCCAAACCACTCGCCGATTTTGTATAACGAAAGCAGGAACGGAATCGGGGATTATTGATGAGCGCAAATATTGTTGAGCCTTTGGAGCATTTCGCTTCGAGCGTGCTGGACAAGATAGCTGATGTGGTTGTCGGCGAAGCTTCTACTTTGCGCGACGGGACAGAGCACGCAGGGGTAGAGTTGCCGCGAGACCTGTTTGCACATAAAAACGCGCAGACAGAGTGGTGGTATTACACAGGCCACATGCAGACCAGTCAGGGCAAAAAGTTCGGGTTCGAGCTTGTTTTCTTCAAACGTCGCACAGACCTTGACCGGTTCGGCGTAGTCCCCTTGCGCCTGATTGCCAACCCGCTTTACCTAGCGCACTTCGCAATCACCGACGAGTCGCGCAAACTTTTCAGATACGAGCACCGCAAAAGCGCTGGCAGTCTGTTAGAGCTTCCCGCGCACGCTAGCCAAACCAGTCTTTACCTGCGTCTGGGCAACTGGAACGTGCGCGAGGCCAGTGGCGAGCATATACTTCATGCAACGCTCGGCGACGACCTTATCTTTGAGACGAAACTTGCTAACACCAAACCCGCTGTGCTCAACGGCCATGAGGGCGTGGGCGTAAGTTTCAAAGATCGAGGCGAAGCATCGCGCTACTTCTCTTTCACGCGAATGAAAGCGGAAGGGAGAATCACATGGAATGGTAGGACTGACGATTTCACAGGCTACACGTGGATGGACAGGGAGTTTGGAACGTGGCGCACGACAGAAAATCAAAAAGGCTGGGACTGGTTCAGCGTGCAGCTTGCTTCAGGCGCAGAAGTTATGGTCTATCATCTCAGAAACAGCGCAGGCGTTCCTTCGCCATTCTCAAGCGGCACGTTCGTAGAGCGTGATGGAACGGGTTCGCATCTTACGCGCGAAGAATTCACGCTCATGCCTTTGGGCCAATGGCGCAGCCCGCGCACGGACACAACTTATCCTAGCGGCTGGCGATTGCGTGTGCCGCGATTTCGCGTTGACGTTGAGATAACGCCGGTCTTGAAAGATCAGGAACTAGACACGCGCGGCACTACCATGATCGTTTACTGGGAAGGCGCATGCGAGGTTAGAGGCTTTCATGCAGGAGAAGCAACAACGGGGCGCGCTTACGTTGAGCTTGTAGGCTACGACCGCTCGCACGAAAAACCTTCAATCACGACTTTTCTATTCGGCGATGCGCTGGGGAAACAGTGGCGCAGCATCTTCGGATGATAGGAATATTTTCCATGAGTTCAAAACAGTCGGAAGTCGCCAGCCTCTCTGAAAAACTTTTCGCTCGCGCAGTCGAACTGATTCCCGGCGGCGTCAATTCACCCGTGCGAGCTTTTCGCGGCGTTGGCGGCACGCCCCGCTTCATACGAAGCGCGAAGGGCGCGACGATGACGGACGTTGACGGCCACACCTACATTGATTACGTAGGCTCCTGGGGGCCAATGATTCTGGGCCACGCCGACGAAGAAGTTATTGAAGCTCTGCGCGAGGCATTAGCGCAAGGCACAAGCTACGGCGCGCCTACGCAATTGGAAGTCGAGATGGCGGAAGAGATTGTTGATGCAGTGCCTTCAATCGAGATGGTGCGTATGGTCAATAGCGGCACGGAAGCAACTATGTCCGCCATACGTCTTGCGCGCGGGCTTACGGGTCGAACCAAGCTCCTGAAGTTCGAGGGCTGCTATCACGGTCACGGCGATAGTTTTCTGGTCAAAGCCGGTTCGGGCGTTGCGACTCTTGGCCTGCCGGATAGTCCCGGCGTTCCCGCTTCTTTGGCCCAAGATACGCTGACGATTCCCTATAATGATTCGCTCGCTTTAGAAGAAGCCTTCGCAGAGCACAGGGACATCGCAGCAGTAATCATAGAACCGGTCGTGGGCAACATGGGCTGCGTTCCGCCGCGCGAAAATTTTTTACTGGATGTGCGCGAGATTACACGGAAGACGAGCGCGCTTCTCATCTTCGACGAAGTGATGACAGGCTCTCGTCTCTCGCGCGGCGGCGCGCAGCAGCTTTACAACATCACGCCCGACATAACCACCCTGGGCAAGATAATAGGCGGCGGCCTCCCCGTCGGAGCATACGGCGCGAGCCGCGACATCATGAATCACATAGCGCCCGCCGGGACTATCTATCAAGCCGGGACTCTTTCAGGAAACCCGCTAGCCATGACCGCCGGACTCGTCACGCTTCGACGCCTGCGCGATGCTTCAATCTACGAAAGATTAGAGCGCGCAGGCCAACGGCTCTGCGACGGCTTGAGCGCGGCTGCGCGTGAAGCAGGCATAGCAACAGTCACGAACCGCGTAGGCTCTATGTGGACAACATTCTTCACGGGTGAACCTGTAACGGACTGGACATCTTCATCAAAAAGCGACCGCGACCTCTTCGGCAGATTCTTCCACTTGATGCTTGAGCAAGGCGTCTACCTTGCGCCCTCGCAATTCGAGGCAGGGTTCATCAGCACAGCCCACACAGACGAACTGCTTGACCGAACAATAGAGGCCGCGCGCACGGCTCTGAGTCAACTCAAAAAGCACGACGTATAGCATTAACCAGAGCGTGATTATCTGGAATGATTCGGTATAATACGCTTCAGGAGAGTGTTGTATGGAATCGCTCAACTTAATCAGTAGGTATACCGCTACAATTCTTCTGTGCGGGATAACAAGTCTTTCGAGCCAGCCGTAAGTAGGAGGCAGATTATGTTCGATCGTATTTCAATTGACCCGAAAGTTTGTCACGGGCAAGCGTGTATCAAGGGAACGCGCATACCTGTACATCAAATCGTCGGTATGCTGGCAAATGGCGATACTGTTGAAAGTCTCTTGGAAGCGTATCCGAATATTAGCCGCGAAGATGTTCTTGCCTGTTTGGAGTACGCCGCATGGCTGGCTGAGGAACAAGTCACACCAATTGAAGAAGTGGCGAGCGGCGCATGAAGATATGTGTGGATGAAAACATCCCGATGGGCACGGTAGCGGAATTAAGAGACCTCGGCCACGATGTTTTAGACATACGCGGTACAGATAATCAAGGTATCGCAGATGATCTTCTGTGGGACTTGGCGCAAAAGCAAGGCCGCCTATTGATAACCACCGACAAGGGTTTTGTTCAGCACCGTAATGAGTCTCACTATGGAATTCTCGTCGTGCGATTACGGCAGCCGAACGAACAGAAGATTCATGAAAGAGTGATGCGAGCGATGGGGCAATATTCCGAGAATGAATGGACTGGCCTGTTACTCGTAATGCGAGATGTGGTTCAAAGCTTATGGCGGGCGATATAGAATCTATCTGAAAAATATAATCGGAAACCGGAAAGCGCCTCACGACATGAGATCAAACATACAGATACGAATGGCTGCGCCGAATGATGCGTCGGCGGTTGCGTCAGTTCTGCACGAGTCGTTTATTGAGTACGAATCTTTTTACACACGTGAGGGATTCGATGCTACTACGCCTGCGAGCGATCAGGTACTAAAACGTATGGAAGAAGGCCCCGTGTGGGTTGCTCTGAAAGATGGCGCTATCGTTGGCACAGTCTCCGCAGTTGCAAAAGGAGAGGCGCTCTACATTCGAGGGATGGGCATAATTCCTGCGGCAAGAGGTGAAAGAATCGGGGAATTACTTTTGACGCGTATAGATAGTTTCGCTTCCGAGCGAGGATTCAAGCGTCTATTCTTAAGCACTACTCCTTTTTTGAATCGCGCCATTCGGCTCTACGAGAATTTTGGTTTTAAGCGTTGCGATGAAGGCCCACACGAGTTGTTTGGAACACCTCTGTTTACGATGGTGAAAATTTTAGAGTCATTTGATAATGAAGTCAGGACTTAACGCTCGGCTGTGATTTCAAAGGCAGGTCAATCGTGAAAGTAGTTCCCTTCTGCGGCTCGCTCTCTACGTTAATAGCGCCGCCGTGTTGCTCGACTATCTGTTTGACTATTGCCAGGCCGAGTCCTGTGCCGCGCTTCTTAGTTGAAAAGAACGGCTCATAGATGCGCGCGTGCGTTGCTTCGTCCATGCCCGTGCCCGTGTCTGTTATCTGAACGCGCGCAAGGCGGCCTCGTGATGGGACGCCGTTGCCGCCGATCTCAGAAGCAAGGCCGGTTGAGATTGTCACGGGCTCACCTTCGCGGCTTGCGTCAATCGCATTGGCAATCAGGTTGACGAAGACCTGCTCTAGCTGATCCGCGTCCCACTCGCCCTCTATTTTTTCCTGAAAATAATTTTTCTCTATAGGCGTGCGCCTCTCGCGCAATTTGTCTGCGATAAGCTCAAGGCTAGCGTCAACAATCTGGTTCAGGTCTGCTGGGATAAGCTCAAGAGGCTTGCGTCTTGAAAACTGCGTTACGTCAACGACGAGTTTGTTTAGATGATTGATGCCGCGTTCGACCAGGTCAATAGTGTTCAGCGCCTCTTTGTCCGTGGTCGTGTCGCGCAGCATTGATACGCCAAGTCGTATGCTGCCAAGTGGATTTTTTATCTCGTGCGCGACCTGCGCCGAAGCCTGACCGACGGCGGCGAGCGCTTCTGTTCTTCTAGCAACTTCTTCGGCTTTGGCCGCGTCCGTTACGTCAACAAGCGTGAGAATCTGTCCAGGCTCGTTGTCAATCGTGAGCGGCGACGAATAAACATCAAAGCTGCGCTCGTTGTACTGCTCGTCGTCAATGCTGCAAACCCAGCGACCACGATACGTAGCCTCCACTACGCGCGAAGCGGTTGCGGATTCGAGCATCTTCATGGCGGCGGGGGATGCGAATTTGTCGTGGACGGAATCGCCAATCTTCGCATTCGGGAATATCTCGAAGAATGTATGGTTCGCGCTTCTTATTCGGTCGTGCACGTCAATGGCCGCAACTGCGCTCACCATGCCTTCCAGCATCTGCGAACTAAACGCTCGCTCGCGCCGCGCCTCTTCCATGCTCTCGCGCATCTGACGGAAACGGCGCTGCACTTCCCAGATTGTGCCGACCGCAACGACTACGCCCGTCAGCAAAGCTATCAGCATCCACAGCCTGATTGTTCTCTCCGCGCTCTTCTGTATCTCTGCGCTCGCTCGCCCGATTGCCTCCTGTTCGCGCTTCATCTCAGTCTGCAAATCGTCCAGACGGGAATCCACTAAGCGAAACTTCTCGAATCCTTCGAGCGAGTAACGAGTGGAATCTTCCGTCACACGTGCATACTCTTCAGCATCGCGCTTCAGGTCGCGCCACTTCTGCTGGCGCGCTAACTCCGCGTTATCAAGCCAGAGCAGCAGTTTTCTGAACTCTTCGCGCGCCGTATTCAAACGGATTTCAAACGGCGGCATCAATTCCCCGCGCGCGCGCGCCTGCTCGCGTATTCGCGCCTCATTATCCAGACGGGTAAGCGCCATGCGAAACTCAAGCAGCCGCGTGCTCTTCTCTGCATGCCCCTGCTCAAGATATAGAATCTGGCGACTAGCCTCTTCAAGCTTATTGCGGCTGAGATAGCCCAGAAGAAAGATGAGCACAAGCAGCAGAGCGAAACCGACTACAAGCGGCGTGAGCGCAGGCGCAATCCCCTTCTCGCCCAAACGCAAGCCATGCCTTCGTCGCTCGCCACCATTCTGCCCGTCGGGCGCTTCGTCCGGCAGCACAACGCGGCGATACACGACCTCGCCCCCCTCGTCATGCGTCTCCGTCTTGTCTCTATCTTCGAGCATAAACAGTTTTCAGTTTTCAGTTTTTAGTTTTCAGAAGAAGAGCGAACAAGCTTTTTACTCAAAACTGAAAACTAAAAACTGAAAACTATCTTTTCGTGTCCATCCAGTTATCGGCCACGCCGACTTCGGCTATGAGCGGAACGAACAGTTCGACTGCCGTCTCCATCTCGCGTTTGACGATGCGGGCTACGCTCGCGGCTTCCGCTTCGGGCGCTTCAAGTAGAAGCTCGTCGTGCACCTGCATGAGTATCTTAGCGGCAGGGTGCTCGCGCCTTATTGCGTCGTCAACTTTGAGCATGGCGATCTTCATGATGTCGCTAGCTGTATTTTTGGAGATGACCCCCTCTGAGTCGAAACGGTGTAGCGGATTATCAACAGCCAAGGTGAACGTCTCTTCAGATTTTCCCAAAGTGCGCCTCTCACGCAAAGCGCTCCACGAATACAGAGGAAGCGAAAACTTTACGCCAGAGGCTTTGAGCATCTCGGCCAATGTATAGATTAAGATTGAACCGCCGTGTTTGAGGCGACTATATAAAACCTTATGAGAGTGTTGGCTCAGTTGCCCGCATGAAACCTCTTTAAGGAATGCTGAGATGAGAAAATTTGGAGCGTGAATTCCCTGCGTACGCACTATGTAGCAATTACTGTAACCCAGTGTCTTGCCTAACATACCGCCAATCAAATCCAAACGGTACGAAACATGGCCTCTGTAATTGTAAGGCCCGCGCAGTTTGCTCTCCACACCGATAGTGCGGAAAAGGAGTTGCAGATCAGCTAGAAGCTCGCGCTGGCATAAATGGATGGATGGGGTGGTTGCACCATCACCCCCTTCGCAGCCATCTGACTCAAGAACGCCGCGAAGGAAAGCCTTGCGCGCGAACAAAGGACTGCGGAAGATAAAGCTTGGAACCCTTTTTGTAGAAGCAGTCGCACAGGTGTTGACTCCGGCCCTAGCCAGAAACTCAATCAAACCTTTTGAATAAATAGTCAATTCACCTTTCTGTTCTGACTGCCAACGGAAGTTTGTTCTCAGACCTACACTTTCAAAATAAGAGGTACAGTTGGCTGCTCTAGCAATTATTTCGGCACGGTTTTCAGCCTTAGATACGCCCAAGGAGTAGCTCAAACACCAGCGATGTGTATCTAGCCGATGAGTTATCCATCCGTCTCCGATGTAATATCCTAGCCAGTAGAAGAAATCATTTCCGAACTCACCAATATTGAGAGATAAGAGACAGTTAGCAGTTTGTTGCTGGATAGATTGCAAACTATTCAGAGAGCCGAACTCAATCTCCTGAGCTAAACTCAGGCAGATGCGTTCTCCGAGTTGAAGGTCACAGTAGCGCTTCCAACAATAGCCATCCTCCATCATTACCAATACTTCGTGCCTAGTATCACAGTTCAGTACTTGGCCGTTAGTTAAATGGAGTTCGGCCAATTCACATAAGCCCCGATTCAGAACTTCAAAGTTAGCGAATTGAACTCCAGTCCACACCTGTAATCCAACTGTCCCGCGCTCGTATAATTCTCCGATTGGATAATAGCCCTCAGAAGTTAATACTTTTGTCTGATAAGGTAGGCAGCCCTGAATCGGATGATTAATGGCCTCGCGCTCGGCGCGGTTGCGTATGTTGCCGTTGCGGTCGTTGATGCTTGGGATGGGGCGTATGCGACCGTAGAGCGAGCGCACGTAACCATGTTCGCGCGCCCGTTCGGGAACCTCTTCCATGAATTTGCGCACGCCTTTGTATGTCGCGTAGTAATCGTCAATAACCTTCTTCGCCTCTTTGCGCGTGATGCCTACGCGCTGCGACAGACCGAACGGCTCAATCGCGTATGCGATTGCGAAATTGACAATCTTGGCGAAGCGGCGTGCCTCCTTCAACTCCTCTTTCGTCTTCGCGCCGAAGACTAGCCGCGCGGTGCGTTCGTGTATGTCTTCGCCCTTCTGGAAAGCGTCCAGCATTTCAGGGTCGTGCGTGACGTGGGCCAGCAGTCGCAATTCCAACTGAGAGTAATCAGCCGAAATCAGCTTAAAACCTTTTTCCGGCACGAACGCGCGGCGTATGCGTTGGCCCAACTCTGTGCGGATTGGAATATTCTGGAGATTCGGGTCACTGGAATTGTGTACGACAATTCCCTGTGCCATGTATTGCTCGACTTCATCTACTGCAATATCGTACATCGGTATAGCTGGTTCATGAGAGATGCCTACGACATGAATTTCATAAAGCTGAGAAGCGACAGCTTCCTTCACAAATCTTAGCGTTTCTTTAGCTGCATCTGCATTTGCACTCTCCACAACCTCCGTCAGCAACGACTTGGCAATCCACTCCGCACGGGAAAGAGTCATAGTTCGCAAGCCGCCCGCCCTGTACTTAGAAGCGAAGACCATAACAGGCATCGGCACTCTCCCATTACTCTGGCGCGATGAATTATAAAAAGCAGGTTTCAAAACATTGATATCAAACCCGGATGGCAGAGAAAGTAATTCAGCAGTGCTTTTATCTTTTGCACTACAGGCAATATCGCGACAGTTCCGCTGTTTCTTTTCACTTAGAAATCCAATGCGATTTTGAAAAGTCAGTTTCGATCTATCGCCAAGTATTCGGAGAGTATGGCGAGGAGCGTAGCCACGCGGATCTCGCGAGCCAGTCCTGACGGTCGAGGGGATACCGAATAGCGTAAGCAGTTGCTGCACGTCTTCCAACATTGCTCGGCTTACAGAACGAACTTGTATTCCAGCGTTATTACCAACACACCCATCGCCCTCAAAATAACCGCGCAAGAACGCCGCAACAATCTCTTCTGGCGCGCTGAAGAGACTCGGCGGCACGCGAATATCTCCCGACTTTCCACCTGCGCCTAGTTGAATCATGGCACCAGCAATGTCAACGCCTGACACATCCAATGTCAGGCACGTTCTGGTCACGCGACGGGTCGGGTTCTTACCGAATTGCAGGCGAATTATTTCTGTAAAATACTCAATCAGACCATCATCTCTCCAATCAAATGCCAACACTATTTTATCGGGCTTATGATTGTAATTGCTGTGAACAATGTGGCCGTCTGCCATGCAGTAGCCGACAAATTCAGCCAGCGATCCAGTCCATCGTCTGGGCAATATGGGAGACTTTCGAGTCGTATATGCCGCGATTGGGGTCAGGTGTAATTCCGTTTGATCGCCAAACAACCCTTCAGTGAAACTCATGTACACCGGATCATCGATTGATATGTCCTTAGCTTCAACCCATGCGCCGCGACTGCGGATGCGATGCTCTGAACTACACCGAAACGTAAGACCATTAGAAAGCTTCAAGGAAACTACCGGCTTCTCGCCCGTTGCCTGCCATGCGACAACATTGCGCGGGCCATATGGAGTGCGTACTATTTCGCCGACTTGTACGGTCTCAATACCAACCAACCCTCGCTCTGTATTGACAAGTGTTCCCGCAGGCAAACAGGAGAGCCTCCCTGTCGCTGTCACTGTTTGATTAAGATGACCGTGTATGCGCCCGTCTTCCGCTATCTGATTGGGCAGCGCGTCTGTGTAAACCGTTTTCAGTTTATCAAGCTCGCGGTATTCTATGATGAGGCGCGGCAGTTCGTACGTCTGTGCAAGTTCTTCCAGAACCGCTTTGCTAGTCGAAACTCTTCCCGTAGAAGTCTTGCGACCAGAACTGATGTTAAGCTCTTCCAGAACCTCGCCGACCTGCTTCGGCGAATTGATCTTGAATTCACGCCCTGCGACTTTGTAAATCTTCTTCGTCAGCTTGTCTAACTCTTTGCCAAGATATTTTGAAAGCTCCGAGAGAACTTTCGTGTCAACCTTCAGCCCTGCGCGCTCCATTCTGTAGAGCAGAGGAGCGAGCGGTATCTCCATCTCCGTATAAATTACCTCAAGCCCCTGCTCAAGTATTCGCCCCCTGAGCACGCCTGCGGTCTGCGCCGTCAGGTCTGCCGCCTCAGCAGTTCGCCAACCAGCTTCTGTCCAATTTTTGGGAAACTCGCCAGCGCTCTCAACATTAACAGCTTCGCGCGCAAGGTCTGCAAGTTCGTACTTACTACGAATAGGGTCTAGCAGGTACGCGGCCAAGAGAGTGTCATCCGTGATTCCCTCAAGCTCAATGCCTAGCGGCTCAACGAGTGCAACGGCGCGTTTTAAATCGTGAACGCTCTTTTCCAGAAGACCGTTCGATAGAACATCGCGCAACGGGCCTATGGCGTTGTCTGCTCCGTCTTCAAAATTTTCCAGGTCAACATAGACGGACGACCCTGCGGCTGTAGAGAGCGCCACACCAGATGCGCGCGCGTCGTCATGAGCGCCGCCCTGAAGACCAGCGCCCGCAGGCGTAGTATCTGCGACGGCGAATCCAATGTGCTCGGCATCCCATAGACCGCGAACCAGATTTTCAAGCTCTGCGCGCTTGCGTATAACTCTGTATCGTCTGGGCTGCTGCTCGGCCTCCATTTCAGCGGTCGCGGCGTCAGAGAATTCGCGTGTGAGCGATTGGAATTCAAGTTCTCGGAAAAGTTTGTATGCAGCGGCGCGGTCTGGCGGCTTGCACTGCAACTTTTCAAGATCAAGCTCTATGTTCACGTCCGTCCTTATAGTCGCAAGCTCTTTTGACTGTCGTATCAACTCAACGTTATCGCGCAAAGATTCTCTATAAGTTTTGTGCTTGACCTCTTCCCAGTGCGCCATAGCGTTTTCGATTGAGCCGTACGTTTGGATCAACTGCACAGCGCCTTTCGCGCCTATGCCGGGCGCGCCGGGAATGTTGTCAACCGCATCGCCCATCAAGCCTAGAAGATCAACTATCTGCGCGGGCGGCACGCCGAACTTGTTCTCGACCCAGGCTTCGTCGCACCACTCTACGGGCGGCACAGGCTCTTTGCGCTTCACGTTCTGCGAGTTCTGCCGCATGCAGATAATCCACGGATCGCGCACAAGTTGGCACATGTCCTTATCGTTCGAGACGATTACTGCTTGCAGTCCGCGCGCGGCTGCCTGAATTGCAAGCGTGCCAATAACGTCGTCGGCCTCGAAGCCGGGCGCGTTCAGGATGGGAACGTTGTAGGCTTCGCAGACTCGTATGATGTAAGGAATCTGAGACGTCAGGTCATCGGGCATCTCCGCTCGATGCGCTTTGTAACCGCTAAAGGTCTCGTGACGAAACGTAGGTTCGCCCGACTCAAAAACAGCAGCAATATAGTGCGGCTTCTCTTCGGAGAGCAGTTTTCTCAGCATGCTCGTGAAGATGAAGACGGCCTGTGTGACCTGCCCCTTCGTGTTCGTCAAAGGCTCTACGCGCCCGCCCATCGGCGCAAAAAACGCGCGGAAGATGTGCGACATAGAGTCTATAAGATACAGCCGCTCCGTAGGCGCTGCTGGGTCGTTCGATTTCCCGGTTGGCATTGTATGTCCGATGATAGATAAAGCAGTGACAAGTGACAAGAGCAGTTTTCAGTTTTTAGTTTTAAGTTTTCAGAAAGATGAGCGAAAAGCTTTTCACTGAAAACTGAAAACTAAAAACTGAAAACTGCTCTTGTGGCGTGTGCGCCGCACACTTCCGTTTCATGCGTAGCCGGTGTGCAACATCCGGGTTGCGTTTCTGCTGTTTGGCGCGTGAGAGATTCGCGGCACGTGCGTTGCTGGGTTATGATCGCTCTTCACAAAGGCGCGGCCTCTTTAATGTGATTGCGCCGAACCACAGAGGGTACAAGCTAAGGTTTTGATTAAACAGACAACAATCAGAGACGTGGTCGAGACTAGCGGTGTGGGACTGCACTCGGCTGTGCCCGTCATAGTGCGCCTGCTGCCTGCGCCGACTGACACTGGATACGTTTTCCGCCGCACAGACTTGGGCGGCTTTGAGATTCCAGCTACAGTTGAATCTGTCGCGCATTGCAGCTACGCAACGACGCTGATGCGCACAGGGGTGATGCTCTCTACGGTCGAGCATCTGCTCGCGGCGTTGCGCGGCGGGGGCGTTGACAACGTTTTCATAGAAGTTGACAACCTTGAGATTCCGATCATGGACGGCTCGGCTGAAGTTTTTGCGGAGATGATAGAGAGCGCTCGAGTTGTCGAACAGCCACTCGCACGAAAAGCTTTGCGAGTGCGCGAGCGCGTTTTAGTCGAAGAAGGAGATCGCAGGATTCAGATTGAGCCTGCCGACGGTTTCGAGATTGACTGCATGATTGATTTCAAGCACCCGATGATAGGCGCGCAGCGCTACTTCTTCTATATGACGAACGGAGCGTTCGGGCGCGAGATAGCCTCTGCGCGCACCTTCGGGTTCACGGAAGAAGTGGAAGCGCTCAGGCGCGCAAACCTGATTCGCGGAGGTTCATTGGAAAATGCAATCGTGCTGACACCTGATGGCGGCATGCTCAACGAGACGGGCTTGCGTTTCAAGGATGAGTTCGTGCGCCACAAGATTCTGGACATCATAGGCGATCTGGCGCTCCTTGGCATGCCTCTGGTCGGGCGCGTGACGGCGCAACGAAGCGGCCACCTGTTGCACGCCTCACTCATGACGAAGCTACTGAGAGATGACAGGGCATGGGAGATAGTTGACATGCCTGTGACCGCAGGGCTTTCAGTTGTCTTGTAATTCACGCAATAGACCGAAGGATGAAAGAAGAAGGGGTCAAAGGGGAAGAGGGGAAGAGGGAAAAAGGAGAAGGCAGTTAGTCATTATCCTTTTCACCTTTTACCCTCTTCCCCTTTGACCCTTTTCTTTTCAGCTATCATCCCTCACGAATTCGTAAAAGATGTGAAGACGGAGCGCGCCGTCAACTATTTCCGGACGCACTTCTGTAGCACGCAAGCGGAGCGCGCCGCCCGCAGCAGCTATAGGCAGGCGTGTGGAGAGTTGAGCGGCTTGCAGAATTTCCACAGGATTTATTCGCTGGTCAATTGAGCTTTGCACCATATCAACGACGATTCCGTTGACGAGCGTGGGCACATTGCTCAGGTGAATGTCTGTGACCTGAACACGAGCGCTCAAGACCTGGCGCGCGCGGTCGAATTCCAGATTGATGTCTGTGTCTGCCCAGCCCTGAAACCGTATGCAGCCAAGCATGGCAACGTTGTAAGAGCCTGTGAAAGCAATCGGCGCAACGATCTTTCCGTTGATAAATTTAACGGCGGCGCGCACTGTTCTGTTGCGGACGAAGCTGGCGAAGAAGCAGCGTGACGAAGCGCGTTTGAAGGAATGCGATTCTGTTGTGAATTACCTGCAATCGAGAGCGGGAACGAAGGCGCTCTCAGCTTGGTGAACATCACGTCTAGCAGCGAATTCAGAAATTGTTCGGGAAGAACGACAGTCGCCTCTGCGGCTGGCTGCGCCTCCTCCACCTGTCTAGCGCGCGTTCGATGCTCCGCCTGAGCAAAAGCATTCTCAGGCACAACCACACATGCGCTCAAAACAACTCCCAACAGAAACCCAACCACCCGCTTTTTCATACAAAAATCTCCAATAAGTCTGAGGATTTTGGATTTTAGATTTGCGATTTTCGATTTAAAAGCTTTCCGCTTCTTCCAATCGAAAATCTAAAATCCAAAATCGAAAATCAATCTGACTCCAGACTTTTTATATACCGCTTCGCACTATGTCATGAAGGCGAATAAGCCCTACGCAGATTCCTTCGCCGTTGACGACTGGTAGAACGGAGATTTGCGAAGGGCGATCCTCCATCAATTGCAGCGCGTCGTAGGCCAGCAGTTCAGGCGACGCAACCACAGGCTCGCGCGTCATCAAGCCCACGCTCGTAAGGTGTTCCAGTTCCGCATGATTAATCTTCTGTATGGTGCGGCGCAGGTCGCCGTCCGTAATGACGCCTACGAGTCGTTTTTTTTCATCCACGACGTTGACCGCGCCCAAGCCCCCTCTGCTTATAGCAGCGACCACTTCGAGCCAGGGCGCTTCAGGATTCACAGTAGGATTCTCCGCGCCGCCGTGCATCAGGTCAGCGACCCTTAGCGTGAGTCGCTTGCCCAGACGCCCGCCCGGATGGTTCATTGCGAAATCGTCTGCGGTCAACCCCTTCGACCGCATCAAGGTCATAGCAATCGCGTCGCCGATTGCGAGCGCGACGGTCGTGCTTGTCGTTGGCGCTAGATTCAGAGGGCATGCCTCCTCTTCAACGCTTGCGTCCAGAACAACATCAGCCTTTCGCGCGAGCGTTGAGTCCACGTTGCCTACGATTGCGAGCAGAGGAACTTGCCTGGGGTTCAGGAAAGGGAGCATTCCTATGATTTCGTCAGTCTCGCCGCTGTTGCTCAATGCAATGACAACATCACCTTGCGTGACGACGCCCATGCCGCCGTGCATAGCATCGGAAGGATGAAGAAAGATGGCAGGCGTGCCTGTGCTCGTCATGGTGGCCGCAATCTTCTGGGCAATGTTGCCGGATCTCCCCACGCCTACCAGCACGACCTTGCCCGGACAGTTCATCAAAAGCTCTACTGCTCGCTCTACAGCCTCGCGCTCAATACGCGACGCCGTGCGTTCTATGGCGTCAGCCTCAATCCGTAGCAACTCTTTGACCTGAGCAAAATAGTTATCGTTGTTCATGCGAAGTTTTCGCGCCTGCCGTTATAGAGCAGACAGGGAGAGTCTGGAGCATACGACGAAGCAGCCAGCAATAACAAGGATGAAAGAAAGGCAAAAGGCAAAAGTAAAAAGGCAAAAGGGATAAGGATGAAGAGAGTTTTATTACTCTTTCTATAAATCTGTAAAAGCGGCTTCCGCCTAACTTTTGCCTTTTTACTTTTACCTTTTTACTTTCTTTTGCCTTCCCTTTTGCCTTTCTTTCGACTATATTGCCGTTTCTCTTTCATAGTATTCCTTCGTTGAGCCGAGGTTTGTAGCTTCGATGCCAATCTTCAACTTTCTACCGAGAGAAGAGCAGTATTTCGCCCTCTTCACGCGGATGACTTCATACATTTCGGACGCCGCGAACGTGCTCGTTAAGATGTTCGCACACCCGGACGGCAATTATGAAGAGTATGTCCAGCGCATCAAAAACATAGAGCATGAGTGTGACAATCTCACGCACAACATCTCGACAAAGCTCAACAAATCATTCATAACGCCGTTCGACCGCGAAGACATTTATCTGATGTCCAGCGCCTTAGACGACATCGTTGACCTTATAGACGACGTTGCCCGCGCTATGATGATGTACAACATACACGAGAGCACGCCGCACGCACGAAAGTTTGCCGAAGTGATTCAGAAAATGGCTATAGAGCTGCACGAGATTGTTTCAATGCTGGAGCATCCGAAGGGTTTGACGCCGCGTCTGGTAGAGCTTCATCGCCTTGAGAACGAGGGCGACGACACATATCATGCGGCAATCGCGGAGCTTTTCCGCAACGCCACAGACCCGCTCACCGTCATCAAGTGGAAAGACATCTACGAAAAGCTGGAAGCAGCCGTTGACCGCTGCGAGAACGTCGCCAACATCATAGAGAGCGTAATTATCAAACACACGTAAAAACAGTTTTCAGTTTTTAGTTTTCAGTTTTCAGAAGAAAACCAGAAAGCTTTTTACTGAAAACTGAAAACTGAAAACTAAAAACTGAAAACTGTTTTATGACCGCCACACTCAGTTTCGTTATCCTAATCATCTTCGTAGCGCTCTTCTTCGATTACATTAACGGTTTCCATGATGCCGCCAACTCGATTGCTACGGTCGTCTCGACTCGCGTGCTCTCGCCCGGTTTGGCAGTCATCTGGGCAGCTTTCTTCAATTTCGTAGCCTTTGCAATTTTAGGGACACGCGTTGCCAAAGCTGTGGGTGAAGGTGTGCGTTTAGAACTCATTGCGCCGGAGATGCGACTCTACGTTCTAGTTGCGGCTTTGATTGGGGCGATCATATGGAATCTCATCACATGGTATCTGGGGCTGCCGACTTCCAGTTCGCACGCCATTTTAGGCGGTTATGCCGGGGCAGGCATCACTGCATACGGAGGCATTAGTGGGCTATTGAAACCGGATGTATGGGAAAAGACTGTAACTTTTATTGTTCTCTCGCCTCTCATAGGCATGAGTCTCGGTTTCTTATTGATGGTTGCCGTCTATTGGATTTTCCGGCGGTGGACGCCGGGAAACGTTGACAAATTTTTCCGGCGCGGCCAACTGTTCTCAGCCGCAGCGTATTCGCTTGGGCACGGCGGCAACGACGCACAAAAGACTATGGGGATAATCACAGCCGTTCTGGTTTCAGGCGGACTTCTAGCGCCGGGGCCGAACCACACTTTGCCGTCCATACCGTTGTGGGTTGTGCTTTCTGCTCATGCGGCGATGGGTCTTGGAACTCTATCGGGCGGCTGGCGCATTGTGCATACAATGGGATCAAAGATTACCAAGCTCAAACCCGTCGGAGGCTTCTGCGCGGAGACTGCTGGCGCAATCACATTATTCGGTGCAACGTTTGCGGGCATCCCCGTCTCCACCACTCACACCATCACAGGCGCAATCGTAGGCGTCGGCGCAACTCGCCGCCTCTCAGCAGTCAAGTGGGGCGTGGCGGGCAGAATAGTCTGGGCATGGATTCTCACGATTCCAATGGCGGCCTTTATAGCCGCACTCTCATACTTAATCATTGTATTCATACAGCGCTTCGCATCTCATTGAAAGATCATTTTAACCCGTATTCAGCCCGCGCAAGCGGGCGACCGTCTAAAGCCCAGTGCGTGAGCGCTGGGTTAAGAGTCAAAAGAAGAGGATTAGAGCTATCGGAGATAGCGACAGCCGTTACATTATCAACGCGCCGTCGCCCGCTAACGCGGGCTTGATTATCTTTTTCCAATCTTAACCCAGCGCTCACGCACTGGGCTTTACTCTGCCGCCGTCTAAAGACGGCTTATTTCAATCAACAGAACGATGATCTTTAGCACTGTACGCAGGGCCGCAGACGAGCAGAAGCGTCAGAGGTTTGTCGCCATTATTTTCCAGCGTATGCTTTTGCCCAAGCGGAATGAATATGGCATCGCCAGCTTCAACCTTCCGCGTTTCATCGCCCACAGTCATCAATCCCCTGCCGCTCAGAATGTAGTAAATCTCTTCCGTCTCGTTGTGATAATGTCTTCCAACTTTCGCGCCCACTGGTAGAACCTCTTCCGCGAGACTACAAAGCTCTATGCTTGAAGTCGTGCGGTCAATAAGCGGGCGAATCTCCGAGCCGTGTGGCGTGTTGATTATCTTAGCTTGGCTGTGGTTTATAATTTTCATATCGAATCAATGCCTATAACAGAACGCAGGCTTACGGCGCGCAAAGATTGAAAAGAGCATGATGATTGAAAGATTTTGCAACGCTTGAAATTTTAAGAGAGATGATGCGCCTGGCAAGACTCGAACTTGCGGCCCCCTGCTCCGGAGGCAGGTGCTCTATCCGCTGAGCTACAGGCGCTTGGGAAAAGATTTTCGCACAGGCGAATCGTTTTGTGCAAAACCACATGAACTTTGCTAATCTTCATAATCTAAATCCGAAATCATGAGCACACAACCTAACAAAATCATCTACTCTATGATCGGCGTCAGCAAGTTTTACGACAAGCGCGCCGTGTTGAAAGACATCTCGCTCTCATATTTTTATGGCGCGAAGATTGGCGTGCTGGGCTTGAACGGCTCAGGCAAATCTTCGCTGCTGCGCATACTCGCAGGGCGCGATCAGGAGTTCGTAGGCGAAACTGTTATCTCGCCGGGTTACACGATTGACCTGTTGGAACAGGAGCCGCAGCTTGATAACACAAAGACCGTGCGCGAGACGGTTGAAGAGGCTGTCGGTGAGACGGTTAATCTACTGAAAGAGTTCGATGAGATTAACGCGCGATTCGCCGAAAATCTGTCGGACGACGAGATGACGAAGCTTCTGGAACGTCAGGGCGCGGTGCAGGAGAAGTTGGATGCGCTCGATGCCTGGGACTTGGATTCGCGGCTTGAGATGGCTATGGATGCGCTCAGATGCCCGCCGGGCGACACACCCGTCAGCGTGCTTTCTGGCGGCGAGCGTCGTCGCGTTGCGCTTTGCCGACTGCTTTTGCAGAAGCCGGACATTCTTTTGCTGGACGAGCCTACGAATCATCTGGATGCCGAATCCGTAGCGTGGCTCGAACATCACCTGCAACAGTACCAAGGGACTGTAATCGCAGTTACGCATGACCGTTACCGGCATTCCTTATCACGGCAACTACTCTTCCTGGCTTGAGCAGAAGCAGGAGAGATTGAGACGTGAGGAGAAGGCGGAATCTGAACGCCAGCGCACTCTGGAGCGCGAACTGGAATGGATTCGCATGTCGCCGAAGGCGCGACACGCCAAAGGCAAAGCGCGTATCAACTCTTACGAATCGCTTTTGACGCAGGCTACGAACGGGCGCGCCGCATCTGACCTGGAGATTTACATTCCGCCGGGGCCGCGACTTGGAGATGTCGTCGTAGAAGCTGACGGCGTGACCAAAGCTTACGGCAACCGCGTGCTTGTAGAAGAGATGACTTTTCATCTTCCGCCCGGCGGCATAGTCGGTGTGATTGGCCCAAACGGCGCTGGCAAGACGACTCTCTTCAGGATGATTACAGGGCAGGAGCAACCCGACCGGGGCGCGATTCGCATAGGCCAGACCGTGAAACTCGCCTACGTTGACCAGAGCCGCGATGTGCTTGAACCGAACAAGACCATCTGGGAGATGATTTCTGACGGGCAGGACGTGATTCAGTTGGGCCAACGCGAGATGCAGTCGCGTGCCTACGTCGCACGCTTCAACTTTTCCGGCAGCGACCAGCAGAAAAGGGTCGGCACACTTTCGGGCGGCGAGCGCAACCGCGTTCACTTGGCGCGCATGTTGAAAGAGGGCGCGAACGTTTTATTGCTTGACGAACCTACGAACGATTTGGACGTGAACACCATGCGCGCTCTTGAAGAGGCGCTTGAGAATTTCGCTGGCTGCGCAGTTGTGATTAGCCACGACCGTTGGTTTCTAGATCGCATAGCAACGCACATTCTAGCCTTTGAAGGCGACAGCCACGTCGAATGGTTCGAGGGAAACTATTCGGATTACGAAGCAGACCGGAAGATGAGATTAGGCGCGGCAGCAGAACAGCCGCATCGAATCAAGTATCGTCAGTTGACGCGCGGCTAATGATGAGAGGCAAGCGCGGTCAAATGAGATGATTGTCATGCGCGGTTTCTTCATAGCACAATTCTAGAAAAATAGAGTGAATTGCAGATGAATGGATGTAGGCTGCAATCTATTCTGCTCAGCATTGATCCACGTGCATCTGCTACCGCTTCATTCATCTCTTCAATACGTTCAATCGAAAACCGCTTTAGTTACTGGATGAGTATGCAAGTATGCGCTCCAGCGCACTATCGCGTCCCTGCTTGTAAGAGTCCCAATCAGGATCAATCCTTATATCAGGGATTAGCCCTGGCGTGTCCGTCTCTTGAAACTTGTAGTATTGCGTCGAATAAGAGACATCTAGGTGAGAATTAGGTAATGAGAAGCCGCGATTCTCTGAATAACTATTGGGTCTCTGTCCGGTCGGCTCACCGACAATGATCGCCTGCATCTCACTTCTGAAATCTGCGGCATTGACCATGCCCGCTGAGAAAGTTCTGCGTCCAATGATAACGAATAGATGCCCACGCTTGATGATAGATGGGCGCTGCTTGAGTTTTGAAATAATAAACTCACGTCCACGGCTAAAATCGCCGCCGCCGTTCTGGCGCATGTCAACGATAAGCTTATTGACTCGTTGATGGTCTATAAAATCAAAAAGCTCCTGTGAGAATTTACTGAATGCGCGCCGTCGCGGATAGCCATTGAAGTTAAAGTAGAGAGTTTGAGTCTCAGGCAAATACTTGTACCAGAGAGGCTCATCCGGGCGCTCCACGTAAAGCGCCTTTTTCTTTGCAGCGTCAAGCCAGTTAAGATGTTCTTCCAATGGGATTGCTTTTAGGTCTAGAGTAAATCGCTTGCCTCTATCATCTTCAAAAGTGTAGAGGGCATGTGTTGTATCGGGCGCGAGTCCGAGCGTATGCAGATGCGCAGGATAGATCATATTTTGTGCATTAGCATTAAGAATGAACTCAAGGGTTTCGCCCTGTGAGATGTAAGGCTGGTCACGGCGGTAAGCTTCCCGTATATCAACGCCACCTATCTTCACGACTCGCGTTCCTAATGCTTTACTGTAAGCACCAACGGTCTCAATCACACGAAGTTCTTTGCCGAACCAGAACAGTCTAAGAGGAACTCGCGGGAAAAGCCCATGCCAGCCAAGATTCGTGTGACCGTCTCCAATCATGGCGACAATATGGCTCATCTCCATCACTATATCGCTATCTTGAAGAGTAGGTATCTTGGAATCCAGTTCAGCGACAGCCCGCTCAAACTGCTCTCGACTGATGCGGTGAAAAGCATTTTTATGTTTCTGCGGGAGTTCTCTGGCTAGATACTGCAAGTCCTCTCGCCATCTCTCTCTTGTGAGTGAGAGGATAGGGCGGACTATGATAGGGCGGACTATGGGACTGGGAGGGCTAGTCCTTCTAAGCTCCACTCGTCCACTATCACCGAATCCTACAAAATCACCCACAAGACGGTCGCCTTCAAGCCTGACAGTAATAGTGCCATCATCGTCATAGGACTCAACCACAAGAATAAGTTTGCCTGCGTTAAAGTCACCGCGAGTGATTTCAAAATCACCCAGAGGAGTGTGCATAAGGCCATTGATGTTTCTATTATCTTGCCTAATATCTACTACAACCGGAACATCTCCGTGTGACTGCGATTTGACTAACCCCTCATAGCGGCCTGAAAAGTCAGGATAGCCGGACGGTTGCTGAGCGCTTTGTCCTCCCATTGAACCGATGATTAAATTGAAGAGGACTAATATCAAAACTTTTATCATGATTACTTCTTTTTCATCTCACGAAACTTCGTGATGCCCTAACCCTTCGTACTTCTTCTCGCCCGCTTCAACTCTTACAGGCAGACGATTCTGCTGCGGCGGCAGCGGACAGGTTGCGTAGGGCGTGAAGGCGCAGGGCGGGTTGTAGGCTTTGTTGAAATCCAGAATCAGGCGATTGTCAGCGCCGGGCTTCGCTGCGTAGAGGAAGCGGCCAGCGCCGTAGGTTTCGCGCGCGCTCGTCTGGTCTGCGAAGATTATGAAAAGCTCGTCGCTTCCCTCTTCCAGAATCGGGTCAAGACGGTAAGTGTTCCCGTTCATCTCGAAGACAATCGCGCCCGGCGACACTTCGTCGCTGGTCTGGCCTAGCACGTTCGTGATGGGAATCTTTTTCTGCGGGTTGTAAGGCTCGAACCGGGCTTCAATGCGCCAGCGCGTGTCGGTCGGGAAATATTGAATCCCTGCGAACTGTTTACGCGGCGGGTTGTCGCTGTCTTTCACGCGAATGCCGAACTGGTCGCCGCGCTTTATGACATAAAAGCTGAGCGAGCCTAGATGAAGAACTGTAGGCTTGCCAGCGTTCTCGTCAGTTTTAAGAGCGAGCGTGGTGACGGGCTTGCCTTCGCTGGTAACTCCGCTGTCCGGCTTTGCTTCCACACGGACATTTCCGTTTTCCAGAAAGAACGAACCGGCAACGGCTGGCGATTTTCCCTGCGGCAAGACTACTACGTTGTGCGGGTCGCTTCCGAACTTGTTCTCGCCCTCTTGCAGCCAGTACAGTCCAACGAGCGTGAGCCACCCGTCATCGCTCGTCAAATTCTTAATGCGCTTGCTACGATAATTTTCAATCTCCTGACGATAAGCGTTCTCGTCAAGCTTAGGCTTTTGCTTCGAGCACGCGAGAGCAAGAAGAATCATAGCGCTCAGAATCAGCGTCATAATGTTGCGCGACTTTAAGTATCGAATCTTCATAATCCCCTTCTCTTATAATTCAATCCTATTCGGGCTTGCAGATTCCTCGATCATAGTAGAGATACCAATTGCCCTTAAGTTTCTTATATGTAGTTTCCGGCCAAACATCATCTTCATTATCCAATGATTCAGCAAGCGGATACAATTGTCCGGGGCTATAAACGTATCCTTTTTCAAACAGCTCGGTCTCGTAATCATCAAGCTCGTTAGACTTAATTTTGGCTGTAAAGAATAGAACGCCCGTCATATCTGATCGCCGCATCGTTCCCATGATGTTCAGTCTCTTGAACAAGCTGCGGTACTCATCCCACCTTTGCCTTGAAAAACCAAGCTCCGATTCAGGGCGAGGCCAGACGTACCTGTTTTTCAGCAAGGTGAAGTTAGAATCAATTACAACCACATCGGAATTTTCATCAGCCATGCTCAAGAGCTTATTAAACTCGGCTTCGTGGTCAAGAAAATTTTGCGTTAGTGCTGAATCCGAAGGGAGCGTGCCAGAAATTTTAATGCAGACGAAGACGGCTATGATTAGCATTAACGATGCAGACCAAACGAGCCGATTCTTTATAAGCGGTCGCCACATGAGGCTATGTGATTGAATCTCTATGCTTCTATCTCTTGCTCTTCACGAACAACCTTCACGCCGTTCTTCTTCGTGAGAGTGAATAGATTCTGCCCGCGCTGGCTTCTGCCCCAATTGATTTCGGCTTCTATCAAGCTTGCGCGCGCGCGTATGTTCGCAAGACCTCTTCCCTTCTTCTCTTTCTTAACATGCGGATAGAAGTCTCGCCCGTCGTCCTCTATCTCCAACAGAAAATCGCCTTCGGTGGACGCGCCGACAGTCATCCGAACGTGCCTGGCTCCGGCGTGACGACAGATGTTCGTAACAACCTCCTGGGCTATGCGGTAAATCTGCATCTGTACGCCTCGTTCAAGCTCCACGCGCTCGTCGAAATCTTCCGGGCAGATGAACTCATAATCGAATTTGGAATCTTGCGGCGCGTGCGCCACCGCGTTTGCAAGCGCCCATTCGAGCGCGGCTGCGAAGCCTACGTTTTCCAGAACCGAAGGACTCAAATCTTCGCAGATGCGTCGAATCTCGTTCGAGACCGATTCGATTTCCGAGCGAAAGATGGCAGGGTCAATAGAAGCTTCATGGCCGTTGCCAGCGCCGCCGTTTGCGCGCACCTGATCCGTCATCATCATCAGGTGGCGCAGGTCTGCCAGCGTCTGGTCATGAAGATCGCGCGCAATGCGACGCCGTTCGCGCTCGGCTTCATTAGCCAGTTGAAGACGCGCGCCTGCAAGATCGTGGTGCGCCGTCACAAGCTCTGCGCTTGTTCGCTTGATGCGGCGGTGCTCTATGATCGCCCAGAGGAGCGCGACCAGGGCAAGGGCTAGAAGCACTGAGAGAGCAACTGTGGTTCGCGGGAAAGGCGCTCGCGCAACTGTGAATTGGAAAGCGAGCGGTTCGGAAGAGATTAAATCTCGTGTGAAAGCTCTAGCCTCCACACGGTACGTGCCCGGCTTCAAGTTGTCCATCAAAAATTGCGCGTCGTGCGAAAGCTTTTTCTTGATGACGTTGTTGGCGGAATCGCGCAGTATGAATGCGTACTGAAATTGTTCCGGGAAAGTTCGGCTGCTGAGCGCCGCGACATCCAGAGCCAGACTGTTTTGGGGGTAATCCAGATTCAACCCCGCGTGAAGCTCTTCCGTAGCGTGAAGGCGGCGGCTTAAGATTCTGGTCGGCGCGAGAAAGGGCGCGCGCCTTCCGGGACTGTAACGAACAAGCCCACGCGTTGTCCCAATCAAAAGCTCATCGCCGTCTTCGCCTGCTGGAAGCCACAGCAGCGCGAAAGCTTTTTGGGATGAAAGACCCTGCTCTACGTCCAGTTGCGAAGTGAGAACGCCGAACTCAGGATCAATAGCAATTCGCAACAGGCCGCCGCCGCTCGTCGCGCACCATATTTGAGGCGAGTTTGATTGCTCGTCATTTACAACGACGCTTCGCACGTCAACGCCCGGCGCAACTTCCGTCAACTGTTCAGCATGAAATTTGTAAAGCCCCTTGCCCGTAGCGAACCACATGCCGCCAGAGCTTGATCCTTCTATGGCCCAAACGGCTGCCTCTCTCAATTTATCTAGCGTCGCGACCTGATTCACCTGCCTGCCCGTCAAATAGAAGACGCCCGCGTGCGCCGTGCCAATCCAGAGTTTTCCGTCTGCGTCCGCGTGCAGGCATGTGACTTCTCGCAGATGCGAGTCCGTAGAATCCGTAGGCCACACAAGCGTGCGCCGTCTTCCATCCAATCTTTCAACGCCGCGCCCGTAGATGGCTATGTAAAGAGAGTTTTGGAAAGCTTCTATCGCACGAACGCTTTCATTCGGGGGCTGCGGCGTAGGAGTAGGCTGTGGCTGCTGAGCGGGTGAAGCCTGCGGCGTTTGCGAAGAGGAAGAAAGACCTTCAATCGGCAACGTTGATTCATCAATGATCTCTTCCTCGATTTGCGGCTTGGGCTGCTCAGGCTTCACGTCAAGATAAAGCCCTGTTGATGAACCAACGAGAAGTCGTCCCGCATCGTCTTCTGCAATAGCGAAAACCGTCTTGCCTTGAAACTGTGTATAAGGCCGCCATGAAGATTTCTTCTCATCATAAGCGAACAGCCCGCCGTTCGTGCCGCACAAGAGTTGGCCGTTCTTTCTGCGAAAGAGCGTGCGAATGAAATTGGCCTGACGATCTTGCGAGATGTCCTCGCTGCGCGGGCTATGCGGGTCGTAGCGACAGACTCCGCGATCTGTTCCAAACCATACGACGCCCTCTCGGTCAACAAACGTCGCGTAAACATTGTCGGATCGCAAGCCGCCTGCCGTTCCAGCGAAACTGAAATGGTCAAGCTTCTTCGTGTCTCTGAATCGAAACGCGCCCTGTCCTTCAGTGCCAACCCAAACGTCACCATGCTCGTCAATCGAAATCGAAGTTACTGTGCCAATCCCGCTCTCAATTTTCACTGGATGCTGAATGTTTTCCGCCTCGTAAAGTCCGCTGTCTTCGCTCCCGGCTTTAGCGCCGAACCATAGACGACCGCGCGTGTCAACTTCGATTGCGCCTATGAAGAAAGGTCGCGGGCGGCTCAGAATCTCTTTCGCAATATCGTCTTCAATCTCCATCAAGCCACGACTTCGCGTGCCCATGTAGATTTTCGGGTTCTTAACGGCGAGCGAACTGATTTGAAGCTGTCCCGGATGGTCAACGTCCGCGCTTGTCAGTGGTTCTTGGGGAATAGCTTTCACCGAAAGCGAATTGTCCGCATTCTTCCTGCAATCGAAGACTACGCCCTGCTCTGTTGCTAAGATTGCGCGCCCAGCCTCCGGCGTGATTATCGCCGTCACAACTTTGTTCGCAGTCTCTTCAATCTTCCTAAAATCCCCGTTGACAAAGCGAGCCGCGCCCGACTCAGTTCCAATCCACAGCACTCCGTCCGCGTCAATCTTCAGCGCGAGCACGCGACCCGCAGGCAATCCTTCATTCGCAATCGCAACAACGCGTCGCCCGTCGTACTTGGCAAGCCCGCGCTCTGTCCCGAACCACATCACGCCGTCACGGTCTTGCGCAATCGCCCTCACACGATCCGACGGCAGCCCGTGAAATAAAGTCACTGCGCCCCACTGATGAAGATTGCGCGCACGCGCAGAAGCATCATCATTCGTACTCTCTGCGCGCAGCGATGCAATTGCGATTGAAAACAGGATTGCGAAGAGAAGAAGAAGACGCGGAGACGCGATGAAGGAGAGACGCGGCGACGCGGAGACGCGGAGACGCGGAGATAAAAGCAAACGGCTTCTCTCTTTTTCGCCGCGTCCCCGCGTCCCCGCGTCTCCGCGTCTGTTCTTCCCCGCGTCGCCGCGTCTCTGCGTCCCCGCGTCATTGCCCTCCCGTGTCTCCGCGTCTCTCTTCATTGCTTCCCTTTTCCGCTCTTCTTCTCTTCGTCCAGAAAGCGCTTGCGGTCGCGCTCGATCCACGCTTCAAGATCGCGCTCGGCTTTTTCCAGTTCGTCGTTGTTGATAAGACCGCGCCGCAATGCTTCAAAGAACGCGCGCGTGCGCACGTTGTAAGCCAGCTTGTCATAGGATTCGTGCGGCGTGCCTTCCGGCGTTGAGACGAAAAGTTTTTCGTAGAGCGTGGCGAGACGGGATTCCACTCCGCGCAGAGAGAGGCTGCACTTTCGCGCAATGGCCCAGTTCGACAGACCGAGCGCTAGATAATAGAGAGCTTCACTCTCAAACTCAGTCAAGAGCGGTCGCTTGAATGAATCCTTGAACGCAGGGTCAATCATGTCCGCGCCGTCTTCCAGCACGGCGGCGACAAAACGAAGGAAGCGAGATTCTGGATTGTTCTTGTGTATGAAACCGTAAGCGGGCGGCGGGTCAACCGAGCGAATGATCTTGCGTATCTCGTTGATGTAGACCTCGTGCGGAAACTGCGTCCAGAAGATAACGCGCGCCGCCGGGAACTCGCGCCAAATGGTGCGCGCAGCTTTTACGCCCGACAGCCCAGGCATCTGTATGTCGAACACACACAACTCCGGCCTCTGCTTCAGAGCCAGTTCGACAGCTTCCTCACCATCCGCCGCCTCAATCACCGGCGCATGACCCGCGAACTCCCGCTCAAGCAACTCTTTCAAGTAACTCCGCTGTGCAACGTTATCTTCTGCGATAAGAATGGACATTTTTACCTTAAATACTCACCTTACGTGATTGTTTGATTTCAGCCCACGACAGTGGGCGACCGTCTAAAGCCCAGTGCGTTAGCGCTGGGGAAGATAGCCATCAAGATTACCTAAGCCCGCGTGAGCGGGCGACAGCCCATAATAATCTTTAACCCAGCGCTTACGCACTGGGCTTTATGCTGTCGCCGTCTTCGACGGCTTAGAAATTTTTCGTTGCGTAACATGAGTTAAATACTACCAGCCTGTTTTTAACGAATCTATTGTTTATCAAGAATCCTTACATCCAGACAAATTTTTCTACGCCCTGTGCTTTGTTCGGTCAATGTGGATAACCACAGTCACAAGGTGCGTGGAATGCCCGTGCAGCACTGTTGTTAGCCTTCTCTAGCGCTGTCGGCGTCCGCGTTTTCCCTTTGCTTTCGGCCTGAAATAATCGCTGGTGATGTCAACCCGCTTCCTTCCAAACAGACGTGCCTCTTCGCTAAAGGCTTGGACGCTGGCGAGCCTGCTCCTCCTGCTCCTTGCGTCACTCGCGTGGAGTCTCTGCTCGGAAACTCTGCACGGGGCTGGCGGCGAAGAGGCACGACCTTCCGAAGGGATGAGGGATGAGGGCGGAGGGATGAGGGTTAATGAAGAAGATACGCATGGCAAGCGGGCATTGGTGAATGGTGTGCGAGCGGGGGCAACGAGGTTGGGTGATGAGGATGGCGATGGTGTGCCGGATGCTTTGGAGTTGCAGTCGTTCGGGGACAGGGAGAATTTCCGAAAGTGGTTCACGGCGATTGCCGAGATGCAGTTTTACAGGTTGAGCGATGCGTGGAACACAGAGCAGAGAGATTGCGCTGGCCTTATCCGATTCGCCTGGCGCGAGGCTTTGCGAAAGCATGACCGCAGTTGGTTTCAGAGAATGGGCGAAGGGTATGAACGTGTAGCGCCGGACGTTTCGGTATACACGCTTGAGACAAGTCCGTTGGGCGAACAGCTTTTCAGAACAGCGGGAGGACGTTTCGTGGTGAGCGATGTGAGAAACAGAAAGTTTTCAGAGTTCGCGGACGCGCGCACGCTCGAGCAGTTTAATTGCGAGTTCGTTGGCCGCGACCGTCGCCGCGCTGAGCCGGGCGATCTGCTCTTCTTCTACCAGCCCTGGGTTCAGAAGCTTCCCTATCACGTGATGATTTTTCTAGGAGAGGCGCACAACGACGCGGAGGGCGCGAACGACTGGGTTGTTTATCACACGGGTTCTACGCCTACGGACGAAGGTGTTGTGAAGAAAGTTAGATTGTCCGTTCTGGATCATCATCCAGACCCACGCTGGCGACCCATTGAGGGAAACAGAAATTTTCTTGGGTTTTATAGATTGAAGATTCTTGAGTGAAAAGAAAGGCAGAAGAAAGGCAAAAGTAAAAAGGTAAAAGGCAAAAGTTAGGAGGAAACCACTTTTAATTAAAAATGCTTTTGTCCGCACTTTTTACTTTTACCTTTTGCCTTTCCTTTGCCTTTTACCTTTTTACTTTTGACTTCTTCCTATGTGGGGGTTAACGAAAGTGCTTAATTACAAAATCAGTCGCAGCGCGAGCAAAACCGCAGTCTATGTAGCTGCAATCATACTCGCCTTCTCTTTCGCGTATCTTCGCATGCGCTCGCAAACCGCCCGGCAGAATTCTGCCGTAGAGAGTTCAGATGTAAAACCCTTCTTCTCTCTAACAACCAATAGAACTTACGGAACGAACGAGCGCCCAAAGATGTGGGTCAGCTATCAGGGAGTTGACAGCCTGGATTTCCGAGTCTATCGCGTCAGCAATCCTGTCAGATTCTTCAAGCAACTCGACGACCCGCATCAATTCGGTGACCGCGAGAAGACAGACGTTGCAGGAAGCTACAGGTATCGTCTTTCGATTTTAGAAGCTCTTCGTTCGCTGAAAAACTATCTCTATCAATCTTTCAAATCTTACGTTCGAGAGCAACTGAATCATGATGTTCGTCAGCAGGTGAATCAAAAATTTCATAGCGACGAAGAGCGCCGTCAGACTCCGCTCAACTTTTCAGATTACGCGCGCGTGCCTCTTATTAATCCGAATCAACTGGTGAGCAGTTGGCGCGAAAGATTACAGCCTACCGAGAGCGAATATGACCAGCGCATGGTTTCATTGGGAAGACGCGAGCCGGGCGTCTATCTGGTCGAAGCAGTTCACAATGATCTTCGAGCTTATGCTGTCGCAATCGTCAGCGACATGACGATGGTGACGAAGACTTCTAGACAGGGCGACGTGATGGTCTATGCAGTTGACCGCAAGACAGGAGCGCCGCACGCAGGCGTTTCCGTCGAAGTCATTCGCGGAATTGAGACGCTTGCTACGGGAAGCACAAACGGCGAAGGCATCATGCAGACGAAAGTCGCGCCGCCGCCGCCAACTCCTCATCAAGACGAGGAGCAGGAGACTGAACCCGGCGCTGAGAGACCGAAAGGAACTACTTATCTAATCACGGCGAGCGACCATGACAACTTCGCAGTCTCCGATCTTGATTCGTTCTACTTCAGCGATTACGGCGAAGGCTACGACCCGGATTTGACCGGATACATATACACAGATCGCCCCGTCTATCGCCCCGCTCAGAAGGTCTATTTCAAAGGCATCATGCGGCGCTGGGGTGCTCAGGGATACGAGATGGTCGAGGGAAATCGAGTTAAAGTCACTATAGAAGACCCTGACAACGGAAAAATTTTCGAGCGAGACTTGCAGCTTTCCTCTCGCGGCACATTCAGCGGCGAAGTTGATATTCCCGATGAAGCGCCTCTTGGGAATTACAACATCACAGCAAAAATCGGAGATTCGACGGCCACAGCATATTTCAATGTAGAGGAGTACAAGAAGCCTGAATACAAAGTGAAGGTCACGGGGCCAAAACAGTTCGCCTCTGTTGGCGAGCACGTGAAGTTTTCGGTTGACGCGAAATATTTCTTCGGCGCGCCTGTGGCTAATGCTGACGTGCAATATTACATCTATCGCTCGCGCTATTACAGATGGTGGTGGGATGAGGAAGAAAATAGCAGCGACGATACGGACGAAGGCACTGGCAACTTGAACGAGGGCGACGACGATGCGGAAAGTTATGGCGGCGACTCGAACGACATGGTTGACCAAGGGGAAGGGCATCTGGATTCAAGCGGCCACATGACCGTAACGTTTGAAGTGCCTGAGCCTGAAGAGGGAGATGAGTGGGATTACACCTATCGTCTGGAAGCTCAGGTGACGGATTCATCGCGCCGCGAGATGCAGGCGAGCGCCGAATTTGTTGGCACGCGCGGTCATACAATCGCAGAAGCTCAGCCCGACCAATATCTATATTTTCAGGGCGACACGGCGAAGATTAAGGTGCGCGCTGGCGATTACCTGGGTCATCCTGTTCCGGCCAGCGTCACTCTCAAGTTTATCAAACAGGAATGGGTGAAAGTTGAAAGAGACGAAGGCTATGGCAAGTACACAGATTATGATCTGCACGAGAGCGAGTTGTTCGACGCGGAAGTGAAGACGAACGAGCAGGGTGAAGCAGTTTACGAATATCCCTTAAACGCTCTTGGCGATATATACGTCAAGGCGATCATACACGAAGGGGCTAAACAGATTACGAATCGCGGCGGCTCGTTCTGGGTCGCGGATCGCACGAACCAGTGGGCAGATTTTTCTTACAGGAACGGCGACGAGAACTCCATCAAGCTAGTCCCTGATCGCAAATCTTACGCGCCCGGCGATACTGCTCACGTGCTTGTGATGCTGCCCGTTGAAAATGTTCACCTTCTGGTGACTACGGAACTGGCAAGCGTTCTAACCGCGCGCGAAATTAAAACTACAGGTCGAACTGTCGTCATTGATGTTCCCATAGAGCAACGTTTCGAGCCGGATGTTTTCCTTAGCGTAGCTTACGTGCGCGATGACGAGATGTATTCGGAAGATCACGTGCTCAGCGTTCCGGCGCGCGAGCGTATGCTCGATCTTCAAATCATCCCGAACAAGGCGGAGTACAAGCCGCGCGAGACAGCCTCGTACACAATCTTGGCGCGCAACTCGGATGGGTCGCCCGCCGCGAATGCTGAAGTCAGCTTCGGCGTTGTTGACGAAGCCATCTACAGCATAGAGCCTGAAGCAGCCGGAAACATTCGACACGAGTTTTACGGCCAGCGCTCTAACGAAGTGCAGACCAATCTCTCGAACGATTTCACATTCACAGGCTACGCAGGAGACCGTCCGGCGAATCTTGCGCGCAACAAGCCTTCTTATCAACTCGCTGATTTCAAGAACAGCGAATCGAGCGAGCCTACTGTTCGACGCGATTTCAGGGACACTGCCTTCTGGCAGCCGGACGTAATCACAGGCGCGGACGGAAGAGCAACGGTTGAAGTTGCGCTTCCAGACAATTTGACAACTTGGCGAGCAACGGCGCGCGCTGTCACAGATGACACGCGCGTTGGCTCTGCTGTGCAGAAAGTTCTCGCGCGCAAAGACCTGATAATGCGCCTTGAGATGCCAAGATTTATGACAGAAGGCGACACTGTGACCATCTCGGGCGTCGTTCACAACTTTTTGAAATCAAGCAAGGTCACGCACGTTTCATTAGAAGTCACTGGCGCGCAACTCTTAAGTCCTGCCGAAGAGACTTTGACCATAGCAAATCAGGGGCAGCACCGCTTTGACTGGCGCATCAACGCGCAGCAGGCAGGCGAAGTTCGTCTTCTTGCGAAAGCGTTGACTGATTCGGAATCCGATGCGGTCGAATTAACGATTGAAGTCATTCCGCACGGATTGCGTCAGACGATGGGCGGCTCGACTGCTATTACGGATGACAATGCGGATCAAACAATCTCGCTTGATTTGCCAGCCCATCCAGACCAGCAAGCCAGAAAACTTAGAATCGAAGCCGCGCCTTCAATTGCAAGCACGCTTTTCGGCGCGCTGGATTATTTGACCGCCTATCCTTACGGCTGCACAGAGCAAACAATGTCTCAGTTTCTGCCCGACGTAATCGTCGCTCAAACTTTACAGGATGTGCAGACGGCCAGGATTCGCGAGAACAATAATCTTAACCAGAAGGTTCAGCGCGGGCTTGACCGTCTATACAGTTACCAGCACGCGGACGGCGGTTGGGGCTGGTGGAAGAACGACCAGACAGACCCGTTCATGACCGCTTACGTTGTGGACGGACTCGCGCAGGCCAAGCGCGCGGGCTACGTGATTGAAGAGGAGAGATTGACGAGCGCGCATGCGAAGCTACAGAAACTTCTTGAAGAGAATCATGCGGAAGATAACAATCCGTTTGACCCGGACGCGCGCGCATACATGATCTACGCGCTAGAAGAATCGGGCGGCGCTGATTCTGGATTCATTGACGATGCGTTCACAAATCGCGCACAGCTTCAACCTTATGGTCTTGCACTGCTCGCGCTCACTATGAAGCAGCATGGCGATGGTAGAGCAACATCTGTTGCTCATGAGATCGAGTCTTCGGCTCGCGCAAACGATTTCGACGCGCACTGGGAGTCTTTCCAGAAATCGCACTGGTCGGATTACAAATATACGATTGATGTTGAAGCAACTGCTCTTTCCCTAAAAGCTCTTGCCGAGATCAATCCCGAAAATCCTTTGCTTGCGAAGGCCGCGCGCTGGCTCGTCTCGAACCGTCGCAACGGTTATTACTGGGACACAACGAAACAGACGGCGTTCGCAATCTACGGCTTGACCGCTTATCTGAAAGTAAGCAACGAGCTTTCGCCCGATTACGATCTGGAAGTTTACGTCAACGACGAGCGCGTCATCTCGCGCCACGTCAATGCTGATGATCTGAAAAACGCGCAGAGCATAGTGGTCGAACGAAAGGGCGTTGACGTTGGCAGCGCGAACCGCGTGCGCGTGGTCAAACACGGTCATGGCGTAGTCTATCTCTCGACCTCGCTAGAATATTTCACAGGCGAGGACGAGGTTCAGGCTCAAAGTTCCGGGGATTTGCAGATAACGCGCGAGTACATGCGGCTTCGCGTTGAAGAGCATGAGGACGGGAATCCCACTTGGAAGGTTGAGCCGCTCACAGGTGAATTGCGCTCAGGCGATCTGATCGTCTCGCGTCTTCACATAAAGGGCGCGCACGCGCAATACATGATGATCGAAGACCCTATTCCTGCCGGATGCGAGCAGGTGGCATACGTGAGCGGAATCAATCTCAACTACACGGAAAAATATTGGAGCGACTGGTATAGCGCCAGAGAGTTCAGGGACAATCGTACTGTTCTATTCCTTGACCGCTTTGACGGCGATGCGACGTTCCAGTACGCAATGCGCGTAGAGATTCCCGGACAGTTCCGCGTAGCGCCCGCGCGCGTAGAGCAGATGTACCAGCCTAGCGTTCAGGCCAACACTGCCAACTCGCGGCTCAGTATTTTGGATAGAAGGTGAAAAAGCAGTTTTTAGTTTACAGTTTTCAGTTTTCAGTAAAAGCATTTCGCTTCTTGCTGAAAACTGAAAACTAAAAACTGTAAACTGCTTTTAGGAGGTGAAGATGGTGAAGAAAGTTTTCAGTGACATTGCGGCTTCGGCGCGCGAGTTGTGGCGCAGGTGGCCTATGACGGCGAGTTTTGTAGGGCTTTACGCGCTGATGCTTGCCAGCATCTATTTTTTCGCGGCTATGGGGCAGGCCAGTTTGTGGCAAGTGTTGTTGACCTTGCTGCTCTTCCTCGCAGCGCCGGTTCTCTTCTTCGTTCTTCACAGAATGGTCTTGAGCTTTAACCGGAGCGAAGCTAATGGTGGTGAGCATCCCGCCTGTGATAGCCGCGCTCGTTATCAACTATCTTCTGACAAAACTAGAGGCGCACATGCCACACTCGTTGCAATCGCGGTGGACGCCCATAACTTTTTCCACGCTTCGCCTACTGCTCTTCGGCCTTGCTTTGCCGCTCGCTCTGGTTCACCTCTGGCTAGTCTCTTTGAGCGACGGGTTTGTGGAGACTTTCAAGAGGTCTCAACAGATTTTCAGACAGGCGTTCGCGCCGCAATCCCTTATGATCTATCTGCTCGGCACGCCCCTTTTCATTCTTATTCCCTATCTGCTTCTAATCACGAAGACGCCCGCGCAGAAAGCTTCAACTGAAATCGCATTCTTCGTCGCGCGAATTGTGCTTGCTCTCGTTTTTGTGCTGATAGGCTGGCTCGTAACAATCGGCGCGTTGAAGCGCCAATTCAATTTTGGATTTTGGATTTCGGATTTCGGATTGAAAGACAGCAAACCTCTTATTAATCCAAAATCCGAAATCCAAAATCCAAAATCCCTTGTCCCGCCCGCTACCGCAGGCGGTACTGACCTGTCTTCAGTCGCGGAGAGCAGCAAACCGCTATAAACGATGGGTAGCCGAAGTTTCATTCTGAATCCGTCTTCGCCTGTCATACATCTGTTGATGGCGCTCTCTATCTGTGTCGCAGTCCTTTCAATCGGAAACTCTCCGCCGAAATTAGAATCAATAAATTTCACTGAAAGCTCAGAGCCAGCGAGCGAAGATGAGATTGACGCTCGCTTGCAACTGGCAGCTACAGAAGCACTGGGCACGCGCGATGGAGCCGTCGTAATTATGGACGCGCAGACAGGCAGAGTGCGCACCATTGTAAATCCTTCGCTCGCTATTGGGCAGGCATTTCCGCCCGGCTCTACCATCAAGCCTTTCACGGCGCTCGCCGCGCTTCAATCACATTTAATTGACGAAGACTCGCGCCTGCTCTGTCACGGAGGATTTCACCGCGAGAACTTTTCGCTCAACTGCTCTCATCCCAAAATCAGCGCGCCGTTCAATCCGTCTCAAGCGCTGGCCTATTCATGCAACTTCTATTTTGGAGAGTTGGGAGGACGGCTGCGCCCATCTGATTTTACCAGCACGCTCGCGTCTTTCGGCTTCGGCCAGCCCATCGGTTTCGGCGAGGGCGAGGAGGTCGGGAAAATTCCAAGCGGAAGATTGAACGCTGGCGACGCACTGGGCGAAAGCGACCGTCTGCTAGTCACTCCTTTGCAGTTGCTAGCGGCCTACTCTGCGCTCATTAACGGCGGACATCTTAACGCGCCTCAACTCAATCAAGCCGCGAGTTTCACTCCACGTGAGCGCGCGAGAATTGAGATAGCACAATCACACAGAGCCGTTTTGATTGAAGGGATGCGCGGCGCAATCAAGTATGGCACGGCAGCGCATTCGGGTTTGAATCAACTGCCTCTGAAAATCATAGGCAAGACGGGAACGGCCACAGAGGTCGGCGGCTTCAGAACGAACGGTTGGTTCGTAGGATTCGCGGCGGACGAGAGCGCAGAAATTATTTCGCAACCTGAAGCCGTGAAACTCGCCGTGCTTGTTTTCCTAAAACATTCGCATGGCGCGGAGTGCGCTGAAGTTTCCCAAAAGATTTTTGACGAGTTCGCCCGGCTGGGGAGTTCGGGCGACCGGGGAGGGCGGCAACACTATTTTGCGTCGAACAATCGCGGGCCGTCGCAAGGTGGCAGCGTCGCCCCTTCCCACCCTGAAGACTCTTTGCAGATAAGAGTTCATCTAGTCGGCCAGAATGTAACGCAGACTCTTTCATTGGAAGACTACGTGCTCGGCGTGCTTGCGGCAGAGGCTAGCTGGGAGACTGAGCTTGAAGCGCTGAAAGCGCAGGCTATAGTCACGCGCACGTTTGCCCTCAAAAATCTGAAGCGTCACGGCAGCGAAGGCTTCGACTTTTGCAGTACCACGCACTGCCAGCGTTTCGTTTCCTTCAGCGATGGGACGAATCATCCGACCGAACTGATGCGGCGCGCCGTAGCGGAAACCAGCGGCCAAGTTTTGCGCGACGAACAGGGTCATTTGATTGACGCATACTTTCATGCAGCGTGCGGCGGAGTGACTGCGCGCATTGATTCGCTATGGGGAGCGCACGCTGTTGAATACCTTCGCGGCGTGCGCGACATTTACTGTGAAGGGATGCCGCACCACAGTTGGACGGATACTATCCTCGCTTCGCAGCTTGCATACGCGCTTCAAAGAGATGCTCGGACGGATGTTGGCCCAAACTTGAATCAGATAATAGTCACGAAACGTGATGTGACGGGGCGCGCCGAAACTATCATGCTCGTTGGCGAAACAAGGCGAACTGTTCGTGGCTGGGATTTCAAATTGATAGTTGGCCGAACGCTGGGCTGGAATTTTATCAAAAGCTCTCGCTTTGAAGTCACGCGCGCGGGCGAGAGTTTTGTCTTCCGAGGCAGCGGTTTCGGGCACGGACTAGGTCTCTGCCAGGAGGGCGCGCACGTCATGGCGCAGCGCGGTATGCCAACGCGCGCGATTCTCATTCATTATTTCCCGACCACACATTTGAGCAGTGCCGTACGAGAGCGCGCTGGCGAAGAGACTGGACGCAATTATAATCAGCCAGCGCTTCACTCTGATTTCAATTCGTGGCGCGCAGATGTTCTCTCAGGAAGAGAGGTTCGGCGCGAAACGTCGTCGGCAGTTCATGGAGCGAAGCGCAACCCGCTTGCCGATAGTTCTGACAGTTTTCACTCATCACTAGCCCAATTTTTTAGCACGCTACGTGCTTCACGAAGCATACAGCTATCGAGCGAGCACTTTCGATTAAACTTTCCGGCCAGCGTCGGGCGGCGAGATGCGGAGTTTGTGCTGCGAACTCTTGAAGCGGCGCGCGCTTCGATGCAGCACCGTCTCGCAATCGCTTCGTTGCGCTCAGAGCTTCCTATGGTTGATGTTGTAATTCACGAGACGACGGGCGATTTTGTTTCCGCTACGGGCGAACCTTACTGGGCAGCAGGCGCTACGCGCGGGAATCGAATCGAGATGCAACCACTTGAAGTCTTGCGCAGGCGCGGTGTGTTGCCGACAACATTGCGCCACGAGTTTGTACACACTGTTATCGCTGCCCTTTCGCACGGTGGAACTCCGCACTGGCTGGAAGAAGGGCTTGCCATCTATGTCGCAGGTGAGGGCGCGCAGCTTGCGCGTTCCGCGTTTCAACTTAATCTGACGACAGACGAACTCGCACAAAGGTTGGAGCGGCCTTCGTCACCTGAAGAGATGCGCTCGCTCTACTTCGCCGCCTACAGAGAAGTGCAGAAGCTAATACGCACGGAAGGCGAAGCATCCGTATGGCGGCGCGCATTTGGAATAAGGTAAAAGTAAAAAGGTAAAAGGCAAAAGGGATAAGGATGAAATCATTTCTATAAAAGAATTGTCCACGCGCCTCACACGCGCACGACACGAAACGAGCCACATGAAATTCGTGTTATTTCGTGTGAGGCGCGTGGACAGCTTTTACTCTTTCTTAATCTGATAAAGCGGTCTGCGGCCTTCCTTTTGCCTTTTACCTTTTTACTTTTGCCTTTTCTTCTCTTCTCGCATTGAATTCTCAAATAAGTTAAAATCGCGCGCATCTTCTATCGTAAGGTTGCTTCTTTCATGACGCGAAAGCTCATACCTGTATTCTTGTGCCTGTTCCTATCTTTGAGCGGTTGTAAGAAGAAGGGCGCTCAGTCTTCGCAAAATGGCGCGCAGTCAAACTCTAGCTCTTCTGAGAGCGCGGGCGGCGTGGTTAATCAGGCCGAAGCGCAGAGGCTTTTAGATCAGGGCAAAGAGTTTTATATGAATGACAGAGATCAGGATGCCGCTGACGCTTTTCGCAAGGCTACAGAATTAGACCCGGACTTGGCGGAAGCACATTATCGTCTGGGACTCGCGCTCGATTCGCTTGGTCAGAAGCAGGATGCGGACGAAGCATACAAAAAGGCTGTAGAAGCTTACGAAAAGATTTTGCGACAGAATCCCAAAAGCGCGGAAGCGCAATTCAATCTGGGGCAGGCTTATAGCCGGTTGGGCAAATACGAAGAGGCTGTAAAGGCTTACAAGCAGGCTGTGAAGTTGCAGGATGACAACGCAGACTATTACTACGAGCTTGGCATTGCTCACAACAAGTTGGCCCAATACTCTGAGGCAGTGGCGGCTCTGGAGCGCGCCACAGAGCTCGACCCGGACAATTTCCGCGCGAGCGACGCGCTCGAAAAAGCCAGGATTGATTTGCAGCGACAACAGGCGATCATAAAACATCAGGCGGACGAATTGCGCAGGCAGGAGGAGTTGAAGAAAAATGCGAACAATGCAAACTCTATCAACTCGAATCTCAAACAGAATCCTGCGCTTGCGCCCGCGCCAAGCCCATGACCGCCGTTGGAAGTCAAAAGTAAAAAGGTAAAAGGCAAAAGTTAGGAAGAGATTCGACCTTCTTCACTTTTGCCTTTTTACTTTTACCTTTTGCCTTCCTTTGACTTCCAACGGCGGTCAGATTAGTCAATTTGAAAGCCACAGCTTTTCATTCTGACAGCTTTGACCTGTCAAAAGAGTTTCTCTAAAGCCCCGCCCAAACCTCTAACCCCCACGTTAACAATAACTTCAGCTTTCGGTCATGACTTGGCACGGCTCTTGTTTAGTGAATGGCGGGCGCGGGTGTCTTGAGTTTTCCATCCGCATGAAGTTTTGAAGGATTGAGATTAAGCGAACGGTTATTCCTTAAGGGTTAAGGAGTCACGAATGAAATTGGCTACCGCACACAAACATCTAACCAGATTCACCGCACTGCTTCTCGCGCTGGCTCTCCTCGCGGGCGCTCCCGTTGCAAGCCTCGCAAGCGGATCAACCTCCTCCAGCACGTCAGGCTCCTCGAAGAAACAGAAAGTTTCTCAAGACCTGAAGCAGAAGGTGTTAGACGCGCTGCTCGGCACTCACGTCAGCGTACTCATTCAACCTTCCAGCTCTTGGAGCCAAAATCTGGATTTAGCAATCAGTAGCAATGGCGGATCCGTCAAACGCTCCTTCAAAAATTTTGGCGCTCGCGTAGTAGACCTTCCTACATCTGCCGTTGATACGCTCGCGGCTCGTAGTGACGTTGGGTATGTCTCAATGAATAGAGACCTCAAACTCCTGGGCCACGTTTCATTGACGACGGGCGCGGACGCCGCTCGTTCGATGGTTCCCGGCACGACGCTCGACGGCAGCGGCATAGGCATAGCAGTTCTAGATTCCGGCATTGATTCCAATCACACGGCTGTTAACGCTCACCTACAGATGAGCGTTGATTTTACGGGCGAAGGCAGGACTGATGATCCTTACGGACACGGCACGCACGTGGCTGGCCTTGCCGCTGGCAGCAACAACATTTCCAGCGGCGCTTATGAAGGCATAGCCAGCGGAGCAAACGTCTACAATCTTCGCGTTCTGGATTCCAACGGAAAGGGCAACACAGCAAGCCTTCTAAACGCGCTTGATTGGGTAATGACCTACCGTACGACCTACAACATACGCGTCGTCAACATGAGTTTGGGAACGGCTGCCATTGATTCTTACAAAACGGACGTGCTCTGCATGGCCGCTCGTCGCCTAGTTGACGCTGGCGTAGTAGTCGTCGCGGCTGCGGGCAACGAGGGCAAGAACGGCTCAGGCCAGAAAGTTTACGGCCAGATTCACTCGCCCGGCATAGAGCCTTCCGTCATCACAGTCGGCGCTGCCAATTCATTCGGTACGGACTCTCGTGCCGATGACGGCATCACTACATATAGCTCGCGTGGGCCAACGCGTGGCTTCTGGACGGACGATACAGGCGTTAAGCATTACGATAATGTAATCAAACCCGATGTCGCAGCTCCGGGCAACAAGCTCCTCAGCGCCGAAGCTGTAAATAATTATATAGTGACTCAGAACCCGGCGCTCGACGCTGGTGTGAGCGGAAGCAGCGCACGCGAGATGATGTACTTGAGCGGAACTTCTATGGCGACGCCGGTGGTTTCCGGCGCAGCCGCTTTAGTGCTTCAAGCCAATCCCAGTCTGACGCCGAACATGGTGAAGATGATTCTGATGTACACGGCTCAGCCGCTCGCAGGATTCAATCAATTGGAGCAGGGCGCTGGCGAAATAAACATCGAAGGCGCTATACGACTCGCAAAAGCTATTCGCACGGATTTGAATTCAAGCACGCCGCTGAACGCTCCCATGCTCTGCTCGACCTGCTCAGTGCCTACGGCGCAGACGAGTATCAGCGGGTTCAGCTTCGCGTGGAGTCAGGGAGTTATTTTCGATCAGACATACGGCTATGGAACAAACCTGATTACGAACTACCAGAAAGTTTACAGCCAGGGCGTGCTGCTCGGCGATGGAACTATAGAGAGCAACGGCGTTCTGTTGGGCGACGGAGTCCTACTGGGCGACGGCGTGCTGCTTGGCGATAACATTCTTATCTACGCCGACACAGACCCGTCCACTATGGGCATCAGTATTAACGAAGGCACAACCTTCTGCGCAAACGGCGTGCTTCTGGGTGATGGAGTCCTATTAGGCGATGGAGTCCTTCTGGGCGACGGCGTTCTATTAGGCGATGGCGTTCTCTTAGGCGATGGAGTTTTGTTAGGCGACATGCTCACTCAATCGAAGAAAGCGCTTACCAGTGGCGATTCAGGCTCTGTCATGAAGATCGTCTCTGACCTGCCGAGTGCGCCCGGCAATCTGAGCGCAACAGCATACTCTAACAGCCAGATAAATCTCTCCTGGTCGGACAACTCCACGAACGAGACCGGCTTTTCAATCGAACGCTCGACCGACGGAATTAGCTTCGCACAGGTCGGCACGGTCGGCGCTGGCGTGAAGACCTATTCCAGCACTGGTCTGCTGGCCGCTAAGAAGTATTACTATCGTGTTCGCGCTTACAGTGTTAGCGGAAACTCAGCTTACTCCAGCACTGCTTCGGCGACGACGAAGAAGTAGAAGGAGAGGTCTGAAGGGCTAGCGAGCAATCGTTTCTTAGACTACAGACTTAATCATTAGAAAAGGGCCGCGCATCATCTGTTTGCGCGGTCTTCTTCTTTTTGGATACGCTTCAATCCGTTCGCCCGCGCAATATTTCTATTGACGGCTCACCTCTGCTGTTATAAAAGCCATATTGTTTTTCGACCTAGCTATCTCAAGCCTGCACTTCTTTTCTGAGAGGAGACCTGGAAGAATGTTCAGAGAATTCCGAGAATTCATCAATCGCGGAAACGTTATGGACCTCGCCGTTGCGGTCATCATCGGCGCTGCGTTCGGCAAGATCGTGACGACGCTTGTAGAAGGAGTCATCATGCCGCCCATAGGAATGGCGCTTGGCAAAGTGGATTTCGCAAGCCTCTTCTATGTGCTGGACGCAAGCAAGGGCAAGCCAGCATCGCTCGAAGAGGCGAAAGGATTGGGCGTCCCAGTCATAGCCTACGGCCAGTTCATCAACGACATAATCAATTTTTTGATAATCGCATTCGTCGTCTTTCTAATCGTCAGGCAGGTTAACGCCATGAAGAGCAAGCAAGAATCTGCGGAGATAACAACGAAAGACTGCCCGCTCTGCCTTTCAACAATCCCGCTCAAAGCTACGCGCTGCAAAGAATGCTGCGCTGAACTGGGATGAAGAAGATACGCGGAGACGCGGGGAGTGGGAGACGCGGCGAAAGAAATCTTTTGGCCATACTCGCTCTTTTTTCTCCGCGTCGCCGTGTCCCCGCGTCTCCGCGTCCTTTCTCCACGCGGCATTCGAGTTGCCCTGACCGTTCATCGTGAGCGCGTGCGCGTAGCGTTAGCGTGCATTTTTGTAATTAACATCTGATGATTGAACGGAGGGAGTACACGAGATGAATGCATTTGAGTTGTTGAAGGAAGACCACAAGAAGGTTGCTGAGATTTTCGCTAAACTTGAAGAGACGACCGAGCGCGCAGTGAAGACCCGCGAAGAACTTTTTGGGCGTTTGCAGACGGAGCTTGAAGCGCATGCCAAAGTCGAAGAGCAAATCTTCTATCCTGCAATCAAGGATGCGGAAGAGACTCATGAGATAACCTTGGAAGCCTTTGAGGAGCACGCCGTTGTCAAGACTCTTTTGGAAGAGCTTGCATCCGAGCCGAAGGAGACCGAAGAATGGTCTGCCAAGCTTAAAGTTCTGAGAGAGAATGTAGAGCATCACGTAGAAGAAGAAGAGGGCGAGATGTTCAAGGGCGCGCGCAAGGTTTTAAGCCGTGAGCAGATTGAAACCCTAGGCGCGCGAATGGAAGCCGCGAAAAAAGAGGAGAAGAAAGCAGCCGCCGGTTAAGAAGTCTGGAGTCTGGAGTCTAGAGTCTGGAGTCCGAGGTCAAAGACAGTTTTTAGTTTTTGCTTTTGACTCCAGACTTTTTCTTCTTTGGTTTGACGCGGACTTGCCCTACGCTTTATTCTTTTCCTGTCAACGCGAGCGTGGTGTAGAGAGGTTAGAGAGCGCGAACGACTCGCCCGCACGCCATTTATCTACCGTTGCCGCTCGGTGAAATTCCGGCTCAGGCAATTCAAAGTTCATTTAACCTGATGAAGCGCGCGGCCTAGTGACCTAGGCGCGTCACCGGCTTCTTCCCCTGTCACATGCGCGAATGCCCCAGATGCGAAAGATGTTATGGCGACGAGGTGGAAATCTGTCTAGAAGACGGCTTCGACACCAAGCGCACTTTGCCGGGAAGCTCCTTGCTTGCGAGCCGCTACCTGCTGGAAAAGCGTCTGGGCCGAGGCGCTATGGGACAGGTTTACGTCGCACGCGACCAGAACCTTGCCACGCGCCGCGTAGCCATCAAGACCGTTCGCCCTGATCTGCTCACAGACGACGGCATAGCCGAAGGCGAAGCTATAGCGCGGTTCGAGCGCGAGGCTCGCGCTGCCGCAACAGTCAACCATCCTAACGTCGTCGCCGTGCTTGATTTCGGCAAAAGCCCTGAAGGCGTCTTCTATCTTGTTATGGAGTATGTGCAGGGCGAAACCCTTCATCAACTGCTCCGGCGTGAAGGCACATTGAGCGTTCAGCGCGCACTGAATCTTTTGCGACAGGCCGCAGCAGGAATAGAAGCGGCGCACGACGAAGGAATACTTCACCGCGACCTGAAGCCCGCAAACATCTTCATCATGCAGAAGAAGAAGAAGAATGGCAGCATCTCCGGCGACGGTTTTGTGAAGGTCGGCGATTTCGGGCTTGCGAAGATTGTTAAGGACGCTGCTGAAGAGATTGATTCTGCTAGTGGGCCAATGTCGCGCGGAATCATTGGAACGCCCGAATATATGGCTCCTGAACAGATGAAGCCGGGCACGCCTCTGGACGCGCGTTGCGATGTTTACGCGCTCGGCACAATCGCCTATCACATGCTGGGAGGTCGCCCGCCGTTCACAGGCGATCTGGCGCAGCTAATCATGCAGAAGAAAATGGACGCGGCTCCGTCGCTCAGCAGTTTGCGCTCGGACATATCGCCTGAAGTCGAGCGAGCGATTGCGCGTTCTCTTGAAAGAAGAGTCGAAGCGCGCCCTGCAAGCGTCGCAGAGTGGATTGAAGAATTAGAAAAGGCTGGCGGCGACGAAGGGAAAGATGAAGAGGACAATGGCGAATCGCGCGTTGTCATCCTCGCGCCCACAGGCGCGGAAGTTTACGTTGATGATGAAAGACACGGAAGCGTCGGTCGCTCTGGTCGCATCATCCTTACTTCAATTGCGCCGGGCAAACATATACTCAGAGTCGCGCAAACGGGTGCGCGCGATGACGAGCGCGTGATAGAAGTTCGCCCGGACGCTAGCGAACAGATTATAGAAGCGCAGTTGCGCCCGCCCACATCAAGCGGCAGCCAGCTATCGCCATCGCAAGGCGGCAGCATAGGAAGCCCTTCGTCCAGCATGCCCAGCGTCATTGCCTGTGCACGCTGCGGCTCGCGCTTCGCGTCGGGCGTGAATTTTTGCGGCAGATGCGGGAGCACCAGCTTCGTTCATCTGAACACGGAACATCAAGGCGCGCAGAGTCAGAGCGGGTCTAGTCTTGCCGGTGGCTCTATGGGCGGATCAATCGCCGGGCACGTTGCAGGCACACGCTGCCAGCGATGCGGGACGAACTATCCGCCGCAGACGAAATTCTGCGGGCGCTGCGGTATATTCATTTCTAGCGCGCAGAGTTTCAATCAGCCGCCATCTGTGGTTGAAAAGGTTTGCCGCAGGTGCGGCACGCGCTCTTCCGGCTCAACCAAGTTTTGCGGGCGTTGCGGCGGCTCTCTCTAATTTTTCCATTTAGGGCTTGAGCCGCGCGCCGCTTCGCGTATAATGCACCGGACAGACCATGCGGCTTTCTCCGAAACTATTCGGCTGGGCTGTTCTACCTTCCCTGAAATAGAAGCTGGGCTGTTTGTACCCGTATCGAACTACACCATCCACTTTGAAAACAATGAAACGAGAACTGATATGAAAAGATGCCCCAATTGCAATCGCACGTACACTGATGACGCGCTCAGCTTTTGCCTGGACGACGGCTCGCCCTTGGTGAACGCCGAGTCGGACCCGAACGCAACACTCGTCTACCCTCCGCCGCGCGACACTTCGCCGCAGCCACCGCCTCCTCCGTCATATAATGCGCAGCCGCCGCCATCGCAGAACCAATACGGCGCGCCGCCTCCGCCGAGTTGGGGGCCAACGCCGCCGCCCGCGCCTGCGCGCAAAAAGAGCGCGCTACCCTGGATAATAGGCGGGCTGGTTGTCGGAGTCGTTTTCATCATAGGAGCTATCGTCGTTCTTGCGCTCATCGGCGCGAGCGTGAAGAAATCGTCGGATAACGGAGCGATCTCCAGCAACCTTGGCTCCAATAGCTCTACGAGCAATTCATCCCGCTCGACGAGTTCGACGAGTTCTGATGACCTGCTCACTACTAAATGGTCAGGCCCGGACAACGACGACAACAAGACACGCACCTACGAGTTTCTGTCGGGCGGCGACCTGCGCATGACCGGCGAAGACGGAACCGTTTACTGCGGCACATGGACGCAGACAGGCAAGACTCTGCACATAGACATTAACGGCTATACGCGAGAGGGCAACATTCAAGGCCAGCGCATAGAAGGCACAGGAGTGGTGCAGGGGCGGCCATTCAAGTGGTACGCCGTGAAATCTTCCGAGGCTGCGAGCACGTCTTCGTGCTCTACGTCGAGCGGCTCAAGCAGTTCGAGCAGCACGAGCAGCGCTAACCTGCTTGGAACAAGCTGGCGCGGTCCAGATTCTGACGACCACCTGAACAGAACTTACGATTTCCAGTCAGGCGGCGATCTGAAGATGACTGGACAAGATGGAACCGCCTATCACGGCCAGTGGACTCAGAGCGGTTCGACGCTACACATTGACATCAACGGCTACACCAGAGAAGGTCAAATAGTGGGCAATCGTATCAATGGCACGGGCGTAGTCCAGGGAAGGAGTTTCACCTGGTACGCCACTCGCCAGTAGAATCTTGAATCTTAAAGGGCGCGAAGGGACGGGCGCGCGCGTAGTATTGCTTGCCAGCCCTCGCGCCTCTTCCCTTCTCGCTCGAATCTCTTAACGCGGAAGATGCGAGTCAATTTACGTGTGCTGTCGGGGCCTCACGTGGGGCATACCTTCACGTTCGACCGCCACGATACTTTTCTGATAGGCCGCAGCAACGCAGCGCAGCTCTATCTGCCCGACGACCGATTCTTCTCGCGCAACCACTGTCTGATAGAGATCGCGCCGCCTCGTTGCTTCCTGCGCGACCTTGGCTCTACCAACGGCACTTACGTTAACGGTCGCCGCGTCTCGGAAATTTTTCTACAGAACGGCGACCGCATTCAGGGCGGCCAGACAGTTCTGGCCGTCGAAGTTACTGCTGACCCACAGTCTCAAGCAGTTCAGCAAGAGCAGCGCCCGTCGCTGCTGGACACACAGCCTTCAATCATCACAGTCCACTGCCAGCGTTGCGGGCGGCCCAGCCAGGCCGAAGCCTCTGCGCCGGACGAGAAGATGATCTATCTCTGCGAAGACTGTCGCAATGAGTTGAAGCAAGAGCCTCAGCCCGTTCCCGGCTACGATATGGTGAAGGTTCTTGGAAAAGGCGGGATGGGCTGCGTGATGCTGGCGCGAGATCAAAAGACTGGACGCCCCGTAGCAATCAAAACTCTGTTGCCGGAGGTGGCCGTCAGCGATCAGGCTCTTCGTCGCTTCATGCGAGAGATTGACGTTGCCGCAACCCTTCAGCACCCGCACATTGTAAAGTTCCTTGATCGCGGCCAGCATCAGGGCATCGTCTATCTGATTACAGAGTTCGTCGAAGGAGTTGATGCTGCGAAGCTGGCAGAAGCGCGCGGCGGGCATCTACCTTACGAAGAAGCGCTGCCCATACTGACTCAGACACTTGACGCTCTGGCTTACGCTCACACGCAAGGTTACATTCACCGCGACATCAAAGATCAGAACATACTGGTGAGCGGCCAATGGCCTAACTACAATGCTAAGCTCACGGATTTCGGATTGGCGAAAAGCTTCAAGCAATCCGGCATGAGCGGCATCTCTATGGCCGGAGACGTGGCGGGCACAATCGTCTATATGCCGCCCGAACAGTTGAGAAATTTTCGGGACGTGCGCCCCTCATCCGACATCTACGCTATGGGCATGACCGCATACAGTTTAATTTCAGGACAACTCGCATTAGACATTGGCCCACGCGCTGACGTAACCGAAACCATCAAAGCCATCTTCGACAAGCCCATAGTCCCTTTGCGCCACCGCACGCCGGATGTTCCGCCGCGCATAGCCGAAGTCGTAGAGAGAGCGCTGGCAAAAGACCCCGCGCAACGCTGGGCTACAGCCGCCGACATGCGCAACGCTCTTGCGCAATACCAGTAAGAGAGCATTCAACACATGGCGCGAATGATTTCATCAAGCGCTCGCTTGACACTAATCATCGCAACAAGATAATTTCTAATCACGGGCCGTTAGCTCAGTTGGTAGAGCAGCTGACTCTCAAATGGGAGCCTTGCCTGGAAACGGGTGAGCGAAAAGGCGTCAAAGTCGGGGAACCCTTCCGCCTGCGTGCGATGGCGATCCCGAGCCAAGCCCTGCGATAACAGGGAAGGTGTAGAGACTAGACGATGCCCACCTAAATCTCGTGAGAGATATGGTGAAGGGATAGTCCAGACCACGAACCCAAAAGGAAGGCAAAAGGTAGAAGTAAAAAGGCAAAAAGGATGAATATCAAGCAGTTTTTCTTTTGCCTTTTACCTTTTTACCTTTTGACTTATTTGGGGCGGCGAAAGTCGAGGTGGTAAGTAATCAGCGGGTCGCAAGTTCGAGTCTTGCACGGCCCATCAATTAAATCAATAAGAAAGAGCATCCGCGATGGATGCTCTTTCTCATTCTGTTCCCCCATCATGTCAAGACCGTCATCTACGACCTGTCCGTCTGAGAAAGTAATCTCAAGACAATTTGAGCATCAGGCCAACAACTATTAAGTATTGACATTTTGTTAAGACAGGAATAAGTTGCTCTCGTTCTATCTGTACCTCATGCTTCTAGTTAATCGAGGCTTCACTCATGCTCGCTTTTCCTGAACCGCTCTGAGAAGCCCCGGCTAATCTGCTTGTGAAGATGACTCGTAAACCTTGCGCAACAACCAAACATGCCAACTACAGAAAAGGAGAACATTTTATGGCAGCAACTAAGAGAGGAAGCAAAAAGGGCGCAGCTAAAAAAGGGGCGTCTAAAAAGGGCGGAGCCAAAAAGGGCGCGGCCAAAAAAGGCGGGCAGACGCGCGGATTCCTCAGTGACCTAGGCTCGATTGCCAGCACTGTGGGCGGAATCGCGGGTTCTGTGGGAGCTATCGCAGGATCAAGAAAAGAGCTAAGAGTAGCTGTGCCTCGTAATGCCGGTATCAACGACATCGTCGCTGCGACGAAGCTGGCATTCAGAAATGCGGGATGCCCCGGTTGCAAATCCGGCTTTGAAAAGATCACCCTTCAGGATATATCCGCAGGAGGCGGCGGATAACTGAGGCCACGCCTTGCGCTATAAGCACAGGGGCTGCCCTCGCGCATCAATTTAACTCTGATGCTCTCTGGTTTCTCACAAGGAACGAGCCGTTCGATCTGCTCGTTCCTTGTGAGTCATAAGCGTCGCTCACGTTCCCGACAGAATATTCGGCAATGCACCAGCAATCGTCAGTTCCCAAACTCGGCATAGGCCTGCTCTATCAAGAACAATTGCGCCCCTTTATCGAGCGCGAACAGCAGCACTTCGATTTTCTTGAGCTAATCCCAGACATCATGTGGACGGACATGGGCTATGGCAGCAGTCCGCGCTTCATTGAGAACAGGCGAGGGATTAGTCTGCTACGACAACTGCACAGGGAGATGCCTGTCATTCTTCACAGCATAGGTTTCTCCATAGGCAGCGCACACCGCTTCGACCGCGAACACATAGCGCAGATAGCTCGCTGGTATGAATGGCTCAAGTTCCCCTGGCACAGCGACCATCTGGCCTTCATGTTCACCGAACACGCCACGTCCGAGTTGAACGTAGGCGTGACCATGCCGCTGCCATACGATCAAGAGTCTCTAGACCTTTTGATGCCGCGCGTGCGCGAAATGCGCTCCAGCGTTCCTATTCCCTTTCTGCTTGAGAACAACGTTTACTTCTTCAAGTATTCTCAACAAGATTTCGATGAGGCCGCTTTTCTCAATCAATTATGTGAACAGAGCGGCTGTCGTCTTCTGCTAGACCTTCATAATCTCTACACCAACTGTCGCAACCACCGTGACGACCCTTACCGCTTCCTTGAAAAGCTAAACCTTGAAAACGTTCTGGAGATTCACGTCGCCGGAGGAATGGAGGCGCAAGGTTTCTATTTCGACGCGCATTCGGGCGTGAGTCCACAGAAAGTTTGGGAGCTTCTGGATTGGGTGTTGCCGCGAGTTCCGAATCTGGGAGGCGTCACGTTTGAGATGATAGGCTCCTGGCTGGTTGATGTTGGCGAAGACGGGTTGACCGCGCAGCTTGCGCGCATGAAAGAGATGTGGATGCGCCACCAGCCAGCGCCGCAACCCTTTGAGGCGACCGTATGAGCCAGCGCAGCTTTCAAACAATAATCGCGCGAATGGTCGTTGACACGGAGTTTCGCGCGCACGTACGCGAGCATGGTCTACAGTCGCTTGCAGATGATTTGACGCCTCTTGAGCAGGAACGCTTGCTTCAGGTTGCTTCCGACAGAGGCATGGAGGCTACTCGCTTAGTGCATAAAGACTTTCGCTTGAGCAAGCTTTACATAATGCTCCCGCTCACGCGCTTTCTCTTGGGCCGTAAGCGCATGATAAGAGAGGCGAGCGCCTTCTGGTCTGTGAATCCACCCGTCAGCCACTATTTTCTTCAAGAGGCAATAGACTTCTGCGACCATCTGCTAAAGCGCCTTGCGTCTGGCCTGCGCGTCAAATATTTGTATGAGATTGTCTCTTACGAACGCGCTGCTCTAGAGCTTCAGCGTCCATGCCAGCATGAAGAAGCGGCGCGGTCGCAAACTGTCAATTTCAATTACGATCCCATGATCCTTTTTACTCAACTATCACGCCAGCAACGCCCGCGCGCAGTGCCACCGCTACGTTGTACTCTTGTAGGAACTCTGGACGAAGACGAGAATGTTCAATGGGACATTCTCAAGTCGAATAGCTAATACCAAGTTGCAATAGAAAAAGAGGTCGTAGAGTCACGCAGTCAGTACCGCCTGCGGTAGCGGGCGGGTGATGGATGCAATGACTACCCGCCCGCTACCGCAGGCGGTACTGACCTCTCTTTCTATTGCAACTTGGTATAATTAAAGGAAGAAGATTTATCCACGAAGCCACACGAAACGACACGAAGAAAAGAGCGAGGTTAAGGTTTATATCCTCCTTTCGTGTTTCTTCGTGTGACTTCGTGGATTATTATTTTCCTCTCTTTACTGTCTAGGCGGTTCAATCGGCTTACCTACCATAAGAGTTGGCGCGTCGTAGCGGCGCAGCAGTTCGTTGAACTGCGGCACGGTCTTGGTCATGAAGTTGTTGACCTCCGTCATACGCTGGTCGTACTCGGTCTGAATCCTCTGGTACTGCTCGCGCATGGCGGCGGTAGGCGCGGCGTTCGTCGCGTCAATTGCGAAGAAGAGACCGCCTATGCGATCAACCAACTGCGAGCGGCCAGAAAAACCGAGTCCACCTTCGGGCTGCGCTAATCTGTTCTGCAAAGCTTCGACCTGTTTCTTCATATCTGCAATTCCCTGAGACAAATCTGCGGGCACTGTCGTCAAACGTTCCTTCACAGTCTTCTCAACGAAATCAACTTGAGATTTCAAGCTGTCAACGGTGCGTAGCGCAGTGTTTACTGTTGACTGCATATCGCGCAGCTTCAGCGACATGTCCAACTGCGCTTGCAGGTCTGCGGCCTGTACAGAAACTGTCGGGTCGAGTCTGACTTCAATCTTCTTCTCATAGGTCTTGCTGCCTATGACTAGACGCACAGTGTATGTGCCGGGCAGCACCTGTGGCCCGCGCGGCCCGCCTGTGAACTGAACCTCTTCATCCGTAGGCGGACGGCGCACCTGCGGCCCGCCGTAGCGCAGATTCCACGAGACGCGATTGATGCCCTGCTCATGAGCAATGTTCTCAAGCTCTGCAATCACCTTGTTGCTGCTGTCCAGAATCTGAATCTTCGGCTTCACGCTATCGGCTGGCTTCGTCTTAAAGTAGTAGCTGATTAGCGCACCGTACGGCGGGTTCGGCGCTGTGAACATGGCGTTGCCTATGCCGTAACGAGTAAAGCGCGTGGTGAATCGCAACGCTGGTCGCATGTCGAAAAGGAGAGCATCGTTCGAGCGCGCCGCTTCTGGCGTCAACTGTTGAATTGGCGTTGCGTCGTCAAGAATCCATATTCCGCGCCCGTGTGTGGCGAGTATCAAATCGTTCTGCTGCGGGTGAATTATTATGTCGTGCACGGCCACGTGCGGCAGGTTCTTCAATTCAAGACGCTGCCACGAATCTCCGCCAGTGTAAGAGATGAAAAGCCCTGATTCAGTCCCAGCGTAAATCAGTCGCGGATTTCTTGGGTCTTCGCGCAAAGCCCAGACGTAAGCGTTCGCGGGCAGATTGCCCGAAATGTTCTGCCACGAGCGCCCCTGGTCAGTTGACTTGTAAACGTAAGGCTTCAAGTCATCAAGCGCGTGACGGTCGAAAGCCGCGTAAACTAGATTCTCGTCAACGCGCGAAGGCTCTATGTGCGAGACGGGCGAATCGGGGCCGAGTCCCGGCACGTTTTTTATCAAATTCGTCCAGTTGCTCCCGCCATCCGTTGACAGTTGCAACTGGCCGTCATCCGTTCCCGCCCACAAGACGCCAGCGCGCAACGGCGATTCCGCAAAGCTAATGACCGTGCCGTAATACTCCGCACCCGTATTCTCGAACGCAACGGGGCCGCCTGCGGATTGCAGCCTCTCTCTTATGCTCTTCGTAAGGTCTGGACTGATCGTAGTCCACGTTCTGCCGAAGTCAGTTGATTTGAAGACAACGTTGCCCGTCAGATAGATGGTGTTGTTATCATGCGGCGATTGAATGATAGGCGAGTTCCAGTTGAAGCGGTATTTCACGTCCACAGCAGGGCCTTCGTCGTCTCCAAGATACGGCGCTATCAACTGCTGCTCACGGTTGCGCATGTCCGTGCGAACGATGCCGCCGCCCTGCGATTCTGAGATATATATGTCTGGGTCGTCCGCATAATTCGTAACGAAAAATCCGTCGCCAAAACTGAGCATTCGCCAGTCATCGTTCTGAATCCCCGCAGGTTCACGCGTGCGGCTTGGGCCAGCCCACGTGCCGTTATCCTGAAGGCCGCCCATCACGTAATAGAATGGCTGACGGTTATCAACGTGAATCTGGTAGAACTGACCTACGGGCAAGTTGTGTACGACCTGCCACGTCTGTCCTTGATCGTTTGAAAAGGCCGCGCCGCCATCCTGTCCCTGCCAGATTCTCTTCGGGTCTAGCGGGTCAATCCACAGCGCATGAAAATCAACGTGCGTGTTGCCGCTGATGGGACGAAAGGAGCGCCCGCCGTCAATCGAAACAAAAAGTGTAGAGGCGACGGCGTAAACGCGATTCTCATTAATGGGGTCAACGCGTACGCGCGTATAGTAGAAGCCGCGCGAGACGATTGAAGTCTGTTTCGATACGTTGCGCCAGGTCTCGCCTCTATCATCCGAGCGATAGAGCGTTCCCTCTTTCGCCTCCATGATGGCGTAAACAACGTTCGAGTTCGACGGCGCAACTGCGATGCCGATTCGACCAATCAGCTTTGGCAAGCCTTCCGTCAACTTCTTCCAAGTTCTCCCACCATCCGTTGACTTGAAGATTCCGCCACGCTCGCTCCCGCTCGTATGCGTCCAGGGCGTTCGTCTGAATGCCCACATCGCCGCGTAGACTATGTTTGGATTAGAGGGGTCAATAGTCAGGTCTGCTACGCCGTGATTCTGATCAATGTAGAGCGTCTTCGTCCAGGTGCGTCCACCGTCCGTAGTCATAAAAACGCCGCGCTCTTCGTTTGGCCCAAACACGTGGCCGAGCGCCCCTACGTAAACGATGTCAGGGTTGCGCGGGTTGACGACTATCTTCGAGATGCAGCGCGTGTCGCGCAAACCCATGTTAGCCCACGTATGCCCGCCGTCCGTTGATTTGTAAACGCCATCGCCGAATGAGATGGAGTTGCGCACGTTCGACTCGCCCGTGCCCACCCAGACGACATCCGGGTTGCCGGGTTCCAGCGCCACGTCGCCAATCGAGATAGTTCCCTGACGCTCGAATATAGGCTGCCACGTTATGCCGCCGTTCGTAGTCTTCCATAGCCCGCCTGATGCGGACGCGACGTAAACAATATCTGGGTTGCCGGGCACACCCTCTACGTCCGAGACGCGACCGCTCATGTAAGCCGGGCCTATGTTGCGCCATTCCAGACGGTCAAAGGTCTTCATCCCCACGTCGGACGCTTCCGGTGTGTTGGTCGGACTTGGGCTTGCCTGCGGTTCCTGACCGAATGCAACGCGGTGCGAACCACAGACCAATGCTACGAGGAGTGCGACACTCCATGCCAAGGAGAATTTGCGTATGGACATATTTGAACCCCTGAATTTTCAGTATTAGAAATGAGCGGAAGACGAAGGATAGAATAAGATAAGGCAAAAGTAAAAAGGTAAAAGGAAAAAGTAAGGCCGCGAACCATTTTTAAGTAATTGATGTTACGCAGCAGTCGGTATTATAGGCGCTGAAACCTGGTCTGCGTTAGCAGACCGGAAGAGTAAAGCCCCTGACGAAGCCAAAGGCGTAGTCTGGGGTAAACTGTTGAGAAAACGGTTAGAGTCTGCGTGAGCAGACGGCAGATGTTTTCTCATTCTACAAATATTCTTCTGTCTCTTCTCTGTCGTCTGCTCACGCAGACTCTATTGATCTATTCGATTGCTGACCCCAGACTCCGCTATCGCTTCGTCAGGGGCTACATTCTGTCCGTCTGCTCGCGCAGACTTGTCGTTGAAGCATTTTGCGTAACATCAGTTAATTAAAATGCTTCGGTCTTTACTTTTACCTTTTGCCTTTTTACTTTTACCTTTCCTTTGCCCTCTTCTTCTTGACTGTCTCTTGCAATCAGAGCGAAAGTAAGTTTTGCAATGATTGATTTTCAGTGTCTCATGTACAGCGGCGTTCCGTTCTCTGAGGAGATAAAAAATTTTCTCGTGGACACGGCGCGCCATATGAAACGAAAAAGAATAGAGCGTCAGCCGTTCAAATCTGACGCTTACGAAGGCGAGATTCGCACAAAGTTCACGCCCTATTTTGTTTCGTCTTCATTGCACGGCATCATGTTCACAGCCGAGCTTGAATGCGAAGAAGGGCGCACCATCGTTCGCTATCTTGTCACGCCTGAGCAGTTGAAGAAGAAGAGCAAAAGCGAATGGAGTCCATGGTACAGAATCGAGACGAGCCATCCGCGCGACAATGCGGCAAACAACTAACATTCATCTCAGAAAACTTTCCCGGCCATCTCAATCCTTCATGAGCACGAATCGAACAGCGGACGTTTGCATCATCGGCGGCGGAATCGTCGGCTCAAGCATCGCATATCACCTGACGGAAGCGGGATGCACAGATGTGCTCGTGATAGAACGCGAGAAAGCGCAGGGACTCGGCTCGACCGGCAAAGCAACGGGCGGAGTACGCGCGCAGTTCTCCACGCCTATCAACATAGAGATGTCGCTCTACTCGATTGACTTTCTTTCGCATTTCGAGGAAGCGACAGGGCACACATCTGGATATAAACCCGCTGGCTATCTGTTTCTGGCAACTGACGAACGGCAGCTTGATTACTTGAAAAAGAGTAGCGAGCTTCAGCTTGCGCACGGCGTAAACGTAGAGATAGTCAGCCGTGAAGAGATTTCCAGAAGAGTGCCGCAACTGCGCGCAGACGATATTCTAGGCGGCTCATTCTGCCAGACGGACGGCTTCGTCTCGCCGCCAGACATCATGCTAGGGTTCATGCGGCGAGCATTGGAGCGCGGCGCATCGCTCTGGCTCGGAACGGAAGTCATAGGGATAGAAGTAGAGGGCGGGCGCGTAGCAGGAGTGCGTACGACGAGCGGGAGAATTTCGACGCGAACAGTTGTGAACGCGAGCGGCGCGTGGGCTGGTGAGGTCGCGCGCCTTGCAGGAGTAAACATTCCTGTCACGCCTCTGCGTCGGCAACTCGTCAGCACAAAATCTTTCGCCGATTTGCCGGAAAACATTCCTATGGTCATTGACATGTCGAATGGCTTTCATTTCCGGCCAGACTTCAAAGCTGGTCGAGTGCCCGGCGTGCTCATGGCATGGCCCGACCCTGACGAGACGCCCGGATTTAAGACTGAGTTCGACCAGGATTTCGTCCCGAAAATTTTCGAGCGAGCTGTGGCGCGCGTTCCCGTCCTTGCCCGCGCAGAGGTAGAGCCTCTTCGTTCGCGCGCGGGGCTTTACGAAGTGACGCCGGATCATCACGCGATCATAGGCGAAGCGCCAGAAGTGCGCGGCCTTTTTCTCGCCAACGGTTTCAGCGGGCACGGCGTCATGCACTCGCCCGCCACTGGCCGCATCGTTTCCGAAATGATTCTAGACGGAGAGGCGCGCCTGATGGATGTATCGTCGCTCGGCGCAGAAAGATTCGCCGAAGGAAGATTAATCGAAGAGACATCTGTGCTTTGAGGAGTGAGAACAGTTTCCAGTTTTTAATTTTAAGAACTGATGTTACGCATCAGTAACTTTGTCGAAGTCGCTTCAACGAGCCTGCGGTAGCAGGCGGACAGAGTAAAGCCCCTGACGAAGCCGAAGGCGTAGTCTGGGGTATAGGTTGAGTTAGCAGACGATAGATGTTTACGTTCTCTACAAATGTCTATCATCTCGCGCCTCTGTCGTCTGCTCACGCAGACTCCGTGGCATATGTGATGAATAACCCCAGACTCCGCTCTCGCTTCGTCAGGGGCTTTACTCTAATCGTCTGCTTGCGCAGACTCATTGAGCGCTTTCTTTCAAACATTTCAACTGCGTAACATGAGTTAAGAAAAAGCATTGATTGAAAATCAAAACCTGAAAGCTAAAAATTTATTTTATATTTATGAGCGGATATTCTGAAAGAATTTCATACGAGAGCGATTTCCTTTTTCGTGTAAGGAAGAAAATAATAGGGGTTAGAATAACCGCTGTGATACTTCCAATAGCGCCTATCCATCCCGCATCTATTATGAGAAACATGTGCCTCCTCAAATAAATAATTCAGGTGAGACATTAAAGAAAGCGGCTAACTTCTTAATGTGTGTTTTGCTCAGTTCACGCTTGCCATTTAATACCTGTGATGCTGTGCTCTTAGAGCCGAACACTTCCCACAAATCTTTCTGCGTTAACCCGCGTGCGTCCATCAGATGTTCCAACATAGCTAGAGGGGTAGGATTCTTAATTGGATAAGCCTTTTCCTCAAAATCTTCGACGAGTTTCACCATTAATTTAAAAACTTTTTCTTCTTCAGGCGACAAATCTTCCCCTTTATCAAACAGCTTCTTAACTTCCGCTAACATACGCTCATTCTCTTCTTCCGTTTCAATGATCATTGGCATTGCTTTTGAAAGAAGTCTTTTGTAGCGAGTTTCATTGATTGCTTGCGTGCTTCTCATACTTTCCACTTCCCTTCGTCGTATTGCTTATGAGTAAGAATTTTTATGATGAAAATAGTTTGACCGCGATAGCGTATCCTCGTTATCAAGCGATAGCTATTTTTCTTGATGTTGAAAACGATGTACCTACCGACTAAATCAGCATGTGAATATTGCTCTTTCACTTCAGCTAAATTCTGCCATTTGGATTTCTTTGCTTCCCTGTACCATGAGTCTAATGAGCTTTCCGCATCAGGATATTCTTTTATAAATTCTCTAATAGCCTTTCTGCTAATAACGTGCATGAATTATTGTCTCACAGCGGTTTGCTTTTCGCAAACCATTTGTTTTACACCACCACGAATTAAAATTGATCTGATCTTCTGTTGTCGCTTGCGGCCTGCCTATCATGTGAGTTAGATTCTCCAACTTCAGTTTCCTTTCCAAAGATGAGCATTCAGACCAAAAGCAGCAGACGGGCGAGACTTCTACTTCTCTTCATCAGCATTATTATCGCCATCGCCTTCGCTGAAATATTCTTGCGCGCCATTGGTTATTCATATCCCAATTTTTACATGCCTGACCATGATCGCGGTGTTGCGCTTCGCCCGAACATGGAGGGTTGGTATCGCAAAGAGGGGCAGGCTTTCATACGTATTAACAGCGAAGGGCTTCGAGATCGCGAGCACGCGAAACTCAAGCCTGCTGATACAGTTCGCATAGCAGTCATAGGCGATTCTTACGCGGAAGCTTTTCAAGTCCCTATGGAGAACGCCTTCTGGTATGTGATGGAACAGAGGCTTCAGGGTTGTGCTTCTTTCGCAGGCAAAAGGGTCGAGGTTATAAACTTCGGCGTTTCGGGCTACGGCACTGCGCAGGAGCTTATAACTTTGCGCCAGAAGGTCTGGGCATATTCGCCGGACATTGTGCTGCTCGCCGTCACAACGTACAACGATATTACGGACAACGTGCGCGCGTTGAAGAATACGGATCAGATTCCCTACTTCATCTTGCGCGATGGTCAGCTAGTCCTTGATGATTCGTTCAGGAACACGAAGAAATTCCGTATGCGAACTTCCATGCCGGGCAGACTTGGCAACTGGTTTCTAAACAACTCGCGCGTGATACAACTGATTGACCACTCTATACTCGCCCTGAAATACTATGTGACATCGAAGAAGTCTGGTGCCGCGCAAGGCTTCATTGCGCAGGCTCAGAACGAGCAGCCTGCTTCACAGGCTTCGGAAGAGATGGGGATTGACAACCTTATCTACCGCGAGCCGCGTGACGAAGTCTGGAACAACGCATGGCGTGTGACCGAAGGCTTGATTGCCGAGATGAATCGTGAAGTGAAAGCTCGCAACGCAAAATTTCTGGTCGTAACGCTGAGCAGCGGGATTCAGGTCTTTCCAGAAGCATCCGGGCGCGAGGCTTTTCTCCAAAAACTCGGCGCTACAGATATTTTCTACCCTGACAATCGCATCAAGGCTCTTGGCGACAGGGAAGGTTTCGCTGTTCTGAATCTAGCTCCGCTGTTACAGACTTACGCGGACGAACAGAAAGTTTACCTGCACGGGTTCGGCGAGCAGTTGGGCAGCGGTCATTGGAATCAAGAAGGGCATCGCGTTGCGGGCGAAATCATCGCGCAGAAGATTTGCGAAGGGATTGCCGGGTGAGGGAGATAAGTTTCAGGTTTCAAGTTTCAAGTTAAATCAGCTTTCCTAACTTGAAACTTGAAACCTGAAACTTGAAACCTATTTATACAGCGCTTTTCCGGTGCTCCTATTTTAATTCCCGGACAACTGAAGTAGAATTGACACTCTGAATTTCAGTGCAATCTGCAATCGTAAAGTCTAAAAATTTCTGGGAGTATCTGGAAGAGAATATATGAAGCGCTGCCCAACTTGTAATCGCACGTTTGAGGATCCGCAAATCTTCTGCTCGGAAGACGGCACTCGGCTCGTGGAAGATAGCCCGCCAGCGTTCGATCCTATGGCGACGATGATGGCCTCGCCTCCGCCTCCTATGCCGCAGAGCGATAGACCGCAAGATGCTCCATTCAATTTCGGCGCGCCACCCTCCTATCAACCTCCTGCTCCAGCTCAGCCCGCATTCACGCCGCAGCCTGTTTACGGCGCGCAGGGCGATGCTGGCGGCGGCAGCAAATTCGTACCCGTGCTCGTAGGCGGTCTTGTCATGGGATTTCTTACATCGATACCTGTGGTAGGCGGGGGCTGCTGTCTTTGGGCTATGGCAGGAGGCGCAGTTGCAGGGTTGATGTATATCAAGAGAGCGGGCAGCCCCGTGCAGATGGGCGAAGGGGCAATGCTGGGCGGAATCGCGGGTGTGGTTGGTGGAATCATTCACACGATTATTGGACTACCGCTGGCCTACTTGGTCTATGGTAGCAACATGCACTCAAACATAGGCAGCGCACAATATGGCGCGGCTGGTTATCTGCTCATGAGCGGCATAGGAGCATTCATCGCTCTGGTGGTCTTCGGCGCACTCGGAGGCATCATCTCGGTCCCTCTGTTCGAGAAAAGGAAGCAGGGAGCAGGGTTTCAACCTCCGCAGCCTCCACCACCGCAGCAGAATTTTGGCGGCTACCGATGAAAGACAGTTTTCAGTTTTTAGTTTTCAGTTTTCAGAAAGAAGCGAAATGCTCTTAACTGAAAACTGAAAACTAAAAACTGAAAACTGTCCTTATCACTTACTAAGCTAGTCCAAGTCGTCAATCTGCAATCCCACAGGTTTTGCGCCTGCGCCTTTCACGCCGTCAATCACTTTTACAACGTCGCCGTAAGGTATTGAGCGCGGGGCTTTGATAAAGACGGTTCTCTCGATTCTCTCTTCATACGAAAGGTCGTCTCTAGTCTCCATCCCATAGCGATAGGCGCGATTCTCTACACGCTGCTGGAAAACTTCCGCGAGCTTTGCACTCAGCCGTGACGTATCGTTGACCGAACCCATGTCACTAATATTGTTCAGCCTAAGCTGAAGGTCTGGCGTGATTGTCACGACGAGCGCGAGTGGATTTGGCTCAACTCCTTGAAGATGTGTATCCGGCTCAGACGGAATCTTTGTCTCGAAGCGCGCTGGCTTGAGCGGCGACGCGACCATGAAAATAATCAGCAGAACGAGCAACACGTCAATCAGCGGCGTGACGTTTATAAATGGCCTTGCATTGCCAGCTTTCTCTTCCTTCATTGTCGCTCCTTTCACGCGCACACTTCGGCTCTGATTCTATACTCAGTTTGCTCTCAACTTCTTCCGCGATTTTTAGACACCGAGCAGGCGCGTGTTGTTCCCTTGATTAGCTTTTTCTGCGTGGAGGAAATCGTAGAATGCTCCGAGTGAGTATCTGAAAATGATAACCGCAAGGGGCTAGGCGGAAAGTTTATCTGAAATTCCAGATTTCAAATTTGAGACTTAAGATTTGAAACTCTCTGCTTACTCTCTGCGACTTGCGGTTAATCGTTAACCAAACACGATTGATTAAGACTCGCTCTCACCTCATGTTCCCCTTCGGGAAACAGACCTTGTCCGGCTCTTCGTTCAGCCTTGCAAGCAGCTTCTTTATCAACGTAGTCTTTATCCTCCCTGCCTCGCGCGGCGGCACAACGTATCGCACAATCGCTTCAAGCCATGTGTTCTCGCTCACACGGAACAGCACGGACGGACGCTCTCTAACCTGCAACTGATCCACAGGCGTCTGCGACAACAACTCCCTAAAGATTTTCACCCGTTCCAACATCGCCTCGCCCAACTCCTCTTCAACAATCTCCTGCATCGTCTTCGCTATGAATTCCAGATCGCTGTCATAAGAGACTTGAAACTTTATCTCGTTCCAGACATACGGAAAGAGCGGCCATGAATAATTGAAGACAGAGGTATTGAGGACGCTTGAGTTCGGAAATCTTATCACGCGACCCGAAGGATGATCCGACGAAAGCAGGTCGCCGCCAAACTCCCACAGTGTAGTGTCCAGATAGCTCACGTCAATCACGTCGCCGGTCGCGCCGCCTATCTTGATTCGGTCGCCGACCCTGTAAGGCGCGCGCACCAGAATGTAAATCCATCCGAGGAAACTCGTGCCCGGCGCTTGAAATGCGAAGCCCAGAATGAATGAGATAACTCCGAGCGAGAAGAGCGTCGTGTACCACGTTTTGAAGATAACCGAGAAGACTATCAAGGCGACGAGCAGCGCGATGAAGAGCCGAACGATTCGCTTCAAATTATATCTGGGAACCGCGTCGTCCAGCCGACCGATTAAATAGACGGCCACGAGTTGTTCCAGAGCAAGCACGAGCACAACGAGCATAGCCCCACGCGTTGCCCTCTGAAAGAAATCAACATATGTGCTGGCTACCCCACGCATCAGCACACCCAAGTTGAGCAAATAATAGAGGCCGCCGAGCGCGACCAACAGCAACAAGTATGTGCCTATGAAAACTTTCTCTTTTGTCTTCACCTCGACAGGCTCTTCTGGCTGCTGCGCTCCCGCTGTCTGCTTCAGCGCACGCTTCACGTCCTCGTTCTGCTTTAACTGTTCGACCTGCTGCTTCGTCTCAGTCTGATTTGCTGCCATCTCTCACGCCTCCTCTTCGGCTTGCTTTTGGAACTGTGGTGGTAAGGAAGGACAAGCGAATAAGTCAAAAGTAAAAAGGCAAAAGGTAAAAGTAAGAACAAGCTTTCGTCTCTGATTTTTAACCTTTAATTCACGACTGCAAGGCGTGTCCACACTTTTGCCTTTTTACTTCTACCTTTCCTTTTTTTGCCTTCCCTTTTAATGATTAAATTCTTCAACTATCATACGCGCGATTGTAGGGATGATGTCGCGCTCGTTGGCGTGATCTGTCGTAAAAGTTACTAGAACAAACTTCGCTCCGTTCGGCAACTCAATGTAGGCCGCGTCGTGGCGCGTGGTGCTAGTCCAGCCAGCTTTCGACCACAATCGCGCGCCGGGCACGAGCGCAATGCCTGTGAACCCGTGTCCTTGGTCATCAGAATCACTGCTCGTTCCAGCGAAATTGCGCTTTAACAACTCCATCATCTGTGCGCTGCGCGCTGGGCTGACAGCCCTGCCCGTTGCAATCTCCATCAACAGGCGAGCCGTAGCGTTCGTCGTCAGCTTGTTACGATTCTCGCCATGCGCCCCACGGAACGCGTGCTCGCGCCCGTAGGAATCTTCGCAGTAGGTCTTCTGGTTGACGTTTATGTTCCTATAGCCCATAGAGGCGTAATAACGGTTCACAGCATTTCTTTTGTAAGCCCACTTCTTCATCTCTGCGGGCGGCAACTCAGGCCCGCTCGTAGTATCTGTCAGAGCATCAACTATGAACTGCGTCGCGTCGTTCGACGAATCAACAATCATGTCGTGAAGCCCGCGATTCAGTTCATCCGTCATCTTCAATCTGCCGTCTTCCAGCCAGCGATGAACAGCCGCAAGATAAAAAAGCTTCACGACGCTCGCAGGATAAATCGGCTCTTCGCCCCGAAAGCTCGCCTGAACGGGATGCTGCGCATCGCGCAGATCAATAAGCGTGATTGAAAGATTTCTCTCCGTGAAATTTTTACTGGCGAAGCGCTGCAAAGCCGTCTGCGCCGCGCGGTTCACAAGCTCCTGCAACGCGCTCTGCTGCGCGGTCACCTCGATTGCGGGCGGCGTAGGATTATTTCTCCTCTGCGCGAACGACGGAAAGAGAAGAGATAGAAACAGGAGCGCGACTGTGAACGCGAAAATTTTGCGAGTCATAGAAATTATCCTTGTTACTTAGACATCATTTCAAACCCTGTAGGAGTCGAACTCTTAGCGAGCTTAAGTTTTTCCTTTGCGCCTTTGCGTGAACCCTCAATTCTATTAACACTTAAGATTCATGTAAATTGCATGTTCACGCAAAGGCGCAAAGTTAAATGCTTAAGCTCGCTAAGTGGTTTTGAAATGCTCTCTTACTTTTCATATACAACTCTACCGTCCATGATTGTAGTCAAGACTTCAGTGTGTTCAATCTCAGCAGGCTCTGTCCCAAAAATGTCGCGCGAGAGGATGACCATATCCGCCAGCTTGCCGAGCGTGATTGCTCCCTTCACGCCATCCGCAAACTCTGCGTAAGCCGAGCCGACTGTGTAGGCGCGAACAGCCTCTTCGACTGTGATCTTCTGTTCGGGAATCCAGCCATCTGCGTACCGTCCGTCAAGCGTACGGCGCGTGACTGCGGCGTAAACCGTAAGCATAGGGTTGAGCGGCGCAACAGCCCAGTCTGTCCCGAACGCCAGCTGCGCGCCCGCGTCCAGAAGCGAGCGAAATGCGTAGGTCGTCTGAGCGCGATTGTGGCCGATTCTTCTTTCAGCCCAGCGTCCGTCGTCAATTGCATGGTAAGGCTGCATGGAAGCTATCACAGACCCGCGCGCAAATCTCTGTATATCCTGCGGCCTGAGATGCTGCGCGTGCTCGATGCGGAAACGTCTGTCGCGCGCGCCGTGCTCTCTTCCTACCTGCTCGTACATAGAGAGCACAAGATCGTTAGCGCGGTCTCCTATGGCGTGAATCATCACGTGAAGCCCTGCGCTGTCTGCCTCTTTGATACGCTTGAGCATAGCGCCTTCGGGAAACATCTCGCCTGCGGGAAGCCCACGAGTTTCCGGCGCGTCACAGTAAGGCTCGAAGAAGAGCGCAGTGGTAGAACCCAGGCTTCCATCAACAAAACCTTTCAAGCCGCCTATGCGAAGCATCTCATTGCCGAAAGATTTGCGCACGCCAGTTAGAGCCATGCGCTGCCAATCTGGAAGAGGCGAAACGGCGTAGATTCTATTCTTCAACTCGCCGCTTTCAAGCAGAGTTTGATAGACGCCCACGTCATCGCCAGCAGACATGTCCTGCACGCTCGTCACGCCCAGACTCGCAGCGTGTTCAGAAGCGGCACGCGCCGCAGTAAGCTTTTCATCAAACTCAGGCGCAGGAATTTTTTTGAAAACAAACTCCATCGCCGCGTCTTTCAAAACGCCCGTTGGCTCATTCGTCGCCGTGTCACGCACAATGAGTCCGCCGGGCGGGTCTTCTGTGTCGCGTGTCACACCGGAAATCTTCAGCGCCAGACTGTTTGCAAGCGCCATGTGCCCGTCCATGCGACTGACAAAGACCGGCGTGTCCGGCGTAAAAGAATCAATCAAATTTTTGGTAGGAAGCGGCGTATCATGCCAGCGTTCGTGATCCCAGTTGCCTCCTGTAATCCAACGCCCACGCTCTATGGTTTGCGCGAACCGCCGCACACGCTGCGCGAACTCCTGTGGGCTGGCAGCGTCGCGCAAGTCAACGCTGGACAGTTGATAGCCCCCTGTCATGAAATGAACGTGCGCGTCGTTAAAACCGGGCAGCACAAGTCGCCCGCGCGCATCAATCATGCGCGTATGCGCGCCTCTTAATTCTTTGACATCATCATCAGAACCTACGGCGACGATTCGATTGCCGTAAACGGCCACAGCGCGAGCCAGAGGATTGTCGGCATCCATCGTGCGAACCTGTGCGTTGATGATGATAAGGTCTGCGGCGAGTTTGCTCATGCCTCTTAGTGTAGTTAAGTTCATAGCCATGAAGCACGCCCGACTGATTGTCAGTGACAAGCTCTGACTTCATATAGCTTTGTTTGAAATTATCGCGCGTGCGCTTCAGTTACGCTAAGGCCGGGCGCGTAGTGTATCATTGAGTCTCGCGTAACAACCAGACGAACCGTTTTCAGAAACAGCAAATCGTGGATTCTGTCATCAAAAATTTTCAAGCGATTGTCGGGCGCGATAATGTACTGAGCGAGCCTGACGAGTTGCTTGTTTACGAGTGCGACGGTTTGCCGCAGCACAAGCACCGTCCGCGCGCAGTCATCTTCCCTCGCTCGACCGAAGAGGTTTCAGAAGTCATGCGTATGCTTGCGCGCGAGCGAATCCCCTTCTCTCCTCGCGGCGCAGGCACAGGGCTTTCGGGCGGGGCGCTCGCGCTCGGGGAGGGCGTAGTCATAGAGCTTGCGCGCATGCGTCGCCTGCTCAAACTCGACGCGGAAAATCGTCTGGCCGTAGTCGAAACAGGAATCGTCAACTCGCACGTCTCGCGCGCAGCAGCGCCACTGAATCTTCACTACGTCCCAGACCCTTCGAGCCAGCCAACGTGCACAATCGGCGGAAACCTCGCGGAAAATTCCGGCGGAATACATTGCCTGAAATACGGCGTGACGGTGGATCACGTCATGGCCGCTCGTGTGGTTTTGAGCGGAGGCGAGGTTGTTGATTTGGAAGAGACTGGAACAGGATTGCCCGGCTATGATCTTCTTGGCGTGTTCATTGGCTCGGAAGGAACATTCGGGATTGCTACGGAAGCGACCCTGCGACTCGTTCCTCTTCCTCAATCCGTGCGAACTCTTCTTGCGGATTTCACAGACGTTATGGATGCCAGCCGCGCTGTCTCTGAAATCATCGCCGCCGGAATTGTTCCCGCCGCGCTTGAGATGATGGACGGCGCTATCATACGCGCCATTGAATCAACTACGTTTTCGGCTGGGATACCGCAGGACGCCGAAGCAGCGCTTCTCTTAGAGCTTGACGGGCTGGAAGCAGGGCTTGGTGAAGAGGCGGAGCGCGCCGAAGCAATTTTACGAAAGCACGGAGCGCGCGCAGTTCGTCGCGCTAAAGATGAAGCGGAGCGAAAGCGTTTGTGGGCTGCGCGCAAGGGCGCGTTCGGTGTGATGGGCAGAATCTCGCCGGACACAATGATTCAGGATGCTGTCGTTCCGCGCTCGCGTCTGCCCGAAATTCTAGCGGCGAGCTATCGAATCGGCACAAAATACGGGCTGCGAGTTGCGAACGTCTTTCACGCGGGCGACGGCAATCTACACCCGTTCATATGCTTCGACTCGCGCCACCCGGATGAAGTTTTAAGGGTTAAAGAGGCCGGGCGCGAGTTGATGGAGACTTGCGTTCGCGCAGGTGGCAGCATCACGGGCGAGCATGGTGTTGGGCTTGATAAGAGTGATTACCTGCCGCTCATCTTCAACGCAGATGACATGGACGCCATGCTGCGTGTGCGCGCTGCGTTCGACCCTACGGGATTGTGCAATCCCGGAAAGATCATTCCCACGTTGCGCGGCTGCGGCGAAGCGCAGACGCGGAGACGCGGCGAAAAAGAGAGAAGCCGTTTAGTTTTATCGCCGTGTCCCCGTGTCTCCGCGTCTCCGCGTCTGTTCTTCCCCGCGTCCCCGCGTCTCTCTTCCGCATCGGCTCGTCCTTCATCGAATATTGAAAGCTCGTCTAGCAAATCCAATCTAGACGCAATGCGCCGAACTCTCTGCGGAATTGCAGGCGAGGAGAATGTTAATAATGAAGTCGAGCCGTCGTTGGTTGTTTCGCCCTCATCGGCTGATGAAGCCTGCGAGGTTCTCAAATTTGCCGCGCTTGAAGGATTGACTGTCATGCCTGCTGGCGCGATGAGTTGGCCGTATGCTGGCAATCCGCTTCGTCGCTGCGACATCATTATCAGCGCGCGCAGGATGAACAGAATCATAGAGCATGAACCGGCAGACCTGATTGCTGTCGCAGAAGCAGGCGCGAGACTTTCGGATTTGAACGAGAGACTGAACGGCTCAGGCCAGTGGCTTGCCCTCGACCCGCCCGGCGACGCAAATGAGACGGTCGGAGGCGTCGCCGCGACAGGCTTGGCGGGCGCTTTGAGTGTAGGTTACGGCTCGCCGCGAAACCATGTGATAGGCATGCGTGTAGCGCTCGCTGATGGAAGAGTTATTAAGTCGGGCGGGCGCGTTGTGAAAAACGTTGCGGGCTACGACCTATGCAAACTTTTCATAGGCAGCTACGGCACGCTCGGCCTCATACTCGAACTCGCGTTCAAGCTGCGCCCTCGACCTGCACGAACAGCGACAGTCATTCTATCCGCAGAGCAAGCTGCGCTCTGGCAATGCTCACGGAGCATACTTGCGGCGCATCTTCTCCCGGTTGCATTCGAGATCGTCTCTGAAAATCTAGCGCAGAGTTTTGGCGTTGAAGCAGAAGCGAATTCGCGCGCGCTGTTAGTTCGGTTTGCGGGGAATGAAGAGGCCGTCTCTTATCAAACTATGAAAGTGCGCGAGTTGGCTGGCCGCGAAAGAATTTTTTCAGTTGTAGAGACAGATGATGAGAAGCTGTGGCGTATGATTGCTGCCATGCCTATGAAAGATAAACAGCATTTAGTCTGGCGCGTTAAAGTGAGACTGACAGACCTACGCGCTTTCATTGACGAAGCGATGAAAAAGGAAGCGCTCTTCTCAAACGCGCGCTGGCACGCATGCGTCGCAGACGGAAGGCTGCGCGTTGCAAGCACGGAGACGAACGAGGTTGAAGCAGCAATAGCATCCCTGACTCGATTAAGGAATACGGCGAAAAAGTTGGGCGGAGCGCTCGTAATCGAACAAGCGCCGACTGAGATTAAAAACGCGGTTGACGCATGGGGCGCGCTTGGAGCAAAGGCGGAACTGATGCGCCGCATCAAAGCCGAGCTTGACCCGAAGAATATTCTCAGCCCCGGACGTTTCTAACACAAAACGTCAGGTCAGTACCGCCTGCGGTAGCGGGCGGGTCGTTGTCCTATCAGATACTACCCGCCCGCTACCGCAGGC
>MNJR01000059.1:0-18981 GCA_001920415.1 Acidobacteria bacterium 13_1_20CM_3_53_8 | reverse complement strand
TGTGGCGCGAGCCTGTTCGCGCGCGCCATGCGATTGTAGCTTCCACCAGCCGACTCGCATCTGAGATCGGCGCGGACGTGATGCGGCGAGGTGGCAATGCTGTTGATGCGGCGGTCGCTGTGGCTTTCGCGCTGGCTGTGGTTTATCCAGAGGCCGGAAACCTGGGCGGCGGCGGTTTTATGCTGATTCGCTTTCGCGACGGAAAATCTACGGCGATTGACTACCGCGAAGTCGCGCCGCTTGCGGCCACGCGCGACATGTATCTGGACGCGCATGGCGAGCCGATTAAAGGCGAAGGCTCGTCAACCGTTGGCTATCGCGCGTCCGGCGTGCCGGGCACTGTTGCTGGGCTTGAAATGGCTTTCAGGAAGTACGGCTCGAAGCGGCTCGCGTGGGCGCAACTCGTCGAGCCTGCCCGAATGTTGGCCGCGCAGGGTTTTACATTGAGCCATATGAACACGCGTTCGCTTATGGATAATCAGACTAAACTTGGAAGATATGAAGATAGTCGCAGGACGTTTTTCAACGGCTCGCATGTTTATGGCGAAGGCGAGCGTGTGCGACAGACGGAACTCGCGCAGACGCTCGCGCGTATTGAGCGAGGCGGCGCGCGAGAATTTTATCAAGGCGTGACTGCTCGCTTGATTGCGGACGACATGAAAAGGCATAACGGTCTCATCACGCTCGAAGACCTTCGGCGCTACACGCCGCGCGAGCGCACTCCGCTTCATCAAACTTATCGCGGTTATGAAATCATCTCTATGCCTCCGCCTTCTTCTGGCGGCGCTGTGCTGATGGAGATGCTGAACATTCTTGAGGGCTACAATATTTCCGGCATGAATCCTTACTCTTCGGAAAAATATCATCTGATGATTGAGGCCATGCGGCGCGCGTATGCAGACCGCGCAGAATACATGGGCGATCCTGATTTTGTGAGCGTGCCCGTAGAGGGGATGATTAATAAGAATTATGCCGCGCGGCAGCGAAGCACTATTAACCCTGATCGCGCCTCGAACAGCCGTGAGACTCGCGGCGGCCATCCAGAAGAATTCCGCACAGGCGAGACGACACATTTCTCAATAGCTGACCGGGAAGGCAACGTTGTTGCCAACACCTACACGCTGAATGATCTTTTCGGCTCAGGCGTTATGGCGAAAGGTACTGGCGTGCTCTTGAACGACGAGATGGATGATTTCACTATAAAACCCGGCGTGCCGAATCTCTGGGGCGTAATTCAGGGCGAGCGCAACGCGATTCAACCGGGCAAGCGCCCGCTCTCTTCAATGACGCCTACGATTGTGTTGCGCAGGGACGGCTCTGTCTGGTTCGCCGTAGGCGCTCGCGGCGGAGCTAGAATAATAAACGCTGTGCTTCAAGTAATCGTCAACGTCATAGATCACGGCATGAACATACAACAGGCCATTGACGCCCCACGCATACATCACCAGTGGTTCCCAGACACTATGCTCTACGAGCCGTTCGGACTTTCGGCTGACACAATGAGCGCGCTCGAACATCGCGGCCATAAGCTTGCACTAGCCGCGAAGCCGCAGAACATAGCCAGCGCCGAGGGCGTGATGATAGAAGAAGGCACGCACATGCGTTTAGGAGCAAGCGACCCGCGTAATGACGGCGTGCCGATTGGATATTGAAAGACAGTGACAAGAAACAGTTTTCAGTTTTTAGTTTTCAGTTTTCAGAAAGAAGCGAAATGCCTTCAGATGAAAACTTAAAACTACGAGCTGAAAACTGAAAACTAAAAACTGAAAACCGTTTTTATGACTTCTACTTCACAACTCGGCTCACTTCTTGCGGCGGAAGAAGATAAACTTCTTGCGTGCGTGCATTGCGGGCTGTGTCTTGAGGCGTGCCCGACTTATGTTGCTACGGGCGATGAGAATGACAGCCCGCGCGGTCGCATCTACTTGATGCGCGCTGTGGAAGAAGGAAGGCTTGAAAGGACGTCGCGTACTTTCGAGCGCCACTTGAATCGTTGTCTGGGCTGTCGCGCTTGCGAGATGGCCTGCCCGGCTGGGGTTCAGTACGGTCAACTGTTGGAAGCGGGTCGAGCGGAACTTTTTCGGACAAAGGAGCGGCGTGGATGGACGAACCGTACGCTTCGCTTCGTGCTACGTCACGTCTGGCTGCATCCGAAGCGGCTGCGCATGGCTTTCGGCTTCGCTCGCATCTTGCGCGACATGGGCATTGTGCGCTTGCTAATCAAATCGCGCGTCCCTCGCATGATTTCGGGGCGCGCAGAATTCGCGCTCGCGCTTCTTGAAAGCTCAAGCAGTGACAAACTCACGAAGAGCGTAGGCGCGCAACAGTCAGTGAAAGCAACTCGCCGTGAAGCGCATGACGTGCGACAGTCGAAAGCTTTGCTATTTACGGGCTGTGTTACGGAAGGGTTGTTCGCGCGTGTGAATCGCGCAACGCGACGTGTGCTAGAAGTGAACGGGTGCAAGGTTAATGCGCCCGAAGAGCAGGTCTGTTGCGGCGCATTGCACGCGCACGCTGGCGACTTGGAAGGCGCGCGCCACCTTGCGCGTCGCAACATTGTTGCTTTCGATAATGACGAAGAGATTGCTATTGTGACCAACGCAGGCGGCTGCGGCGCAATGTTCTTGTCTTACGAGCACCTGCTTGCCGACGACCCGGAATTTTCGGAACGCGCGCGTAAATTCAGCGCCCGCGTGCGCGACATAGGTCAGCAGTTGGAGACCACGGGCGTTCGCGCAAGCAGCGCTCTTGTTGACGAAAAGTTAACGACATATGACACCTCTTGCCACCTGCTCTACGGCCAGCGCGCTGCCGATGCTTCGTTGAAGCTGATGCTCTCGGTTCCCGACATCAGATTCGTTCCGCTTGTGGGAAGCGAAGTCTGTTGCGGCGGCGCGGGCGTTTACAACCTGCTTGAGACGGAATTGAGTTCGCGCGTTTTAGATGAGAAGCTCAATCATGTTGAAGAGACGAAAGCCGAGACAATTGCGACCGGCAATCCGGGTTGTCACATGCAGATCGGCGCTGGCTTGTTGCTCAAAGAGAAGAAGGTTCGCGTCTGTCATCCCGTAGAGCTTTTAGACGAATCATACGAGCGCGCAGGTTTTTATGAGAAGCCGAAATAATTTACTGTAAACAGGAGCGTGGGAAGAGCAAGGACGAAGCAGGAAATTAAAGCCCACGAAAGTGGGCGACAGCATAAAGCCCAGTGCGGCGAGCGCTGGGAATAGAGTTGAAAGAAAATAATCTGAGCTATCGAAGATAGCGACAGCCCTATGGTTATTAACACGCTGTCGCCCGCTCTCGCGGGCTTTGGTAATCTTTTACCAACGCTAACCCAGTGCTTACGCACTGGGCTTTACTCCGTCGCCCACTCGCGTGGGCTTAAATCCAGATTCCGCCTAAGATGAGTTGAATGATTACACTTTCATCCGTCCTACTTCCTGCTTCGTCCTTGCTCTTTTCCCCTACTTATCCTTAACCTTTGTAAGCGATGCGGCCCCCGACGAAAGTAAATCTCACGTCGCCTTTCTCATCAATAGCAACAAGGTCTGCGCGTTTGCCTTCTTCTATGCTACCGCACTCATGCTCGCGCCCGATCAACCGCGCAGGGTTGCTCGAACACATTCGCGCTACATCCGCTTCGGATGCGCCGAGTCGAAGCATCATGCGCGCGGCGTCTAGCATCGTGATGACTGAGCCTGCCAGATTGCCCCTAAGATTTCTAGTGCGCCCCTGCTCCACAGTTATGGTCTCGCCCCAGACGCTGTACTCGCCGTCGCCCAATCCTGCGGCAGAAATGGAATCGCTGATGAGCGAGACGCGCGCGGCTGTCTTGCATTTCAGAACGAGTTCGAGCGTGAGCGGGTCAAGGTGCTTGCCGTCCGCTATCACGTCGCAAGTAATGTCGTCGCGCAACAATCCCCAACCAATAGGCCCCGGCGCGCGATGGTGAAGCGCAACCATAGCGTTCATAAAATGGGTCATGTGATGAGCGCCAGCCTCTCGCGCGCGCTCTAAATCTTCTACGGATGCGCGCGTGTGCCCTATGGAGACGACCCAACCGCGTGCTGTCAGTTCGCGCACGAGATTAACTCCTCCTTCAATCTCCGGCGCGAGCGTCATCATGTGTACGGCTTGTGAAGAACGAATCAACGGAAGAGTATCAAGGGCGGATTTTTCAGTATAAGCGCGGAAGTAGTTAGGTCTGAGCGCACCGCATTGCGCACGGTTAACGAAAGGCCCTTCATAATGAAGACCCAGAACGCGCGAAGCCGCTTCTCTCTCATCCTGCTCGCGCATCAAACCTTCAATAGCTTCTACAGCTTTCTGGTAATCCTCATACGGCGAAGGCACTAGTGTTGGAAGCCATGAGGTGACTCCGTTACTAGCCAGGAAGCGGGCGACTTGATGAAGGTCATCGGCGCTCGCCTCCATAGCATCAACGCCGACTGCGCCATGAATATGCAGGTCGCTGAATCCCGGAAGAAGCGTCAATCCGCCAAGATCAATTTTTTCGGAAATATACGCAGGCGCGCGTTCGTCGCCTCGAATAACGCGCGCGATACGACCCTCATCAAGCAACAGGCTCACGACTTCTGCCACACCATCGGGCAGAATCGCGCGCGCGCCGCGCAACAACATTGACCCGCGCCCTTTCGTTTCATTTCCCATAAATCCCTTGAACTCTCGCGCACAGGTAAAGACGAGCGTGCCCGCGACTCTTCATCAAGAATCACGGGCACGCTCGCGTGTTAATCGCCGGTCACTTAGAAGTTGAACTTAACTCCTATCTGAATGTGACGCGCATTGCTGATTACGCTGTCGCGCACGCGCCCGAATGTGCTTGATGTGATGAAGCTGGTCGAGCTTATAGGGAAGTCGAACGACGGCGTGTTCGTCAGATTATTAACGTCTGCGCGTAACTCAAGATTGCGCGATTCGCTCAAATGGAACTTCTTGCGCAAGGTTAAGTCCATGTTGAAGAACCTTGGCCCGCGGAAGAAGTTGCGGCCTGTGTTCCCCTGCTCTCCGGGCGCGGGTATTGAGAAGAGCGCGCGCTGAGCAGCCGAGAAGATGAAGGTCGTGCCGTTCTCCAGAACGATGTGTCCCATGTCCGCCGAACAACTGTTGCAGTTCGCGGTTGACTGCACGGCGTTGCTCACAGTGAATGCGCCCGAAAAGACAGGGAACGGTCGCCCGCTCTCCCAGATAACTGCGTCGGCCAGTTCCCAGCCGCCTAGTATCTGGTTGACCAGCCCGCTAGCTCCGCTCAAAAAACGCTGTCCGTGCCCGAACGGCAACTCGTAAACGAAATAGCCCTGTATGGCGTGCTTACGGTCAAAGTCCGAGAGCGCGTAGTTCAGTTCGCGGTTGCGTATGTCGAGCGGCGTGTTGATGGAAGAGGGCGAGGCGCTAGTGAGTGACGCTGAGCGCGACACAACAGTGAACGCCGGGTCGAACGAGCGCGTGTCTAAAGAGCGGGACAGCGTGTAGCTGGCCTGCATCAGAAGCCCGCGCGAGGCGCGACGGCTGACCTGTATCTCAAGCCCTCTGTACCTGGAATGGTCGTGGCTATCCAGCACGCTCACAGCGCCTGTGAATTGCGGGTAGGACTGGAAGAAGAAGGGACTAAAACCGTTCGCAACGATGGTGCGCGAAGTGCCTGTGGTTCGCTGCGACAGCGAGAAAGCAGTCGAAGCGACGGAACCCAGTGTCAGTTCTGAAGCAAATAGAGAACGGAACTGAGTCGAACCGGCATTGTTCGTCGCGCTACCCGTGAGCAGCGCATTTATTAAAGGGTCTGTCGCAGTCGAACTGGCGCGCAGTGCGTTGAAAGCGTCAAGGTAGCTTTCGTTGAAACGCGGGTCGCGCGCGAAGATGTTCACCTGATTTGCGTCGTAAGCGCCAAACAGGTTATTGCCCTTCCTTCCAATATAGTTGACTTCGAGTACGAAGCCGTTGCCTAACTCACGCTGAACACTCACGCCCCATTGATGAGTCTTAGGAAATGTAGTGTTTGGGTCGAAGACCGTTATCGAAGCGGTCGAGAAAGCCGTTGGCGTTCGGAATTGAAGCGGCGTCGTTGTAGGCACAAGAGCAGGTATGCCGAAGCGCACGCGCGCTTGCTCGCCCAAGGTAGAAGCGAACGTGGTGTTGTTGATGCCCAACGATGTGCCGGGGATGTTCGGGAAGATAGCCGACGATGCTACGAAACTGTTCATGCGATCGTAGGCCAGGCGATAGTTTGCGCGTATGGAAGTCCGCCCGCTTGAGAACGGGTCCCATGCGAAGCCTACGGTCGGCGACACAAGATTCCAGCGATCCGGGAACAACTTGCCGGGAACGAAACTAATCTGGTCTGTCGGCGTTTCGCCGAATCGCACGGGGCGATCCGGGACAAGCAAGGTGCTGTTGTCTCCTGCGCGCGGCGACATCTTCGGCTCCCAACGCAAGCCGTAATCAATCGTCAGGTTCGGGCGCAGCTTCCAGCTATCCTGCACGAAAAAGTCGTATTCGTTGTAATGAGCCTGAAACAGGAAGAGCGTGCCAGCGGGCGCGTAAGCCGAATCACTCGCCGCGACGAAAGACTGTTGAAGCGCGCCGTAGCGCCCCAGTAGATCGTTGATGGCCGACAACAAGGTGTTTCGGTCAGTCGCATTGATGGCATTTGTGCCAGTAGTCGAAGGCAGATTGAACGCCGCTCCCGGCGTGTTTACTGTGCGCGAAAAATTGACCAGCAGGTTCGTGTTGAAACCGCCCACGGAACTGCGTATGTCGTCATGCGTCTGGAAACGCAGATTGATTCCGCCGCGCCAAGTGTGCGATCCCCTCAGATAGCTAAGATTATCTACGAACTGGTTAGTCGTGATAGTGCGCCGGTTGTTTATGGGCGGCGTGAAGTTGAACGGGTCGCGCGGAAGGTTGAGAATGAACGGGTTGGAAGCTCCGTTCGGGTCAGGGTTATTGAAGCTGAAGGCGAATTTGTTAAAGCCTACGACGAACTCGTTAGTCATGCGAGCGGTCGGCGTCCAGCGATAGTTGAGCGCAAGGTTCTTCGGGTTGCGGAATGTGTCCACGAAGTTGAACACGCTGTTCGGGAAAGATCTCAATCCGCCGTTGCCGTTGTCGCCGAGCGTGTTCTGCTCGCCCTGCGCGTAGCGAACGAACATAGTGTTGCGTTCGTTGAAGGTGTGGTCAACTTTGAGTACGAAGTCCCACTGGCTTTCAAGCGAAGGGGCTGCAAAGCTGAAGCCTGCGGTGTTCAATCCGTCGCCCACGAAAAAGTTGTTCGGCAGAGGCGCTTCGTTAATCAGTCTCCGCGTCGTAGGGTCAAGGCCGCAATTGGTCGGCTGCGTCAGGCAGAGCGGATCGTTCGCCACAACGTTATAGGTGGCTATGTTGACGCCGGGCAGAACGTTTCCGTTCGCGTCAATCGAAGGATTGGCCGATCCAGCCGGGCCGTTGCCTGCGCCCAGCCGATAGCGGAACAATCCTTGCCGCGCTTGCTGAGTGTAGACAGTGCGCGTTACCAGAATTCCCTGCTGCGCGCGCAGCAATTGAAGGTTGGTGAAGAAATAGGTCTTGGTCTTGCGTCCGCTGGCAAATATCGGCCCATTGTTTTCACCGAATCGCGGCAGGTATAAGGGGCCGCCCAATGATCCGCCGAAGATGTGCTGCACGAACTGTCCTTTTGGACGAGCGTTAATGTTGTTCTCGTACTCGTTCGCGTTCAAGCGTGGCGTGCGATAAAGCTCGAAGAGCGTGCCGTGATATTCGTCAGAGCCTGAGCGAGTGACGAGCGAAACCTGCGCGCCCGAAGAGCGCCCCAGTTCCGCCGTGAAATTGCTGGTCACGACCTGGAACTGCTGTATGGAATCCGGGTTCGGACGAAGCGGAGTGAAATTTGATCCGCCTGAGCTGGACTCGTTGATGTCAATGCCATCCAGAGTGAAGTTGAAGGCGCGGTCGCGCGCTCCGTGCACGTGAACGTTGCCGCCCGTGTTGCCGCCTGTGCCCGCAGTGCCGTTTCCGATTACGCCCGGCTCAAGCGAGACGAAGTTGAGCGGGTTGCGACCGCGCGTGCCAACTATAGGAAGCGCTTCGAGCGAACGCTGCTCGACTGTATTGCCGAAGTTGCCGGAGCTACTGGTCTGCACCTGCTCGGCTGCGGCGACCACCTGCACAACCTCCGCTATGCCTCCGACCTCCATTGTTACGTTCACGGTGGCAGGCTGGTTAATGTTGACCTGATTGCCGGGCGAGACGAACTTCTTAAATCCTTGCTTCTCTACAGTGACCGTGTAAATTCCGACTTGAACCGAGTCGAACACGTACGCGCCGCTGTCGGTCGTTTGCATGGTGAATGAATTATGCGTGGCTTCGTTTGTCAGCGTGACGGTCGCTCCGGGAACGACTGCTCCCGAAGGGTCAAGCACAGTTCCGGTCACGCGCGAGGTAGTGCCCTGACCCAGAGCCGCACTCGCGCCACAGAGCAATACAAGAAGAACAAGCAAGGGAATTCTTTTCATTTTCGACTCCTTCTTCAGATTCTGTAAGGGGCATGTACGAAAGCGGTCGAACGTGACGCGCAAATGACAGGCCGAGCGCGAGCGCGCGACGACTTCTCTCGTCAATAAGAATTCAGGCGCGACCTTTCAAGATTGAAGGCCGAGCGGTCTGAATGCTCTCTTTATAAATTTGACCGCGAACAGGAAAGAACTATTGGTCGCGTATCAAGGTGTCTGAAACCGATTCTATAACTTCTTATCTCAAGATTGGAAGCGAAAAGATTTTATCGTTGAGATAAATTGCGCTAATAGCTGCCGGAAGCTGAACCCACATCAACGTGTGGAGCGGATTTTACGCGAATCAACCATAAAGTGCTATAGAAAACCGGAGACAAATTCTGATTTTTAGGTTCTCTCCTTCAAACGCCGTACCGCCGCCCGCTCCTTCCTGCCGCTTACTTTAATCATTCATGCGTGGGTGGGAGAGCACGGTCGAAATTTTGGTAATGGGTCAATCTCAAATTTGAGCGGCGATAAGCGTTGGCTCAGAAATCCAAATTGACCCATTACCAAAATTTCCTTGACGTAATAAGTTTCGGGCTTATACTTGCACCTAACACGAGCGCAGCGGTGATTGGATTAAAAGGCATCCGCGAGAGCGGGCGACCAAAAATTTGAAGTCTTCACCATGCGTCTTGTGCTCACCTGATTTTTCAAAATTACAGTCAAGCAGAGACCCGGCGGCCTTCTTATTGAAGTTCGCCTTGCTCCATTCCAAAGGAGGAAGCTCATGCCTAAGTTTCTACGCTCAACACTCTTTCTACTCGTTCTCTCTCTCATTAGCGGAGCCGCGGCTCTGGCTCAGACCGGCACGTCACGCATCACGGGTACGGTCAGAGACGCCAACGGTGCGGTTATCCCCGGTGCGACCGTGACAGTCAAGAATGTAGCCACGGGATTAACTCAAACACAGACCACAACCGACGCGGGCCTGTACGCCTTCCCCTCTCTTTCAGTCGGCGTCTATACCGTCACTGTTGAGCGGACAGGCTTTAAGACCTTCCAACAGACGAACAATGAATTGAAGGTGGATGTGCCTTTAGCGATTGATGTCGCGATGGAGGTCGGAGCGCAGACTGCAACGGTTACAGTTCAGGGCGGCACTGAACAGATTCAAACTTCCAACGCGACCATCTCTAATGTCATCGAGCAGAAAGCGATTGAGCAATTGCCGCTCAACGGTCGCAACCCGCTTAACCTTATCGCCTACGAACCCGGCGTAGTACAGCGTTCGCAGGGCGGCGTCGGCTCAGGCGTTCACGTCAATGGCTCGCGCGACCGCGCTTTTAACGTTACCATTGACGGAATTGATGCCAACGAATCAAGCGCGCCCAACCCTACATCGAACGTCTACCGCCTCAACCCTGACAACGTTCAGGAGTACAAGGTGACGACCAACAACGCCACCGCCGAGGAAGGGCGTAACAGCGGCGCGTCGATTTCCGTTGCCACGCGCAGCGGCGCCAACGAATTTCACGGCACGGCTTTCTACTTCATGCGCCACGACGCGCTCAACGCCAACGAATTCTTCTCAAACGCTCAAGGCGTGACGAAACCAAAGCTCAGATTGCATCAACCGGGGTTTGAATTAAGCGGGCCGATCAGGAAGAACAAGACCTTCTTCTTCGGCAGCTTCCAATTCACACACGCGGATTTCACAACCCCTATAGACCAATCGTTCGGCATCCCGCTCGTTTACTCGCCGACGGCGCTCACAGGCCTATTTCGCTACTGGGTCGCAGACCCCAATACTCCGTTCCAGATTAACGGAGTGACTATTACTAAGAATAGCCCGCTGCTGGTTGACCCTTCGACCGGCGCTCTGCGTTCTGGAGTGCGCACTTGCGCGAGCAGCACGGACACAAATTGCGTGGCAAGCGTCAACATACTCTCCGGCGCAGTGAACACAAGAAGCATAGGGCTTGATCCTGTGATCGCCAAGCTCTTCCAATCCTATCCTGCGCCAAATAACTACAACGTGGGCGACGCGCTGAACACCGCCGGGTTCGTCTGGAATCCGCCGACTCAGCATAAGGGGCCGGCCATCATGGCGCGCGTTGACCACACTTTTAATGAGAACAACAGCATGTTCGTCCGCTACTTGTTCTCCGATTATAATACGCTCGGCGGCGACCCGTTGAACGCTCGCCCGGTTGTTTTCCCAGGCTTCCCGCCGCTCGGTGAAGTCTTCCGCAGGACGACGAATCTGGCGATCAGCTACCGCCGCGTCATCTCGCCGCGCCTTGTCAACGAGATGACTGTGGGTTACGCGCGCTTCAACTTCCTGTTCACACAGGGCGAAGCCAACCCTGCTTTCCCGGACATCTCGCCCTTCACCTTCAGCAATGTGTCAGTGCCGTTCAATAACACCCCCAGAACTCAGCGCATGGTCACGGTGCCGCAGATTCTAGATAACCTGAGCTTCGTGAGCGGCGCTCACCTCTACCGCGCCGGATTGAACTTCCGCCTCTACCGCCACGTTGACAGGCGCGGGCAGCCCGGAGGCATCAACGTCACTCCATCCATCTCATTCGATTCGAGCCTTCGCTCGCCGACAACTTTCGGTTTCGTAGCGCCTTCTGCCTCAACTGGTACTAGGGCGGGGATCAACAGCACAGACCTGACCAGTCTGCTCAACTATATAAACGAACTGACGGGCAGCCCCGCGCGCTTGTCTCAAACTTTCCTGGGCAATCTCAACGGCGACTTCTTTCTGCCGTTCCAGATCAACGGTCAGGTATCGCTTCAAGCGATTCAGACGAAGCTGAACCAGTTCAACTTCTACGTTCAGGATGAGTGGAAGGTGAGACCGAACGTGACGCTCAATTACGGCGTTCGCTGGGAGATTAATCCTGCGCCGACCACAGTGGGTGGAGCGGACGTTTTCGTCCCTTCGACGCCGATTGTCGGAACGCCCGGCCCCGCTAATCCAGTCGCGGGACAGCCAGGCCCTGTGACTTTCGTCAAATCGAACAAGTGGTACAACCGCAATAACCTCGGCGCCATAGGGCCGCGCTTTGGTCTCGCATGGAGTCCTGATTTCAAGAGCGGCTTCTTTCACAATCTGTTCGGCGACAACGGGCAGAGCGTGATACGCATAGGGTACGGGATGGCGTTCGATCCTCTCTCATCGTTCCAGGTCACGGCTGTTGCAGGCACCATTCCGGGTTACGTGACTAGGTGTAACGCTGTGGTCGGTGGCAGCACGACTCCCGGATGCGGCGCCGCGCCGAATCTAACAATCAGCCAGGGCTTCCCGCAGTCGCTGTCGGTGCCAACCATCAAGCCTTCTAGCTTCCTGACGCCGCCGTTGCAATTGAACAGCAATGCGCCGAGCCTGACGACGTTCGACCCGAACTTGAAGTTGCCGACCACTCACGAATGGAGTCTTAGCTTCCAGCGCGAAATGCCCTTCGGCTTCGTCTTTCAAGCCGCTTACATAGGGCGACGCGGAGAGCGACTGCTGCGCGCCTATGACATCAACGAGATTACCGCCGATGCGATTCTCCCATCGTTCCTTATGTTGCAGGCCAATAACAACGCGACGAACTGTCTGCCGAGCGGCACCACTCGTGACACAAGCAAACCAGCATGTGTCCCGCCTTTCCAGGCATCCCAGATTCCGCTTCTGGCCGCTAACGTCTCTGGAATTAACGCCTCGTTCGTCAATTCCAGCACAGTGCAAGGCCAACTTGCGACCAACGCCGCAGGAGCTTTCGCCGGGCGCATAGAGAACAACACGCTGGCTTTCAAGCTTCGACCTAACCAGCAGTTTGCGCGAATCACTTACATTGATTCTGGCGGCGATTCCGTCTATCACGCGGCACAGTTCACCTTACGCCGCCGCTTCAGTAGCGGTTTGGGTCTAAACCTCGCCTACACTTTCGGAAAATCAATTGACGTCCAATCGATTGACCCGGTCGGCACTTCATCGAATGGCGGCATAGGCACTTCCACCACAACCTCACGCTCGCCAGCAGACATTCGCAACTGGCGTGAAGAGCGTGCACGTTCGGACTTTGATCGTCAGCAGGTTCTGACCATCACCTCTGTTTGGGATCTTCCGGTCGGAAGAGGCCATCGTTTCCTGCGCAACGCTCATCCTGTGCTCAATCACATTCTGGGGGGCTGGAGCATCAACTCCATCTACACTTTCATGACGGGCGAGCCGTTTAGCGTGCGCAGCGGCGTTCTCACCTCCAACGCCACGCACGTATCGCGCGCGCTCGTTATTGACCCAACAGTCCGTGCGCAACTGCAAAACGTGCCGGGCATCATAGGCCCCGTCGTCTTCGCTAACAATTCGGCCTTCGCCATCCCGCCGCCGGGGTCGAACGGCTCGGGGCGCAACATCTTCACGGCTCCCAGCTACTGGAACTTGGATTTAGGGTTCGTGAAGTCATTCAGCATCACGGAGCGCCTCAAGCTACAGTTCCGCACGGAACTCTTCAACGCGCTCAATCACCCGAACTTCGATAACCCGCGTGATGCGAGCGTGGGATCGCCCACCTTCACCTCGTCTCTCTTCGGACAGACGTGTTGCGCCACGGTCGCGCCGAACACCTCAACCAACGTCATACAGACGGGCGAAGCGGCGCGCGTGATTCAGTTCGGGTTGAAGCTCAGTTGGTAAGTGTTAACGGAAGCAGCCGACGAGAAGGGGGCGATAATCGCCTCCTTCTCATTTATAAAGAAGCACGCGCGAGCACATAGACGCCTGAGCACGTGATGAGGGGCACGCTCATTGATCTCTTCCGTCGAAAGATTCAGGAGCCTCAGCGATTATACTGATTATATTTTTGTACAACTCTTGACAAGCCATCTGCTTGCCGCTAGAGTTTGAGCCTTTTAATCGTTCTTTCAAATTGAAGAAGTAGAGGCGCGGCCTCCATCAGTAGCTCATCTTTTAATCTAAGGAGAGACCCCTAGAGATGAGCGAAAGGGGTAGGTCGCCGAAACTTGCGCGCTTGGTCGTCTCCTTCCTTGGCCGCGCGAGTTGGTCGCTGCGGCTAAATCCGCAGGACTGTCACGCGCACTGCGGTGCGGTGGAGAGCTACGACAGAAATTTCATGAGAGGCGCGCTTCTTTTCTAGCGCGGCCAGAATGCGGACTTTTACCAGAAGGCCGGTCGTATACATCCACGACCGGCCTTATTTTTTACAGAACATCGTTAATCGTCGGAAAGGTGTTTTGACTTTGCAACCCATAGTGATGAAGTTTGGCGGAACGTCCGTCGAAGACGCGCAGGCGTACGCACGCGTCGCTCGTCTTATTGAATCCAGCATCAACGAACGCCCGGTCGTCGTCGTCTCCGCGATGAGCGGGATGACCGATGCTCTGCTCAAGAGTGTGGAGATCGCAAAAGAAACTGGCGCGGAGCAAGCTTCTCTTATTCTGGAAGAACATTTTGCTCGCCACAAAGTTGTTTCTGAAACTTTGCTTAGCCAGCAAGAGATAGAAGATTTTCGGAAGGAAATGGACGCGGCGCGGCGCGAAGTTATCACGCGGCTGCTGGAAATCGAGGGGCGCGTCTCTACTCTTCCGGCATTACAGGATGAGATTGCTTCGTGTGGCGAACGGCTCTCGGCCACACTTTTGGCGGCAGTGCTGCGCCGCTCCGGCACGCGAGCGCGCCATGTGGATGCGCGACAATGCATCGTCACCGATGAGCGATTCGGGCGCGCCGAACCTTTGATGGAAGAGACTACGCGGCGCACATCTAGTCAGGTCGGCGCGGTGCTTGAGGCCGGAGAGATTGCGGTCGTAGGCGGATTCATCGCTGCGACCGTTGACGGGCGGACTACTACGCTGGGGCGCGGCGGCTCGGACTACACGGCAGCGCTCATTGGCGCAAGCCTTGAAGCGCGTGAGATTCAAATCTGGACGGATGTTGCGGGCGTTCTCACAGCAGACCCGCGCGTTGTCCGTAGAGCCAGCACCATCGCGCGCCTTTCCTACGCGGAAGCTGCTGAACTCGCATACTTCGGCGCGAAAGTGCTGCACCCGAAAACAATTTTGCCGGCAGTGGTGCGCGGCATCCCCGTGCGCATCTGCAACTCGCTCGCGCCCGAAGGTGGCAACACGGCTATTTACTTCGATACAGAAAAAACTCCGCGCACCGTCAAGGCAATCGTGCACAAGAAAGGCATCACGATTGTTCACGTCACGTCGGCGCGCATGCTGGGCGCTTACGGTTTCTTGCGCGCTCTCTTTGAAGTCTTCGACCGGCATCAAACAATCGTTGATCTAGTAACTACTTCGGAAGTGAGCGTCTCGCTTTCGCTCGAAGACACGAGCGCGCTTGCTTTGATTGTTAAAGAACTGGAAGAGAAAGGAATCGGTGCGGTCAAAGTAGAACACAATCGCGCGCTCGTCTGTGTAGTGGGCGAGGGATTGCGCAACACGTCCGGCATAGCAGCGCGCGTCTTCACAGCCGTGCGCGACATTAACGTGATGCTCATCTCGCAAGGCGCGTCTAGCATCAACCTGACGTTCGTAGTTGAAGAAAATTTGGTCGAACAGGCAGTCCGCAATCTTCATCAAGCTTTCTTCGAGAGCAACACGCGCGAGCTATATAAGAGCGCTATGCGAGATGCGTGAGTCAGACAAGAAGGATTTTAGATTTTAGATTTTGGATTTTGGATTTTGGATTGGAGCAATGACTTGAAGCGCGAGATGTTGAATCTCAAATTGAGCGCCTTTCAACTACTTAATCCAAAATCTAAAATCCAAAATCTAAAATCCTTTTCTTAGCATGAATCTTTTCAACTTTACTCGTCAGCTAATTGACATCCCGTCGGTCAGCGGGGATGAAGGAGAGTTCGCCGCTTACCTCGCTGCGCAACTTGAAAACGCTGGCTATGCGGTTGAGTTACAAAGGGTCGAAGATTTTCGCGCCAACGTCATAGCCACTACCAATCACGAGCCGCGTGTAGTTCTTTCGACGCACATGGACACAGTGCCGCCGCACACTCCGTCTAGCGAAGACGAAGAGTATATCTACGGGCGCGGCGCGTGCGATGCGAAGGGCATAATCGCTGCGCAGGTATTTGCAGCCGCAGCATTGCGCGCTGAAGGATTGAATGATATAGGGCTTCTCTTCACTGTTGATGAAGAGATGGGGAGTCTGGGCGCGCGTGCGGCGAACTCGCACAAGTTGGCGCAAAGCTGCCGCTACCTGATTAACGGCGAGCCTACGGAAAATCTTCTAGCGGTCGGCTCGAAAGGCTCTCTGCGCATGAGAATCAGAACTGAAGGGCGCGCGGCGCACTCAGCTTATCCTGAACGGGGCGAGTCTGCGATTGAAAAACTTTTGGACGTTTTAGGCGAATTGCGTGCTACCAATTGGCCGCGCGATGATTTTTTTGGCGAGACGACGTGCAACATAGGAACGATTGCGGGCGGCACGCGCCCTAATGTGATTCCGGCTGAAGCTTCGGCGGATTTGCAGATTCGTCTGGTGACGGAATCGGCGCGCGTAAAAGAGATTGTTGAAGGTGCTGCGTCCACGCTAGCGCGTGTCGAATACCTTTCGACGGCTGAGCCTGTTCGCATGTTGGCCGTTGACGGATTCGAGCAATGCGTTGTGCGCTTCACGACAGACATTCCATATCTGCATAGCTGGGGACAGCCCTTGCTAATTGGCCCAGGCTCGATTCTAGACGCGCACACAGAGCACGAGCGAATCAAGAAGAGCGAACTTGAGCATGCCGTTGAACTCTACAAACGGCTCGTTCGCACGCTGTTTGCGCGAGAGTGAAAAAGTATTCAGCCGTCGAAGACGGCGGCAGCATAAAGCCCAGTGCGTAAGCGCTCTCGTTAAGAGCAAGAAGAATATTAATAGAGCTATCGAAGATAGCGACAGCCCTTTGCTATCAACACGCTATCGCCCATTTCATGGGCTTGATAATCTTCATTACCGTGATTTACCCGGCGCTAACGCACCGGGCTTTATGCTGTCGCCCACTTGCGTGGGCTTAAATCCAAATCCCGCGCAGAGTAGGTTAACAAAACCTTAAGAGCGAGGAAGAGCGAGGATGAAAATAGCTCTGTTCGGACATGGCGCGATGGGCAAGCTCGTTGAAGAGAGAGCGCAAGCTAAAGGAGATGAAGTGGCGCGCGTCTTCACTTCGCGCGATGCGGAACGCAGCGCAGAAGAGTTGGCCGAAGCGCTCAGCGGTCTTGATGCGGCCATTGACTTCACAGTTCCCGATGCGGTTCTCAAAAATATTGAGGCAGCAGCGCTCGCGCGCGTCCCGCTCGTGGTTGGCACAACGGGCTGGCGCGATAAAGAGAATGAAGCGCGAAAACTGATTGAAGAGAATAACGGCGCGCTTCTCTACGGCGCGAACTTTTCAATCGGCGTCAATCTCTTCTACAGAATCGTAGAGCGCGCTATGGCGCTTTTCGCAGGGTTTGAAGATTACGCGCCGTTTATAGAAGAGGCGCACCACGCGCGCAAACGCGACGCGCCATCTGGGACGGCTATAAAGTTGCGCGAGATGCTCGCTGCCGAGTACGTGCGCGAGATTCCTGTTGCGAGCACGCGTGCCGGATACATTCCGGGCACGCATCGCGTGGGTTTCGATTCAGTGGCAGATCAAATCCTGCTCACGCACACGGCTCGTTCGCGCGAAGGCTTTGCTGCGGGCGCAATCGCCGCAGCGCACTGGATAGTCGGGCGTCAAGGGGTTTTTGAATTTTCTCAGATGGTGGATGAAATTTTAAATGAGAGGACGAAACTATAGATGACAATGAAAGTCGAATGGATGCGGGGATGCGCTACTGCGCTCATCACTCCTTTCAAAGCGAACGGCGACGTGGACGCGGAGCGTTTTGGCTCGCTCGTTGAAAGACAGATTTCAGGAGGCGTGCGCCTTCTTGTCCCTTGCGGCACTACGGGCGAGAGCGTGACTATGACGGAAGACGAGCGGCGTGAGGTTATACGAATCACTGTAGAGATTGCCAGGGGGCGCGCGCGCGTGATTGCGGGAACGGGAAGCAACTCGACGGCTCTTGCCATAGAACACTCGCGCGGCGCGAAAGAACTGGGCGCGGACGCAGTGCTGCTGGTCGCGCCTTATTACAACAAGCCTACACAGGAAGGACTTTATGCGCACTTTCGCGCCATAGCAGAAGCGGTCAAAGAGTTGCCCGTAGTCATATACAACGTGCCGGGTCGTACATCTTCAAACATTTCCGGGGAAACTCAGCTTCGGCTTGCGCGTGATGTTGAGAACATCGTTGCGACCAAAGAGGCTTCGGGCAATCTCTCGCAGATCATGGCTATCTTGCGAGAGCGCCCCGAAAATTTCTCTGTCTTTTCGGGCGATGATGCGCTCACGCTGGCTATGATAGCGCTCGGCGCGGACGGACTCGTTTCGGTTGCGTCGAATGAAACTCCCGAAATGATGTCGCAGATGGTTGACGCAGCGCTTGACGGTGAATGGACGCGTGCGCGCGAGTTGCACTACCGCTTGCTTCCGCTCATGGAAGGAAATTTTGTCGAATCCAGTCCTGGCCCTGTGAAGGCTGCGATGGCTTTGATGGGTTTAATCGAAGAAGAGCTTCGTCTGCCGCTCGTCCCTGTTCAAGAGAAGACGCGCGCGCTTATGCGCAAGCTTTTAATAGAACTCGGACTCTTGAAGGAAACATCTCATGTCGCTGCGTGAAAGAATCGAAGCGCTCGCCGCTGAAGTGAAGACAGAATTTTCAGGCGAAGATTTTCATCTCTTCGACGAATTTAAGCGTGCGCTCAATCATGGCGAAGTGCGCGCAGCCGAAAGACAATCGAACGGTTCATGGCAAACGAACCGTTGGGTAAAGCAGGGCATACTTCTTGGCTTTCGCATGGGGCAACTCGCTGACATGTCGCCCGGGGATCGCCGTCTAGTCTTTGTTGACAAGCACACTTTTCCGGTTCACGAATTTTCGGAAAGCGACCGCGTGCGAATTGTTCCCGGCGGCTCAAGCATACGCGATGGCGCTTATCTTGCGCCGGGCGTCGTCTGCATGCCGCCAATGTACGTCAACGCTGGCGCATACGTTGACGAGGGCACGATGATTGACAGCCACGCGCTCGTAGGCTCTTGCGCGCAAGTTGGGAAGCGCGTTCACATCTCTGCGGCGGCGCAGATAGGCGGTGTGCTCGAACCCATTGGCGCTATGCCCGTCATCATTGAAGACGACGTGCTTGTTGGCGGCAACTGCGGAGTTTACGAAGGCGCGATTGTCCGCGAGCGTGCGGTGCTCGCTCCCGGCACTATATTGACCGGCGCGACTCCTGTTTACGATCTTGTGCATGGAGAAATTTACCGAAAAACTTCGGACGCGCAGCTTGAGATTCCTGCTGGCGCGGTCGTTGTGCCCGGCTCGCGCGCAGTACAGACGGAGAAAGGGCGCGAGTGGAATC
>MNJR01000081.1 GCA_001920415.1 Acidobacteria bacterium 13_1_20CM_3_53_8 | reverse complement strand
TATCCTCTTCGTTCATGCGGCCCTATGCCGCTCTTAAACTAGGCGTAGCGAGCCATATATTTATCGAGGTCGAACTCTTTCGCCTGATTCTGCAACTGATGCGCCGCCTGGTCCATCGTCTGCCGCTCATCCTGGTAGAACAGGCCGACAAATGGCCTCTCGGTCTCCATTGCCAGTTCCATCGCCTTGAAGCGATTGTGCGAATCATGATCGGCTGGAATGGGCGTCACATTCGTCTTCCACACATCCATAGTATTGTAGAACGTGGGGCATGGACTGAGCGCGTGAATAAACGAGAAGCCGTGATGGTTGATGCCCTGCTCGATCAGCGTTGCCAGTTCTTTTGGTTTGGAAGAAAAACCTCGCGCCACAAAACTGACATTCAGGCTGAGCGCCGTCGCAATTGGATTGAATTGTGATGCCAGCAGGCCATAGGGGGTTGACTTGGTGGTGTGACCCGTGGGGGATGTTGGCGAAGTCTGGCCTTTCGTCAACCCGTAGATCTCATTATCCATCACAACTACTGTAATATCGATGTTGCGCAGTGCCGCGTGTACCAGGTGCCCTGCCCCGATACTAAAGAGGTCACCATCACCGCCGACCGCTACAACGGTCAGATCAGGGCGAGCCATCTTCAGCCCCTGGGCTACAGGTAATGCGCGTCCATGCACGCTGTGAAAGCCAAAGGTCTTGACAAAGTGTGGTAAACGGCTCGAGCAGCCAATACCCGAGACAACCACCGTTTCGTCAGGAGGCAATTTGAGAGTCGCCAGGGTGTTATAGACCGAATTCAGTACACCGAAGTCGCCGCACCCGGGACACCAGGTAGGCTTCACCTCACTTTTAAAATCCTTTGGAGTAAGAGTAACAGTTGATTGAGTCACGATTAGCTAACCTCCTCAATTGCCTGCAGAATTTCGCCAGCAGTAAACGGAATACCCCCGAACTTGTTTACCCGGATAGCCTGTAAGCCATATCTCGCACCGAGCAAGTTGGCCAGCTGACCGGAATAGTTACATTCGGGTACAATCACCGTCTTCACAGAATGGATAAACTCTCGAATAGCACGGTCGGGCAGTGGCGAAAGAATCTTTGGATGCAGGGCTGCTACTTTGTAGCCTTTTGCTCGCGCCCTGTCAACGGCCTCTTGAATCGTGCCCTCCGTTGAACCCCAGCCAATAATCCCGATGGTGGCATCGGCGTCTCCATAGCGTTGAGGCTGTGGCAGTTCTTCCGCGGCTGTATCAAGCTTGCGGAACCTTTTCTCCATCATCGCCGTATGATCGTCTGGCTCGTAGTCAGGATGTCCATGCTCGTCATGTTCCAGGCCGGTCGCGACATAGGTTGGTACACCAGGCCCTGGTGTCGTCATGGGAGAGATACCGCTTGCGGTATAGGCATAGCGCGCATACTCATGCTCTTCTGCACCGACTTCGGCCAGGTCACCGATACTTGCTGAATGACCATTGCTATGACCGTTGCCGTTAACCCCATTCGCCCCATTTGCCCCATTCGCTCCATTTGCCTTCACCTGCATACGCTCGACAACCTCGATAGGCTGGAAGTTACCGCGATCCACGCTCTCCACGCGAGCGGTCAGGGACTGGTCGCTGAGGAAAATGACCGGCATCTGATAGCGCTCGGCCATATTAAAGGCCAGAATTATCAAGCGATAGCAATCGGCAACATCGGCGGGCGCTACAACCATACGAGGCGTATCTCCGTGACTGGCGTTGAGCGCGAAGCTCAGATCGGACTGCTCCATCTTCGTCGGCATGCCCGTACTGGGACCTGCGCGCTGCGCGTCGACAATGACAGCAGGTAACTCGGCCATCGAAGCCAGCCCAATCAATTCCGTCATCAACGAGAAGCCTGGGCCAGAAGTCGCCGTCATCGCACGCTTGCCCCCAAAAGAGGCACCCAGTACCGCCGCCAGCGCGGCCATCTCATCTTCCGCCTGCAGGAATGTTCCTCCCACCTGGGGCAGTTCCTTTGCCAACGCCTCCATGATGTCGCTGGCCGGTGTGATTGGATATCCAGCAAAGAAGCCACACTTCGCCGCCAGAGCCCCGGCGACAACCGCCTGGTTGCCATTCAGCACCACGCGATCAGCCTTCTCCACGGGTCCTAGCCGGTAGGAATCATGTTTGGATTGATGCTCTTCCACATACTTCCTGGCAATATCCAAAGCCAGCATATTCTTCTCCATCAAGATGGGATTGGATTTGCGTGACCGGGAGAGCTTAGACTCTACTACCTGGACGATTGCCTCGAGGGGTGGACCGAATAAAGCAGAAATTGTGCCAAGCATGACCATATTTTTCGTCTGGAAAAGCTGTACTTCTTTGCGGGCTATTTCATTGAATGGAATAGCATAGGTAATAAAATCGCCTGCATCGGGTATGAAATCAGAAGGATCATAGATGAGAACGCCACCGTGACGCAGGTCTCTTATATTGCGATCATATGCCTCTTTATTCAAACAAACGAGTACATCAGCATAATCGCCCATCGACTTCACAGGCTCATCACTAATACGCACTTGAAACAAACAAGGCCCACCGAGAATTTCGGCAGGGAACGTGCGGAAGGTATACACATAATACCCCCAGCGTGCAGAGGCCAGCGCGAGGATATCGCCACCAGAAATGGTTCCCTCACCCGACTCGCCTCCTATTCGGATCGTTACTTCATTCGCCATCGAATGCCCCCTTCTCCTGTCGTCTTGCCCGACTCGTAGCCTGCGTTACGCGAAATGTATTGGCATCCCCTGCGGGAACCTGTCTGGCGGACAGGTAATCAGGCAAAACCGATCAGTACCATTGCATGAAAAATTTTCGACCGCGCCACATCTTCTGGAGAATTGGCGCGGTCCTATGGAGCAGATATCTCTCCCCTGCTCCTATGTACCCTTGATCTCTCAGTCTGTTCCAGCATCTCTAGAACGAAAGGACCAGTACCTGTATCGAACTGCCCTCTATTATATCATACTTCGCACGTTACAGTGCATGCATTCCCATCAATTTCCACCAATTTTGTACATTCCTGAATAAAGGTGGGAGTTCTTAGAGACTACCTTCCCAAAGTTGAGGTTCGAGGTGACCTTTTTCGAGGGTGTATCAGAAAGAAGCAACTTTGTAACAACCCTGAAAAATCGTTAACAGGCTCTTCCCAATTTGTACTACCTATGGTACAATATGTTGCGCGTGGGCCCATAGCTCAATGGTTAGAGCAGCCGGCTCATAAGTGCGCCCATGTGCCTTTACATATCATGCCTGCGGAGGCAGGCGACACTGAGGTTGACGTGTCTAAAGCAGGGTCTTACCTGGATGGGAAACCTGAAAGGGACAATAGCATGACCTGGAAAAGTCTGGAGAGGTAGAGATGTCTGTCCAGGCAGCTACGCTGTATATGGTTAAGGCTGAATTGCTTGAACCCCAGTCCAGGCAGTGTGGAGTTAGTAAGTATGGTTATGAGGCTTACTAAAGACCTCCTCCATGGCGAATAGGACGAACGGGGAACCTAAGTACAGACGTGATGTGTAAGGGAACTTGGGGATCACCTAAACGTCGAGAGACGCATGGTGACGGAGTGCCCATAGTACTCAAACGATCAGGGTAATGCCTGATACACGGGGAAGGGGCACAGGCAACGAAATCGATAGTTGGGAGACTCAAGGGTTTCTCAATGAGAAAGTAGTTACTGGAGAGCCGTGTGCATTGAAAGGTGCATGCACGGTTCGGAGAGAAGGTAGTTAGATGTGTGCCGAAAGGTTATGTACCGACTATTTACTCTACCTGGTTGGTCGAAGGTTCAAATCCTTCTGGGCCCATTATATGCACATTGACTATTTAATGCAGTACTGCATTAGGGGCCGCTCAATCGGCCCCTATAGCCGGATTCATTTGTCAATCTCCATTTAATTCGTAATCAGACGCCATTCTGTACCCGTGCTGGTTCTTGTTTTTTGGTATCGTCAGTCGAAGGTGTGCTCTGGTACTGCCAACTTCGTCAACTGGAACCAGATAGACCTTATTAAGTTCAGCACTGTATATGGCAAAGTATTCACATTGCCCTCGATAGTGACGCCAATCCCTTTTCTTGCCTGTAACATTGTGATTAGCCGTATCAAACTTGAGTACTGTATTATCCTCATCAATCCAGGCCGACGACTTACATTGGACGCGAAAAAACTGCCCATCTGCATCCTCAATCACCATATCATAGCGCTGATTCCCGCCATAGGGAGTGAGAACTATATAACCGGCTTGCAGCAAACGTGTCGTGATTGCAGCCTCACTAATCTGACCTTTTGAATTTGTATCATGCCGTCCTTTTCCAACAGGGACACCATCCCGATAATTGTGTAAAGACCAGCCTTTCCAAAGAGGGTCATTTTAGATGAGAATACAGGCATAAGATGTTCCTTTGGAACACGTTACTCATTTCACCAAAAGGAGAGTAGTATGCCTGTATCCAAGAACAAGCCTACCACATTGACTTCTGAAGGTTCAACACAGGAGTCATCGCCACCCGTCCTGCCGGAGCAGGAAGACTTTCGTCAGTATTTACGTCGCCTTGCCGTAAGTGCCATCCAAGTGTTGATCGAACAAGTCATGTGTGAAGAACTGGAGCAATGCATTGGAGCATCGTGGGGAGAATGTACGCCCAATCGCCGTGGGTATCGCAATGGGTCCTACACCCGCGATTTAGTGACTCCCACCGGGCGTATTGAGGATCTCAAAGTCCCCAGAGATCGGGAAGGGGAGTTTCACAGCCAGGTGTTCGAGCGCTACAAGCGCTACGAACCAGAGGTGGCCGAAGCACTGACCCAAATGTTTGTCAGTGGGACCAGCACGCATAAAGTCGGAGAGGTGGCGGCCACCCTCATGGGGGTGGCACCCAGTGCTAGTGCGGTGAGCCGCCTGAACCACACGTTGACTGAGCAATATGCAACGTGGCGAGAGCGTCCTCTGCTTCCCCACTACCGCATCCTGTACCTGGATGGCATCCATTTTACCATTCGGCATGGGACCCAAACCGATTCGACCATCATCTTAACCGCACTGGGCGTGGATCTGGAAGGGAACAAGGACGTGTTAGCATTGCGGGCCTGTGCTGAGGAAGACAAAGACGGATGGAGTTGCCTCTTACAAGATCTGCGCAGCCGTGGCGCCACCCAAATGGATCTGATGGTGACCGATGGACATGAGGGACTCCTGGCTGCGGTCTCGGCCCTCTTTTCAGCGACTCCCCGGCAACGCTGTGTGGTGCATAAACAGCGCAATGTGCTCAACGCCATTCCCCATCGGGAGCGCAAAGAGGTCAGCACGGAGTTAGCCGGGATCTTCAAGCAGGAGAGGAAAGAGGATGCGCTGCTCAATTTGGCGGCCTTTAAAGCCAAATACCAGAAACGCTATCCCGAAGCCATCCGCAGCCTCTGTGAGGATGAAGAGCATCTGCTGACGTTTTATGCGTTCCCACCGGTCATGCATCGCTACATTCGCAGTACCAATGCCATTGAAAGCTTGTTGAGCAATGGGCGGCAGCGCACCGATCAAATAGACGTCTTCACGACCGAAATGTGCTTTGCCAGGCATTATTGCCTGCATTGAACCATAGATTTGCCGCCATTTGAGCGTGAATGGCTCAGATTTTTAAGACGACTTTGCCGCCAAAGATTTGCCGCTCCTCCGATTTCGGAAGCAAAGCGTTGCCGAGAAAATGACGGACGTTTTCAGCATGAAGTATGCTCGTCTTGCCTGTTGTACCTGTCCTCGCGGCAAACCTTTCATGGCGAAACGGCAAATCTTTGGTGGCACTGAACGCTTCTTTGACAGAGCATGTGTGCTCACATTCCTCCTGGAGCGGGTGAGCGAGAGGGTGGCAGGCCTACGTGTTCTCTCTGAAACGGTAGTGGGTTTGTGATGTTTTCCTCTTCCGTTCTTGCGCAAAAGCGGATACAATAGGCTGTGGCGACAGACCATTGAGCATGGTGAGAAACCACTATGGCCTCCAGGTGACGTTTGTCGTGGCAGTCATCCAGCTTGTCACAGGGCACACCGGTTGGCCGTTGTTGTCAACCTCTGCGTTCAGAAGGGCTCTTCTGTTTGGTGTCATCAAGGTTTCTTCACTCCGCGGTGGGAGGTAGGAAGTCGAGCGTAGGGTATGCCCTAGGAAGGAGGCAACGATGGCCGATCGAGTTGGCCAACACTTTGGCAACTATCGGCTGGTCGCCCTGTTGGGGCAGGGCGGCTTTGCCGAGGTGTATTTGGGGCAGCATGTGCGCTTTGATCAGCAAGCGGCGATCAAGGTGCTGCATGCCCATCTGAGCGAGCAGGAGGCGGAACACTTCCAGCGCGAAGCCGAAACCATTGCGAAGCTGGCGCATCCCGCGATTGTGCGCGTGTTTGATTACGACGTACACGAGGGGGTGCCCTTTGTGGTGATGGACTATGCCCCGGGCGGCTCCTTACGACAGCGCTACCCGCGAGGCAGCCTGGTGCCGCTACCGGTGATCGTCTCCTCGGTCAAGCACGACAGGAGGTGCTGCTTTCGGATTTTGGCATTGCCACCATCGCTCATAGCACCTCCTCGCTCAATGTGAGCGCAGAGGGGACATCTGGCACCCTGGCCTACATGGCCCCGGAGCAGATCGAGGGACACCCACGCCCGGCCAGCGACCAGTATGCGCTGGCGGTCGTCGTCTATGAATGGTTGTGTGGCGAGCGGCCTTTTGAGGGGTCGGTGAGCGAGGTGATGGCCCAACACTTGAGCATGCCGCCCCCTCCATTGCGCGAGCGCATGCCGACGATTCCACCAGAGGTCGAGCAGGTGGTGCTACGCACCCTGGCCAAAGACCCCAAAGCGCGCTTCGCCTCAGTGGCGGACTTCGCCATAGCATTGGAGCAGGCCAGCCAGCGTGCGCTCTCCCCTACCGCGCAGCTTGCCAGTCGAGCCGACGGTGTACCCTGGCTCCGCTGAGCCAAAGGGGCACGACACACCCCAGAGGGGAACTGCGTCCGAGACGCCGCAGCGGGGCCAATTGGTGGCACCCACGGCTGCTGTGGTATCACCTCCTCTGGAGCCACCGATGCCGGTTCAGCGGAAGGCCAGGCGGATATCGAGAAGCAGTGCACCACTGCTGATTGGATTGGTGGTCGTGATCATTGCAGGGGGCGTCCTGGGGAGTGTGAGCCTGCTCGCGCACTTCGGGGTGATCGGCACACACAGCGGTTCCCCGGCCCTCCAGCCGGTACGGGGAGGCACCTGGACTGATAGGATTGGAAATGTAGATTCGTTCATCCCCAATGCCACGGGGGTAAGTACCGTGGCTATTGTCGATCAGGCGTTATACCTGCCCCTCTTCTATGGGGATGCACACGGAGTGGTGCATCCTGGGGCGGCGACCAGGGTGCCCAGCTTGCAGAACGGGGATGTCAGCCCCGACGCCAAAACCTGGACGTTCCATCTGAAGCCGCATCTGGTGTGGTCGGATGGGCAGCCCTATGATGCCCGCGATGTGGACTTCACCTGGAGGCTCTGGGCCAATCCCAAGTCCGGTGCCGGCTCTGTCACTTTTCGGAACCTGATTACCTCAGCAGATATTTCGGCGGACCACCTCACGATCACCTTCCACCTCACGCGAGCCTTTGCGTCATTTGTCTCGCTGTGGGTAGATGGTATCCAGGCGCCGCTGCCCGCGCATCACTTCAGCCGGGTGGCTCCTGAGGCCATCAGCAAGTCGCCCGACAATCTGAACCCCAAGGTCACGAGCGGCCCGTTCATGATGGCGGAGAGCATCCCCGGCGAGCATTACACGCTGGTACGCAATCCCCGCTACTACCGTGCCAGCGAAGGGTTGCCCTACCTGGACAAGGTTATCTTCCGCAACATCAATAAGGACACCATCCTCAAGGATTTACAGGCCGGCACCATTGATTCTACCGGTTTGGATGTGAGCCAGGTGCAGGAAGCTCGGCGCCTCACCCACTATACGCTCGTCACGTCTCCCACTAGTAGCGGCTTCGAAGCAATGTATTTCAACTTCCACAACCAGGTCTTAGCCACCCATCTGGAAGTGCGACAGGCAATGGCGAAGGCCATCGATCACCCAGCCTTACTCAATGAGGCAGCCCTCGGATTCGCCAGTCTGCTCTGCACCGACCATCCCTCGGCCCTACATCCGGGCTATGAGGCTCAACCACCCTGTCCAGAGTTTAATCCGGCGGCAGCCAATAAGCTGCTGGACGACAACGGCTGGGCGAAAGGCACTGAT
>MNJR01000104.1:1470-12476 GCA_001920415.1 Acidobacteria bacterium 13_1_20CM_3_53_8 | reverse complement strand
AGTCAGGATATCCCCACATGCTAGGGTCTATTTTGCCAAACTCCGCTGGCGCACTGGTGTAGTTGGTGATGCCATCTTTGAAGGACTGCTCGAAGTCGCCGTCATTCAAGAAGACGTATGGGTAATGAAACCATCGATTAAAATGTCTCTCAATGCTCTTGACAGATTGTATGACTCCTTCTAGCTCTTTATTTCGGGCGAGGACCACAAACGCCGCATTCGCTCGAGGCTGCATCGCTTGATGTTCAGGGTTCAAGCAGCCTGTCTCAAACACACGATCGTGCTTTTCACTAATCTTTCTGTTGGCGAGTTAGTTCAGAGTAATGCAGGCAAATTTGGAGAGAGGATTTTTCCTGACCTTATAGAGGGCGGAGAACCTGCCGGCATGAGGATCCGTCCAGGCGTTGAGGGATGTTGAACGACAATGACGAGTATAAGCAATACAACAATGCATGGAAATAGGAGAACAAATCCCAATGGTATCGAAATAGAGGAGTTGCCTTTTAATCGAATCCTTCGTCGGAGGAATGACAGCACTGGCAGCGCCTGAGCCTTTTCGTTTCGGCAGTCATCGAGAGATGGCAGATTCGGTGAAGAAGGTATTCGTTTGACAAGACCTTGTATTAAACCCATGTCATCGAACGGCTTTCCGCCCATTCGCAGCCTTTTTGGGCCGCGGGCCTGCCGCGATGCTTTTGCGATTTGAGATTCCTGACCTTTCCAAACCAACCAGGAAAGCTGATATCTGCGGCGCCAAACCCAATACGTTTGAAACACGAAGAGAGGACCGAGGTTAGGTAGACGAGATAACGAGCGACTTGGTGGAGAATGCGCTTTCTCGACAGGAATCGGCGACTTCCTGCAGTTGGAGGTGGAATTCGAGAAGTCGTATCAGGGTAGGATGAAGGTAGGGGAGCGAGAAGAGGGAATAGCTAGTCGGGGGTTTCGAGGTTGTGGATGTGCTTGGGATCGAGAAAATGTAGGAGCAAGCACAATAGATTACGGGAGTTTCTCTTCCAAGGTGGCCGTCGTTTTTGGCAAATGCGCCAAGAGCCTCCGGAGACGCAATGGGGCTCACCAAGACATGACAAGGAGACTGCGGCAGGCGATGACGAGTCAGAATCGTCAGGATATTTCGGAGTTTCCGTCCCTTCGAGCCTTGAGCTTCGGGATGAGCAATTGCATCTGGCGGGGGTTTTTTTCTCGCAAGGCCTCCCTTTGAACAGGTTGGGTCGTCAACGCGGTTAATTAGTGAGAGTCCCCTGAGCTTCTTGAAATTGTTCGGGGAACGGGCCACTATCTTTTTGCCAAGGCATTAAGTCGCCCCATACTTTGTTTAGCGATTTGCCGTAGTGAACGTTTTCCCCCTCATCGCGCATGCCCTCTCCTTGTGACCCCCATCGACTTTCTCACGAGAGCAACATGGCAAGCCTGCTTCAAAGACGCGGGTATGGCTCATTGCGACGGCGGCGACCAAAGGTCTTGAATTGCATCCCTCATGTCGATTTCTTGAATTTGCCTCCTCTGTAGAGGGCCTTTTTCAAAAGAGTCATTAATCCCAACCAACTCACCCAGCCTATTTCCTTTACAACAGACAGATTCATCCTAGTCTCACGTGGGCCCGAGCTTTCGACATTATGCCAGAGCTTCAGTCTGACAGCCACCGTTTCGGAGCCTTAACGCCAACCCAGCGTTTGCCTGTGGCTGGGCCAATTGTCGCTCCACCTCGATCCTTCGAACCTCTGCAGCCACATTCTTCCCTCAAAAGCGGTCACTTAAACCTCGACACATTCTCACCAGTCACTAAAGATGGTAGCTTTGAATTTGACCGAGTCTTGAAAAGCGGCAAAGTGCATCGCCGGATCAAGAAGAAAGGCGCTTGGAAGCCATCTTGGAAGCCGGCATTCCTTGTTCTCCGTCCAAACCTGCTTTCCATCTATCAGGATGAAGACGAATCCGGATTGCGCGCATCTGTGACCCTCTCAGATGTGACGGCGGTTGCACCGGTCAAGAAGACCCATGTGGAGCACGTCTTCGGCGTTTTCACGCCTTCCAAGAATTACCACTTCCAAGGCCTATCAGCTCCAGATACCGCTGACTGGATTGAGCGCATTGGAAATGAAGCGCGGGCCGAAGCGTTAGACGAAATGGAGTTGGCAAGCCCCGTCTTGCCTTTGGATCATCGAGAAAGTCCGGTTTACGATACGACGGATGAGTTCTCTGCTGACGACCATGGGGAAGCACCAGCGCTCGCCGACGTCGCTCAGCGACCCGTGCTGGGCCAGAGAGGTCCGCCAACGCCTTCCACAGCTCAACGGCGGACGTCCCATCTAAACGAGTACTCCGGCAATGAGTTGACTACATCACACTCGGACTTTTCCGATGCCCCGGTTGACTCTCTTCCTAAGAGCATGGCGTCGTCTCTGCCACGCAATTCAGCCTTAGCTCCCATTGCTAGCGACCAAAATTTGCAACCAGAAACGGCGCGCAACGCAAGCCGAATGACTGGATTTGAGGTTAGCATCGACTCGGAAAGGGTGGTCCGTCAGGGCTGGCTTCAAGTCCTCAGGACCAAAGGTGGCGTCAAGCAATGGAAGAATTTTTGGGTGGTCCTTCGCCCAAAGACGCTATCCTTCTACAAAAACGAGCAAGAATACTCCGCTGTGAAGTTGTTGTCGATGTTTTCAGTGGTTGATGCAGCGGAGATCGACCCCGTTTCTCGAACAAAGCAATTCTGCCTTCAGCTTATTACTGAGGACACAACGTACAAATGCTGTGCGCCGGACGATGAGTCTTTAGCGAAATGGTTGGGATCACTGAAGAGCGTTCTTGTGAAGAGAGACAATGTCAGGACGTTGACGGATAGTACAGCTGGATTGTCGGTCAGGTAGCAGCGGCCGGCGTTTTTCTATTTTGTTGGGAGAACTTATTGACGACACGATGCCTACGACTGGAATGATTTTGGAGAATGGAAAAGCATTGAACGGGGTGTATCCAGAAGTGATATTGTTGATATTATGAGAAGTCTTCCAAATTAGTAATGGCATGAACAAAGGCACAAAGGGAAACAATGAAGTGGGTAGAAGCATAAATAGGATTCTAGAATCCAACAGTATCCCAGCATACCCGATTAGCAATAACAACCTGTATGACATAAGTTCATCCGCTTGCCCTGTGGTTCTCAATTATGCCATCGACGCCAAAAGTTGGCCCCCCAACTCAGAATTGACAATACGGAGAAATCTCTATCTCTGAGTGAAACGGGCGCCGAATCTGGCGTCCTTTGACGCCGCTTTCTGCTCCCTCCGTATCCGCGCTTAACAGGTCCAATTCCGAATCCTTGATAACTTACTGTTGAACCTCACGCTCTTGTGATTGATTCTATCCGTTGAAATCTCTATCTCAGGTTGATCGAAAGATTAACTGCGGAAACTGGCAGAAGCTAGCACAATCGGAGCCAGTTCAACACTTACATCCCGGAAATGCCGACAACTAGAAGGTTCACTACTCCCGCCTTTCCCTGCCGAGACCATGTCAAAAACGCTGGCACATCTGCGGTTGTTAGTATTCCTCTGGTGCCAGCATTTTCGTGGTCTCAGCAAAACTCTGGTTCGCACTTGCTGCAGACTGCAGCAGCTCTCTTTCTCTTACTTTATAGTCGCCCAATGAAGAAAACCGGCAAGCTGGTGGGCAACTTCTCCAAAAACAGCACTCTCTGACGATGAAATAGATTTGCTGGATCGGCCTGAGGGGTGACATTAATCAAGTCTCTTCGATATGCTGAAATATGCATTGGAAGAGCATCCTAAACGTCCACAGGCACGAAAACGCCATTTGTAAACAGCCCACTTCCTTACTCTCATCTAGTCTGGATAGCTTTGGTTTTGTGTGCCCATGGCTTGGAGCAATACCAGCTGACTTGTGTATTGCTTTGTTTCTATTTCTTTGGATGTTGACTTGCCTGACCTTAGCTTTGCGACGAGATTTTCGTGGCCTGATCGGTTCATCAGCCCGTTGACGCCGCGTTGTCACTTTTCCTCTGGCGTTCTCTCTTAAGTTCGAAGATAACTGGTTGCTGCGGTGCTGATACCTGCTTCTGTGTCGCCGCCGATTCCGTCTCCCTTGTAGTCGAACTTGCTGCTCAGTGGCAACTGCTGGAGCCTCGAGGTCTTGAGGAACAGGCTCAAGCACACTGAATTCTTTACTCTTGTCTGAATCTGCCCCTTTATCCTCGTCCTGAGGCGGACTAAGCTTTGTTGCGCCCACTTCGATGGTATCTTCAAAGCGTCGGTTGAAGTCTTGATCACTAGGTATGGCATCTGCTTTAGCAATCACCTGGGCACGACTTGGTTGCAACGCTCCGACGACGTCCTCGCACTTAGTCAACTGTGAATGTGACGCGAACGACGATAAAGCATCCAATTGGAAGTCTGCAGTGGTGCGGGATTTCTCGAGAGCACTCGGCCACTTCAGAAGGCTCAGTCGTGAAAAATTTGCAACTGACTCCGTATGGAACGGGAAAGGTCTGTAAGAAAACGCACAGATGGCGGCTACTTTTGTCTCTACAAGGGAACACAGATCCTTTAAGGCGTTTGAGAATCTTTTACTTTGGCTCTCATTTGGGAAATTGATGAATGCGGGCAGCGTCCAGAGGCAATAGAGTTGCTGATGACCTCCTTCCACGGTAAAGACTTTGTGGAAACGAATGAAATTCGCGCATAGGAAACAGGATCTTTTGCTGATCCCAATGTAGTCCTTGACTTTTGAGATCTCTGGGTGCTCTTCGTAGAATAGCAACAGAAGCATCTCTGCATGGACGACATATTGTTTCCAGCGTCTAAGGAGTCGTCGGGCATCGCCTGCATGACTTTCAAGCTTTCTAGATGGCGGAGGAAGACGTCTCCTCAATTGATCCACCGTCACCGAAGATAAGATATTGACGGACTGTGGCCTTGATGTAACAGCCTTAACAATAAAGGTATCTGAGTTGCTTCCAAATTCAACAGCCGTATGCGCAAAGGTTATCGCGCTCCGGTAAAATCTGGCAAGTTTCCCAACCTTCTCAACGATTTTGGAAACGTGACCGCGTCCTCGCCGACTGAGCTGTTCGAGCATTATCCGAAAGGAGGTGGAACGACGCACTTCGTATGCCAGACTGGCCAAGGACTTCAAGGTCTGATGCTCCGCAGAAGAGGATATCTGGCCAGCCATGTCCCGCATTCGGGCCCAACGGCTCTGGGAAAGGCGCATGTAGCTCGCGTGAGTACTCGGGCTATATTCGCCAATGCTTTCAATGTCTGCCCTTGACTCGGAAGACCGTGCTGTAAACTTATATTTTGGAAGAGTCTCAGACAGGATGGACGTCATATTTTGCTCGCTGGCAAGCTCATGAAGTCCTTTGGGGCCAATGACATATTGTAACATACGGGCTCGACAACTGCTGGCGATAATACCGAAGCATTCTTTTTCAGCCTCAAAGGGTTGTATATCTTGAGATCCTCCATTAGAAACTCTTATGGTAATAATTAATCTAACACAGTGGCTTACCTCTCTGCTTGACCTGATTCATGATGATGATGATATCTTTCAAACACTGGAATTGTGCAATAGTGAAATCTTCATTCTTTGCAACTCTAACTATGAAGCAGTTCTCTAGGACATGATCAAATTCAAGAGAAGCTGCTGCCACGTTGGCTGCTCCGCCAGCGCCAGCAGCAACCAGAGCAAAGTCATCCAGAAGATGTGTTACCCATTCGAGGTCATGACTAGGGTCGTTGGTTTTGAAAGGAACTTCGGAAGTGGCGAGCTTTGGCGGTGCATTGCCCTGCGAGCGCCCTAGTAGCTCCAATATGATGCTGTTCTCGTAAAATGCGAGTTCATCCACGTCCTTCCAAATTCTGTAAGGCTCCATCACAAACAAAATATTTGCAACCCACTGCTTTCACTGTTGACAGTAGAGGAAGAACTTTATCAACTTGTCCCGCAACGCGGAGAAAACGACTATGTTGCAAGTCAAAAAATTGCATTACGAGGGTAGAACGGTGGCGGGCTGAGTTTCGACCACTGTCCGTTTCTCTATCCCTTCCCAAACCACAGAGTCCATTCCTCTCACTACAGGCCAAACAGGCTTGAGAGGTGCAGCAAAATGGCATTAGCGAGCCACTGTCGAACGGCTAACTGTTCCTGAACCTTGGCGTGCGGTCTGGCATCTAGTCTGCAGAGCCTAGGTAAAGTGTGCCGAACCACTGTTCGCCACGATTCATACACTAAAGGATACAAAGTACCGCGTCCCTCCAACCATATTCAAATTCAAGTTGAGAATATATCCACAAGTAGATGAGTCCCACAGTTGATCAGGCCCCTTCAATGCCACAAAGTGCTTCTCCTCTGTGAAGCTTGCATATAGAACTATGACGGGCTGGCGCCCGGTGAAGCCTCCGGCAATGCCTGAGGCAACGTGCAGCACTCCCCAGTTCAATCGCAAGCCGAACGCGATAGCTCAACCGACCCGTATTCCGCGCCCTCGGTCGGCCACGAAGGCTACCCCCTTTCCTTCAGCCTATGTAGACAGGCCCAGTGCCTCCCCTTTCTGTTTCTTCTTCTTCAGCTCGTTTGTCTTGTAGTATAGGCACCAGATTGTTGAATAGACTCCTGGTAACCTCTCACAGAACAACTGCTGTATTCCAGTGATCGAAATAGGTGTAATCATTCTTGGCAGGCCTAACAGGCTAATCTAACAGATCGATCTCGAGTTGTAGTCCCGGGCGGCCCATGGGCCATACCGCTATACCTGTAATAGTATAGGTTCTTCTGAAACGAGTATTGTTGAACTTTGGATGAAAGGGGAAGAACTCGTGTGTCGATTGAATCTATGGAGGAAAGGCAGCCTATATACACGGGAGTCAAGGGGGGCTTGGCAGGGATGCTAGCTGAACATGAGTAACCCCTATAACCCAGGTCTAACATGTATGTGCGGACCTCTATGTTAGTTCGCGTCAGTTGTTATGCTTGTCAAGGTGAATGCGTTTTGTAATGCCTTAATCTGAGGCAGCGCGGGCGGCCTCGGGCAGCCGCTTCCGAGGCTTCACCCTGCATCAGTCCTCGTCAGTGCCTTCCCACATTTCAACCAGACATCCAATGTCACCTGTGTTCGAGGTCACAGAGCTATTAAATGTCGTTCTCGGCGGTAAGGGAGATCATAATAAGTGCGGAGCGCGAACACCCCTTGCGCAAAGCTTTTTGGGACTTCTCAAAGCTGTCTCAAATGTGTAAGTGGTCATCGAAGGTCATCGAAGATGTCATGATCAAATATGTCCTTGGATGACGTGTGCTGGTCCATCGCCGAGGGAGTCCGGAATGACGTGTGGTTGACGATTCCGAAGGACAAGCAGGACAATCTCGTCATAAATATCTAGTAAAGAGACAACAAGGCACAGTATCGCGCAACATTCATCAAAGACACTCATCGAGCAGATGAAATGGCTCTGCCTCGCAAGGTTCTCATAGCGGTCACTAGTGCCCACGCACCTCTCTATCCCGACGGCAAAGAAACTGGTACGTACCCCCCATGCAACCGTACCTTAGATCAAGCGTTCAGCCCTAGCCGAACACAGTCTTCAAAACCCGATATCTCATTGACCGCGAACAGGACTCTTCATCAGCGAAGCGCTCCACCCCTTCAGAGTCTTCCGCGCAGCCGGCTTCCATGTCACCTTCGTCTCGGAGAAAGGAAACTACTTTCCCGACTGGCTCTCCCTGACCAAAGACTTCCTCCCAGACGCCGACCGGAAAGAGTGGGAAGACCTCGGGAGCGAGTTCCGCTCCAAGCTAGACCTTGTAGTCATGCCCAGCGATATCGTATGGGAGCAATATGACATTTTCTTCGCGGCGGGCGGACACGCGTGCCTGATCGACTACCCGGACGCCAAAGGTCTGCAGGGCATCGGGGCGAAATTCTACGACGCTGGCGGGATCGTCAGCGCTGTCTGCCACGGCCCCGCGATCCTTCCGGGCATCATTGACCCGAAGACGGGGAAGTCGATCATTGCGGGCAAGAAGGTGACAGGGTTCACAACCAAGGGGGAAGAAGAGAAAGGCGTTCTCGAGGCGATCAAGAGCTGGAACAGGCCGACCATTGAGGAAGCTGTGGCCAGTGCGGGTGCTACATGTGAGGCGTCCTATTTTTTCCGCCCGGAGGACCTCTTTGCTAACCATTGCTTTCCAGATGTTTCGCCTCCTGACCCTTGGGGTTCATTTGCGATTGCCGATGGGCACATTGTGACGGGTGTTAACCCTACCAGTGCTTACGCGACAGCTGAAGAAGCTGTCAAGGCTTACAAAAAGTCGTAGATGAAGAGACAACAAGGATCAGTGAGCTGGCGGCGGCGGTGTGTGGGGGGTGATAAAGACGTAGTACAGCTACTAATCGAATCAGGAGCAGACATGAATATGCTTGGAGATTACGGTAGCGCGCTGGCGGCGGCGGTGGGGTATGGGGGTGATAAAAGAGGTAGTACGGCTATTAATCGAATCTGGTATTGGAGGCACCGAATTGACTAAGACGTAGTCCTTGGAAGGTAGCGAGTAACCTCGTCGGCGTGATCGGCAAACCTAAATTTATCGGCGGCCTGTTAGCTACCAAGTAGCCCGCGCACTTCAATTGGCCCGCCCCGTATACCAACCCGTAAAAAGATCCTATGGGCCGACCGACCTTTTTAAAGGACGGGAAATGTTGAGGGGCAGGCCGGAACACCTCCCCATTACACGCAAGCAATCAATGGTCTATTTCATCAAATGTCTTATCAATGGAAATGCGTTTGATCCACTCCGCAGGTTCCTAACAAGAACTACTTGCAAAACTCTCTAATACGTTAACCATCCCTTCTTGTCCATTGGACTCTGCTAAATCAACCGGCCTCGCTCCGTCCTTTGAAATAGAATTAACGTCTGCACCATATTGAAGTAAACTTAGGGCTATTTCCATGTAACCTTCAGAACTCGCCATATGAAGTGCCGTAAAACCATGGCTCGTGGAAGCGAATACGGTTGCACCATGGTCGATGAGGACCTTGACGACCTCTAAACGATTACCCAGAGCTGCAAAATGAAGCGATGTCGCTCCATCCGGCGTCAATGCATCCACATCCGCACCGCAGTCGCCTTCTTGGCGGACTTGGCTATATTCGTCGTCGTTCTTAACTATGCAACATCTCACGTTCATAAGATTATCTCCCTGCTCATTGATGACAATCGCACTTCAAGAGATGGCACCCAATTCGCACGACTGATGTTACTGATGACTTGAATGGCGTACTCGCCCACCAGTCGGAGTCACATTCACGACAACCTCCTCAGACATATGCCGTTCCTAAATCTGTGAAATCTTCCTTGTATCATACTCTGCATCTATTCCTAATGTCAAGGGAGGTCGCCCTCCCAGACCCATTCGATACCCGGAAATGGCTGACTACTTTGAGTGATGGACCCGCCATAAAGGAAAATCACGCTCACTTCTGGGGCAGTGATCCCAGCACCCTGAGTTCGTTCTCCACTGCTCAATTCCTCACTGTCGGCACGGGCCTGGATATCTACACATCCACTCTCCTGTCTGCCATCGAAGCGGCAGAACATGAAGTCATCTTCGTCACGTGCTTCAGAGCTGATTCGGACACCCTTTCCCTTCTCGTGATGGCTCTAGGATCCGTGTTAGGTTGTGCTTTTCGTCGATGTCGTTGCTGCAAAAGTTATTGCACACTTCTTCGAAGAGGGGTCACGTCTATCATCCTGCAGAATGGCGCGAGAAGCTGGGCCTGCCTCATCCCAGTGCGTTGGAAGGGTTGGATCTCATGGTCAAGACCTTGTTCTTCCGGCCGTTCAGTGTGATGCATCCGAGGTTTGTCATCACTGATCGAAGACGGGCATTTCTGCCCAGTTGCAATGTCAGCTGGGAGGTCTGGTTGGAGTGTTGTGTGAGCGTGACTGGACCGGTTGTGGACAGTCTCATTAAGTTTTGGCACGAAACTTGGGCAACGGGTGGCCATACTGACGGGTCCCCGGAACACCAATTCAGCCCTTCGGCGAATTTATTTCAGCAGACCCAGAGTGCTGTTTCTCACCCCACTCCCCAATCCCCAACAGCGAGAGCATTCTCCCTCCCTACTATCCCCACCTCCACAATACTCCTCCCATCACCTCATCACAATTCTCTCTTCCTCTCCATCCCGCTTCTTACGCCACCACCGCCTCAAACTCCGTTGAACACGCTACTTCTGCACGCGCTGGGCAACGCTGAGCAGTCTATCAAGCTCATTACCTCCAACCTCACCTCCACACCAGTTATCAGCTCCCTCCTCGAAGCGCTATTGGAAGCTTGTGCGAAAGTACAAACAATTATATCGGCGACGTCATAACGAGTTAGAGGCAGGACGTGCTCTGGGATCTTTGAGAATTGAGTATTTCCGCCCCATCAAGTTCCAGGAGTCAGGGCCTGCGAAAGTCCACATCAAATGCACTGTAGTCGACGGCAAGATGGTGGTACTTGGGAGTGGTAATATGGATCGTGCGAGCTGGTATACGAGTCAGGAGTTGGGCGTCTCACTGTTTGGAGAGGATGCTGTGAGAATTGTTTGGGAAGGAGTTCAAGGCGCTCTGAAAAGAAGGACTGAGGAATACTTTGCGGTGTGACGATTCTCGTACGTTCAGCATCATAGATTAATGGAATTGCAGAACAGTCTTTCCAGCACCTGTCGACTGGTTTGGGATAAGCTCGTTGTCTCTTAATCACCTTTCTCCGGATTATCTAGTGGTTGGAAGAGAACGCACACCGGGCAGCTCAGAGCCAACGAGATAGAGGGGTAGAAACGACCATTCGATGGATTCCAGGACATTCAAATATCCAAGGAAACCGAAACGCAGATACGCTAGCAAAAAAAGGAGCCAGTGTGAGGGGTTACCAGGAGTCTATTCAACTATCTGGTGCCTATGCTACAAGACAAACGAGCCGAAGA
>MNJR01000104.1:0-1445 GCA_001920415.1 Acidobacteria bacterium 13_1_20CM_3_53_8 | reverse complement strand
ATCGAGGGTAGCCTCGCCGCCGGCGAGGGCGCGGAGGCGGCATGCAGTGGAGCGCCGTCACGTGGCGCAGCGCTAACCCAGCTCGGCAGGGGCCAGAACACCGGTGGTACCACAAGGGCCGTACAGCCGGTGTTCAGCAGGACGTTGCCTCAGGCGCTGCCGGAGGCTTCATCGGGCGTCAGCCCGTCACAGCTAGCACCACATCTACCGAGACCGGTATGAGTGATTTCGAAAGCGATAGTGCTCTCAGCGACGCCCTGGGTACCGAGACCTTAGCCGCAAGATCTATGATACCCGACGACTACCGCCAACCACCCGATGCCGATACCAGCCAATCATTCGTCTGGATTGAGGGCAGGCAGTTCCTCAAGGCCGAACACGCTGCGAATATTCGCTCAGGGATGGGACTGAATACTGTCTCACAAGCGACCCTGCACAAAAGTTCTGGAGTTGCAACCACTGTACGAAGCGGATAGTGTACAATATCACCACCGGCACGCATGCGGCTATTCATCATCTCCGACAAAGGCATGGGACTCTATTTGGTCGTGGTGCTACAGAAGAGGAAGCGTCAACATCTACCGGAACAATCGACGCAGCTTTTCAGACCGCAGCCAAGGTGATAAATAATGTGGTTACCAGTCTTGACGTCAGCCGCTTTAGGTGGTATCTCATTCGCTGGATTGTGTGCGCACACATCGCTCTGAGCTGTGTGGAAGATGAAAACTTCAGAGCCCTTATTCTTCTTCTTGCACCAGCTCTTGAGGTATATCATGTGGCATCTGGCAATACAATTCGTTAATGAATTCTGCGGGAATTCAAGAAGCAGCAACTAGAGATTAAGAGGAAATTAGCAGCTGCGCGCAGTCGAATTCGTATTAGTTTCGGCCTATGGACCTCACCTAATCATCGGGCGTTCTGTGGCGTTGTAGCTCACTTCATTGGCCAGATATGCAGATACATAGCCTGCTTATTGGCCTGCGAAGAGTGCGAGGCGCGCATAGTGGCGAGAATATTGCTGAGCGCATTGGCCTTGTGCTGGAAGAGATGGGCGTCATTTCCAACCTAGGCTGTTTCATTGGTGATACCATCGCTACCAATGATGTAAGCTATCCGCTGTATCTTGAAGAAGCTGCGTCCTGATATCAAAGACCCTGATTCACACAGAGTGAGATGCCTAGGGCATATCATCAACCTCGCCGCCAAAGCTTTTCTGTTCGGTAAAGATTCTGAAGCCTTCGAAATCGAGTCTGATGCAGCTCATGTTCTGAGCCACTTAGAAAAGCTGCGTGAGCTGTGGCTCAGGAAAGGACCACTTGGGAAGTTACACAATACGTTGATATTCATCATGCGAACTCCACAGCGTCGAGTAGCCCTTCTAGAGGTATGCGGCGATGGGATTGAGGACGACATGCAAGGTAAGTTGGGCTTGGCGTTTTGACTTC